>CALVEZ010000045.1 GCA_944326695.1 Candidatus Bilophila faecipullorum | reverse complement strand
GGAACCGGGGAACCGGGGAACCGGGGAACCGGGGAACCGGGGAACCGGGGAACCGGGGAACCGGGGAACCGGGGAACCGGGGAACAACCTTCCACACTGCTTAACGGCTTGTCAACACGCCCCACCCTTCCGGAGACGCAAGAAGGAAAAGGCGCGGCGCGGCTATCATGCCAACGAGGCCTCGCGGGAAACGGAGAAGGAGGATAACCGAAAGGAAGGTCAAGGCATACTCTCAGGGAAGTACCTACCGCGAAAGCCTTTTTGCCCACGTGGAAAGCAAAGAAATCTGTTTCGACGGCCCGCCGGCTTCACCGTCTTTCTCTCCCTTGGGGAACAGTCGGCTTTTCGGAGATGGCCTTTTTCATGAGGTCAGAGCCCTAAAAATACGCTTACGCGCCTGTCATTGACCCTTTTGAGCGCCTTTGGCGAGGGTGGAAGGCTTGGAGAGGCTTTCTTTAGAAAGGCCATCCCCCCAATCTCTTCCAGCCACGGCCGCAGGCGCCACGCTCCTGCATGACCCAAGCCAGACGTCCGAGGATTTTCCAGCCACGGACAGGCACAACACCGTGCGGACGGCGGCTCTCGACCTCAGGGAGCAAGTCTGCCATACTACACTTCCCTGTATACGTCTTGCCCGAGCATCCCCATGCGCATCTTTATTTTCGTCGGAACCATCCTCGTCATTTTCATCCTCTTTACCGTGCATGTCCTGCTGGTGACCAAGGATGCCCCGGATGACAGCTATCTGCCCTCCCTCGAATCCTCCATCAGCATGTTGTCGCCCATGACGGCCCTGCCCCAGCTCTTCACGCCGCAAGAGCAGACATGGATTGAAGAGCATCCCGTCCTGTCCGTCAGCATGAGCCCGGCCTTTATCCCCTCCTCCGATCCCAAGCAAATCAACGCCTATACCGGGCTGAGCCTTGACTATCTGCGGCTGTTGTCGCGCATCATCGGTCTCCAGTTCCGGATCGAACCGCTGTCCAACTGGACAATGGCCCTTGAAGACGCCAAGCAATGGCGGACCGACGTTTTCGCCATGATCGAGCCCACGCTGGCCACGGACGCCAATCTGCTGCTGACCAAGCCCCACATCCCCCTGCCGGGCGTCATCGTCGTCCACGAAAACAGCCAGCACGCCACCAGCCTCCGGGAACTCTCCGGCAAGCGCGTTTCCGTAGTCTACCGGCATTTCTGGCATAACTATCTGGAAAGCCATTATCCCGACATCACTCTCGATCCGGTGACCAACCCGCTTCAGGGGCTCTTCCGGGTGATGTCCGGGCATTCCGACGCACTGGTGGACTACGCCGCCGGCATCCTTCCTCGCTTGCAGGGCAATACGGACCTCAAGCTCCACGCCACGGCCACCATTCCCGCCCAGAACGGGCTCTCTTTTGGCGTGCGCTCGGACTGGCCCGAACTGCACAGCATCCTGTCCAAGGCGCTCAACCAAATCCAGCCGCCAGCCCGGGAACTGCTCGCCAACCGCTGGCTCGGGCGCCACTCCTCGCTGCATCTGCCGCCGCGCACGTTCTGGGTAAGCCTGCTCGGGGTCGAAGGCGGGCTTTTTATCCTCCTGCTCATCCTCTTCTGGAACTTCCAGCTTCGCCGCAAGGTGGAAGAACGGACTCAGCGTCTGGCGGCGGAACTTGAAAAGAGCGCCAGAGCCGAGGACCTGCAACGGCTGAACACGGAACTGCGGCAGGCCATGAAAGCCGCCGACGCCGCCACCGAAGCCAAAAGCCGCTTTCTGGCCAACATCAGCCACGAAATCCGCACTCCCCTGCACGGCATCATTTCCTTTACGGAACTCGCCTACCTGAAAAACAACCCCCTGCCGCGCAACCACCAGCGCACCATTCTGGACCTCTCCTACGCCCTGCTCGACATCGTCAACGATACGCTGGATTTCTCGAAAATCGAGGCCGGGGAGATGGAGATGGACACCGCCCCCTTCATGCTCGACGAGGTCATCCTCCGCGTCTGCGACATGACCCTGCGCGGCAGCATGGCCCGGGAACTCGAATGCCTCATCGACATCGAGCCCTCCACGCCGCTCGCCCTGCTCGGGGATGCCGGGCGGCTCCAGCAAATCCTCACCAACCTCATGGGCAACGCCGTCAAATTCACGCCGCCCGGCGGACGCGTCCACCTTCAGGTCCGGCGTGGCGGCAACCTGCTCCTTTCCGAAACCCGGAACAAGGCGCAATTCCTCTTCTTCGTCCACGATACCGGGGTGGGCATCGCCCCGGAACAGTTACCTCAGCTCTTCCAGCCCTTCAAACAGGCCGACTCCTCTCTGACGCGGCGGCACGGCGGGACCGGGCTCGGCCTGAGCATCGCCCGCTACATGGTCGAAAACATGGGCGGTGAGATTTGGGCCGAGTCGGAGATCGGGCAGGGAAGCACCTTCGCCTTTTCCATCCCGCTGGCCTTGCAGGAACAGGTGGAAGTCCTCGGCGGCACCACATTCATGGGCCTTGAAGCCGCCGTCGTCAGCACCTCGGAAACGGGCGTGCGCATCATGCGCCGCACGCTGGAGGCGCTGGGCGTCCAATGCCGCGGGAGCGTGGCGCCCAAGACGGACTCCCTTTCCGTAGCCGCCTCTTTTGAAGAGATGGCGGCCAAGCCCGATTTCCTCCTTATAGATCGGTTGCTCGGGGAAGGCCCCCCCTCCCCGGCCCTCGCCCTGATCGCGGCCCTGCATCAACGCTTCGGAGACGCCGTACCCGTCGTGCTCGTGGGCGGCCCGCGCGAGGAGCTGGCCCTTGCCGAATGGAAAGAGAAAACCTGTTCCGTGGAAGTCATCCCCGCCGTGACCCTGCGTTGCGTGCGGGCTACCCTGCGCAAGCTGCTCAACGGGAAGGGCGCGAGGGGACGTGGAATCCCCCGGGCGGGGCAAACGCCGCTGACGCCCGATCTGTCCTCGGTCCGTATCCTCGTCGTCGAAGACAACCCGGTGAATCAGGAGATCATGGCCGTCCTGCTTGAAGAGACGGGCGCCCGCCTCGTCATGGCCAACAACGGCATCGAGGCGTTGGAATGCCTGGGGCGGGAGCCCTTCGACCTTGTTTTCCTCGATATCCAGATGCCGGACATGGACGGCTACGAAACCATCCGGCTCATGCGCGAACGCGGCTTCGTGCTGCCGGTGGTCGCCATCACCGCCCACGCCATGCAAGCCGACAAGCAACGGTGCCTCGACGCCGGCATGGACGCCTATCTCTCCAAACCTTTCAAGCAGGCGCTCCTTTTCGAGACCATCCACACGCTTTTGCCCGAACGCTACCGCCTTCCCGAAGTCGCCTCCTGCGCCGCACCGCCGGAAAGCGGGTCATGGGACTTCCTCCCGGACTGCATCTCGCTGGAAACCGTGCTCCAGACGGGGCTCTCCCCCCGGCAGTACCCGGCCATCCTCCAGAGTTTCGCCCGCAACCACGCGCAGGACGGCGCCTTCCTCCGCCATGCCGTCCGCACGCATGACTGGGCCTCGCTGCGGGAAAAAGCCCATGCCCTCAAGGGCGCGGCGGCCAACCTCGGGGCGCTCCACCTGCGCGACCGGGCCCGCACGCTGGAACTGGAAGCGCAGGCGCGCCTCGACAAGGGCTACCCCGGCCCCGGCATCCCGCCGCAGCCGCTGCCCGGACGCCCCCTTGCCGCCCTCCTGCCCGAGCTTGAGGAGGCGCTCAACAACGTGCTCGAAGCCGCGGCGAAATGGTGCCCGGCCCCGGAGTCGCGGGAGGCCCTCCCCTCGGCTACGACCTCGGCAGCCCCGGCGGATCACGCGCAGCTTGAAGCCCACTATGACGATCTGGCCGCCGCGCTCAGGCAGGCCGCGCCGGGACGCATCCGCATCGCCCTCGCGAGCCTGCTGGTCATTTGCAATGCGGACGAATATCCCTTACTCCACACTCTGAAAATGCACGTGGACAATTACGACTACGAAGCGGCCCTGACCGTCCTTGAAACGATCCGGCCCTCGCTCCTGAGCCTTTCCCCCGTTGGTACGGAGTCTTCCCATGCAGCCCGATAAACCTGTCATTCTGGTGGTGGACGACGATCCCGTGAATCTGGACATCCTCGTCCGGACGCTGGAACGGGACTATTTCCTCATCATCGCCAAAAACGGCAAGCGCGCGCTGGAACTGGCCGCCGCGCACCGGCCCGATCTCATCCTGCTCGATATCCTGATGCCCGAAATGGACGGCTTCGAGGTCTGCCGCCGCCTCAAGGCAAACAGGGAAACCGAGCCCATCCCGGTCATCTTCCTGTCCGTCATGGAAGCGCCGGGCCAAAAGCACCGCGGCTTTAAAGTGGGCGGCGTGGACTATGTGACCAAGCCCTTCCACGCCGACGAGGTCATCGCCCGCGTCCGCACGCACGTCACCAACAAGCGGCTGCGCGAGAAGCTCGAAAGCCACAACATGCTCATCGGCATGGAGCTGCACGAAAAAAGCCGCCAGCTCGAAACGCTCATGAACAACCTGCCCGGCCTCGCCTATCAGGGGGAGCACGGCCCGGAGCGCAAGGTCCGTTTCGTCAGTCAGGGCGTCACACGCCTGACCGGATATACGCAGGAGCATTTCACGCAGGGCGAGGGCCTGCTCTCCCTCGTCCACCCCGACGACCGCGAGCATGTCTCGCAATCGCTTGAAACCGCGCTGAAAAACCGAGAGCCCTTTGAGCTTACCTACCGGATCATCACGGCGTGGGGCGAGGAAAAATGGGTCTGGGAACAGGGGGCGGGCGTCTACCCCTCCGGCCCCGGAGGGCAGGAAGCGCCCCTCGTCGAGGGCTTCATCAACGACGTCACGGAAAAGCAGAAGCAGGACAACACCATCCGGCAGGAAAACCGGGAACTGCGCGAACGCCTCAAGGCCCGCTGTTCCGGCGACATCGTGGGGGCCTCGCCGCAGATCACCGCCGTCTTCGATCTCATCGCCCGGGCCGCCGCCGTGGACGACAACGTGGTCATCTACGGCGAATCGGGCACGGGCAAGGAACTGGTGGCCCGCGCCGTACACGACGGGAGCGCCCGCTACCAAAAGCCCTTTGTGGCCGTCAACTGCGGGGCCATTCCGGAAAGCCTCTTTGAAAGCGAGCTGTTCGGGTACAAAAAAGGGGCCTTCACGGGCGCAAACACGGACAAAAAAGGCTATCTCGATCAGGCGGACGGCGGTACGCTCTTTCTTGACGAACTGGGAGAAATCAGCCTCATGGGGCAGGTCAAGCTGCTGCGCGCCATTGAGCACGGCGGCTTCACCCCGGTAGGCGGCTCGCAGGAGCACCGCCCCAACGTGCGCATCATCGCGGCGACCAACCGCAACCTGCTCGAGCGCGTCAACGAGGGGGCCATGCGCCGCGATTTCTATTACCGCATCCACGTCATCCCCATCCACCTGCCACCCCTGCGCGAACGCAAGTCGGACATCCCCCTCCTCGTCGAGCATTTCCTCAAGGCCTACCCGAGCAGCAAGCGGTTCGAGCCTATGAACAGCGATATGCTCCACGCCTTCATGCTCTACGACTGGCCCGGCAACGTCCGCGAGCTGCAAAACGTGCTCTATCAGTACCTGAGCCTCGGTACGGCGCGGCTGGGGGATACGGTCATCGGTGAAAGGCGGGACCTGTCGGCGGAACCCGGGGAAGAAACGCTGACGCTGGCCGAGGCCCTTTCCCGCTTTGAAAAGGCCTATCTCCTCAATGTGCTCAAGAAAAACAAGTGGAAACGTGGTCCTACGGCGGAAAGCCTCGGCGTGGACCGGCGGACGCTCTTCCGCAAGATGAAGGACTTCAATCTGGAAAAAGACTGATTGGCCCCGTCGCCTGCCACCTCGCCTGCGTCTTCCCTTCGAATCAGGCCGAGGCGGAAAATGTCGCATTTTTGTCCCATTTTTCTCCAGCGCCCCGGCCCTTGCCTGCCGGGGCCCTTTTTTCCTTTTCTTCACATGGGCTTTTACTCACCCCTTTCTTCTGCGATTTTTTTCTCAATCACAGGAATGCCCGCCGCCAAAACGCCTTTCTTTCCTGTCAATATACTGGAATAAAAAGAAAATATTTTTGGGGTATTTTTGTCCCAAAAAAAAGAGGTGTCGGGCTTTTTTGGGACATTTTGATCCTATTTTCGCCTGTGCTTTCAGAAAAATCTCTTCCCAAGAGAAGGGCTCGTTCTTTTTTTCCCGTAGTGACTTTTTCTAATCTGACTTTCTAAATCCTTTTCTTTTTTGATTCTCTCTTCCACCGAGGCAACTTTTCTCATCCCCGGGCCGCCCTGTGCAGGGCGTATTGGTATCCTCCTTGCTTAGACAAAAGCGGATTGGTGCTCAAAAAAGCACGCCGGGCGGAGAAAACCCTGCCCCGCCCATCGCGCCGCCTCCGCAGCGCAGGAGGCATCGCTTCGGCCAATCCATGGACTTGCGTACGAAGTCCATGAATTGGCAAAAGCGCATTCCTCCGAAAGCCGGACGCCGCTGGCGCGTCCGCCCTGAAAAAAGACAAAGGAGCCGCCACGTGCCCACCACCCCGGAATCACGCATCAAGATTCAGGTGAATAACCTTACGAAACGGTTTGGCGATCTGACCGTCCTCGACGGGATCAACTTCAACATCAAGGAAGGGGAACTGCTCGCCATCGTCGGCCCTACGGGTTGCGGCAAGACCACCTTCCTGAATACGCTCTCCAAGCTGATGCCCGCCACGGAAGGGGAAATCCTCATCGACGGCGAAGAGGCCAACCCCAAGAAGCATAACATCTCGTACGTCTTTCAGGAACCGACCTGTCTGCCTTGGCGCACCGTACGGGAAAACGTGGCTTACGGCATGGAAGTCAAGGGTGTGCCCAAGGCCGAACGCGAGCAGCGCGCCACGGAAATCATGGACCTCGTGGGCCTTTCCTCCTGCGCGGACCTCTATCCGAATCAGGTTTCGGCCAGCATGATGCAGCGCATCGCGGTCTCCCGCGCCTTCGCGGTCAACCCCGATCTGCTGCTGATGGACGAACCCTATGGCCAGCTTGACGTGAAGCTGCGCTTCTATCTGGAGGACGAACTCGTCAACATCTGGAAAAAGCTTAACAGTACGGTCCTTTTCGTCACCCACAACATCGAAGAGGCGGTTTACGTCGCCGAACGTATTCTGGTGCTGACCAACAAGCCCACGAAGATCAAGGCGGAAATCCCCGTCGATCTTCCCCGGCCCCGGAATCTCATCGATCCCAAGTTCGTGGAACTGCGCAAGCAGGTGACCGAACTGATCCGCTGGTGGTAAAATCCGCCGGAGAGGACTCCGGCGCAGCACAGACACGAGGATGTGACTCATGGCCTATAAAGAAGTATCCGTCAAACAACCATTACTTCTGACCATCCTTCCCTATTTGAGCATCGTTACCTTTTTTGTGGTCTGGGAAATGGTCGTCGATACGGGGATCATCCCCAACACGCTCCTGGCCTCGCCTTCGCAGGTGTTTACGGCCTTCATCGACAAGCTCTCCAACCCCAACCCCGACGGCGCGGTCATGGCCACCCATGCGTGGACCAGCGTACAGGAAGCCTTCCTCGGCTACGTCCTCTCGCTTGTCGTCGGCATCCCGCTCGGGCTGGCCATGGGCTGGTTCAACGTGGTGGAAGGGCTTTTCCGCCCCATTTTTGAACTCATCCGCCCCATTCCCCCCATCGCGTGGATTCCGCTGACCGTGTTCTGGTTCGGCATCGGCCTGACGGGGAAGGTCTTCATCATCTGGATCGCGGGCATCGTGCCGTGCGTCATCAACTCCTACGTGGGCGTGCGCATGACCAACCCCACCCTTATCCAGATGGCCCGTACCTACGGGGCGAGCGACTGGCAGATTTTCACACAGCTGTGCATCCCCTCGGCGCTGCCCATGGTCTTCGGTGCCCTCCAGCTGGCGCTCGCCTACTGCTGGACCAACCTCGTGGCCGCCGAACTGCTCGCCGCCGACTCCGGCCTCGGCTTCCTCATCACGATGGGCGGCCGCCTCGGGCGTCCCGACATCATCGTGCTGGGCATGATTTGCGTGGGCCTGTCGGGTGCCGTCATCGGCTTCATCATCGATCAGGTTGAAAAGAAACTGCTGGCCGGCATCAGGAGGTAATGCGGCATGACGACGAGCTCCATAGCCAACGAAACCGTGGATCACTCCAAAAACCGCGAACCGTTCAGCTTCTACAAGTTCATCACGAACAGGTATTTTCTCAACGCGGTTTCCATCGTCCTCTTCATCTCCCTGTGGGACTACGTGGCCCGGGAAAAGATTTTCCGCGACTCCCTGGCCCGCCCCATGGAAGTGGTCAATCAACTCGTCCTCCTGACGCATGTGAAGTTCGCGGGCACCAACCTTGCGGGCCACATCTGGGCCAGCACGCAGCGCGTCCTCATAGGCTTCGCCATCGCCAGCGTCGTGGCCGTCCCGCTCGGGTTGTTCATGGCCCTGAACAAGTACGTCAACGCCATCGTCAAGCCGCTCTTTGACCTCTTCAAGCCCATGCCCCCCATCGCGTGGGTGTCCATTGCCATCCTGTGGTTCGGCATCGGTGAAACGTCCAAGGTGTTCATCATCATTATCGGCACCTTCGTTCCCTGTCTGCTCAACGCCTACAACGGCGTGCGCCTCGTGGACCCGGAACTGTACGACGTCATCCGCGTGCTTGGCGGCAACCGCCGCGACGAAATCTTTCAGGTGTGTTTCCCGGCTTCCTTCCCCGCCGTCTTTGCGGGCCTCCAGATTTCCCTCAGCATCGCATGGACCTGCGTGCTGGCGGCCGAGCTCATGAACTCCCGCGACGGCATGGGCTTCCTCATCAAGCGCGGCATGGACACGCACCAGCCCGCCCTCGTACTCGGCGGTATGCTCCTCATCGCGGCGGCGGCCTACCTCACCTCGCTTCTGGTTTCGCTTCTGGAAAAGAAGCTGTGCCCGTGGAAGCGCAGCATCGAGAACCTCTAGGCAGAGAAAGGAAAGCATATGACTACCAACGGCGAACCGAAGCTCAAACTCCGCTGTGAAAACGTCAGCAAGACCTTCATCCAGAAGGGAAATCAGGAGGTGCCCGTCATCCGGGACGTGACCCTCGACGTCTATGAGAACGAGTTTCTGGTCATCCTCGGCCCCGGCCAGTGCGGCAAGTCCACGCTGCTGCGGATATTCGCGGGGCTCGAAACGCCCGATACCGGTTTCGTGACCCTCGACAGCCAGCCGATCACCGGTCCCGGCCCCGACCGCGGCATCGTGTTCCAGAGCTACATGCTCTTCGCGTGGAAAACCGTGCGCGACAACGTGGAACTCGGCCTCAAGCTGCGCAACGTTCCCCCCAAGGAACGCCGCGAAATCGGCCAGCATTACATCGACATGGTGGGTCTGACCGGCTTTGAAAAGCACTATCCCCATCAACTGTCAGGCGGTATGAAACAGCGCGTCGGCATTGCCCGCGCCTATGCCAACTCCCCGAACATCATGCTTCTGGACGAGCCCTTCGGCCAGTTGGACGCCCAGACCCGCATGTTCATGCAAAAGGAAACCGCGCGCATCTGGGAACAGGAAAAGCGTACCGTCATCTTCGTCACCAACAATATCGACGAAGCGCTCTTTCTCGGGGACCGCATCGTATTGATGGAAGGCAAACTTCCGGGTACAATCAAGACGGAATACCAGATCGATTTGCCGCGTCCGCGCGAGCACACCAGTATGGAACTCTTGAAGCTGCGTTCCGTCATCACCGACAACACGGCTTTGGTACTGTAATATGGAAACCGCCACTTTCAGTCTCCTTGTCGGATGCCTCGGCGCGGGGCTGATCTGGCGGCTCGCGCAGGGCCTTGTACGGCGCTGGTCGACCAAGGCCCGGCCCGCCCCCGGCGGGGCGCAGCCCGCGGGCGACGCCCCGTGGGACCATTCCGGGGAGGTTTACAGAAAACTGCTGGGCATCAGGCTCGCCAGCGTGGTGCTCTGCGTACTGGCCGCGGCGGTCCTCTTCCTGCAACACGGGACCGGCCCCGCGCTGGCCTTGGCTGGGCTCGGCTGCTGCCTGCACTACGCGGCCTACCGCATCCGCACGCGCCATGTGCAGGCCGTCCAGAAAGCGGCCCTGCTGACGCCCAAGGATGCCCCGGCAGAAGCGTTCCGGGACGACGACGTCCGGACGGACAACGGATCATCCGTGCGCCCCGCGCGCACAGCATGATACAGGGTTGAGGGATTTTCCTCACTACATTTTCAACCTGGAGGAACAGGTATGCGTTTCAAGAAACTGATCAGCGCCTTTCTCGCGGCCACGCTTTGCGTTTCCCTCGCCGGCATGGCTTTTGCCGAAAAGCTCACGAAGGTCCCCACCGCATGGATGGACGAACATGAAACCTTCCTGATCTGGTACGCGAAAGAAAAGGGCTGGGACAAGCAGGCCGGCCTTGACATCGACATCCAGTACTTCGGTTCCGGCATGGACATCCTGAACGCCCTTCCCTCCGGCTCATGGGTCTTCGCCGGCATGGGCGCCGTGCCCGCCATGATGGGCAACCTGCGCTACAACACGCAGGTCATCGCCATCGGCAACGACGAATCCCTGACCAACTCCGTGCTGGTGCGGGCCGACAGCCCCATCGCCAAGGTCAAGGGCTACAACAAGGACTTCCCCGAAGTGGCCGGCAGCCCCGAAACCGTCAAGGGCAAGGTCTTCCTGACCACCACCGTGTCGTCCGCCCACTACGCCCTCAGCTCGTGGCTCAAGGTCCTCGGCCTCACCGACAAGGACATCACCATCAAGAACATGGATCAGGCGCAGGCTCTGGCCGCGTTTGACAACAACATCGGCGACGGCGTGGCTCTGTGGGCTCCCCACATGTACGCCGGTCAGGAAAAGGGCTGGAAGATCGTGGGCGACCTGCACATGTGCAAGGTCGGTAACCCCATCGTCCTCATTGCCGACAAGGCCTATGCCGAAAAGAACCCCGAAATCACCGCCAAGTTCCTGAGCATCTACCTGCGCGCCGTGAACATGCTCCAGAACGAACCGCTGGAATCCCTCGTTCCCGAATACCAGCGCTTCTTCCTGGAATGGGCGGGCAAGAACTACTCCAAGGAACTCGCTCTGACCGACCTCAAGACGCACCCCGTCTATAATCTGGAACAGCAGCTCGCCCTGTTCGACACCGCCAAGGGCGTCAGCTCCGCGCAGAAGTGGCAGGGCGACATCGCGAAGTTCTTCGCGGGCGTCGGCAGCA
Organism: Candidatus Bilophila faecipullorum; assembly: GCA_944326695.1. Classification (GTDB taxonomy): domain Bacteria; phylum Desulfobacterota; class Desulfovibrionia; order Desulfovibrionales; family Desulfovibrionaceae; genus Bilophila; species Bilophila faecipullorum. Next base: position 14,501 of record CALVEZ010000045.1, on the reverse strand, counting down.
TCAACCAGACCGAGCTGAAGAAGGTCGAAAGCGGCTCCTACGCCGTCGATACCTACCTGAAGCGCGTTCCGACCCCCATTCCCAGCTACAAGTAAACCGTGCCTGTAGCCTGACCGTGCGGGGTAGAAGACTCTTCAGAGCTTTCTACCCCGCTTTTGCCCCCGCCCCTCATCCCAAGCAACACAGGAGAACGGCATGAACGTCAAAAAATGGCTTCGTGGCCTGATGGCCGCGGCGCTTTGCATCGCCTATGTCGGTTCGGCCGGCGCTGCCGAACTGCAAAAAGTGCCCACGGCGTGGATGGGCGCACAGGAAACCTTCCCCATCTGGTACGCCAAGCAGCAAGGCTGGGACAAGGAAGTCGGCCTTGATGTGGAGATGCTCTACTTCAATTCCGGCATGGACGCCTTGAACACCCTTCCGGCCAAAACGTGGGTCTTCGGCGGCATGGGGGCCATTCCCGCCATGATCGGCGCGCTGCGCTACAATACCTCCGTCATCGCCAACTGCAATGACGAGGCGGTGGTCAACGCCGTTATGGTCCGTCCCGACAGCCCCATCATGGCCACCAAGGGCTATAACAAGAGCTATCCCAACGTCTATGGCACGCCGGAAAGCGTGAAGGGCAAAACCGTTCTCTGCACGACCGTCTCTTCCGCCCATTTCGCCCTCAGCTCGTGGCTCAAGGCCCTCGGCCTGACCGACAAGGACGTGGTCATCAAGAACATGGATCAGGCATCTGCCCTCGCCGCCTTTGAATACGGCATCGGCGACATCGTAACCTTGTGGGCCCCCCTGACCTACGTCGGTGAAAAGCGCGGCTGGAAGACCGCCAGCACGCCCCATGACTGCTATGAGGGGCTGCCCATCGTCATCGTGGCGGACAGCGAATACGCCGACAAGAACCCCGAGGTCACGACCAAGTTCCTCGGCATCTACATGCGCGCCCTTGAAATGATGCAGAAAGAGCCCCTCGAAAAGCTCCTGCCCGAATACCTGCGCTTCTATGTCGACTGGGCGGGCACCGACTACAGCGCGGACCTTGCCGAACTCGATCTCAAGAGCCACCCCGTCTACAATCTCGAACAGCAGCTTCAGATGTTCGACGCCTCGGATGGCCCGAGCCTCGCCCAGAGCTGGCAGGGTGAACTGGCGCAATTCTTCGCCGCCATCGGCCGGATTTCTCAGGACGATCTGAAAAAAATCGAAAGCGGCTCCTACGTGACCGACAAGTTCCTGAAGCTCATCCCCGCCTCTCTCCCCTCCTCCAAGTAAGCGGCGCGAAAAGGGCGGGCAAGTACCGCCCTTTTCGCATCCCTTCTCCCCTTCCGATCAGATTCCGCCCTGCCGCTCCTCAGCCAGCCCATCCCGCGAGAATGCCCTTTTCTTCATAACATAGTGTTTTGATAAACTTTTTATATAATCTTGCCCCAGAAGGGCAAGAAGGTATAGAAAGCGGGATAGGCATGAAACACCCGGAAGCCCTGCCCTCTTCTCCCGGAGAAGTCCGACGCATGGCTTCCTTGTCAACCTCTTTACGGCGAGGACTCCCATGAAACGTATCATTTGCCTTTTCGCGGGGACGCTGCTGACATGTCTGGCCTTCGTTCCAACCGCCTCTCACGCTGGGGCGCAGCCCCTTTCACTGAACCATCCGGCGTCCCTCTTCGTTGCCGAGCGCGATGACGCCCAGATGCGCCAGCAACGCGAACTCGAACGGCGCGAGAAAGCGCATCGGGCCAACGACCGTTACCAACAGGAAAAGATGCGCCGGGATCAGGACCGCATGATCCGTGAACAGCGCCGCATGGAGCGCGAACACGCCCGCAAGAACAACGACCACTTGGATAACCGGCGCCCGAAGGACCCCAAATGGCATGAAAAGCAGCGGATAGAGCGCGAACACGCCCGCAAGAACAACAGCCACTGGGATAACCGGCGTCCGAAGGACCCCAAATGGCATGAAAAGCAACGGCATGAACGCCGGGAACAAAAGGAACGGGAACGGCGTGCGCGCGAGCGGCAAAAGCACGAACAGTGGCGGCAGGACCATCGCGGCCCGGCACCCCGCCACTATGACGACGGCAAGTACCGTCCCGAAGAACTGAAGCGGCGCGGCTTTGACGACGGCCAATACCACCCCGGCCGCCAGTTGTAGGCTTGCGGGCCGTCACGCGCCCGGACATGACTCGCGAATCGGATACATTCCGAGCGGTTCCACAGGCGGGCCGTCCTAACCCCACATCTCAAAAAGGATTCCCAGAAAAGGGAATCCTTTTTTTGTTGGCTTTCCTGCGCCGCCGGACCGGGACCGACGCCCGGAACCATGGCAAACGCACGCTTTCAGAGAGAATCAGGCACGCACGCTTTCGGACGTCTCCTGTCCCTGAAAAACAAGGTTCACATTCAGGGCTACCATATCGTCAACGCCGTGCATCCCCAGAAAACGGTAATACCGCGCCGATCCATAATGGACGCCCCATAAGGTGCGGTCCATCGTGAGCTGGCAGGTCAGGCCGAGGCCGCCATCCTCCTGATTACGCAGGGAGACGTTGCATTCTATGTCTTTTTCGGTCCGCAGAATACGCAGTTTGCCACGCAAGTAATGGGTATAGCCCGTAAGGGTCGGTTCCGGCAGAGGCGAGAGGTCTTCAATGTTCAACTGCGCCGCCGGATAGACGGTCACATCAAAAAAATCCATTGATTCCAGATGGGCGATGAGCACGGGCATCAACGGGCTCCCTTCCAGATCGCGGCAGCGGATGGTGGTCATGTCCACAGTCAGCAGCCCCTGCCCGGGCTTGTTGGGACCGTCGGGGAAACGCAGTTCCCCATAGCTCAGCGAAACGCTCCCGTCGTGGCCGTGCGCGCTGTTGCGCCCTTCCCAACGGATGACGCTCTTCTCCACATCCAGACGATAGCGAGAAAAACGCGGCAAGGGCGATTCTTCCCGCAGCGGCGACGTCACGTCCTGCCCCTCAAGCGGCAATCCCGCCTCTTGCCATGCCTCCAGCCCGTCTTCAAAATAAAAAAGCTGTGTGTACCCTTCACGCTGGAGTTTCTCGGCGGCGATACGGCTGTCCAGTGACTGCCCCGCTCCATAGAGCAAAAGCGGCGTGCTCTTGGATGGGGCCACATTTTTCATCTTGTCCTGAAAAGCCGTTTCGAAGACACACACGCCTACGGCATGGGGGATATGCCGCATGGCATGGAATTCGGGAGTGAGGACATCAATGATCATCCCGTCGGGATGTTCCTCCAGAAAATGCCGGGCCTCGTCAAGCGAGACTGCCTGTATTTGTTCCATGATACCGTACCTTCTTGTTTTTCCTCCTTTATAGCGTCCGGTGGAACGGCCAACAATGATTACATGCCTGAGAAGGAAAGAGCCGGAGGACGCCTTATCCGTCTCAGCATGATGCGCGGCGTCCTTGCGGATGGCGGAACCGTCTTCTTCCGGCGCGAGGGGAACGATTCCGCCGTGCCTGTCGCGCATCCGCCCAAAAAGCCTGCCGGATTGCGGCGAGTGGGACACGGGAAGCTGGAGGCCCGGCGGTACGTAAAGCAGGCATCTTCCGCGCTAGTTGTGCAGGGCGACATACAAGTTCAGATACCACGCGAACGCCACCCAAAAGATGTAGGGAAGGAAAAGCCATGCACTGAGCCGGTTATGCGTATGACTGCGGACCGCGTACAGGATGATCAAGGGCAACAGGGCGCTTATGGCCGCCATGCCCGCCCACGGGCTGCGGAACAAGAAAAAGGCGACGCTCCAGAGAAAATTGAAGGCGAGCTGGAGCGCGAAAAGCCCGGTGAGGCCCCTGTAGTCCGTGGCCTTGCGCATCCATACGAGCCCAATGGAAACACCCATCATTATGTAAAGAACCGTCCACACGCCGCCGAAGACCGCGCCCGGAGGGGTGAGGGCGGATTTCTCCAAAAAGGGATACCATGTCCGCAGGGCGTCGCTTTGCAGGAGACTCCCGGCGAACCCCACGGCCAGACAGATGAAAACGCCAAAAAAGACGGGAAGAAAACGCATAAAGGCTCCTCAGCGGTTGTCAGGGGATTATCAGGCCCGTATTCCCACCGGGCCGGGACACCTCAGGAAAGTGCCCGTTCCAAATCCGGGGAAAGCGTCGGTCCCAAACTCGAGGTGTTCAGGGCATCCCGCAGTGTGCCTTTCCGTTCTTTGTCATCCATCTTCCTGAATCTACTATTTTTTGTTCATCCTTTCCGCCTCTTTCCCAGACAGGCCGCCACTCTTCCCCTGCCCTCTTTACCCGGTTTGGGGAACGCCTTTCCCTTCCGCCACCTTCCTGCGGCCGTCGCCTTTTCCCCCTTCCCTTTCTTGCTGATGAGACAAGCCCACATCCGGTGGGCATGACCCACGAGGGAAATCCCACCCGTATGTGCTACCCTGCCTCCAGAGAAGAAAGCACTCCGGCACACGGCATTGCAGTCCTGCCGATAAAAAAGCGTTCCCTCAAGGCACGCGGACAGACGTTTCCAAAAGATATAGCCAACAAATAGAGGGACCTTTTCCTGATAACGTGACAGGGCCTTACACCGCCCCAGAGCCTTGCGCTTTGCCGACCGCGCTGCTACCGTCTGTACGTGTTTCCTTTCCCGCCCCGCGACGGCGAGAAAGCTCTCCCTCCTCAGCCTCCACCCTTATAAAGGAACAGAGCATGGTAACTACGGAATCCGGCCGCCCGATGTATCCTTCCTTCAAGGAAGCGCACGAAGCTTTCGTAGCGGAATACATGAATCTGTATCATGGATTTCCCAAATATCTTGAAGACCTTGTCATCGGTTTCGGATGGGGTGAGGACGCCTCCGGTCAACGATGGTTCCTCATTTCGGCCAATCCGAAAGGCTTGCAGCATTTGACCTATCCCGAACTGATGAGCTGGAATCCCGACAATACTACCGAGCTACCCGAGCTTATCCGGCACGCCCGGCTGGAGGTCGTCAAGCTGTAACCTGTCCTCTGTACACGGAAAAGGCCCGCCGAAGCGGGCCTTTTTATTAGGCGATGGGAAAAAGGGAGCGTCAGGCGCGCTTATAGACCGTCTTGCCGCCCACGATGGTTTCTTCCACAAGGATATCCTTGAGTGTAGCCGGTTCCACCTTGGTGGGGTCCTTGTCCAGAATGACCATATCGGCCAGCTTGCCCTTTTCCAAAGAACCGATCTTGTCTTCGAGGCGCTGCATGTACGCACCGTTGATGGTCACGCCCCGCAAGGCGTTCATAACGTCGATGCGCTGATCCGGTCCGAGAACCTTCCCCGATGAAGTCAGGCGATTCACTGCCGAGAATACGTCCATGAGCGGGCTGATGGGCGTTACGGGCGTATCGTTGTGCAGGGCAAAGGTGATCTTGCGGTCGAGCGCGGCCTTGAGCGGGCTGATATGCGCCGCGCGTTCGGGCCCGGCCACCATGTCGCGGTGGATGTCGCCCCAGAACCACGTATGCGTCACGAAATAGGAAGGCACGAATCCCATTTCAGCAATGGCCTCAACCTGATCCGGGCGGCAGAACTGGCAGTGGTTCAGCACGTGACGATGATCCTTGCGCGGATTCTTCTTCAAGGCGGCACTGTAGGCGTCGATCATGTCCTGAATGGCCTGATCGCCGTTGGTGTGCGTGGTGATCTGCCAGCCGTCGTCATGGAGCTTCTGCACAAGGGCAAAGAGTTCCTCGCGCGAATTAAACACCGGGAAGCCCCGGAAATCGGCGGGCTTGCCCGGCAACTGCTTGAAGTAGGGCTTGGAGAACCACGCCGTATACCCCTGCGGGCTGCCGTCAGCGAAGAGCTTGACCGGACCGAGGAAAACCTTGCCTTCCTTGTCAAGCTGCGTGCCCTGCCGCTTCTTCCCGTAGCTTTCCACCACCTTGGCGTTACGGCCATTGGGCCAGATGACCACGCGGATTCCCAAGTCCCCGTTTTCGCTGGCCTTGAGGAAAAGGTCGTCGACTGTGGGGCTGCCGCCGTTATTGGCGGTGGTGATGCCCGCAGCGGCATACACCATGCTGTCGCGGCGGACCGCCTCTTCATACTGCGCCGCCGTCGGCTGAGGACGAATGGCCGTCACCGGGGCCTGCGCTGCCGGCCCTTCCAGCACGCCGTCCAGCTTACCGTCCGGGCCACGCCGGAACTTGCCGCCTTCGGGGTTGGGCCTTTCTTCCGTAATGCCCGCCAGCTCCAGCGCCTTGCTGTTGGCTACGCCGAGATGTCCGGATACGTGCTTGATGAAAATGGGGTGCTCGGTGGAAACGGCATCCAGATCGGTGCGCGTGGGATGGCGCTGTTCCTTGATAGCCAAGTCGTTGTAGTTGTAACCTATGATCCATTCGCCCTTTTTCGTCTGGGCGGCGCGTTCCTTCAAAAGCTTCTGCATGTCGGCAATGGATTCGACCTTGCCGAGGGGTGGAACGTTCAGGTTGACCATCGTCAATTCGTTGAAGGCCCCCGACGGGAAATGGCTGTGCCCGTCGATCATCCCGGGGATAAGGGCCTTCCCCTTCAGGTCCACGATAGCGGCATCGGGGCCCGCCGCCGCCAGCACCTCGGACTTCGTGCCCACGGCTAAAATGGTATCGCCCTGAATCGCGACGGCTTCTACGATGTCGTTGTTTTTGTTCATCGTGAAAATGGGGCCTCCCGTATAAACACGCACGGCGTCCTTGGCAAAAACCGTGAGAGAAGGGGAAACCATGAGGGAAAAAGAGACGGCAGCGGCACCTTTCAAAAACGTTCTACGAATCATGCATACCTCGCTGGGTAAAAGGAGGAAGAAACGTAAACCTTGTTATAGTGAATACTTGTTCTTTTTTTCACTGTCAATAGAAGCCGTTTCCCCCAAAAACCTTTTCCCAAGTCCCCCTACAAAAACGAGTGAGGGGCAGATCAGGGAAGGCCCATGATGCGGCCCGGGAGCGACATCTCTCTTATGGTAGGTTTTCACGAAATCGCCCTCTGGCTGGCCGAGTCACCTGAACTTAAACCGACCTGAAAACTCCTTTTTCAACCCTTTCAGCGTACCGAACAACGCCTCAGCTACGTTGGCCCGCATCCGCAATACCCGAGACCTGCAACGCTTCTGGGCCACGGAAAGCACCCTCCGCCTGCTCGACGGGGAGATATGCTGCACGGTAGATACCGAGCCGCAGGGCTTCACTTTTGACGGACAGGGCGTCTGGAATCCTTTTGTATGAAAGGAGATACAGAGGAAAGGACGAGGGAGGCGCGTATGAAAGGCGGACCCATTTCTTGCTCTGGAAGAGGCAAATCCAGCGAGTCAGGGCAAGGCCTGCCTTTTAGCCGTGGGGAAAGCGGAAGTTTTTTACCTTCTTCTGTGGAGCCGTTCAATTTTCCCTTGATGCTTCCGGCTAAAAGATTCAGACTCTCACTCCATAAGACGCTTATTTTTCGAGGTATCGCCCCTGTTTCGGAGGAATGGCATGGCTGCTTTTCTTATGCTGGCGCTGATGGCCCTGATCGTGGGATTTTTCTGCGGCTGTACGAGCATCGGCGGAATTCTGCTCATCCCCGCCATTGTTCTCCTGTCCTCGCTCGACATCCATCAGGCGATGGCTACCGCACTGTTCTCCTTCGCCCTCATGTCCGTTCTGGGGACATGGCTCCACCATAAAAAAGGAAGCATCAACTGGAAGCAGGCTCTTCCCCTGTGTTGCGGCGCCATGCTCTGCGGCTACCTAGGAGCGCGGGCGAACAGCCTTTTCCCTCCCGACTGGCTGCGCTTCATCCTTGCCGGGCTCATCCTCTTCGCCGGGCTCAGCACGTTGCGCTCAACGTCCCATGTCCGCTTTGACGTAACCGCCCGATCCATGCGGACGCAAACCATCTTCCTCTTTTTACTGGGTTCTTTCGTGGGTTTCATGGCCGGTCTGACCGGCGTCGGCGGCCCGGTTCTTTCGGTCCCCTTCATGATCGGCATGGGGTTCGCCCCGCTCTATTCCATCGCCATCGGCCAGCCCTTGCAGGTCATTGCCGGGACATCCGGCAGCATCGCCAACATCCTGAACGGCTCCATCGATTATGGCATGGCCTTCTGGGTGACGCTTCTTGAACTCCTGGGCTTTTACATGGGCATCATAGCCGCCTACCGAATGAATGCCCACTGGCTCAGGAAGATCATTTCCGGCCTCTGCATCCTGACCAGCCTCTACCTCTTTGTGAGGTAAATCCGGCTAAGCGGTCAAAAACGGAAGGCGGAAGCCTCCTTTTAGGAAAGCCCCGTTCCCATTCTATCGTCTCAAGGAACAACATACGTCCACCCCGCCATAGAGCCTTGCTTGCCTAAAGCAACCAGGGGACTGCGTGCTGTTTGCCGGAAAATGTCTTAAGGAAAATGAAGGCAAGCACGGGCAACGCCATACAATAGCCGTAAAAAACGGTCGTGCGTTCTCACATTCCCCGACGGCGATTCTCATTTTGCGCGTGCATTACAAGAACGAATTTTTCTTATGGTGACCGGTCCTACCACAATTGAGTCACAATAGAAAAAGGCGTTACATGTATTTTACATGTAACGCCTTACAATCTCTGGAGCGGGAAACGGGATTTGAACCCGCGACCTTCAGCTTGGGAAGCTGACACTCTACCGCTGAGTTACTCCCGCTGATGCGGTGGAAAATTGGAGCGGGAGACGGGATTTGAACCCGCGACTTCAACCTTGGCAAGGTTGCACTCTACCACTGAGTTACTCCCGCTCGAAATGGAGGCGACGTCCGGATTTGAACCGGAGAATGGAGGTTTTGGAGACCTCTGCCTTACCACTTGGCTACGTCGCCACGAGCGTTTTGTTGGAGCGGGAGACGGGATTTGAACCCGCGACTTCAACCTTGGCAAGGTTGCACTCTACCACTGAGTTACTCCCGCTCAACGAAGAAGAGGTTTACCGCCGAAGCCCTTTTCTGTCAAGCGTTGTTTTCCGAAATGAGCCCTTTTTCTTCGCAGATGACGACATGCCGCAACAACATTTCTAAAACACAGGCTCTTTTGAGAGACGGCATTTCATGGTCCGCCTTTTCTCCGCGCCGCTTCGGGCGCGATGAAGAGAAAAAGGACCTTTCTATGAAGAAAAAAGGCCGAAAACCGATCAGCAACGGCCCCCCTATCACAAAGGAAGGAACACCGCAGGCGCAAGTGTTCCTCCGCAGCGAGGGGGGTATCCGCGCTCAGGGTGCCGATGACCTCGCCGTCCGGGGCCGTGCACACGGGAACGTACAAAAAGGCGTACACGGCCATTTCTTCTTCGGAACGGTCGAACAGACGGTTGCGAAAGTCGGGGTGTTCCTTCATGCAGGGCACGGGAATGGCCCCTCGCGAAGACCTGCCCGGTGATGCCCTTTCCCGGGGCGTAGGCCGCATGGGGCGCGTCCGGCCTCCTGAAGGCGAGGGACAAGCGCAGGTTTCTGCTTTCCGGGTCCTGCACGACGATAGGCGGACGCTCGAAATCAAGATGTCTGGAAAGGACGGCGAGGATATCCTGAAGGGCGGTACCGAAAGGCTGCGGCGTGGTCGATATGGAAACGACCCGGTACAGGGTTTCCAGATACCGGGACAAAGAGCCATAAAGCCCGTTTATGCTTTTTTCCTGCACGTGCCTCAACGATTGGAAGGAGCCTCGCCCGCAGCGGGCGCGGCCGTAACCAGCCAGGCCAGCTCATGCCGGCTGCTGATGCCAAGCCGCCGATGGATGTTGCGGATATGCGTCTTGAGGGTACTCGGGGAGATGTTCAACGTCTCGCAAATGGCTGCATCGGGCGTCTTGCGGGCCAGCATAGCCGCGATCATCGCCTGCTGCCGGGTCAGGCCAAGTTCGCGGAAATGCGCCTCCACCTCCTCAATGGGCCACTCCATGAGAGAAAGTGGCGTGCCGGGAACCTTTTCGGCGGCGCGCTCGCCGCTTCCCGCCTCGGCCTTGGCCAGACGGAAAAAGCCCATCTTTTCCAGATAGGCCACAAAGATAAGGCTGCCCGCGAGGATGGCGAAGGCCTGAAACGCAAAAAGGGAATTCAGGGAATCCCCGCGCGCGATGCTGTCGGCGATCCAGCCGCTGTTATGGCTGCCCAGCCATGAAGCCAGCGCAATGGAGCCAAGCCCGAGCGCAAGCATCCGCAACCGCCCCGTCCCGCTCCGATAGGATACTGTGTGCAGGAAGGCGGTCATCATATAGATGTTCAGAAGGGAATAGCCGAACAGCAGGCCACCGAGGGAAAGGCCGGGTGATTCGCGGTGCAGCAGAGGCCACGCCGTATACCCCACCACCAGCACGGGGATCACCAGCAGGAAGGCGTACCAGATGGGAGAACGGTGCGCCTGACCGAGGACGATCAGCGCGGCAAGACTGCCCAGCGCCACCAGCATGAGCACGCTGAGGCTCGGCACGGGAAGCACAGGCTCCAAGGCACCGTAAAGATTGTAGTAGGCGCTTTCGCTGAAGGCGGTGAACAGGCAGCCCGTCCAAAAAGAAAAGGGGATGTGCGGAAAGGGGTAGCCCTCCAGCCTCTCCACCCTTTCCTCCGAAATGCCCGTCAGGAGAAAAAGAACGGCGGGGAACACGAGGGCGGGAATGACCCGGTACGCTTCCGGGCACCAGAGGACCAGATAGTTGAAAAAGGGCGTGAGGATACCCGTCAGGCCAAGCGCCAGAACCAGAACGCCGCCCGGGAAGCGCGACAGGCTCCACCCGACGCGGCAGGCGGCCAAGGCAGCCCCGCTCCCGGCCAAAGCACTGGTGAGCCATCCGCCGAAGCGTCCCCATCCGGAAAACTCGTCCGCCACGGGCACGAGCATGATGATGACCGGGCTCCACAGCAGCAGGAGCATGAGGAGACGGCGTGGCCTGTCCGCAAGGGGGGCCAGCTCCTCGGGCCAAGGCCGCCATCCCAGCCGCATCCCGAAAGCCACCAGCGCCAGGCCGGTAAACAGGGGAATGTGGAAAAGCTGACCCGCTTCGTCATAGGATAACCGTAGAGGCGCAAGGCTTGCCACAACCACGAGAAGAACGCCGCAGACAAAAGAACCGTGCCGAGCAACGCCCGTACAGCATGGATATCCAAAGGCCAGAGCCCTTTTTTGGCAGAAGTTCCCACCGCTCGATCAAGTATGCCTTTTTTCACATGGACTCCACTGTACCGAAATGCCGGCACCTCCTCCTCGCGGAGGCAAGCATAAAAAAGGACGCCGCTTCTGCCAAGGGCTTTTTGCCATCACAGCAGAATGGGTCTTGTAAAAGAACCGCTCTGGGCTGGAAGGCGAAAACCGCCCGGCCTGCGGAATGGCGACACGGCCTCAGCCCAACGCCCGACCGCCGGCACGACGCTTCCAGCGTAATGCTCTTGGACCGCAAGGACAAGAACGGAAACGCGACCCGCCCGTCTATTGCTGCGTGCGGACCACCATATCGATCAGGTCCTGCCCGAGGCGGTTCCGGAAAAGTTCCCACACGGGACGTGTCTTTTCTTTCAGCGCCTCCATCTCGGTGGGAGTGGGCCGCATGATGACAATGCCGTCCGCCTCGAAGCGTTGCAGGGCCTCCTCCTCCGAACGCCCGGCAAGGACTTCGCGCTGATACCGCAGGGCTTCCGCCGAGGCTTCGCGGATAATCCGCCGCGCTTCGGGATCAAGACCTTTCCACCATTTCTGGTTGGCACTGAGAATCTGCATTCCATAATTATGGTGGGAAAGGATGCCGTAGCGGAGGACATCCTCATGCTCGGCGTCCAACAGGAAGGAAAAGGTATTGCCCTCCCCTTCCACGATGCCCTCTTTCAACGCCGTATAGGTTTCTCCCCAGGCCAAGGGCTTGGGGCTCATGCCGAGGGCCTTGGCCACTTCCACTTCAACGGGGGAGGCGGTGATACGTACCTTGATGCCAGCCAAATCCTCGATGGAACGGATGGGTTTCTTGACGCTCACAAAATTGCGGTAACCGTATTCGCAATACATGATCGGCTCCAGCCCGACCGCGTTGAATTCCTTGCGGAAAAAGCGGCCTAACTCACCCGTATCCAGCGCGGCGTACAATTTCGCCTGATGCTCGATGGAAGTGATGTACGGCAGATCGAAGACCATGAGGGAGGGAACAAACTGCGTCAGGTTGGGGCTTGAACTCACGGCCATTTCCAGCCCGCCGCTCTGGGCCCCCTTGATCATGACCACATCGCTGCCCAGCACGGCGTTGGGGAAAATGTGTACCTTGATGCGATGGCCGGACTTTTCGGCCACCAGATCACGGAATTTCTCAAAAGCCTTGGACGTATGATGCCCGGGAGGGCACGGATGGGCCAGGCGAAAACGCAACTTGGGCCCCGTATAGTCGGCATAGGCTCTGCCCACGCCGCCCAGAACCAGCAGGACGGCCGCCAACAACCCGCATAGACGGACCATGAATATGGTTTTTTGGCTCACTTTCATCTGTTGTACCTCTAGAGTGCCGGAAAGCCCTTTCGGTGGAGGCGGCTTCCGCACAACCGAAGCAGTAGAAAAGAATCTTCCCACCTTACAATACCCCAGAGGGGTATTTTGGAGGCAAAAGGCCGTTTTCCGGCCTTCTCGGGAAGGCAAAGGTGCCTCCGCAGTATGGGGAAGCGGAGAGGCCGGGCCCTTCTCCCAAGTTTACGTGCGGGAGAAAAAGGCAAAACACCCAAAACCGCCCTTCCCTCGAATAGCCCCAAGGCCAGCAGGTATTCCCTCTGTGAGGAGTTTTCCAAGGGGCTCCTGTTCTGCACCCCCCGGCCTGCGGCCTCTCTGAGAAAAGAAGGGGCTTCCGGTGCCTCTCACAAAAAAGCCGCCCTTACGGAAAAGCCCCTCCAGGCAAGAGCTTCTTTTATCTCTACGGCTTCCCTTATACAATAAGGTCCGCAAAACCCGCCTCGCAGCGGCTTGAACATGGCTTGTTCCCCAAAGGGAGCCTTTTCTTTTATGAGTATGTCCGGTGAGCGAAGGACTGTCAAGACAAGCCTTCTTCAACATACTGAAAAGACACTTTTTCTCGGTTGGCCCTCTCAAAAAACACTCCATATTTGAGGAAAAAAGAGCCGCTGGACGGAGAAAAAGTCTCTCCAAACGAAAAAATCTTCTCTCTTGTGTGATTTTTTTGTTGACAGGGGCAGGGCATTTTACTAAACAGGTTTTCGCGCGTTGGGCTATCGTTCAATTGGCAGGACGACGGATTCTGGTCCCGTTAATCGTGGTTCAAGTCCACGTAGCCCAGCCAACACGCACACGTCCCCATCGTCTAGCCGGCCCAGGACAGCGGCCTTTCACGCCGTCAACAGCGGTTCAAATCCGCTTGGGGACGCCAAAGAAATCAAGCCCTTACGAGAAATCGTGAGGGCTTTTTTGTTGTGGGGCAAATTTGCCCCACCAGATGCCCCACAGATTGAGGAATCAGTATGGAAAACGTCAAACAAATAGACTGTGCAAGCGTTGAGGAACTTATCCAAAACATACTGGATTTACCGCGAGATATTTCGACAGACTGGATTTATCGGGGAGAATCCTCCGCCCATTACACCCTTCTGCCAAGTGCCTTACGCAAGGAAGGACGAAATAAGCTGCAACTCTTCACAAGGGTAAAAAAATACAAGCGGCCTGGTATATGCAGCGGCCGAAGAAGAATTCAGCGCCGTTGTCGGGTTTTATGAAAGTGCCAATTATCAGGGATTATATGTTCCGAATATCAAAACCCTGCAAACGCATTACGGCATTCTTCGTCATTTCGCGTTTGATTTTATTCAAAATAAAAAAATAAACCCAGAATATTACGAGCTTACTTCTCTGGCACAGCATTATGGGATTCCGACTCGTTTTCTTGACTGGACACATGAATTTTATGTTGCCTTTTTCTTTGCATTTCGAAATGCAGTATATAAAACGTACAAAAATATTAATGAAAATAAATTGGAAGGCCTTTTTTCCGACAAGATTGTCATCTGGGCATTGGACAGAGTCCGCCTTCAAACTAAAAACAATCCCGTTCCTTTACTATTTATAACACCTTGCTATAACAATAATCCAAATCTCGCAGCTCAGAAAGGGACCTTCTCTTACCATAATAAAACTATTGATTGGGATACTAAAACAGACGATCTGCAGGTACAACCTCTTGATGAGTTCATAAACAATCTGTCACAGAAATATTCATCCCCTGTTCTTTATAAGTTTACACTCCCCTACGATGAAGTACCTGAAGGATTCGTGCATATTATAAAAGTCGGGTACACATATTCAAAAATATTCCCCGGATATGCAAGCATTTGCAAAGAACTTGAGGACAGAGGCATTCTCCGCCGTATCAGCGATGCGTTGAGTAATATAAAAACTAAATAACTCTGTATCAGTAAATACTCCTTGCCGTCCCCTTCCTCAAAGGCAGCGTTTCATGCTAGGAGCTGTCTCCAAATAAGTTCTAGACTTTTTGTCCTTCTGTTGGTTTGCTGTTTTGCATGAGCAGACACGACA
>CALVEZ010000044.1 GCA_944326695.1 Candidatus Bilophila faecipullorum | reverse complement strand
GATCCGGGCCCGGGGCCTGACCCCGATCCCGGTCCAAACCCTGATCCCGATCCGGGCCCGGGGCCTGACCCCGATCCGGGTCCAAACCCTGATCCTGATCCGGGCCCGGGACCTGACCCCGATCCCGGTCCAAACCCTGATCCCGATCCGGGCCCGGGACCTGACCCTGATCCGGGTCCAAACCCCGGCCCTGATCCTCAGCCCGAGCCGGAACCGACGCCTACGCCCAGCACCACTGTGACGATTAAGGACTTGAACGACAAGAATATCACTAACGTGGTGCTGGGCAACGTGACCATCGCCACGGCTACGGACCCGGCGGCGGGGAAGAACCTGATCATCGGTTCGGATGGGGTGGACGACCAACGCTTCAGCGACGCCGAGGCCCTGCCGGGCAGCATCGGTTCGCGTGATATTGTTCTCGGCGCGGAAGGCAGCGGCGTCGCCGTGGTGGGCGGCCATTATCTGACGCTCGTGGGCGGCGATGCGAGCACTTCGCTCATTTCGGCGGGAAGCGGCGGGGAAAAGCCCGTCGATGTGCTGGTGGGCGGCAGCGTCAACGGGCAGGCTTCCGAAGGCACGCTCAATCTGGGCACGCAGGCCATGTCTTCCGGCGGCACCCTCAAGGGGAACGTGCAGCTTGCGGCATCAAGCACCCTCAACGTGCGTGCGGGCGAATTCACCCTGACGGGCGAATCCGAAACGCCGGGCCATTCTGGGGTTGGCGTCGCCAACGGCGGCGGCACGCTCAACGTCGCGGACGGGGCCACTCTGCACGCCTCGATCCGGCAGGCGTCGGGCGAAACCAACGTGGCGGGGAGGCTTGAGTCCGACTCCGTGGAGCTTCAGAGCGGAAAGCTCACTGTCTCCGGCGCGGCGGACATCGGGCGGCTGGCGCAGCACGGCGGCGAAACCGAAGTGTCCGGCACGCTGAAAAGCGAGGCGATGGAGGCGAATGACGGCGTGCTGCGCGTCATCGGCACGCTGAAGACCGACAGCCTCGACGCGGCCTCGGCCCTGCGCATCGAAGTGGGCGACGAGAATGCGGCGGGCAAGCTGCATGTGGCTTCGACCTCGCTCGGCGGGGCGGGCCTCTTCCTCGATCCCGCGTGGCGCGGCAACGATACGTTGGAGGAAGCCTCGCACGGCGTCGTCAATTTCCGCAACCAGACGGTGGACGGACGGCTCGCGGCGGGGCGTAACGCCCTTCTCGTGCTCGGCGACGCCTCCGCGGACTGGACGCTCGGCGTGTTCGACGCTTCCGGCCTGCGCTGGGGACCGGAGGGCGTGACTGCGGCCCTTTCCGTGCGCACGCCGCAGCGCCTTGATCCCGGGCAGGGTGCCCTCGCGGTGGACGGTTCGCTGACCTCCGCGCCCTCGCTTACGCCCAACACCGCCTTTTTCGGGGATAGTTCGCTCTTCATGGTGGACGCCTCCGGGCTGAAGGGCGACGCGGCGCTCACGGCGCAGGGCGGCACGCTCACCGTGGCGGACACGGCCTCGCTCCTGCTCGGCAACGTCACCGAGGGCGAGTACGTGATCACGTCGGGCTTTACCGACAACGCGGGCGTGCTGGGCTGGGAGGGAGACTTCCTGATTACGCCCGATCAGCTCATCGCGCTGGCGCTCGACAAGGGCGAGGCCGGGATCGTCAAGGTCCGGGCCACGGCGCTCGACGCCGGGGACGTGCTGCCGGGGCTGGCCCTGCGCAGCATCGTCAACGAGGTCTGGGGGACCGGGCGCAACGACGTCAACAGCTCCAATATGGGCATCCGCTTCCTCTCGCGGGCCGTCAACGAGGACTACCTGAGCCGCGGGGCGGCTGCGGACGTCATCGACGGCGCGGCGCAGATCGCAGTGGCGGGCGGCGTGCAGGGTACGGCCCTGTTGACCGCCTCCGCGCCCGTCCGGGCCGTGCAGGATCACGCCTCCCTGTCGCGTTCCGTGGCCCGTAAGGGCGGGGACGTGCGCGGCGAGGGGATCAATCTGTGGATTGACGCCCTCTATGGGGCGAACCGGGCCCGGAACCTGGGCGCGGGCTCGCTCGACGGCGGCTACAACGCCGATTTCGGCGGCGTGGTCTTCGGCGGCGACGTGGGGGCCGGTCCCTTCCGCGTGGGCGTGGCCCTCGATGCCGGAGGCGGCACGGCGCGCTCGCGGGGCGATTTCGCCTCCACGAAGAACGACTTCGACTTCTGGGGGATCGCCCTCTACGGCACGTGGACGCGGGATCGCTTCAACCTCATGGCCGACGCGGGCTATTCCGAGGGAAGCCACGAGGTACGGCAGAACCTGCCCGCCTCCCTGCGCCTCGGCCAGCTCAAGGCGGACGTGGATACCCGCGTCGTGACCGCCGGGCTGCGCGCCGAGTACCTCATCCCCACGGTATGGGCAGACGTGATGCCCCATATCGGGGCGCGCTACGCGGCTCTGACCACGGACGGCTTCTCCTCGCACATCGAGGATGAGGACGTCTTCCACATCAGCCGGGACACCCAGCACATCTGGACTTTCCCGGTGGGCGTGACCTTCGGCAAGGATGTCCAGACGGAATCAGGCTGGAAGGTCAAGCCGCGCGTGGACCTTTCCGTGGTGCCCGCAGCGGGAGACACGAAGGCCCGCACCCGGGCGCGCGTGTCCGACGTGGCCGCTTCCGACACCGTGCGCAGCCGGATCGTAGACGCGACGGCCTTTGACGGCTCGGTCGGGCTGGAACTGGAAAAGGACAACATCTCCCTCAGCCTCAACTGCGGCGTGCAGGCCTCGGAACATCAGACCGGGCAGAACGTCGCCCTGAGCTTCACCTATAAGTTCTGATAGACGGCGGACTCCCGCCAGAGACGCCCGGCCATCACGCGCCGGGCGTCTTTTTGTGTCCGGCAGAACCCGTCTCTTCCGTGCCTGCGGGGGATGACGAGGCGGTTGTCCGCGCCGTCCTTGCGCTGGGGGAGGGCGGTTTGCGCTTGCCGAGCCTTTTGGGATGCGGCAGCGTTGTCCCGTTGTCCCGTTGTCCCGTTGTCCCGTTGTCCCGTTGTCCCGTGCGCCTCTCGCCGCCTTGCCCCCGGCGGGCGGATGGACTATGGTAGGACGCGCATAACCGCGCGGAGGAGGATCAGATGGAAGAATCCCAGAAAAAAGACGCCCTTGGCCGCAAGCTGGCCGCTTTGGACAAGAAGGGGTGGTTTCCGCCCGAACTGCTCGCGCTGGTTGAGGCGGTCTGTCGCCTTCAGGAGGAGACGCGGGCTTCCCTGACGGTTTCCGTCGATCCCGCGCAGGTCCGGGGCGATCTGGAACACCGGCAGGGCGCGCCGCTCCTGCCCCGCGAGGCTTTCCCCGTGGACGTGCAAGGGGCGGAAAAGCTGTTTCTGTCGCTGCTCGATGTGACGGAATCCCTGCCGCAGTTGCGCACGCCCTCGCAGCTTGTGCGGGATCGGCTGGTGCGCGGCGAGATCGAGCCAGCCGCCCTGTTCCGGGCCTACGCCGCCGAGGACGAGGCCCCCTTCGCGGCGTGGGAGGCGCTGGCCCCCGACGCGCCCAAGCTGCTGCCCTTCCTTGTCTACAACGCGATGGAGCCGTGGCTTGAGGCCACCGGCGCGGCGCTTTTGGCCCAGCGCCCTCAGCTCGACGTCTGGCCCTACGGCCACTGTCCGGTCTGCGGCAGCCCGGCCTTCATCGGCCATTTGAGCGCGCCCGAGCCCTCCCGCAACGAAGGCCGCGACATCAACAAGGGCGGCAAGCGCCTGCATGTCTGTTCCTATTGCCGCGCCGACTTCCGCGCCAAACGCCTGCAATGCCCCTTCTGTCTGGAAGAGGATCAGAAGAAGCTCGACTATTTCACTGTGGACAGCGAGACGGGCTATCAGGTCCACGTCTGCCGCACCTGCAAAAGCTACATCAAGATTGCTGACTTCCGGGAACTCTTCGGACGGACCTTCATGCCCGCTCTCGACGATCTGGAATCCCTCGCCCTCGACATGGCCGCCCAGAAGGAAGGCTTCCACCGCCTCGCCCCATCGGAGTGGGGGCTTTAGGGCGCGCTGCGGGCGGAACCCCGTTTTGCGGGCCACCCTGCCTTGCAAGGGGGTTCCTGTCCTCGGATGATCCGTTTTCGGGGGCACAAGGATGGATTAGCGGTGCGCGTTCCAATCCGTACAAGCCCCGCCGCATCTTGTGTCATGGAAGAACACGCCAGCGCCAAGGAAACCACCTTTCACAAAAAAGCTGGTGGGGTGGGGGCGGATACGCCAGCGCCGGGGAAAGGCGCGGCCCGTAAGATACCTTCTTCCGTGTGAGCCTCAAGCGCGTGCCGTTGCGGGCATGGGTCCGGCAGAGTTCCTGTGAGCTTTTGAGATCGGAAAAGCCGTTTCTTCTCCGTGCCCCCTGTTGGTGCGGGATCGTCGTGAAGGCAGGGTGCGGATTTATGGTCGCTGTCCGCAGCCGTCCCGTGCGCTATGGGAACGGGATTTTTGCCGTGATTCCCGCGTAGTAGCAGGCCGCCCCCTTCCCGGAGGGCGGCCTTGACGTTTGGGGCGCGGGCCGCGCGGCGTTGCTGTGATGGTAGACGTAGCCGCCTCTGACACTTCATTCGGCTTTCCATTGAGCGGGTTTAAGAGCTCATTGGCGCTCTGAGCGCCGAAGATTTTTCGGACAATCGCCAAATGCCGCCCGTCCGTGGCCGCCTTGGTGGAGGGATTCCCCGCCACGGCTTTTGACGGGGAATCCTTGCGCCGCCATCTCCGCACTTGGTTGTCGCGGGGTGCGCTGGCGCATGACGAGTTCCGCGATTCGGCATTCTGAAGTGCGTACACAACGCGGCAACAGGATGGCGTTTTGCGGATCAGTGGTGGAAGTAGGTGTTTCCAGTCTGTTTCATCGGGATGTTTCCATATTGATCTTGATTGGATACGTAAAAAGCGGCGCCGTTCATCGTTGCCGCAACTGCGCCGCAAGGGAAACGTTTGCCTCTCAATTCTCAATGAAAACACCAAAGCCGCCTTGTGCAGACTGCTTCCGCACCGTCAGCGTCACGCATGGGGGAACCTGACCCGGAGTCTGGCTTCTATATATAAGGAAAGGGTGGCGATGGCGCGGTCACAGACGGGGAAAACGGGGATATTCCGTTCCCGCAGGGCTTTGCGGAAAGGCTCGAACTGCGCGCCTCCGTCCACCACGGCAACGAGCGGCTTGCGGAAACGGTCCCGCACGGCGGAGAGCCGTTCGAGGATGCCGCCGGGCGCGTCCATGCGGAAGGCCTCCGCCTCCGTTTCCGCAAGGGTGTGCGTCACTGGGGAGTGCGGATCAAGCCCGATGACCACGGCGTTGATGCCCTCGTCCTTCAACATCAGTTCCGCCATGCGCGCATGGACTTCGTCGTCCGCACCGGGGTTGATGTCCAGCGGATTGGCGATGGTTACCAGCTTGTCCAGATGTTTTTCATTGATGCAGGATTGCATGGCGCTGCGGGTGCTTTCGGCATACGCGCCGAGCGACATGCTGTACTCGTCCGACTGAATGGAATCCGCCATCCCAACGGCTTCAAACCCCGCGCCGCTCACCGCGCCGAGACGCCTGCCGTTCACGGCATCGTTGCGGAACGCTTCGGCCAAGAGGATGAGTTCCTGAAATTCCGTGAAGTTGCGGGCCATGATCGCTCCCGCTTGCCGGATACAGTTTTCGCAGACCATGTAGTCCCCGGCGAGGGAGGCCGTGTGCCCGCTGGTGGCGTTCTTGCCTTCGGGCGTGCGGCCGGCCTTGTAGAAGATGACCTGCTTGCCGTTGCGCACGGCTTCGCGGACGGCCTGGGCGAAACGCAGTCCGTCAAGCTCCTTGAAACCTTCCGCATAGACGGCGATGACGTCCGCCTCGTCCGAGCTGATGAAGTGGCGCATCATGTCCCCGAGCGTGAGGTCGGTCTGATTGCCCATCGAGATGAGGTAGGCCGGGCTCATTTCCGGGGCCTGACTGAAGCGGTTGAGCAGGAATGCCCCGCTCTGGCTCACGATGGCGGTACGCCGCCACGACGTCTGGCGCGCGGCCTGCAGTTTTTCGGCCGGGATGAACCACGTGTCATAGTTGCCGGGCCGGGAGATGACGCCCATGCAGTTCGCGCCGAGGAACACCGGGCCGCCGTCGCCCCTGCCGTGGGCTTCCCGAATGCGCCCGATCATGCGGGCCGCGATTTCCTTGCTTTCCTCGGTTTCGCCGAGGCCGCCGGGGATGAGCATCACGCTCCGGGCCGCGCCCGTTTCCAGTATCTCATCCACAAGGCCGGGTACGTGTTCCGCGCCCACGGCCACGATGAACAGATCAAGCGGTTCGTCCACGCTGCGCAGGTCCGGCACGCAGCGTACGCCCGAGGGATCGGGTTCGCCGTCGCGCAGGATGACGATCCGGTCCTTGTCGAATCCTGATCCGATGATGTTTTCGAGGATGGTACGCCCGAAATTCCTCCGTTTGGCGGAGACGCCGATGATGCCGATGCGTCCGGGGTGCAGCAGGTTCCCGATGCGCGCCACGGGCCGGGCGGCGGGCTCCTTTTCCGGCAGCGAGAATGTGCACATGCCGTCGAGCGGGACCATCAGATAGTCGGTGAAGGCGAAGGGGTTGATTTCCAGCTCGTCGATGACGAACGGCGCGCCCGGGTTGTCCGGTGAGAAGTAGTTGCCCATGCGGATGAACGACTCGAAGCACTCGATGAGCTGGTCGTCGGTAACGATGCGGCGCTGCCCGCGCGTCAATCCGGCGAGTTTTCTATATGAGACGGTTTGCCGGAACAGCCGGAAGAACGTCTCTCCGTCGGTCATGGCCGTGAGTGCGGCTACGATGGCCTGTCCCTTGCGGAAGCGTTCGGCGTACAGCTCGGTATCGGTTCCGCCGAGGCCCGCGCTGATGACCATGCCGAACTCGCGGGTGCGGCGCAGGCCCACGATAAGCTCGTTGCCGAAGGCTTCGGAGTCGGGCGGCATGAACTGTACCTGCAATACGCCCTTGAGGTCGGAAGCGATGGCGTTTTGCAGCGCGGCCCCTTCCAGCCCCCGATAGCTCTTGGGAGCGCCCGACGGGTGGCGTTCGATCCATTCGGCGTAGCGTTCGGGCACTTCGGAGAGCATACGGCGCACGGCGGAACGCACCTTGTCCGGCGTTTTCGGCACGATGCGCACGCCGCCGACTTCCGTTTTGTGGATGATGGTCGGCGAGACGATTTTAAGGACGGCCTTGTCCCCGGGCATGGCCATGACTTCTTCGTCCGCGAGTTTGGCGTTGCGGGGAATGAAGGAGCATTTCGGGGGCGTTTCCGATCCCGACAGGCTCAGGAGGTTATACACTTCGTATTCGTAGAGGAACTGCCGCCCTTCGGCATAGGCGTTGCGGAGCAGTTCCGTGATCGGTTCGTAGGCGACGGTAAGGTTCATGGGTGTTCCTTGCGGGATGCCTCCGGCGGCAAGGGGGGGCGTCGCCCCCCTTGACCCCCTGCCCGGGGGGCATGATGCCCCCCGGACCCCCTCAGTTACGGCTTCATGTCCGATCCGTCCCGGATCGCTGTCCGGCACGGATCGGATGCGGGGCCGTTTTGAGCGAGTCTGGCGTTCCCTCTGAGCGTTTGGGGTTTTTTAGTAATATAGTAATATTATTGTTTTTTAGAGAATTATTCAGATTGACGTTTTTTGTGCGTTGTATTCGTCCGATTTATTTTCCGTGTCTGTTTTCCTCATCCCTATCATCAGGGAAAAACGACAAGAGGGATTCGATAAGGTCAAAAGTCTTCGGGGGAGGGATGGGGGTGTGGGGGAAGGGAGGGCCCCTTCTCCAGAAGGGGCCCTCCCTTCCCCCACATCTTTCCTCTTCCCGATCAATCCTTCTGCATTCCGCGACCGGCCATGAAAGCCGCATGGTTGATATCCCAGAGGGACGGCTTGCGGGAGATGCCCTTGAGGGCTTGCAGCCAAACGGCTTCGGGCACGACGTAGAAGGGCGGCAGTGTGCTCAGCACGCCGAGCATGACCACGTTGGCGCAGCGTCCCTTGGGATCGCCGAGGCCGAGGGCGATGCTCAGAACATCGACGCTCACAACCCGGTAGCCTTCAAGCTGGGCGGCGATGGCCTCGTCGGAAGGGTAGGCTTCGGGCTTCAGGCCGTGCGGCAGGATACGGGTATCGGCCATGAGTACGGTCCCGCCGGGCTCCAGAAGATCGAGGAAGCCGGGGCGCAGCACTTCGGCCTTTTCCATAGCTATGAGGACGTTGGCGGTCCCGGGCACGAGCGCGGGGCTGAATACCTCTCCACAGCCGAAGGTGCTGATCACCGGGCCGCCCATCTGTGCCATGCCGTGGGTTTCGCCCTTGAGGATGTTGCGGTCGTCGTACCCGGCGAGGAAGGCCATTTGCGCCAGCACCTTGCCGAAGAACAGGTTCCCCTGCCCGCCCACGCCACGGATGGCGAGGGACAGGCGGGGAGGACGCCGGAAGGAGTCGGCGGGAGGAACGCCGATGGCCTCCGGAGCATGAGGAAGCGTGACGGTTTCGCCAGTCGCTTCCGTGTTGGAACCCGCAACGGAAAGGGCCTTGAACGGGCACATCTGGAGACAGGCGGGTGTGCGGGACACGCAGCCGGAACAGAGGTTGTTCCAGCGGGGCGTGCCGTCTTCGGAAGCTTCGATGCCGGGACAGATGTGGCAGCGCCCGCACTTGCGGCAAAGTTCCTTGTCCACGGCGAGCTTCTGCCCGTAGGCGGATGCAGGGACTTTGCGGATGCAGGTTCCCCGGATGATCAGGATGGCGAAACGGCCTTCGGCGGCAAGCTTGAGCCCTTCTTCCACGCGGGCTTCGATTTCCGCCTTGTCGTAGGCGTCGGCGGCGATGACGTGCGCGCCTTGGCTTTTGAGGGCTTCGTCAAGCCGGAACACGTTGGTCTGTCCGGCGAGGTTGCAGGGCGAGGACGGCGAAGGTTGCCCGCCGGTCATGGCGATCCATTCGTTGTCGAGCACGATTTTGAGGCCGGGGACTTGGCGGAACACCGTATTGCGGGTAGCGTCCATACCGCTGTGGCATTCGGTGCCGTCGCCGATGATGCTCACGCAGCGGGCCGCGGCTTCGGGCTTCGAGAGGACATAGCCCATGCGCATGGCTTCGCTTGCGCCCATGCACAGGTTTACGTCGAGGGCGTTGAGGCCCTTGATCAGCGTATTGCAGCCGATGTCACCGAAAATGGCTTCGATGTCCCCGCGCTTGCGCAGCTTGCCGAGGTGCAGGGCCGCGAGGCGGTAGGGGCAACCCGCGCAGATCATGGGAGGGCGGGGTACGGAAGGCGCGGGCGTCCCGGCCTTGATTTCCCTGCCGAGGAACGCGGCGATGCGCTCGGGCGTCCATTCGGTCAGGTGGCTGAGGGAGTCCTTGCCGCTGACGTCGAGTCCCGCCGCGAGGCAGGCTTCCTGCATGAAGCGGTAGCCGTCCTCAATAACGCTCACTTCGCCCTTGATGGACTCGCGGAACGCCCGGATGCGTTCCATCGGCAGCGGGTTGGTAAAGGCCACCGAAAGGATGTCGAGATCGGGATCGAAGCGTTCCTTGTACTCGCGCATGAGCAGGGTAGTCGCGCCGCAGGTGATGACCCCGCGCCGTCCCGCTCCCTTATAGTGGATGTTGAGGGGCGATTCCTCGACCATGCGGACGAGCCCGGGCATACGTTCCGCCATGACGGTATCGTAGGAGATGCGGGCCATGCCGGGCAGGGCGTGCTGGAGCGCCAGCGGGCCGACTTCGGCGAGCGGGCGCGTATGCTGTTCCGCGAGCTTGACCAGTCCTTCGCTGTGGCAGAGGAGTCCGCCCGCGAGGATGACGACAGGGGTACGGTGCGTGCGTGAGATGTCAGCCGCCAGCCCCGCCGCCTCGTGCATTTCCTGATGCGTGCGCGGCTCGAACACGGGCACGAAGCAGCTCTTGAAGAGGTAGCGCGGATCGATGACGTGCTGTGTGGAGCTTGGGGTAAAGTCGCTGGCGATATAGTAAATGAGCGCGCCCTTGGGCTGCATGTAGCAGGAAACGCTGGTGAAGGCGTCGCAGGCCTGGTAGAGGCCGGGGATTTTCATGGTGACCACGCAGTCGCGCCCGGCCATGGCGTGTCCCACGCCGACGCTGACGGCCACGGCTTCGTTTACGGACCAGCCCACGGTGATCCTGTCCTGCGCCTGCGACAGGCCCTTGTCGATGACCTCCGTGCTCGGCGTGCCGGGGTAGCCGTCCGCCGCGTGGATGCCTGCGCGCACGCAGCCGACCGCGAACGCGATGTTTCCTTGCAGGACTTTGCTGGTTCCGGGGGCCTCGTCGCACAGTTGCTGGATTTCATTCATGGCGTTTTCCTTTGGAAGGTTGGGAGAGGGTGCCTCCGGCGGCAAGGGTGGCTGCCGCCCCCCTTGACCCCCTGCCCGGGGGGCGAGCCGCCCCCCGGACCCCGGCAGTATCGTTTCGCTACGGTTTCGGACGAACGACGTTTCGACTGAAACCGCAGCGAAACGGCTCCATCGGCGTCAGGAATTTCTTTTTTGGGATGTTTTTTCAATTGTTCGCTGAAAAAAGACGGAATGTGCTGGTGTCGCATTGTCTTGCGTCAGGTACATTGTCGACGTCTTGCCTTTCGCCATTACCGTTATCGTTCTCTGTCCACAAGTAAACCTGTGAACGGGGATTCGATAAGGTCGAAAGTCTTGGGAGGGGGAGAGGGGTGGTTTGGAGGGGGGAGGGGGAACCCTTCTGGAGAAGGGTTCCCCCTCCCCCCTCCAATCTTCATCCTCTTTTCACACATTACCTCCCCTTCGCATGCACAGGGCGCTCGCCGCTGAGGAACTGGAAAACCTGATCCACGGCGATACGGCTCATCTTTTCGAGGGCTTCTTCGGTGAACGCGCCGACATGCGGCGAGAGGAGCACATTCGGCAGGGCGGCGAAGGGCATGGATGAGGGCGGCTCCTGCGAAAAGGCGTCGAGTACGGCCCCGCTGATGTGGCGGGCGGTGAGGGCCTCGTAGAGCGCGTTTTCGTCCACGATGCCGCCCCGGGCCATGTTGACGAGCACGGAGGAGGGCTTCATGAGGCCGAGTTCGCGGGTCCCGATGAGGTTTTCGGTCTGCGGAGTAAGGGGGCAGTGGACGCAGACGAAATCCGATTCGCGGAGCAGCGTGTCGAGATCGCGGCGCTCGATATTCCGTTCGGCGGCGAAGGGTTCCGGCCAGCAGGGGTCGAAACCAATGACGCGGCCTCCGAAACCTTGGGCGATGGATGCCACGCAGCGCCCGATGGCCCCCATGCCCACGATGCCGAATGTGTGCCCCTGCACTTCGCGCCCGAGGATGGCGCCTTGCTCCCATTTGCCGTGGCGCATCCCGGCGTCGCAGCGCGGGACTTGGCGGAGCAGGCCGAGCAGCAGGGCGAAGGTGTGCTCCGCGACCGCCACGTCGTTGGCTCCGGGCGTGTTGCAGACGATGATGTTCCGGGCGACGGCGGCGGGGATGTCGATCATGTCGAGGCCCACGCCGAGCTTGGCCACGCAGCGGAGGTTGGGCAGAGCGTCAAAGAGGGCGGCGTCGAGGCGGAGATCGTTTCCCGAGATCACGATGTCGGCGCGTTGAAGCCGGGCCATGAAGACGGGATCGTCCGTTGTTCCGCCCCGGCAGTCCAGAACCTCCACATCCGGGCGCTTGGTCAGCCGATGGAGCTGCTCATCGGAAAAGGCCGCGAACGGACGGGCTTCTAGGCAAATGATATGCTTCTTCATCGGGTGTTCCTTTTTCCCGTTATGGAAGATGGTTACGAAAATGGGCTTTCTTCGCGGCCCCGAAGCCGGGGCGCGGAGGAAGCCCCCGGCGGCCATAGGGGGAAGAAGGCCGCCGGGTTGGGGTGTGGGAGGACAGAGGTTCGGTTTGAAAATGTTCCTGGAGGCTACGTTGCGGAGGGGGGTAAGCCCTGTCGGTGGGGCTTTTTCTGTCCCACATCGGAAGGGACTCCCTCAGCGCAGCCTCCCCACCAATTGAAAGTCTTGGGAAGGGTGGGGGGGCCGGGGGGAGGGATAACCCTTCCTCAGAAGGGTTTCCCTTCCCCCGGCACGTCGCGTCTCCCCATCATCCATCAAACAAGCGTGCTCAACGGCAGCCTGAAGAGTTCCACGGCGTTGCTCTGGAAAACCTTGCGGCGATCCGCCGGAGCGAGATCGAGGGCTTCCACCGCGGCGATGGAGTCCCGGATGAGGCGCAGGCCCTTCTGATTGCAGAAGGGGAGGTCCGTAGCGAAGACGAGCTTGTCGATGCCCGCGAAATCCATGCCGCAGCGGAGCCCGGCGGGATGGCCGTTGTTGGCGGTGTCGTAGTACATGCGGCGGAAGTATTCGAGCGGCTTGTGGGGGAAGAGGATGTCCTTGTGCCCCATGCGCATCTCGTTGAAGTCGTCGTTCCACTCCATGCGCCCGGCAAGATAGGGGATGACGCCGCCGCAGTGGTGGGTGACGATCTTGAGGTTGGGGAAGCGTTCCATGACCCCGCCGTAGACCAGCCGGAACATGGCCATCGAGGAGGCCACGGGCCAGCCGAGCTTCGTCCACGCCCGGTAACGCGAATTCTCCTCGCCGGGGTAGTCTGGCAGGGAGGGCGAGCGCTTGGGATGGATGAGGATGGGCAGATTATAGCGCTCCATCTTTTCGTAAATGGGGTACAGGGCTTCGGCATCGAGCGGCATGCCGTTCACGTCGCTGTACATCTGGATGCCCCGCAGACGGAGATCGCGGATGGCGCGGTCGATTTCCTCAAGGCTGGCGTCGAGATCGTTGAGCGGCAGGGCGGCGATGGCGGCGGCGAAACGGTCGGGGTATTTTTCGACCAGTTCGGCCATTTCATCGTTGGCGAAGCGGCACAGGTCCACGGCCACGTCCGGCGAGGCCACGGATTCCACCGTGGGGGCCGCCAGCGTGAGCACCTGCATGTAGCCTTCCACGCTGTCCATGAGCCGGAAACGGGCGTCGAGGTCGAGCAGCGTGGGGACCGTCTCGGCGTACCGGGACAGGTTGGAACTCATGTCGCGGTTGGGCACCTTTTGTTCGAGGACGGTCTGATACTTCTTGGGCAGGATGTGGTTGAAGGCGTCGATATACAGCATGGACGGCTCCTTACATGTAGGGGTTGCTGCTGGCGTTGTAGAGCGTATTCAGCGGGAAGCGCAGCGTGATGGCCCCGGACGGGCATTCCTGGCGGCAGGAACCGCACATCCAGCATTCTTCGGGATAGCGGATTTCCGCCTTTTTTTCGTCCTTGTTGTAGTAGATGACGTCGAGGGGGCAGGAGCGGTCGCATCTGCCGCAGCCTGTGCAGGTCTTCTTGTCGATCATGGCGGGCATGGATGGCCTCCGAAAAGGGCTCCGTCGCCGGAGCGTTTGGCCCCGATGGGGGCATTCCCGCTTGCTGCGGGGAGTGTGCGAAACCGCAACGCCGGTCGCGGCGCGGGATGACGTTCAGCGATTCCGTCTGCTCAGATATGCTGGTTGTTACGCATACGGGTTGTCGGTGCGGCGGAGTTCGAGCTTGAGCTTGCCGTCGGATTCGGCGGAAACGACCACCTGGCCGAGGAAGCGTTCGTCGTCCTGCTCGGGGAAGTCCTCGCGGAAATGGCAGTTCCCGAATCGGCTTTCCTGCCGGTACAGGGCCGCGTCCACGGTACAGCGCCCGATGGTGAGCAGGTTGTGGACTTCGTGCAGCCTGAGAAGATCGTGGAGGTTCTTCGCGCCGACAAGCCCGCTGGCGGCCTGCACCTGTTCGAGCTTTTCCTTGGCGCGGAGGAGCTTCTTTTCAGTGCGGCAGGGGCCCGCGCCTTCGGTGAGGATGCGCTGGAGGGTCATTTCAAATTCCTTCCAGCCGATGGAGCGTTCGGGATCGAGGGGCGCGTAGACGCGCTCGTGGATGCGCCGTATCTGGGCTTCGTCCGGTTCGGGCGCGGAGGCGAGGGAGGCGCAGTAGTTCGCGGCCATGCGTCCGGCATGGATGCCGCTGGTGACCGCCATGTGCAGGCTGCGGCACTGGTCCGCGCCGTTGCCGCCCGCATAGAGGCCGGGCACGTTGGTGCCGCAGTCCTTGTTGATCTTCACGCCGCTGCCGCAGACTTCGTTGGGCCCGCCCTGCATCCCTTCGGAGGTGTCCACTTCCATCGGGGTGGTGGTGAGGTCGATGCCGAGCTGTTCGAAGTAGTCCTTGAAGGAATCCTTGTCGCAGGAAAGGGTGGCGATGAGGTGCTTTTGAGCTTCGGGATCGATGCCCCGGCAATCCATATACACCGGGCCGCGGCCTTCGCGCATTTCGTTGAGCACGCCCTGCACCATCTTGTAGCGGGGGCCCTTCATGCCGAGGGGATGGTAACGGTCCATGAAGGCTTCGCCCTTGGCGTTGATGAGCACGGCCCCCATGCCGGAGAGGGCGTTGAGCCCGGCGGCGTTGAAGCTGCGGGGCACCACGGTCATGCGCAGGAATTCGATGTTGGCGAGTTCCGCGCCCGCGCGCAGGCTCATGGCTTCGCCGTCGCCGGTGTCGGCGGGGCACATCCATGTGTTGAAGCTCATGCCGGAAGGGTTGCTGTAGAGGCGGTTGGTGCCGCCCGTGGAGATGATGACCGCCCCGGCGCGGATGATATGGAAATCGCCCGTACGGATGTCGAAGCCCGCCGCGCCGCAGACGGTGCCGCCGTTGGTGAGCAGATCGGCGGTGACCACGCGGTCGAGCACGGCGCACCCGGCTTTGCGGGCGGCCTTGGCGAGGAGGGGCTTCATCCGCTTGCCGTTGAAGTTGATCCACCACGGGCCGGGCTGCCCGTAGGACTTGGTGCGGTAATAGATGCCGTCGGGCTGACGGAGCGTGCACTTGATTTCTTCGAAGCGCTTGAGCGCGTGGGGGAGCTCCTGACAGTATACGGAATCCACCACGTCGATGTTGGTCACGCCCCGGGCGCTTTTGCCGGTGAATTCGAGGTAGGCTTCGCGGGTATCCCATTCCGCGCCGGTGTCCATGTAGGCGAGGAAATGGTCGATGCCGCCCGCGATGTGTCCGCTGCGCTCGATGACGGCCTTGTCCATGACGATGACGGATCGGCCCTGTTCCCGGGCGGTAAGGGCCGCGTTGAGGCCGCACACGCCGCCGCCGATGATCAATATGTCCGCCTGATGACGATGGGTTTGCATCGCAATGGCTCCTTGTTTCTAGAGGGTGTTCAGGAAGGCGCGGATACGGCGTGCTCCCTCGGCGCAGTTTTCCGTGCTGGTGGCGTAGGAGATGCGGATGTGTCCTTCTCCGGACGGGCCGAAGTCGTCTCCGGGCACGCAGGCCACAAGCTGCTCCTCAAGGAGGCGCTTGCAGAAGGTCACCGAGTCGAGGCCGGTGTCGCGGTGGTCGATGAACAGATAGAACGCGCCTTCGGGGTTGTTGAAACGGATGTTCGGCGCGCCGCTCAGCCCTTCGATGAGGACCTTGCGGCGCTCCTCGAAGGCCCTGCGCATGGTTTCCACGCAGTCCTGCGGGCCGTTGAGGGCTTCGGCCCCGCCGTACTGGGCGAAGGAGGTTACGCTGAGCATGTAGTTCTGCTGGAGGCGGGCCAGACGTTCGATGAGTTCCGGCGAGCCCGCCACGTAGCCGAGCCGCCAGCCGGTCATGGAATAGGTCTTGGACAGCGAGCCGACGAGGAGGGTACGCTCGCGCATGCCGGGCTCGGCGGCCAGCGAGCGGTGCTTCGCGTCGCCGTAGAGCAGGCGGTCATAGGCTTCGTCGCTGATGGCGAGCAGATCGTGCTTCTTTACGAAGTCGGCGGCGTCGCGCATTTCCTCGGCGGAGAAGACCTTGCCCGTGGGGTTGTTGGGGTTGTTGAAGATCATGAGCCTTGTCCGGTCGCTGACGGGCGCGCCGTCCCAGTCGTAGCCGGGTTCCTTGAGCACGTAGGGCACGGGCACGGCGTGGAGCATGGGGATGCTCGAATAGTAGAGGAGGAAGCCGGGCGAGGGGACGAGCACCTCGTCGCCGGGATCGAGCAGGGCGTGCATGCACAGCATGAGGGCTTCCTGCGCCCCGGCGGTGATCATGATTTCGGTCTTGGGATCGTAGTCCAGCCCGTTCTGGCGCTTGAGGTAGGCGGCCACGGCCTCGCGCATGGGCAGGATGCCCCGGTTGTGCGTGTAGTGGACGAATCCCTTGGCCAGCGCGTCGTTGGCGGCGGCCTTGATGTGCTCGGGCGTGTCGAAGTCCGGGCGGCCGATGCTGAACACGAGCACTTCCTTTCCCTCGCGGCGCAGGGCGTCCGCAGTCTGGGTGACGGAGCTGATGGAGGCGGACTTCAGGCCGTTGGCGATGCGGGAAAACCGTTGCGTGTCCATAACTGTTCCTTTGTTGTTCCGGGCGGCCCGGCGGAGCGTGCCGCGTTTTTGGGGAACGGCGTCCCGTTTCCGGGGGAACTGTGCTCCTCCGGGGCGTTTGTGCCCGGAATGGGTTGTGTGGTTGAGCCGGGGCCCTGCGGAGGCCGCATTCCCGCAGGGGGCCCCCCGGCGGCTAGGCTTCGGACTCGGCGGGGACGTCGCCGGAAGCGTTTTCGGCGTCCTTGCCGATCTTCCAGATGGCGAAACCGGTGAAGCCGTAGAGGAGGGAGAAGATGGGGACGATCCAGTTGACGAAGGCGTAGGGGATGTACTGCATGGCGTCGATCTTGAGGACGCCGACGATGAAGAAGGCGGCCATGGAGTAGGGAACCAGCGCGATGCCGAGGGTGACGGAGTCCTCAAGCGTTCGGGAGAGGACACGCGACTGGATGCCCATGTCGCGGAACTTCTTTTCAAAGGCGCGGGCCGGAACGATGATGGAGAGCATGCCGTTTCCGGTGCCGATGGTCATGAGGTAGCAGGAAAGCAGCGTGGCGAGGATGAGCCCGCCGGAGGAGGTTACGGAGCGGGTCATGCGGTCCACGACCACGCCGAGGGCGCCGGTGCCTTCGAGGATGCCGCCGAGGGTCATGGCGATGAGCAGCAGGAAGACCACGAACGACATGCTGGTCAGGCCGCCTCGGGAAAGTATCTTGTCCACGAGCGGGTGTCCGGTCTGGGAAACGTAACCGTCGGTGGCGGCCTTGAACATGCCCTTCACGGTCATGCCGTCCTGAATGACGA
Organism: Candidatus Bilophila faecipullorum; assembly: GCA_944326695.1. Lineage (GTDB taxonomy): Bacteria > Desulfobacterota > Desulfovibrionia > Desulfovibrionales > Desulfovibrionaceae > Bilophila > Bilophila faecipullorum. The sequence continues at coordinate 8,813 of CALVEZ010000044.1, read as the reverse complement.
ACGCGCAGATCACGCCGACGAGGATGGCGATGCCGAGCGTGGGCAGCGGCGGCACGCCCCGGATGGCGAGGGCCACCAGCACGACGGGCGGCAGGATGAGGAGGAACGAGCGATTGAAGTTGGCGGAGAGGGCATCGGTGATCGGGGTCAGGTCGGGCATGTTTCCGCCGCTGTAGTCGAGGCCGAGGTACCAGTAGAGGCCGAGGGCCACGAGGGTGGCGGGCACGGTGGTGTAGAGCATGGAGCCGATGTGCGAGAAGATGTTGGTCCCGGTGATGCCCGAGGCGAGGTTGGTGGTGTCGGAAACCGGGGACATCTTGTCGCCGAAGTACGCGCCGGACACGATGGCCCCGGCAGTGAGCCCGGCGGGGAAGCCGAGGGCCTCGCCCACGCCGAGCAGGGCCAGCCCCGCCGTGCCGATGGTCCCGAAGGAGGTGCCGGTCATGAGCGAGAAGACCGCGCAGATGAGCACCGTGCTGACGAGGAACATGGAGGGCGAAAGGAGCTTCAGGCCCCAGTAGAGGAACAGGGGGATGACCCCGGCCTGAATCCAGACCCCGATGAGCGTGCCCACGAGGAAGAGGATGCAGGTGACGATGATGATGCGGTGCACGCCGTTGACGATGCAGGCTTCAACCTCTTTCCAGGTGAAACCCGCCATGATGCTGAGGAGCGAGGCCGTGATGGTGGCGAGCATCAGCGGCACGAGAAAGCCCACGCGCAGGACGAGCCCGCCGAGAAGGATGACCAGAATGGGAAGGAAGATGATCGCCAGAGCCATACTGAAGCTTACGGTCTTCTTGTCGTTCATGCCGGCTTTCCTTATGCGGATGGTCGAAGGGACGAGAGCCCATTGACGGAGAACTGCGGGGGAAGTCCCCGGAGGCTGTTTTCCAGATTGCCGATGGCCTGACGGATCAGGCGTGCGAACGCCGGGCGGGTGACGCCCGCGAGGTGGGGAGAGAAAAGCACCCGGCGGCGCGCTTCCGCAGAGAGCCGGAGCAGGGGATTGCCGGGCGAAGGGATTTCGCTTTCAAAGTTGTCGATGGCCGCGCCGCGAATGAGGCCGCGTTCGAGGGCGTCGGCCAGGGCCGTTTCGTCCACGATGCCTCCGCGCGCCGCGTTGACGAGGATCGCGCCGGGCTTCATGGAAGCGAGCCGGGCCGCGTCCACAAGGCCGCGTGTGGCGTCCATGAGCGGACAGTGCAGGGTGACGATGTCGCTGACGGCGAAGAGCTCGTCGAGATCGACGCGCCGGATGCCATGCTCCTGCGCGAAATCTTCGGGCCAGAAGACGTCGGAGGCCACGACCGTCGCCCCGAAGGCCGCAAGGCGGGGAGCCAGCGCCCGGCCGATGCCACCGAGCCCGACGATGCCCACGGTGGCGCCGAAGAGTTCGCAGGCGCCACGACCGAGGATGCGCTCCCGTGCCTGCGCGTAGGCCCCGGACTTGATGGCTTCGTCCGCGTAGGCCAGCTCGCGCTGGAGGCAGATCACCGCGCCGATGACGTGTTCGGCCACGGTGATCGCGTTTTGCGCCGGTGAGTTGCACACGATGAGGCCGAGTTTCGCCGCCGCCGCGTGGTCTACGCTGTCGAATCCGGCCCCGGCGGTCTGGATGATGCGCACGGAACCGAGCCGGGCCAGCAGAGCCGCGTCAAGGCGGGGGTGCGACGGCGGCATGAAGAGGCCCTCGACGCCTGCGGCGGCCTCAGCGATGGCGTCGGGCCTGTAGTCGGCAAGAAAAGCAAGTCCGCCGGGAATCTCCACGCCGCTTTCCTCGAAACGCGACTTGGGGAGCAGACTGAGCATATGAGCCATTGTATCCTCCCTGGAGCGGAATTTCCTTGAAACGGTGCCGTTTCAAAGACGGCATTCCGTGGGAAACGGTTTCCCCTGAATCCATGCGGCATTGCGGCGCGCCGGACCCGCGTCCGGCGTGAGGGCTTCTTGGTGCAGAAGGTCCTTACGATGCCGGATGGCGCAACATTCCTCTTCTCCATGAGCAGGTGCTTGCATGGAGATACGGGTTGATAAAGTCTTTGTGGAGATGTAATACAGGATAGCAGCAAAAGGCTTTCTGTTTACAGCATATCGCTATTCCGTTTATACAAGCGAAAAACGTATACAGATATCTGTATATATATTTTTCAATATGTCCGTTTCGTTCCCTATGATGGACAGTGCGATACAAAGCAATGTCGATACGGAAGAGTAACGGAAGCCTGATGACGCGTTACTGGACCATTGAGAGACGCATGCGTTTCTTTATTGTTTTTGATATAACAAGTTCCGTGCCATACAGAAAAGATGTTTTATTTTTGATGATTACAAGAAAAGAGCTTCAGAATGCGGCACTATGCGGAAAATAAGCCTATAATCCGACGCAGAAATCGGATTATAGGCCGATAGGGAGGAGTATATGCCGGATGCATATCAAGATGGTGTCTTTTTTCACAAATCAACGCGGATTCTGGCCATGCCGGACGTCAGGGAATCGCTCATCGCGTTCTACAAGCTCCTGAAAGAGACGTTTCCGCTGGAGGGCATGGTCCTCCACCACTTCCTGCCGTCTTCGCAATCCCTGCTGGAACTCCACTTCATCTACGACGGCGGTATCCGCTTCCTCGGGCGGTTCATTCCCTTTTCCCGTGAGCAGACCATGTTTCTCCGGGCCTTTTCGCTGGCCGGGGGCGTCAATGCCATCCCCAACAGTCAGGAGGTGCGGACCGCCGAGAGCGTGAACAGCGACTTGCGGGATTTCATCGAAAACAGGCCGAGGGCGCATCTGGTGTGTTGCCTCAAGGGGACGGGCGCACCGCTCGGGCTGTTGCGGCTCATCGGGACGGAGGTCGGGTGTTTTACGGAGGAGCATGAGCGCAGGCTGGGCCTGCTGGCGATCCCCTTGAGCTTCGCGCTGGTCAAGGTGCTCCGCGAGGAGGAGGTGCAGCGCTTCTTCTCCGCGCACGGCTATGATACGCCCGCGCAGTCGCCGCATGAGGACGACGCGCCCGCCGAACTCATAGGCACTTCGGGCGGGCTCAGAAACGTCATGGAAACCGTGCGCAAGCTGTCGGGGACCGACGCGCCGGTGCTGATCCTCGGGGAAACCGGCACGGGCAAGGAGCTCGTCGCCAACGCGATTCAGGCCAGATCGCAGCGTGTGGGCAAGCCTTTCATCAAGGTCAACTGCGGGGCCATCCCGGAGACGCTCATGGACAGTACGCTGTTCGGGCACGAAAAAGGGGCCTTCACCGGGGCGCACTGTGCTGTAGCGGGCAAATTCGAGCTGGCCAACGGCGGCACGCTGTTCCTTGACGAGCTTGGGGAGCTTTCCCTTCAGGCGCAGGTGCGGCTGCTGCGGACTCTCCAGAATCACGTGGTCGAGCGCGTGGGCAGCACGACGTCCATTCCGGTGGACGTGCGCATCATCGCGGCGACGAACCGCAATCTTCACAAGATGCTGCGCGAGGGCACGTTCCGCGAGGACCTCTATCATCGCCTGAACGTGTTCACCATTTCCGTTCCCCCGCTGCGCGAGCGGTTGCAGGATTTGCTTCCGCTGGCAAGGCACTTCATCGACAAGGCCACGCGCCGTCTGGGACTGCCCCCTATTTCCGGCATCGAGCCGGATTCGGCGGAACGGCTTCTTCAATACGACTGGCCCGGCAACGTCCGGGAACTGGAAAACCTCGTGGAGCGGGCGGTGATTCTGGACTACAACAGCAAGCTCAAGCTTGACCGCTACCTTCAGCCTGTTTTGGAACAGGCCGTTCCCGGATGCCCCGCGCCGGAACAGGGGGAGGCGCTTGAGGGGCGGGTACGGGAGCTGGTGCGGCGCTGTCTTGCGGAGTGGATGGAGAAGGGGATGCCGCCGGAAGCGGGGGGCCCACCCCACCCGGGCGGGGAACGCAGGCCGGACAACGCCGTTGGACGCGGGGAGGTGCGCCTGTCCGAGAAGGCGGGGGTGGCGTCAACGGGGGCGGCGTCGGACCTTTCCGAATCCGGCAGCGAAGAAGCGCTTCGTCCGCTGGATGACGTGGTGCGCGAGCATATCGAGGCCGCCCTGAAGCGCACGGGCGGGAAAATCCACGGTCCGGGCGGCGCGGGAGAGCTGCTCGGGGTACATCCCGATACGTTGCGCAAGAGAATGAAGAAGATGGGCATTACCCGGCCATCAGGCCGCCGCTAGGCGCAGGCCGTGTTTTCCCGGGTGCGGGCCTTTTGGTGTGTCTGGTGGCGCATGGAAAACCCCCGTCAAATGGCGACGCACGCCGGATCGGGCATTCCGTCGCCCGCTTTGAAGGGGCAGCCGTCAAGAGATGCCCGGCGCTCCCGCTGGGACCTGTTAACGCCATTCTGCCTATCCTCGCTTTTTCAGGCGTGTCAGGGAAAACCATTTTCCCTGACGGAGTACAGGTCAATACGCCGAAAAATCAGGGCCTTATTTGTTTAGTGTTAACGCGCCCGAGGGGAGGGCTCGGCAATGGCCTGTCGGCCTCCTTCGTTGCGGGATAAATCGCGGAAAGGGAATCGTGCATCACATGCACGGGCATGTGAGCCGGGTTCGATCCCTTCACCCCCGTCTCGAACGTCCGGTCAATGCCGAACAGTCCGCCGATAAGGCGCGTGACCGGGCCCGTATCGTAGCTGGTCGGCGCGATAAATCGGGTAGGGGATGGGCGCGGCGGAACGCCAGCGTGCCGTTCAGGAACGTCAGAACATTCTCTTCGGAATGGGGTTTCACCACGATTTTCGCCACGTCGCCGCTGGCTTCGATTTCACGTCCCATGATCCTGATGATTTCCGCCTGCGAGAGGGCACCTTCAGATTATGGTAGGTCACCACCAGAGATAGGCCGGTCCCGTGCAGGCCCTTCTTGAACGCCTTGAGCTTTGCAAAGCCGTAAGCTGGTGCCAGAGTAGAGAAGCGGCTTTCTCTCAGGAGTCAGGGGTAGTCCCGCTTTTTATCCTAAAAAACACAGCTATTTGTGCCATGTAGAGGTCTTCTTCCGCGCCGTCATTTCGTGAAAAAAGGAACTTTATCTCGTTCATACCTTGTAAGTGTGCGGTTTGTGCGCTCAAACGGGAAAAAGAGCTGCCCCAAAAGAAGCCTCGGAGGAAGGCGACACTTTTTTTCTTGTCTCAAAAAACAAATAATATACTATGGTTACATTTTAAGGGAAGACATCCGTTTTCTTTTTCACTTGACACTCTTATATAAGACATATTACAAATGTCTCACAATGAGAGGGACGCCGTACGCCGGACAGGGAAGGCGTGTCGTCCCGTTGCGTCAGATGAGCCGTATTATCCATCTCATCCAAGGAGAGCCTCCATGAAACTGTTGTCGCGCCTTTTTGCGGTCTTCTGTCTCGCCGCCGCGCTGACGGCCCCCGCCGCAGCCGCCTACCCCGAAAAGCCGATCAATATGGTCATCGCCTTCACCGCGGGCGGTTCGAGCGACGTGCAGGCCCGGATCATGCAGAAATACTGGAACAAATACGCTCCTCAGCCCTGGGTCTTCGTCTACAAGCCCGGCGCGGGCGGGATCATCGGCTTTACCGAAATCGCCAAGGCCCGGCCCGACGGCTACACCATCGGCGGCCTGAACGTCCCGCACCTCATCGTGCAGTCGCTGGCCCAGAACGCCCAGTATACCCCCGACAGCTTCAAGTACATCTGTCAGGTGGTCAACGATCCCCAGTGCGTCGCCGTGCGCAAGGACAGCCCCTTCAAGACGACGCAGGAAATCATCGACCACGCGCGGAAGAACCCCGGCAAGCTCCGCGTCGGCCTTGTCGGGCCGCTGTCCGGGCATCATCTCATGTTCCTCGACTGGCAGAAGCGCTTTCCCGACGCCAAGCTCACCAACGTGTTCTACAAGGGCGCGGCCGACCAGAACGCGGCCCTGCTCGGCGGCGAGATTGACCTGATTTTCGGCAACATCAACGACGTGATGCGCTCCATCGACGAGTTCCGCGTGCTCAACGTGGCCGCCGAAAAGCGCAACGAGTTCCTGCCCGACGTCCCGACCCTGCGCGAGGCGGGCATCGACATGGTTTCCGACATCCGCCGCTGCTTCGCCGCTCCCAAATCCATCAAGCCCGAGCAGCTCGAAACCCTGCGCGCCATCTTCAAGCAGATTTGCGACGACCCCGACTACGTCGCGGACATGAAGAAGGCCGGACAGCCCCATGAATACATGGACGGCGAAGCCTTCGCCGCCTACATCGAAAGCCAGACGGATCACGCTCGCAAGGCCCTTTCCGAAGCCGGATTACTGAAGAAATAGCCCTTGGCCCGCGCCCCTCCGCGAAGGGGGGCGCGGGCCCCGATCCCGAGAAGGACGTTTCGCATGACCGAATTTCTTTTGCCCGCCTTCCTGCATCTTCTCGAACCTCTGAACATCATCCTGATGCTCGCCGGGCTGACCGGGGGCATCGTCATCGGCGCGCTGCCCGGCCTTTCGGCCACGATGGGCGTCGCCCTCATGGTCCCGGCCACCTTCGCCATGAATCCCACTAGCGGCCTGATCATGCTCGGCGCGATCTACGCCGGGGCCATCTACGGCGGGGCCAACTCCGCCATCCTCATCTGCACGCCCGGCACCCCCTCCTCGGTGGCCACCACCTTCGACGGCTGGCCCCTGTGCCAGAAGGGGCGGGCGGACATCGGGCTCTACACCTCGCTTCTGTCCTCGGCCTTCGGCGGCGTCGTGGGCACGCTCTTCCTGCTCTGCCTTGCCGCCTCGCTCGCCCGTTTCGCCCTGCGCTTCGGCGGGCCCGAGAGTTTTTGGCTCTGCCTTTTCGGGCTGTCCACCATCGCGGTGATGACCCCGGACAACATGGGCAAGGGCATCCTCTCCGGCGCGGCGGGCATCCTCGTGTCCACCATCGGGCTCGACCCCAATACGGGCGTGCCCCGTTTCACCTTCGGCACCTACGACCTCTTGCAGGGCGTCTCCGTGATCCCCTGCATGATCGGCCTTTTCTCCTTCTCGCAGGTGCTCTACCTCATCGGCACGGACAAGACCTTCATTGCGGAATACCACCCGCATAAGGGCGCGTTCCGCAAGGTCTTCGGCTACCTCGTCCGGCACTGCAAGACCATCCTCGTGCGCTCCTCGGTCATGGGGACGTGGATCGGGATGCTCCCCGGCGCGGGCGGCGAGATCGCCTCGATCATCGCCTACAACGAGTCCAAGCGCTGGGACAAGGACCCCTCCCGCTACGGCAAGGGCAGCATCGAGGGCGTGGCCGCTTCCGAGAGCGCGAACAACGCGGTCATCGGCGGCTCGCTCATCCCCATGCTCACCCTCGGCATCCCGGGCAGCGCGGTGGCGGCGGTCATCCTCGGCGCGCTCATGGCCCACGGCATCCAGCCGGGCTTCAAGATTTTCACGGCCTCGGGCGAGCTGGCCTACACCTTCATCGTCTCGCAGTTCGCCGTGAACCTGCTCATGATTCCGGTGGGCTTCGTGCTCTGCCAGTGCATGGCCCGGCTTTTGAGCATCCGGCTGACGCTCGTGGCCATCGGCATTGTGGTGCTGGCCTACATCGGGGCCTACGCCATCAGCAACAGCCTCGTGGACATCTGGGTGGTCTTCGCCTTCGGGCTCATCGGCTTCTTCGGCGGCAAGGTGGGCATGGACACCGGAGCGATGGCTCTTGGCGTCATCCTCGGGCCCATGATTGAGGAGAACCTCGGCAAGAGCGTGGACTTGTCCCGCTCGCTCGACGGGGGGCTTGCGGCGGTCATGTTCGAGGGATCGATCAACAAGGTGCTCATCGGGGCCCTGATCCTCTCGCTGGTGACGCCTTTCCTGCTGAAGCTGCGCAACCGCAAGAACGCCGCGCTGCTTCCCGAAGGCCCGCGGCCCGCATGGACGGCGGACTTCTTCGCCGGGCTCGGTTTTATCGCCATCGCCGCCGCCTTCTTCGTGCAGTACGAAGGGCTTGAGGGCGTGAGCCGGGTCTTCCCCGAGGTGCTGACCACGCTCATCGGGGCCGGAGGCGCGTATTTCGTAGCCAAGGGCCTGTGGCGTCGGCACGGGGCCGCCCCCGCCGGGGACGCCGAGCCCGTGGCGTGGAACAAGGTAACCCTCATCTGCATGGCCTCTTTCGCCTACGCGGTGGTCATGCCCATGCTCGGCTTTTTGACGGGGACGATGATCTTCATCGCCTGCTCGACCCTTCTCCTCGGGGATCGCAGCCGGGGATGGGGGCACCTTGTCCGCACGGCCCTCGTGTTCGGGGTGGGCTTCGCCCTGCTGGTCTGGGGCGGGTTCACGCAGCTCCTCAACGTTCCCGCGCCTACGGGCCTGTTCATCTAGAGCAGATGCACGTTGACCTTTTACAAAAGTCAACGTTGGCATTCTGCCCAAAAAGGTCGTTTTTGGCAGAATCCACGCCATGTTGTGGCGGGCCATACCTGCGTGTGGAGCCGTTTCAACATAAAACTGCCCTGAACCCGTAACCTCCACCCCGCAATCCCTTGCGGCCCGGCTTCCGGCCCCGTTTTTCCGGCAACCCTTTCAACCTTGTCCCTGCAACCCCGCGCCCGCGTGGGCAGCGGCCCTTTTCCGGATGACCGGGCTTCATTTGGCCGCTTTTTCACTTGACAGTCTTATATAAGACATAATACACAAGTTTTGGAATCAAACTCCAAGGAGGCAACCATGTCAGTGCAATTTCTGGTTCATGAAGACGGCGACAGCGTCGGCGTCATCACCGTTGAAGGCGTGCAGGCCGGTCAGGAGCTGACTGGCTGGATCATGAAAGAGGACAAGACCATCACGTTCAAGGTCCTCGA
>CALVEZ010000043.1 GCA_944326695.1 Candidatus Bilophila faecipullorum | reverse complement strand
AGGGGGGTGCAGGGGGGAGGGGGAACCCTTCTGGAGAAGGGTTCCCCCTCCCCCCTGCTCTTCTCTACTGTCTTCTTATAGCCACCGCACCTCGTCGCCGTCCTTGACGCCGAAGCGCAGGCTGTCTTCCGTGGCGTCGATGACCACCTTCTGATCGTCGCGGACCTGCCCGCCGATGATGAACCTGGCGAGCGGGGTTTCCACGTGGGCTTGCAGGTAACGCTTGAGCGGCCTGGCCCCATAGTGCGGATCGTAGGCGGCGTCAGCGATGAAATCATGAGCCGCCTCGGTCAGCTCAAGCGCGATCTTGCGTTCGTCCAGACGCTTCTGGAGCCGCCGGAGCTGAAGGTCGATGATCTGGCCGATCTGCTCGGGCAGGAGCGGCTTGAAGAGGACCGTCTCGTCCACCCGGTTCAGGAACTCGGGCTTGAAGTGCTGGCGCAGTTCGCCCATGACCGCCGAATAGACGTCCGAGGCAAAGGAACCGTCGGGATTGATGCCGTCGAGCATCCGGTAGGAACCGATGTTCGAGGTCATGATCACGATGGTGTTGCGGAAGTCCACCGTCCGGCCCTGACTGTCCGTCAAACGCCCGTCGTCCAGCAATTGCAGAAGCGTATTGAAGACATCCGGGTGCGCCTTCTCGATCTCGTCAAAAAGGATCACGCTGTAGGGCTTGCGGCGCACGGCCTCGGTGAGCTGGCCGCCTTCGTCGTAACCCACGTAACCGGGAGGCGCGCCGATGAGCCGCGCCACCGAATGCTTTTCCATGTACTCGCTCATGTCGAGGCGGACGATGTTGTCCTCGCTGTCGAAGAGCGCCTCGGCCAGCGCCTTGCAAAGCTCGGTCTTGCCCACACCGGTGGGCCCGAGGAAGATGAAGGAGCCCTGCGGACGCGAGGGATCGGAGAGCCCGGCCCGGGTACGCAGTACGGCGTCGGACACGGCCTGTACCGCCTCATCCTGCCCGACGACCCGCTCGTGGAGCTTGTCCGGCAGATGGATGAGCTTGTCACGCTCGGACTGGAGCAGCCGCGTGACCGGAATGCCCGTCCAGCGGGCCACGATGTCGGCCACGTCGTCCGGGCGCACCTCCTGCTTGAGCAGGCGGGGCGCTTCCTGCCAGTCCTCCGCTTCATGGAGTTTCCTCTCCAGTTCCGGAAGTTTGGCATACTTCAACTCCGAAGCGGCCTGCAAATCCCCGCGCCGGGTCGCGTCCTCCACGGCCAGACGGGTCTTCTCGATCTCACCCTTGAGGTCGCGCACGACGTTGATGACGTCCTTTTCCTTCTCCCACTGGCCCTTCAATTCCGACTGCGTCATCTGAAGGTTGCGCAGCTCGTTCTCCAGCTTTTCCAGCCGCTCGCGGGAGGCGTCGTCGGTTTCCTTGCGCAAGGCCTCGCGCTCGATCTCAAGCTGCATGACCTTGCGGTTCGCCTCGTCGAGTTCCGTGGGCAGGGAGTCGATCTCCGTACGGATCATGGCCGCGGCCTCGTCGATGAGGTCGATGGCCTTGTCGGGAAGCTGGCGATCCGTGATGTAACGGTTCGAGAGCACCACCGCCTCCACGATGGAGGAGTCGCTGATGCGCACGCCGTGGTGGACCTCGAAACGCTCCTTCAGACCGCGCAGGATGGAAATCGTGTCCTCGACGGTCGGTTCCTCAACCAGCACGGTCTGGAAACGGCGCTCAAGGGCCGGGTCCTTCTCGATGTACTTGCGGTACTCGTCAAGCGTGGTCGCGCCGATGCAGTGCAGTTCACCCCGCGCCAGCAGCGGCTTCAAGAGGTTGCCCGCATCCATCGCGCCGTCGGTCTTGCCCGCGCCCACGATGGTGTGCAGTTCGTCGATGAAGAGGATGATCTGCCCTTCCGACTTCTGCACTTCGGAAAGCACGGCCTTGAGGCGTTCCTCGAATTCGCCGCGGTACTTGGCCCCGGCGATGAGCGCGCCCATGTCCAGCGCGAAAATGGTCTTGTCCTTCAGGCCCTCGGGCACGTCGCCCTTGACGATACGGTAGGCGAGCCCCTCCGCGATGGCGGTCTTGCCCACGCCGGCCTCGCCGATGAGCACGGGGTTGTTTTTGGTGCGCCGCGAAAGGATGCGGATGACGCGCCGGATTTCGGCATCGCGGCCGATGACCGGATCAAGCTTGCCCTTGCTGGCGGCCTCCACGAGGTTGCGGCCATATTTGGCGAGCGCCTCGTAGCTTTCCTCGGGGTTGGCGGAGGTAACGCGGTGCGGGCCGCGCACGGCCATCATGGTTTCGGCAAACTTGTCGGCGGACAGCCCGGCTTCAGCGGCCACCTGTCCGAAGCCCGTGGAAGCAGGCTCCCGCAGCAGTTCGGCAAAAATATGTTCCACGCTCACGTATTCGTCGCGCAGGCGCTTGGCGAGGGCCTCGGCGTTGGCGAGGGCCTTGGCCACCCGCTGCGAAATGGCGATGGTGCCCATTTCCGCCCCCGGACCGCGCACGGAGGGACGCTTCCTGAGCGCCGCCTCAAGCGCCGTGATCAGCGCCTTCGGGGAGACGCCCGCGCGTTCGAGCACGCGGGGGACGAAGCCGTCTTCCTGTCCCACCAGAGCGAGCGCCAAGTGTTCGGCGTCGACCTCCTGATGGCCGTACTGGGCGGCGAGCCCCTGCGCCGTGCTCAGCGCTTCACGGGATTTTTCGGTAAATCTGTTGATATCCATAGCGGTTCACCTCAATGGCGTTCTCAGGCGGACGTCGCGCCTCCGAACATCACCGCCCGGAACGCAACGTCACTGCATAAAAGACATTGCTGTCTCTTTCTTACTACAATAAGTCATCCTAACGCTCTGTCAATTCCCGTATCCGAACTTCAAGTTCCGCAATCCTGTCCAGAAGGTCCATTACAATGGAGCCGCCCAGAGGATGCAATTCAAAATCGCTGCACAGGCGTTCCAGTTTACGGATACGATAGACGTCCTCCTGACGGAACAAAAGGGCTTCCTCCGCAGTACGCGTCGGGTTGAGCCAGCCGATGTCCATCAGTTCCGACAGATGATCCGGCGTCGAGCCGGTGAGTTCCAGAAACTCAGCCCAGACGATCAGCGTCGAACGGCTCGGCACATCTCTTGAATTCTGCAAAAGTTCCATATGCTCATCTCCCCAACATGGCTTCATGCGCACGGCGCGGCATCACTTCGCGGCCGCGAGCGCTTCCCAGAGTTCGCGCTGCTTGGGCGTGAGGTCCTTGGGCGCGTCGATGCCGATCCTGACGTAGAGATCACCCCGCGAGGAGGCGGGGCCGAGCCCCTTGCCGCGCAGCCGCATCTTCTTGCCGCTGCCCGTACCCGCGGGGACGGAAAGCTCCACGGTGCCCTCAAGGGTCGGCACCTTGATCTTGGCTCCGAGTACGGCCTGCCACGGGGCCAGCCGCGCCTCATAGACGAGATCGGTCCCGTCCACATGGAAAAGCGAATGCGGCGCAAAGCGGATACGCAGATAGAGGTCACCCTTGGGGCCGCCGTTGGGCGAGGCGTAGCCCTGCCCGGCCAGACGCAGCTTGGCCCCTTCCTTGACGCCCGCGGGGATGTTCACCTTGAGCGTCTTGGGGCCCTCGTCGCCTTCCAGGGTGAGGCTGCGTTCGCCGCCCTTCACCGCATCCTCAAGCGTCACGGAGATGTCCGCCTCCACGTCGCGGCCACGCTGCGGGCGGGAGGAAAAGCCGCCGAAAGAGCCGCCTCCGAAGCCCCCCTGCTGGCGCGAGCCGCCGAAGAGCGTTTCGAAAAAGTCGCTGAAGCCCGTGCCCTCGAAGCTCTGACCGGAGAATTCCTGACCATTGAACGTGAAGCGCGTGCTTCCGCCGCCCGCTCCGAAGGGATTGCCGCCGAAGTGCTGGCCCTGCTGCCAGTTGGGGCCAAGCTGGTCATACATCTTCCGCTTTTCATCGTCTTTGAGAACTTCGTAGGCCTCGTTTATTTCCTTGAACTTTTCCTCGGCGTCCTTGTTGCCGGGGTTGAGGTCCGGGTGATACTGGCGCGCAAGCTTTTTGAAAGCTTTGGAAATCTCGTCTTTGGAGGCTTCGCGCCCCACACCCAGTATCTTGTAATAGTCTTTATATTCCACGCTCATACACAGCCTCCTCAGGACACGCGCGTCCGTGCGCGCCCTCCCGATCCGGGCGGGGGACGCAGCTTCAACGGATCATATGTAAAGCTGATCCTTTGCGAGTCAAGGCGGAGGCGGCGGGCGGGGGCACGCCTAGCCCCGTTGAAAAAAAAGCCTGTTACGGCTACCCTTTCCTTACCGGACCCCGATCCGCAAAGGAGCCGCCCCATGTCTTCCCGCCCCGCCTCAGCATCCCTGCTTTCCCTCCTCCCGCAGCCCGTCCAGCCGATCCCGGGCGACTCCTTCAACGACCGCATCCTGCTCCTGCTCGCGGCGGTCGCCACCACGGACGGGATGCTCACCTACCGCGAGTACCAGCTCGTTCAGGAGGCGGCCGAGGCCATCTTCGGGGAACGGGCCCTGCACGCCGCGCTTCAGGCCAAGCTCCACTACGCGCTCCTCAACCCGCCCTCCGATCCCGCGGCCATCGCCCGCGACATGGCCAATCAGGCCGAGGCGCAAAAGGTTTCGGCCTCCTTCGTGGACGCCATGCTCCGCGCCCTGTCCATCATCGGCGGGCAGGAGGAGCGGGTGGACGAAAAGGCCCGCTCGCTGGTGGACGACATTGAATGGGCCTTCCGCAAGGCCCGTCTCGAACGCGGGGGCCGCAGCCTGACGCTGGGCATTAACGTGGGCGAAAGCCTCGGGGGGCTCTACCGCATGGCGACCGGTGTCCTGCCTTCCCGCAAGGACATACGCGAGTGGTTCGCGCCAGAAACCAGCCATTTCAACGCGGACATGGAACGCTTTGCCGCCGAGCTTGACCGCATCGCGTGGACGCTCGACGACATGGACCTGCGCGAGGAGCTCTACCTCTTCCGCAAGATGCTGCGCCGCCAGCCCTTCAAAATCGTCATCGTGGGCGAACGCAAGCGCGGCAAAAGCTCGCTCGTCAACGCCATCATCGGACAGGAGCTGTCCCCGGTGCGCGAAACCACGCCGGAAACAGCCACCGTGGTGGAGTTCCGCTACGCCCCCGCCCCGGACTACAGCGTGCGCTTCCTCGACTCCAGCCAGTTCGCCCGGCTTGAGGACTACCTCGACAACGAACAGGACAGCCTCGTCCTCACCCGCAAGATCGAACGCATCCGCAAGGGCGTGGCTGACGGCGCCTTCGTGCCGGGCAAGCTCCTCTCGGGCATCACCTGCTGGGACGATCTCGGCGACTACATCAGTCTTGAAGGCCGCTTTTCGGGCTTCGTGGCCCGCGTGGGCATCGGGCTTCCGCTGGAAACCCTGCAATCGGGCGTGGTCCTCGTGGACACGCCGGGCCTGAACGATACGGACCAGTTCCACGACTACCTCTCCTATGAGGAAAGCCTTGAAGCCGACTGCGTGATCTTCGTCATGGACGCGCGCGATCCCGGCTCCAACTCCGAATTGAGCCTCCTGCGCAAGCTCGCCCGCAGCGGGCGCACGGTGAGCATCATCGGCGTGCTGACCAACATCGACCGCCTCAACGACGCCGCGAGCCTTGAACAGGCCCGCGAACAGGCCCGGACCGTCCTGCTCGAAGCCTGCCGCCATTCCGCGCAGGTCGAGCTTGCCGGGGTTGTGGCCGTGAACACGCGGCAGGCCGTGCTCGAACGTTGCCGCGACCGGGCGGCCTTCACGGAAACCCTCTCCAAAGTGACGAAAACCGGCCCCGGCTGCGGGGAACTCGACAGCCTCCTCGCCCTGCTGCGGGAAACCATGAACCGGGACGCGGGCAAGGAAGCCTACCGCCTGAAAATCGGAGAGGCATACGCCCGCATCGCGGATTCCGCCCGCGAACGCCTGCGCCGCCACGTGGAGGACTACCGCGCCTCCCTGCCGGACCCGCAGCTCCTAGCCATGCTCGACGCGCACGCCCGCCAGCTTTCCGCCTCGGCCCTCGCCTCGCTGGAGCAGGCCCGGCAGGTGGTGGAGGCCACAGGAAAGGACATTGAGGCGTGGGACACGGCCACGGCACAAGCGCTCGAACGCTTCCGCGAAACGCTGGTTCTGCGCCTCATGGACGCGGTGAACCGCAAGGCCGGGGAGCTGGGCCACCACTTCGCCAAGGACAGCGCGTGGAAGGACTTCGACGCCACGGAAGCCCGGGCCGTGACGCGGCGGACGGTGGACGAATTCCTTGAGGAGCAGCGCGGCGTGCTGCGGGGATGGGAAGACAAGCTGCGCCTCTTTTCCGCGCGCATGGACGAATTCTCGCAGGACTGCCTTGCCCGCCTCAGCGCCGACATCGAGGGCCTGCACGACGATCCCGGCGATGTGGACAGTTCGTCCTCGGCGGCGACGCATTTTCTCGTGCAGACCCACCGGCACATGAAGAACCTCGCGGTCTTCACCACAGGCCTCACGGTGGGCCGCATAACCGCGCTCGGCCCGCTCACCCTGCTCGTCACGGCGGGCAACATCCTCGCCCTGACTGCGGCCAGTCCCTTTGCCGCCGCCGTGGTCGCGGCCGTGGCCGGGACCGCCGGGCTCCTCTACCATCTGGGGCGCGAGGACAAGCGCAAGGCCGCCTTCCTCGACAAGCGGCGGCGCGAGGCGGAAGCCTACGCCGAGCGCGTGAGCGAAACCCTGCGGCAGGAACTCGCCGCCGTGCGCGACGATCTGGGCAAGGCCTACGAATTTGAAATCAAGCGCGGCTTCGCCCCGGCGCTGGAAAGCCTCTTCCAGCAGTCCGTACATCTGCGCCTCTTCCTCGACGTCATGAACAGGATACGCGGCGACGTATCGCGCTACGACAGGCACGTGCAGAAGCAGCTCGACGAGCTCGGGCACATGCTGAAGGAAGGGTAGCGGGAGCGTGCGGGAGGGAGGGAGCCTCCGGCGGCAAGGGGGGCTACCGCCCCCCTTGACCCCCTGTCCGGGGGGAATGATTCCCCCCGGACCCCCTCGGATCGACGGAGATGTGAGGGCGGCGATAACGTTTACAGCGTGTTCCTCCCGGGCCCCCTCACCCCGGAGGAGAGAGGCGCGCGGAACGGTGCCTCGTCCTGAGAGCATTCAGCCCCTTACGATTGAAAAAAGGTCCGTCTTTGGGAGACGCCGCGCCTGCCTCCCCTTCCGGCTGCAGGTCAAGCAGAAGGCCAAAGGGCACTTGGACCGCCGCACGCTCTCTTTGATGAGAGAGAGGCGGACAGAAAGCTGCAAAGGTCGTGGTCCCGGTCCTTCAAGGCGGATGAAAGGCGCTCAAGAGGCACCCGCCTTTTCCAGAAAAGGCGGAAAACATGAGAAATATCTCCAAGGGAGAAAAGCATGATAATCAGGCAAGCGACGGAGGCCGACTACGACGGCATCCACGGGCTGGTCCAAAAGGCGTTTGAGACAGCCAAGGTGTCCAGCGGCACGGAACAGGATTTCGTGCGGGAACTGCGGCAAGGCAGGCACATCCCCGAGCTCGAGCTTGTGGCCGAGGACGGCGGGGCACTCATCGGGCACGTCATGCTCACCGGGGTCACCGTCCGCGACGGCGGGGCGGGTACGGAAAGCCTGCTCCTCGCGCCCCTGTCCGTCGTTCTGGAACGCCGCAACGCAGGCGTGGGCGCGGCGCTGATGCGGGAGGGCCTCGACAGGGCCAGGGCTTTGGGCCACGCCTCGGTCATCCTTGTGGGCGATCCCGCCTACTATGCCCATTTCGGCTTCCGTCCCGCCGCCCCGATCACCTATCCCGGCGTGCCCGGCGAATACACGCTGGCCTGCGAGCTTGTCCCGGGCGCGCTGTGCGGCGTCGCCGGAAGCGTCGGCTAGCCTTTCCCTTTCATCTCAACCACAGGAAAAAACCATGAAAATAGTCCCCTGCCTCGCCCTGCTCTGCCTCCTGCTGCCTGCCGCCGCCCTTGCCGGCGACGATTCGGAAGTGGGCTGCGTCACCACGGCGTGGAAACTGCTCGGGGCCAATCATAAGGTCTGCGTCTCCGCCTTCACCGATCCCGACATCCCCGGCGTGGCCTGTTACATCAGTCAGGCCAAGACGGGCGGCGTCTCCGGGACGCTGGGGCTCGCCGAGGACCCGTCCAACTTCTCCATCTCGTGCAGCCAGATCGGGCCTATCAAGATTCCGGCCAAGCTGCCCAAAGAAGCCAACGTCTTCCGGGAATCGACCTCCATCTTCTTCAAGGCCACGCGCGTCACCCGCATCTGGGACGAAAAACGCAACACGCTCGTCTACCTCGCGGTCAGCCGCCGCATCGTGGAGGGCTCGCCCTTCAACGCCGTTTCCACCGTGCCCGTGAAGAAGTGGGAGGATTAGGGCCGCCGTCTCCCGGCTTTCCTCTCCCGGCGTGGGGCACCAATGAAACGCGGCTAGGCGAAGCAGGTTTGCACGAGAAGCATATAGGCCGCCGTGCCGCCGCCGATGCTCAGAAGCGCGTTCCCTTTCCACAGATGCAGAAAGACCGTGCCAAGGATTGCCAGCCCTTCGGGAATGCCGTAAGAGTCTCCGGCAAAAGCGTCTTTCAGGCAATAGACGATGAGCAGCCCGATGACGGCATAGGGAAGGACCTTCCCCAGATAGGCCACGGCGGGCGGCGGCGTCCGGCGGGCGGAAAAGACGAGGAAAGGGATAAAGCGGGTCAGCATCGTCGCGGCCACCACCACGGCGATGAGAATGATGCTTTCCAGCGTGGTCATGATCAGGCCGTCCTTGCGCGATAGTAGGGTATGTTGCGGGCCAGCAGGCAGACGGCGACGATGGCCGCCATGGACGGAAGCATGAAGCGCGCGCTTCCGAAAAGGATCAGGCACAGGGCCGAGCAGCCAATCCCGATGAGGGCCGGGAGATGCCCCTCCGCCGCCTTCCACTGGTTGAGGAAGATGACGACGAAAAGCGCGGTCATCACGAATTCGATGCCCTTGGCGTCAAAGCGGACGGCGTAGCCCACAAGACCGCCGAGCGTCGAGCCGAGAACCCAGTAGATGTGATTGAGCAGAGTGACGAAAAACATGAACCAGCCCCGGTCTACGTCGGGCGGGGGCGCGACGCTGCAATTGATGGAAAAGGATTCGTCGCACAGGCCGAAGATGAGATAGCCCTTTTTGAGGCCGCAGTCCCTGTATTTGTCGAGCATGGAAATGCCGTAGAACAGGTGGCGCGCGTTGACCATGAGCGTCAGCAAAAAGGCGGAAAGCGGATTGAAAGGCCCGAGAAGCAGCCCCACCGTCACGAATTCCATCGATCCCGCGAAAATGAAGAAGCTCATGAGCATGGGATAGACGAAGGAAAAGCCCTTGCTGTGCATGTAGAACCCGTAGGACATGCCCAGAAAGAGGAAGGCGACGCAAATGGGCAGAGTATGGGGCAAAGCCGCCAGAAAAGCCCGCATTTTCATGGATTGTCTCCTTGCGCCGGGATGCGCTTGACGAAACGGCGCGCCGAAGCGCGGACGCCACGGCCTTTTCGCCGGATCGGCATAGATGCTGTTCGGTATAAAGAACGAATCGTAAGATACACCTTACAAACCCGCGCTTTTCTTGTCAACAGCAAGGCAGGCTTATGGAACTTGGTAAAATCATTGCAAAAAATCTGAGCGACTTGAGAAACGCCCGCCATCTGACCCTCGGCCAGCTCTCGAAGCTGTCGGGAATCAGCAAGGCGATGCTTTCGGAGATCGAAAAAGGGGACAGCAACCCTACCATCAACACGATCTGGAAAATCGCGCACGGGCTGGATGTCCCCTATACCAAGCTGATCGACGACGTGGAAAAGGAAGCCGCCCTCATCCGCAAACCGCAAAACCCCATGCAGATCGGGGAAACGGAAGCCTACCGCCTCTATTGCTACTACAAAAGCACGCCCTTTCGGAATTTCGAGCTCTTTTACATCGAACTCGACCCCCACTCTTCCAACATGTCCATCGGGCATACCGACAAGGCGCAGGAATACGTCTACGTCATCAAGGGTGAACTCATCCTGCGCACGGAAGGAGCCGACTACACGCTGCAAGAAGGCGATTCCCTCGTCTTCGACTCCTCCCTTGACCATATCTATATCAACCGGCAGGACACGATGCTCACCTGCATCGTCATCAACTACTATCCCAAATAAAAAGCGCCGGAAAAGCAGCCGTCCTGAAACGACGGCAGTCCGCCGTGCCCGCATCCCTCTCCTCCTCAAAACAAAAGCCTTTCCCTGCGCACAAGGAAAGGCCCTCTCATACAATTCCTTTTTACCTATTTACCTATAAAACCAGCACCCTCTGCGCGCAGGGAAGGAATCCCTTGCGTCCCACCGTCAAATGCGAGGGATAATCCCCTCCCTGCGGCAGGAAAGGAATTCGCATAGTGGCTGACCTTGTTTTGGGGGTCGCGTTCCCTCCCCTGCGCCCAGAGAAGAAATTCTGACAGGTCTGGCAGGACTGGTACTGCTGGCAGTCCCTTCCCTGTACGCAGGGAGGGGACGTCGCGCGGGTCGCGAAGTCATCCCACTTCTTGGTCCTTTCCCTGCACACAGGGAGGGAACTCCACAAAAAAAAGCCCCCACCTCACCTCAGAGGCACCCTCTTACCGAAAAGCCCCCTTCTCCCGATGAGGGATTCGATAAGGACGAACGTCTTTGGAAGGGAAGGGGGAGGTTTGGAGGGGGGAGGGGAAACTGTGGGGGTGCTCCCCCCTTCTCCAGAAAGGTTTCCCCTCCCCCCTCCAATTTCCTCAACCCCTCACGAAAGCTGCATGTAATGCGGCGGGACCGTGGCTTCGCCGCCTTCTTCGCCGAGCAGTTCCCATAGTTCGCGAAACTTCTCCTCCAGCGTTTCCAGTCGCGCCTGATAGTGGTCAAGCTGCTTCTGTTGCAGCGTGATCACATCGTTAAGTTCGGAAAGGGTCTGCTCCTGAAAATAAACCTGCTCTTCGAGCCGTTCCAGACGCGCCACCCGCGCCTTGAGCGCGGCAAACTCCTCGTCGGAGGTGGGATGCAGCCGTTCGCTCATGCCTTGCCTCCTGCCTTGTCTTTGGCGAGATCGTCCGCCAGCCGCACGATGGCTTCATAAGCCTCCCCTTCGACGGGCTGGACGGAGAGACGGCTCCCGGTCTTCATGAGTTCCATGCCCGCAGCCTCGGGCAGGAAACGCAGCAGGCTGCGAGGCACCGGAGGATCGAAACGCCGCACCAGCCGCACGTCCACCATGTACCAGCGCGGATTCTCCGGCGTGGCCTTGGGATCGAAATGCCCGGCCTCGGGGTCCTGCGCCGTCACGTCGGGATGCCCCTCGCGCACGATTTCCACGATGCCCGCAATCTCGGGCTGCTTGCCGCTGTGATAGAAAAAGCCGAGGTCACCGCGCTTCATGTCGTCGCGCATGAAGTTGCGCGCCTGATAGTTGCGCACGCCGTCCCACGAGGTGGTCTGATTGGGCGCGTTTTCCAAGTCGGTGAACGAGTAGCAGTCCGGTTCGCTTTTAAAAAGCCAGTGCCGCATGGTTCCGTGCTCCTGCAAAAAGGGATTCAGGAATATTCTTCCCTGAATCCCTGCGTCTGGCAAGTCCCTTGCGGCAACTCCCTCCCTCTCGGCGCGGGGCCGTTACCGCTGCGGCTGACTGAAACCGTATTTGGTGAGCACGGCGCGGCCTTCCGGGGACAGGACGAACGCCACGAACGCCTCGGCGCCCGCGCGGTTGGAGCCCGTCGTCGCCACGGCTATGGGATAGAGCACAGGCTTGTGCCCGCTCATGACGACGGCCACCTTCATCTTGTCCCCGCCGATCATGGCGTCGGTACGGTAGACGAAGCCCGCATCCACCTCGCCCCGGGCCACGTAGTCGAGGGCCTGACGCACGCTTGCGCCGAAAACGTATTTGGGCTGGAGGGTTTCCCACAGCCCGGCGGCGGTCAGGGCGGCCTTGGTATAACGCCCCGCCGGAACGGAATCGGGATTCCCCACGGCAATGCGCTTCACCTCGGGCTTCGTCAAATCCTCGGCCCCGGAGAGGGAAAGCTTGCCGTCCGAGGGGACGACCATGACCAGATCGTTGAGGGCGAAATCCTTGCGTGTAGCTGGGTCCACCAGTTTTTTGGCGGCGGCCTTGTCCATCGTCTCCTGATCCGCCGAGGCGAAAACATCCACGGGCGCGCCCTCTTCCATCTGCTTCAGGAGCGGATTGGAAGCTGCGAAATTGGTATGCACCTTGATCTCGGGGTAGCGTTGCTCAAAAAGGCCCTTGATTTCGCTGAAGGCGTTGGCCAGACTCGCCGCCGCCGAAACGGTGATCTCCTGCGCGGCAAAGGCGGGAACAGCCAGCAAAAGACAGCCTATCGCTCCAAGCGCGGCCCGGCGCAGGCACCGGCCCCAACCTATTTTGTTCATGTTTCTACCCCATTGTTGACTGTTATGGAGAAAATCGGCCTATTCTCGCAATACGCCTCTTGCCTTTTCAGAGCAATGTGGTCACTCTTTTAGAAGGCCGCGTGACCGGCTTTCGACTGTCCGGCCCTGTGGGGTAGCCTGCATCCCCCATCACTTGCTTGCCCGTTACAGAGGAGCAGCCATGCAGGAAGAAATAACCCGCCTTGTACGCGGCCTTGACGACTCGGCCCTGCGTTTCATTGAAGCGTGCGTCCGCCATGAGCGCGAATCCCGCAGCACGGCGGTACGTCCGTCCACGCCTTCGGGAGGGCAGTTCACCGTCCCGGACAACGTCCGGCATCTGACGTCCGAGCAGCTCGAAACGGCGATGCAGGCCTTCTCGGACTGGTACCGCTCGGCGGCGACCTCGGCGCAGACCCGGTCGCGGGGCAGGCTCTGGCTCGTCTTCCTGCTCATCCGCTACGGCGCCCTGCGCCTTGGGGAAGCGTTGGCGCTGGACGACCGGGTGGACCTCGACTTTGCGCGCTCCCTTGTCGTGGTGCACGGCCAAAGCCCCCGGGAACTCCAGCTTCCCGAGGCAATCATGGCGGAAATCCGGCAAGTGCTGGAATCGCCCGCCATGTTCGGGCTGCGCGGAGAGGTCCTGCACCTTGATCAGGGCTACGTGCGCCGCATCTTTTACGAACGGGCAAAAGATGCGGGCCTGCCCAAAGAACTGTTGAGCCCCCGCGTCATCCGGCATTCCCGGGGCATCGAGCTTCTGCGCGGCGACGTGCCCCTCAACATCGTCCAGCACTTTCTGGGGCAGCAGAGCCCCAACCTCACGGCCAGCTACCTCCATTTCCCCCGCGAGGAAGCGCGCCGCATCGTCCACTCACATCTAAGGAGAGAAGCCATGAAAAAAACAAGCGCCCGCAACGCCTTTACCGGTACCATCAACCGCATCACCCGCGGCGATCTGCTCGTAGAAGTGGAAATCCTCACCTCCACCGGACTCAAGGTGGTCGCCGTGATCACCTCCGAGAGCGCGGACAATCTGGAACTGCGCGAAGGCATGAACACCACGGCCACCATCAAGGCCCCCTGGGTGATCCTGAGCACCGGCGACGCGCCCACCAGCGCCCGCAACCACTTTCCTGGAACCGTGCAGAGCATCCGCACCGGGGAGATCGAAGCCGAAGTCAACGTAGCCCTTGAGGAAGGCACGACCGTCTGCGCGGTCATCACCGCCGAAAGCGCCCGTTCGCTCAACCTTGAACCCGGCCAGCCCGTTTCCGTCCTCTTCAAGGCCTTTGCCGTCATTCTGGGGATTTAGGGCCCCCCCGGCGTCCTTGCGGGACATTCCAAGCGCCCCAGAGAAACGCCGTCCCGGAGGTTCGCCGCCGAAGAGCGGAAAACGCCTCGTCGAAAAGAACACCTCCCCCGGCCATCCGAGGGAGGCTTTCTTTTCCTAGAAGAGAAACGACCGGGGCCTGTCCCGCCGCACTCGTGCCGGTTTCACGCCTCCACCAGAGGGGCCAGCAGGGACAGCGCATCGGCGGCCCGCGCACGCTCTGCGGGGTAATCCTCCAGCACGTGGCGCACGGAACCGCCCCGGTAGACGGCCAAGGCGTCGGCAAAGGCGTCCACGTCGGCGGGATCGTGGGTGATCAGGACGAGCGGGATGTCCCACTCGTCGAGAAGGTCGCGGATTTCCCGCCGCATCCGCACGCGCAGGAGGGGATCGAGCGCCGCGAAGGGCTCGTCGAGAAGCAACATGCAGGGCTCGGCCACGAGAGCCCGGGCCAGCGCCACGCGCTGCCGCTGGCCGCCGGAAATCTCCCGGGGATAACGTGCCGCCAGGTGCCCCACCTCGAAACGTTCAAGCAGGCGTTCCACGTCTCTGCGCGCCTCGGGCGTAGGCCGACCCAGGAAGGTGCGCCTTTCCCGGCCCAACCCGAACTCCACGTTCCCGCGCACCGTCAGGTGTGGAAAAAGGGCGTAATCCTGAAAGACATAGCCCAGATGCCGCTGGCGCGCCGGGATGTCCACGCCCTTGTCGGACGCGTACAGCAGCCTGTCGCCCACCTGAATATGGCCGCCGTCAGGACGGATGAGGCCCGCGAGCGCCTGCAAGGTGAGCGTCTTGCCCGAGCCGGAATGCCCGAAGAGCACCAGCCGCCGCGTGGCGCAGCGCAGCGAAACGTCAAGGGAAAAAGTATCCTCACGGCCCCGGCCCGTTGCCAGCCGCTTGCGTATGCGCACATCCAGCATCAGCGCCCTCCCGCCCTGCCGCCGAAAAGACGGTCGGCCATGACCAGAATCGTCAGGCACAGGCAGGAGGTCAGCACCACCAGCACCGTGGCCTGCTCGTCGTTGCCCGCCTGAAACGCGTCGTAAATGGCCAGCGCCAAAGTCTGCGTCTTGCCGGGGATGTTGCCCGCGATCATGAGCGTCGCGCCGAATTCCCCCATGCCCCGCGCAAAGGCCAGCATTCCCCCGGCCACGATGCCGCGCCACGCCAAGGGCAGCGAGACGTTCCAAAAAACTTTCCATTCCGAAGCGCCAAGGGTACGGGCGGCATTCTCAAGGCGCGGGTCCACCAGCTCCAGCGCGGCCCGGGCAGACTTGTAGATAAGCGGAAAAACGACCACCGTCGCGGCGACTACGGCCCCCTGCCACGAGAAGATGAGATTGATGCCGCAGTCCGCCAGCCACGGCCCGAGCACGCCGCGCCGTCCCACCAGCAGGATGAGGTAATAGCCGAGTACCGTCGGCGGCAGGATCATGGGCAGGGTGCACATGGCGTCGAGCACGGCGGTCACGGGCGAGCGCCGCCGGGCCAGCAGCCACGCCGCCCCCACGCCCGCGCAAAACGAGGCGGCCGTGGCCAGCCCCGCCACCCGCAGGGAAAGCAGGATGGGCGACCACGGGATGGCGCCGCCCGCGAACCAGTCGGAAATAACATTCATGCCCCCGACATGCCCGAATCGGCTACGCCCCGCAATATGGTCACGAAAAGCACAAAAACCGGGACAGCCGGGCCGCCCTTCCCGGCATCCCGTACCCCGCCGCCCCGCTCTTCCCGCATGGCAAGGCAAGCCGGAAGGCCGACACGTCGACGCCTCTTCCTCAGGGGCCGACGCCCGTCCGCCTCGGCTGCCACGCCCGCCCTGTGACGCGAGCCAAAATGACGGGCCGTAGGCCTGCGGCGTCAGGGTACCGCCACGCCGAAGCCGCCCCGTCTCCGGTAATCGTGCTTATTGCGCTTGAGGGGGCGGATACGAGAGCCCGCCACGCCCCCATCGGCGGCCCCTTCTCCCTTTCGCTCAGAAGGCTCAAAACTTTCGGATAGGAACCTTTTAACCCTGTTCAACGTTTCATTTGTGAATATTCTATTGTAAACGGAAGGCGAACGGGCTATCCTAAGCGCAGACGCAACCCCGGTCCGTTTCCGGGATAAAATTCAGAGAGAACGGGAACATCCATGCAGGAACTTTCAGCATACACCAGACAGCGCTGGGACGTCGTGGTCATCGGCGGCGGCGCGACGGGCGCGGGCACCCTGCGCGACCTCGCCATGCGCGGGGTCAAGGCGCTGCTGCTCGAACAGCGCGATCTTGTCCACGGCACCAGCTCGCGTTTTCACGGCCTGCTCCACAGCGGGGCGCGCTACGCCGTGAAGGACGCCGAAGCGGGCCGGGAGTGCATTGAGGAAAACCGCATCCTGCGGCGCATCGGCAAGCATTGCGTCGAGGAAACCGAAGGCTTTTTCGTGCGTTCCCCGCAGGACGGCCCGGAGTTCGAGGAACAGTGGGTCAAGGCCTGCGCCGAATGCGGCATCGAAGCCCTGCCCCTTTCCGTCCGGGAGGCCCGGACGCTTGAACCGAACCTCGCCCCGGACATCGTTTCCGTGTACCGCGTGCCCGATTCGGCGGTGGACGGCTTCCGCCTCGTCTGGCAGAACGTGCAGAGCGCCCGGCGCTACGGCGCGGGCTTCCGCACCTATACCGAAGTGACCGCCGTCAACAGCGCAAACGGCGCGGTGACGGGCGTGAGCGTGCGGGATACGCGCACGGGCGAAACCGGGGTCATCCCCTGCGCCTTCGTGGTCAACGCCGCCGGAAGCTGGGTTGGTGAAATCGCCCGCACCGCCGGTCTGACCATCAACGTCAAGCCCGACCGCGGCACGCTGGTGGCCTTCAACCACCGTTTCACCAGCCGGGTGATCAACCGCCTGCGCAAGGCGTCTGACGGCGATATTTTCGTGCCGCACGGCTCCATCACCATTCTCGGCACCACCTCCAAAAAGACGGAAAGGCCCGACGACACGGTCCCCGACACCGGCGAAGTGCGCGAGCTGCTCGACATCGGCCGCGTGCTCTTCCCGGACATCGACGGCTACCGTATCCTGCGCACCTTCGCCGGGACGCGCCCCCTCTACACCGCCGATCCTTCCGCCGAAGGGCGCGGGGCCTCGCGCAACTTCGTGGTTCTCGATCACGAACGCGAAGGGCTCAAGGGCATGGCCACCATCTGCGGCGGCAAGCTGACCACCTATCGGCTGATGGGCGAGCGCATGGCCGATCTGGTCTGCGGCAAGCTCGGGGTGAACGCGGCCTGCCGCACGGCCATTGAGCCGCTGGTGCAGGACGCCTCCGACGAACTCATGGCCCGCGCCCGCAAGGTCTTTCCGGCGCAGGGGCTGGAACAGGCCCGCTCGCGGCTTGGCGACAGCTTCGCCGCCGCCGTGGAACGCCTTGAAGCCGCGCCGTGGAAAAAGACGCTCCTGTGCGAATGCGAGCGCGTGACCGTGGCCGAATTCGAGCAAGTGGCTTCGGAATCCACCACCTACTCCCTCAACGACATCCGCCGCCGCACCCGCATGGGCATGGGCACCTGTCAGGGGAGCTTCTGCGGTTTGCGCGGCGTGGGCGCGGTGCTCGAAGCGGACCTGCTTCCCGCCGCCCGGCCCGAGGGTACGGCCGAAGACGCAGCGCAGGCGGGAGCCTGCGGCGCGCCCGACCTCCTGCGCACGTTCCAGCAGGAGCGTTGGTACGGCATCCGCCCGGTCCTCTGGGGCAGCGAACTGCGCGAAACCGAACTGGCGCGCGGCATGTACGGCGCGACCCTCAACATTGACGGAGCCGACGAATGATCACAAGAAAAGCATATGACGTGATGGTCGCGGGCGGCGGCCTGTCCGGGCTCTCCGCGGCCCTCTTCGCGGCCCGGGCCGGAAAGCGGACCCTGCTCGTGACGCGGGGCTCCGGGGTGCTGGCCATCGGGGGCGGCACCATCGACGTACTCGGCTACCTTCCCGACGGCACGCCCCTTTCTTCGCCCTTCGAGGGCTTCGGCGCGCTGTCCTCCCGCCATCCCTACTCGCTCGTCGGCACTCAGACGGTCCAGAAGGCGCTGTCCGCCTTTCTGGAACTCTGCGAGGAAGGCGGCTGCCCCTACCTCTGCAACGGGGAACGCAACACCCGCGTGGTCACGGCCCTCGGCACCACCAAGCCGAGCTATCTGGTGCCGCACACCATGACCATGCGCGGCGTGTCCGAGGCGTCCAACGTCTTCATCGCGGGCGTGGAGGGCTTGAAGGATTTCTCGCCCGCCCTGACCGCCCGAGGGCTGCAAGGCCGCAAGGCCTATGCCGGAAAGAACATCGTGCCCGTGCTGCTGCCCAGCCCCTTTCCGCTCCAGCGCGATCTGTCCACGCTCGATCTGGCCCGCTATCTCGACACCGAAGAAGGCGTGCGCTGGCTCGGCAAGGCCATCAATAAACATATCGTGCGCGGCGTGCCCGGCGTGGTCTTCGTGCCCGCCATCCTCGGCACCGCCGCCAACGGCTCCGTGCACACGGCCATCAAGGACATGACGGGCCATGAGGTCCACGAGATTTCGAGCCTGCCCCCGGCAGTCACCGGACTACGCCTGCACGCCCTTTTGCTGCGGCTGCTGAAAAAATACGGCGTCGATCTCATCGAGCACGCGGCCATCACGGGCTCCGTGGTGGAAAACGGCCATTGCGAGGCGCTGCTCACCTGCAACGACGGGCGGGAACGCCGCTACGCCGCGCGTTCCTTTATCATCGCCACGGGCGGCGTGCTTGGGGAAGGTTTTGTGACCGAACCGGAACGAGCATGGGAACCGATTTTCAACATCGATCTGCCCATGAACCCCTCCTCGTCCGAATGGTCGCAGCCGGAAGCCTATCCCGCCGAGTGCCGCACGCCCGGCACGCCGCGTCCCTCGCACGGCTTCGCGCTGCTCGGCCCCAACGTGGACGCCAGCCTGCGTCCCCTCGGCGGCGACGGCAATCCCGTGGCGGACAATGTGTTTTTCATCGGCAAGACGCTCGGCGGCTATGATCACGCGGCCGAAAAATCCGGAAACGGCGTGGCCCTGTCCACAGCCTATTTCGCGGCCATGAACGCCTGAGGTAAACATGAAACCTATTGAAACCGTAGATAAATGCACGACCTGCTCCACCTGCGTGGCCTATTGCCCGGTCACGAGGGCGACGCGGGCCTTCAAGGGGCCGAAGCTGACGGGTCCGTCCTCGGAACGCTTCCGCCTCTTCGACGAGACGGGCGGCGGCGAAATCTCGGAAATCGAGGCGCTGGACTACTGTTCCAACTGCAAGAACTGCGACATCGCCTGTCCTTCCGGGGTGAAAATCTCCACGCTGAACATGCTGGCCCGCGCCGACTGGTGCCGCAAGCACAAGCCGCCCCTGCGCGACTGGGTGCTCGCACATGGCCGGGCGCTGGGCAAGCTGGCGCGCCGTTTTCCCAACTGGATGGTCCGCCTCGGGTCCACCAACGCCCTCAGCCGCCTCCTGCTCGACAAGTTCGGCGTGGACCGCCGCGCGCCCATGCCGGTTTTCGCGGAACGGAGTTTCTCGGAATGGATGGAAGCCCACAACGCGGGCCTCTCCCCCACCGAGCGGCGCAATCTCACGAAAAAGGCGGTCTTCTTTCCCGGCTGCTTCGTGAACGACTACGACCCGCAAACGGGCCAGGACCTTGTGTTTCTGCTGGAAAAGGCGGGCTATGAGGTCATTGTCCCGGACTTCCAGTGCTGCGGCGTGCCGCTCGTCGCCAACGGCTTCTTCGACGAGGCCAAGGCTGCGGCGGAGGCCAACCTTGCCGCTCTGGTCCCGCACGTGGCCTCGGGCGACGTGCCCGTGCTCACGGTCTGCCCGAGCTGCCAGCTCATGCTCAAGCAGGAATACGGCGAGTTCTTCCCGGACGCGCCGGGTCTGTCCGCAGTCGTCCCGCACGTTCAGGACGCCTGCGAATTCCTCATCGGCCTTCTGGAAAGCGGCGAACTGGAGCTTGATCTGCGCGAAGACGCCACAAAGCTCATCTACCACGCGCCCTGCCATCTGCGGGCGCAAGGCACGGGCAAGCCGGGGCTGGAGCTTCTGCGCATGGCCGAGGCCCACGTCGAGGACGC
This sequence comes from Candidatus Bilophila faecipullorum, assembly GCA_944326695.1. GTDB lineage: Bacteria > Desulfobacterota > Desulfovibrionia > Desulfovibrionales > Desulfovibrionaceae > Bilophila > Bilophila faecipullorum. Next base: position 9,692 of record CALVEZ010000043.1, on the reverse strand, counting down.
CCGGGCGGGCTGCTGCGGCATTTCCGGAAGTTACGGCTTCAAGAAAGAAAAATACGACGTGGCGGCCACGGTGGGGGCCGAGCTTTTTCAGGCGGTCAAAGACAGCGGCGCGGCGCGCTGCGTCACCGACTGCGGCACCTGCCGCATCCAGATTTCGCACCACACCGGCGTCCCTTCCCTGCATCCCATTTCATGGTTGCGGGGATTGATGAAGTAGGGGGAGAAGTGAGGGGATGAAAAGATTGGAGGGGGGAGGGGAACCCTTCTAAAGAAGGGCTTCCCCTCCCCCCTCCAAACCTCCCCCTTCCCCTCCTAAGACTTTTGGTGGGTGGGGAGGTTAGGCAAAAGGAGAAGTTTTAGATTAAGGCGCAACAGTCGGGCAAATAGGTTCATTAAAATCAACTGTAGCCTTTCCCTTAGTGGTACTGCTCTCAGCAGTAATATTGCCATCCCCAAAAGTAACTGTCCAATCTTCCCCATATTTAGTGGCACTTGCGGTCGTCGCCTCGGCTTCGGTCTTAGCATTTGTTTTGGCAGTCGCGCACGCCGTACCTTTCAAAAGTTCTTGTCCAAACGTCAAATTATAGCGGGCCATTGCTTCGGCAGCCGTAGCTTTAGCCGCTTGATTAGCAGCATCTTTCTGCAAATCATAATACTTCGGCACGGCGACAGCCGCGAGAATGCCCAGAATTACCAGTACGGAAATGATTTCAATGAGCGTGAAGCCCTGCTGGGCTTTCATGTTGCGCATACGACCTCCCGAGGTCCTGTTTCGAAGTGAGCGGGCGGGAGACGGCCATCTCAAACGCCCTCAATATTCCATATCTAAAGGTAGATATGGAATCCTCCACCCCACGGAACGTGAGTGTTTTTTTCTTAACAGGAATCCAGTGCGAAAGGAAGTAAAAAAGCACGACCAAAGACGCCCCGCTTCCTCATGAAGCGGCAGCCGATGGTCGTTCGCCGGGGCTTTCGTTAAAAAAAGCCTGGCGCGGCGGGCGCGGGATTGACTTTCAACAAACTGAAATCATTTCTCTTCTTTTCACTCCTCGGTAAGCTGTTTCGTCTCCGGGCCCCGGAGCCTACGATTCTCTTTTCCAGCCGCTTTGCCCGAAAAAAATTTCCTTCAGGGAAACACGCTTGAGCCTTCGTACCGCCTTGTCCACCCCTCGCCGCCCCACTCCGGGAGGCGAACTGCCGAAAAAAGGGAAAAAGCCGCTCCCGCCTTTAACCTTCTGCGGGAAATCGACGTGTTCCCTTCCCATCTACGAGATCGGAAAAGGGCGGCATAAGGAATCAATAGCCTCTAAAGAATTCCGTCTATAGGTTATGAAATAGCGTGTGAAATAACCTATAAGTGTTCTTATGGGAAAAGTAAAGAGCTTTTCCCGGTGTTGGACAGAAAGTGACGATTTATGATTTCCCAAAAAGGAATCGTCATGGCAGAATTAGCCGTAAAAATTGGAAAAAGAATCAGAGAACTGCGCACAAAGGCCAAACTGTCGCAGGAACAGGTGGCGGAACGCGCCGACATCAGCGAAAAGCACATCGGCGATATAGAACGGGGAAACGTGAACGTTTCCATCGTGATACTGGAAAGGATCGCCAAAGCCCTCGACGCGAGCCTTGAGGAGCTGCTTGATTGCGCCCACCACGCGCCGCGCCGCGCCCTTGAAGAGGAACTGGCCAGCCGCCTGCGCATGGCCAAAGATGAAGACGTGCGGCTCGCCTACCGCATCCTCATGTCCATCCTGCGCTGAACCCACAAAAAAAGGGACTTCACGAAGCCCCATCCCTTGCGTCCTCTTTTTCCCTCCACGCGCACCGCGCGCCCCCTCCCCCCGCACAGCCTCCCCACCAATTGAAAGTCTTTGAAGGAGGAGAGGAGGGGTTTGGGGAGGGGAGGAGGAAACTTTCTTCAGAAAGTTTCCTCCTCCCCTCCCCAATCTCATGCTTTTCCTACATCATCCACGTGACCGCATGACGCACGCCCACGGCGGCGGTAAAGGCCACGACCGTATTGAAAACCATGCTGAACAGGGGCCAGCGCCACGAGCCCGTCTCCTGCCGGATGGCGGCCATCGTGACCAGACAGGGCGCGTAGAGCAGCACGAAGACCAGCAGGGCCAAGGCCGTTGCCGGAGTCCAGCGCCCGTCCTTGCGTATCTGATCGGCCAGCGGCGTAGGGTCTTCGGGATCGACGTCGCCAAGGGAATATGCCGTACCGAGCGTGGCGACGATGACTTCCTTGGCCGCGAAGCCGCCTACGAGCGCAATGTCCGTCCGCCAGTCGAAACCCGCGGGCTCCGTCAATGGCTCCAGGGCCATGCCGAGCCGCCCGGCGAAGGAATGCTGCAAGGCCCGCTCCGCCCGTTCGCCATGCACGGCGGCGAGCCGCTTCTCAAGCTCGGCCACGTCGCCGCCCGAGGCGCGGGCCGCGTCCAGTTCCGCTTCGACCGTCTGTTGCAGGCCCGCATAATGCGCCCGCACGTCCAGCGGCAGCCGGGGATAGGCCATCGCCGCCCACAGAATGATCGAAATGGCGAGGATGACCGTACCCGCCTTCTTCAAATACTCAAGGGTGCGCTCGCCAGTGTGGATGCCGAGCCCGAGCAGCGTGGGCAGGCGATAAGGCGGCAGCTCCATGACGAAAGGCGTGGACGGCCCCCGGATGATCGTCGAACGCAAAAGGCGCGCCGTCAGCAGGGCCACCGCCCAGCCCGTCAGCGTCAGGCCGAACATGACCGCCGCTTCGTGGCCGGGGAAAAAGACGCCCGCAAAGAGGATGAAAACCGGAAGCTTGGCTCCGCACGCCATGAACGGCACGGTCAGGAGGGTCGCCATCTTCTCGCGCGGGCTGCGCAGGGTGCGCGCCGCAAGGACGCCCGGGACCGCACAGCCACCCGCGATGCCGCCGCCCACGATAAAGGGCATCACCGAACAGCCGTGCAAGCCGAAAATACGGAAAATCCGGTCCAGCATGTAGGCCATGCGCGCCATGTAGCCCGTATCTTCAAGGAAGGAAATCTGAAGGAAGATCAGCATGATCAAGGGCACAAAGCTCATCACCCCGCCCACGCCGTCGATGATGCCCGAAAGCACCAGCGACTTGATCTGTCCTTCCGGGAGCACGGCGTCCGCCCCCTCGCGCAAAAGGGCGAATCCCTGCGTCACCCAGTCCATGGGAATCTGGCCCAGCTTGAAGGTGATCGTATAGAGCAGGTAGAGCACCCCGAACATGATCACCGGCCCCATGAAAGGATGGGTCAGCACCTTGTCCATATGATCGGAAAGGTGGATGCGCGCGTGCATGTCCTGACGCCGCACGAGCACGCCGTCCCGCAGCAGCGAGGAGATGAAGCCGTAGCGGTAATCCGCGATGACCGCTTCCGGCCACGTGTTCAGCGTGTCCCGCATGTGCCGCGTCACCTCGTCCACGCGGCCCTCCAGATCGGCGGCCAGTTCCGGGGCCGCCGCGCGGCTGCGCGTTACGATCTCCTCGTCCGCTTCCAGAAGCTTGAGAGCCACCCAGCGGGCGGGGTATTCCTCCGCCAGCAACCCGGCCTCCATGATGAGGCCCTCCATATCCTTGAGGACCGGATCAAGGTCCGGCCCGTAGGAAATGTGCAGCGGCTTCCACGGCGCGCCGCGTCGCGTCGCGATGTAGGCTTCCGTTGCCGCCAGCAGTTCGGGGAGGCCCTCCCCGGTCCGGGCCACGGTCGCGAGCACGGGCAAGCCCAGCCGCTCGGCAAGGCGGTCCAGATCGATGGACATCCCCTGCCGCGCGGCCTCGTCCATCATGTTCAGGGCCAGTACCACCGGAACGCCCAGCTCAAGGAGCTGAATGGTCAGGTAGAGGTTGCGCTCCAGCGCGCCCGCGTTGAGCACGTCGATGACCACGTCCGGCCGTTCCCGTGCTAATACATGGCGCGCTACGGTTTCTTCCTGCGTGTAGGCGGTCAGGGAATAGGTGCCCGGCAGATCGATGACGCGCACGGACTCGCCCGAGAGCAGGCGGATGTAGCCTTCCTTTTTTTCAACGGTGATGCCCGGATAGTTGCCCACATGCTGATGGGAGCCCGTGAGCGAATTGAAGGCCGTCGTTTTTCCCGAGTTGGGGTTGCCCGCGAGGGCTATGGTGAGTTCTGACTGCATGGCTGTTTAGTTGACGGGTTCCAGCGGCTCGACGACGATGTAGTCGGCTTCATTGTTTCTCAGGCTCAGGGTAAAACCCGGCAGGCGCAGGGCCACGGGATCGCGCAGGGGCGCACGGCCCACTACTTCCACTTCCGCACCGGGGATGAGCCCCATGTCCCGGATGCGCCGTCCCAGTTCCCCGCTCGCCTGCACGTGGGCGATGCGGGCCCTCTGCCCTTCCTTCATACAACGCAGGGAGATGAGCCCTTCCGCCTCCATGCCCGTCAGCACGGGGCACGCGTCCCCGCCCTCGACGGCACGGCGGCGGCAACACTCCTTCTCCCGGCAATCCGGCGTTTCCTGATTTCCGTGGTGCCTGTGGCAAAATCCGAACATAGGCGGCCCCTCCAAGGCATGACATGACTCGCGTCACTGGCCCGCGTTCCGGCGGGCGGTATCGATCAACCGCGAGGGAGCGTCAGGCGGAAACGCGCAGCCGCGCCCCTGCCGCGCGCCGTGGCAACCCGCGCAGGCGCGGCGGCATACGGGGCGCTTCATGGACGCGATGCCGCGGCCAGCAAACCACGCCGCCGCGAGGATGGCGAGGACAAAGAGGGCGTCCCAAAGGCTCCCCGTCCATACCTCGCTTCCCGTTTCCGCAATCATGGCCCCTCCGGTATATGCTAAGGATGAAATATAATCTGCTTTTCATATAGCTTCTTGAAAATAAAAGTCAAATGCCGCATGAGAACATTTCCCTTTCAGGGCGGGCTTTTCTTGCCCTTACCCTGTACATCGACTATACTTTTTTTATTCGCAACTTTCTTCGGAGTGCCCATGTCCCTCGCATCCGCCGCCGTTTCCCCGCTTCCCGCCCCCCTCTCCGGGACGCCCCTGCTTCAGGCCGAAAGCCTTACCGTGCGCTTCGAGGCGCCGGACGGCCCATTCGACGTGGTGCGCGACGTGTCCTTCGCCGTGCGGCCGGGCCGGACCTTCTGTCTGGTGGGCGAATCGGGCTGCGGCAAGAGCATGACCGCCCGCGCCCTTTTGGGCCTCGTCCCCGAACCCGGACGGCTGGCCGGGGGCCGCATCCTCTTTCAGGGCGATGACCTCGCCACGCTCCCGGAAAAAAGCATGGAGCGCGTGCGCGGCCGGGACATCGGCATGATCTTTCAGGAACCCATGACCTCCCTCAATCCGGTCATCCGGGTGGGGGACCAGGTGGCGGAGCCGCTCATCCGGCACTTGCGGCTCTCCCGCAAGGCGGCGCTGGCCGAAGCCGCGGAACTCTTCCGTCAGGTGGGCATCCCCGCCCCGGAAATGCGCCTGCGCGACTACCCCCACCAGCTTTCTGGCGGGATGCGCCAGCGGGTCATGATCGCAATGGCGCTGGCCTGCAAGCCGCGCCTGCTTCTGGCCGACGAGCCCACCACCGCCCTCGACGTCACCATTCAAGGGCAGATACTGGCCCTTCTCGGTGATCTGGCCCGAGAGCGCGGCATGGGCCTGTTGCTCATCACCCACGATCTGGGTGTGGTGGCGGAAATGGCCGACGAGGTGGGCGTGATGTATGCCGGGCGTATCGTAGAGCGCGCGCCCGTGCGCGAGCTTTTCGGGGAGCCCCTCCATCCCTACACGCGGGGCCTCATCCGTTCCGCGCCCACGCTGGACACACCGCCCTCCGCACGGCTCGACGCCATCCCGGGCACCGTGCCGCCGCCGGACAAACTGCCGCAGGGCTGCCCCTTCCGCCCCCGCTGCCCGGATGCCCACGCGCGCTGCGCCGAGGAACCGCCCGCCTTCATCCTTGAAAGCCCCGGCGGGGCGCGGGAGAGCCGTTGCTGGCTCGCGGAAACAAGGTAAGTGTTGCCGAACGCAGGTTCGGTCCTATATAGAGTCTTGGTCACTGCGCCCTGCGCCAGAGTGCGGGGGCCGAATTTGCCTGTAAGGAGCCACTATGACCGATACACGTGATCCCCAGACCGAAATGGAACGCACCGAGGCCGAGGAAGCCGCGGCGGAGTCTTCCGAAACCCCGGAAAAAACGCTTGAGGAACAGTGCCGCGAGACGGTCTGTCCCACCTGCACGGTCAAGACGGAAGCGGACGACGCCCGCCTGCGCGCCCTCGCGGAGATGGAGAATTTCAAAAAACGCCTCCAGCGCGACCATGACGAATACATGCGCTACGCCAGCGAGCCGGTCCTCAAGGACCTCCTCCCCGCGCTGGACAGCCTTGATCTCGCCATCCAGTACGGCGGCAACGACGAAGCCTGCAAAAGCCTGCTCACCGGCGTGAGCATGACCCGCAAGCTGATCCTCGACGCGCTCAAGAACCACGGCTTCGACGTGGCCGGAGAGGTGGGCGAGCCCTTCAACCCGGACGTGCACGAGGCCGTCTCCTACGAAGACCGCGACGACATGGAGCCCGGCTGCGTCAGCACGCTGCACCAGCGCGGTTATCGGCTCAAGGATCGCCTCCTCCGCCCGGCCAAAGTCTCGGTAAGCCGCAAGCCGGCCTGACGATGGCAAGCGCCCCCAAAGAGAGCTCCGGGACGACGCCCGCCGGAAACGCCGCCCTCACCGCCGAAACACGGGACGGCGTCGTTTCCGTCGCTTTCAGCGGCAATTGGAAGCGCGGCGAAACCGGCCCGGATTTCCTCGCCTCCCGCAACGAGGCGCTGGAAAAGGCGGAAAAGGCCCTCTCCGACGGGGCGCGTGCCTTGCGTCTGGAGGGCGACCGGCTGGGGGACTGGGACAGCGGCGTCATCGTCGTCACCGCCCGGCTGGTCGCGCAGGCGCGCGAGCGCGGCGTCGACATCGACGATTCCCGCCTGCCCGAAGGCGTGCGCAACCTGACGGACCTTGCGCTGGAGGTGCCCCCCAATACCGGGGCGCAGCGCAAGAAAAAGAAAGCCTCCGCGCTCGAAAAAATAGGCGGCTTCGTTCTGGCCATTCCGCAGACGGGCCGCAACGTCCTCGATTTCATCGGCGAAGTCGTCCTGAGCTTCGGCCGCCTCTTCTCGGGCCGCTCCTCCTGCACCGCCGCCAACGTCTGGCTGAGCGTGCAGGAAAGCGGCGTCGAGGCCCTTCCCATCGTTTCGCTCATCAGCGTGCTCGTGGGCCTGATCCTCGCCTTCGTAGGCGTGATCCAGCTCGGCATGTTCGGCGCGGAAATCTATGTGTCGAGCCTCGTGGCCGTGGGCATGACCCGCATCATGGGCGCGATCATGACCGGCATCATCATCGCCGGGCGCACGGGCGCATCCTACGCCGCCGTCATCGGCACCATGCAGGTGAACGAGGAAATCGACGCCCTGACCACCCTCGGCGTGGCCCCTTCCGACTACCTCGTCATGCCGCGCATCCTCGCGCTGACGGCCATGACCCCGCTGCTTGTGCTCTATTCCGACTTCATGGGCATCATGGGCGGCTTCATCGTGGGCGTGGGCGTGCTCGGGCTCGATCCGATGGAATACTACACCTTCACCCAGAAGGGTTTCAGCCTCAACAACCTGTGGGTGGGGCTGGTGCACGGCGCGGCCTACGGCCTCATCATCGCCATCACGGGCTGCTATCAGGGGCTGCGCTCGGGCCGCAACGCCGAAGCGGTCGGGCGCGCCACCACCTCGGCCGTGGTCTACTCCATCGTGGGCATCGTGCTGGCGACGGCGGTCCTTACCATCCTCTTCAACATCCTTAACATATGAACGCCCCTACCCCCATCATCGAGGCGCGGGACCTCACGGTCGCCTACGGCAGCTACGTCGTGCAGGGGAACCTCAACTTCACGATCAACCGGCAGGACGTCTTCATCATCATGGGCCCGAGCGGTTGCGGCAAAAGTACCCTGCTGCGCGCGCTCGTAGGGCTGTTGCGGCCCGCCAAGGGGCAGGTGCTGTACCGGGGCGAGGATTTCTGGGCCGGAAGCGAGACGGAGCGGCAAAAGCTGCTGAGCGGCGTGGGGCTCCTTTTCCAGAGCGGGGCGCTGTGGAGTTCCATGACGCTGGCCGAGAACGTGGCCCTGCCCCTGCAACGCTATACCGAACTTTCCCCCGCCGAAATCAGGGAACAGACGTCCCTCAAGCTGGCCCTCGTGGGGCTGGCCGGGTTCGAGGATTTCTACCCGTCGGAGATCAGCGGCGGGATGCGCAAGCGCGCCGGGCTGGCCCGCGCGCTGGCGATGGACCCGGACATCGTCTTTTTCGACGAGCCCTCGGCTGGGCTCGATCCCGTCAGCGCCGCCCTTCTGGACGAGCTGATTCTGCAATTGAAGGAAAATATGGGCATGACCGTGGTGGTCGTCACCCATGATCTGGACAGCATCTTCACCATCGGCAACAACAGCCTCTTCCTCGACGCGGCCACCCATACCATGGTCACCACGGGCGATCCGCACAAGCTCCGCTGCGACGAAAGCCATCCCGACATCGTCCGCTTCCTGAACCGGGGCAAGACCGGGGCCTGTGCCGATGCCTCCAAAGGAAACCGTTCATGAGCAAATCCGCCAACAAACCACTCATCGGCGCTTTTGTGGTGGGGGCCGTGACCTTGCTGCTGATAGCCATCGCGGTGTTCGGATCGGGCAAGCTGTTCCAGACCACAAGCCGTTACGTGCTCTTTTTCGACGGCTCCATCAACGGGCTTTCGGTGGGCTCTCCGGTCATGTTCCGGGGCGTGCCGGTGGGCCGGGTGACGGAAATCCAGCTTACGGGCAACCTTGACAATCTGGTCTTCCAGACTCCGGTCTTTATTGAGCTGGACAAGAAGAAGTCGGAAGAATCCTTTATCGGCCTTGATGACGACAGCAGCGCCCGCGACTATCTGAACAAGCTGGTCGCGCACGGCCTGCGCGCGACGCTCGCCACTCAGAGCCTGCTCACCGGTCAGCTCATGATCGAGATGGATTTCTACCCCAAATCGCAGCTTCCCTACATTATCGATCATGTGAAGGAATACGAGGGGCTGGCGGAAATCCCCACCATTCCCTCCAAGCTTGAGAACATCTGGCAGAAGATAACGAACCTCCCGGTGGAACGCATCTCCGGCAATATTCTGGAGATCACGGAAAACATCAGCAAATTCCTGAACACCGCCGACGCGGATCAGCTCATCGACAACGTCAACAAGCTCGTCGTCCAGCTCCAGCAGGTGGGGGAAAGCATCGACAAGACGCTCGCCAGCGTCCGCGACCTCTCCGGTCCCTACGCCCGGCTCGCCAGGAACGCCGACCGCCAGTTGCACGATACTCTGAGCGAAGGCGTACGGGTGCTGCGCAGCCTCGACGCGGTGGCGAAGCAGGCCGAAGAAACCGTGGCCTCGGCCCGGGGCGTGGTCAGCCGCAACAGCGTCACGGTCATTGAGCTGAACGAAGCCCTGCGAGAAGTCGCTGAAGCCGCCCGAGCCGTCCGCGTGCTCGCCAACACGCTGGAGCGCAATCCCGAGTCCTTGCTGTTGGGCAAGGAGAGGTAGTTTATTGGGGATCTCCTCAAAAATGTACCAGAAAAAAAAAACAAAAAAAAACAACACAAGAAGCAATCACAAATAAAAAAAATGA
>CALVEZ010000042.1 GCA_944326695.1 Candidatus Bilophila faecipullorum | reverse complement strand
TCTCTCTCTCTCTCTCTCTCTCTCTCTCTCTCTCTCTCTCTCTCTCTCTCTCTCTCTCTCTCTCTCTCTCTCTCTCTGGCCTTTCTACTTCCGCAGCAGAGAAAAGCTCACTGGTCTCCGAGGAGGGATGATAGACGGTATAGCCGTTTTTACCGCGTTTTTTCGTTTCGTAGAGAGCCAGGTCGGCCTTTCGGTAGAGGGCTTCAAACGTCGTTCCGTCTTGGGGCGCGATGGCCACGCCGATACTGGCGGAAAGTTTCCACTGGGCCGCCTGTTCCGTATAGATGGTATTGAGCGCCTTTGAGAGTTCCTGAGCCTTGTTGGTGGCCCACCCTGCATGGGGAAGGGGGATGAAGGCCGCGAATTCGTCGCCGCCGATGCGCCCGATCAGGTCGTCTTTACGGAATCGGCTGCGGATGATTTTCGTAAATTCCTTAATGACGGCATCACCGAAGGCATGGCCGAATTCATCGTTGACGTTTTTGAAGTTGTCGATGTCGAAAATGAAGAAGGCGTATTTTCCCTGGGCATTTTTCGCCAGCAGGCCCTTGATGAGCCGTTCCGTGGCGGTTTTGGTATAAAGGCCGGTCATTTCGTCGAGGCGGGCCTGTTCGGTGATCTGCTTTTCCTTGCGTTTTTCCGCATCAATGTTTTTGCGGTAGGTATACATGCGTATGGAATGGTCTTCCGTGCAATAGAAGATACGGGCGTCGATGCGCATCCAGAAATAGTCCGAACCGTTCTGGCTGATCATGAAGTCGTATTGCAGGTGATCGGTGCCACGCTCGTATTCGCGCAGGACGTTTTTCGGCGTGAAGGTGTTGATGTACCCCTCGCGGAATTCCGCCTTGATCTGCTTTTCGGCGATCCGGCGCAATCCCTCGTCGTAGGGGGTCCCTTTGGGCGCGCCGAGGCTTTCAAAGTAGCGTTCGGTACTTTCCCCCACGGGGCAGTTGCTCGTGATATTCAGTTCATAGATGTTGTCGTACAGCTGTTCGGTTTCCTTTTTGAAGAATTCCTGACTTTCTTCCGTCAACTTGGTGATCTTTTTGTTGAAATTGCGGATGACGCAGGTAATGACGAAAAGGACGGTGAGGATGACCAGCGCGATGATGGCTGCCGTTACGTAGAGTTTCTGACGCATGGCTTTGAGCATGGCCTCAGTATCGCGATCCACGATCACATGCCATGACAGTTCGGAAATATAGCGCGACGCCACATAGTTGTTTTGCCCCTTCGACCACAGGTTGAGGGCGGCGTAATTCTTCTTCCAGCCAAGGATAGGGCTTTTGAGTTCCTCGTAGTGGCGGACGTGGAAAAAGTTCTCTTTTTCGTAGCCGGTATGCGTCGTGGAAACTTCGATGTCGCCGTTTTCATTGATCAGGTAGGCGCTGATGCCGAAATGCTCTTCATAGTCGCGCAACAGCTGCTGGAGGTAGCCGACACGGAAACCAACCCCCACCACCCCGATGATTTCGTCTTTCGCGTCCTTTATCTGGCAGTTCACAAAGATGGTGAGCGCGTTGCTCGCGCCCTCCACTTCGTCGTTGTCCACAACGAGGGTATAGTGCTTTGTACCCTTGAGCAGCATGTAAAACCACATGTTTTCCGGATTGTCCGGAGTAAGGACGCGGTCCACGCCGTTGAAATTGTAATACCGTCCTGTGGCCCGCGAGACGAAGAAGACGGAATCGTAGCCGTATTGCTTGCGATAGGCGTCAAGGTAGTTGGTGATGGTGGCGGTATAGTCCGGATTGTCGAGATGGTCTTTTTCGTTGGCGAGATAGTCGATCAGAAGCTCATCGTGGGCCATCGTGAGGGAAATGTTCACCGGCTTGGTGAAAACGGACATGATCTGGAAGTAGATGCCTTCCGAGGTCAGAGAGGATATCTGTTCGATGTTGGCGAGGGAGGCGCGGTAGTTGGCCTGATAGCTGAGGGTGGCCGTGATGATAAAGCCCAGGATAATGATGGTGCTTACCAGCAGGTTGGTCCGCATGAGGATGCTGTTTTTCACGATACCCTTCTCCCTAGAATGGCGGGAGTACTTTTTCCGCCGCGGATACGCCTTCTTTTGTGCCGCTGCAAGGAGTGCCTTGGGAAATAGGTCGCCGTCCAGGGGTCTCCCCTGTGCACGGCGTTTATAGAGATGTTTGACGCGCTTCTGCGTCAAGCGCAGACCATTATAGAGAACCGAAAAAGAAAATACAAGAAAGGACCAGGGTAAAGAGAGAAGGGACGGCCTTTTTCGGTTGTCGGGCCGGGAAGCAGGCGCGTCTTGCCAACCTGCAGCGGGGAAGCACACCGGAAAAAACAGCCCGTGGCGGTTGCCGCTGGGCTTTTTTCAGGAGCCGTTCCGACGGGGAAGAGGCTCGGGCTGATGGTAGAGCACTCTCGGGGAGAGAAGGACCGGCGCGGGCAACCTCTTTCCGAAAAAATTCAACTGACCCCGGCAGCCTTCCGCCACGATACCCGCAGGGAAAAAGGCGTATCCCCGGCGACAAACGCGGCGCGGCCAAGGGAAAAGGATAGCCCTTTCCCCTTGGCCGCACGTTTTTTTCTCTGCGGGTTATTTCCAGAATTTTTCCAGGTAGCCCTGCACGAAGACGAAGAAAACGATGAAGGGCAGCACGTATTTGACGTAGAGCCGCAGACATTGCGGGAACATCAGCCCTTTCCCGCTATCCGCCTCCGCGATGAACTTGTCCCATCCCCAACCTTTCTTGTAGCAGCAGAAGAAGAGGAAAACCATCGAGCCGAGCGGCAGCAGGTTGTTGCTCACCACGAAATCCTCAAGATCGAGGACGTTCGAGCCGGGGCCGAAGGGCTGGAAGCCGGAAAGCAGGTTGAAGCCGAGGGCGCAGGGCAGGGAGAGCACGAAGACGAGGGCGGCATTGACCACGACCGCCTTTTTGCGGCTCCAGTGGAAAACGTCCATGCCGTAGGCCACGATGTTTTCGAGCACCGCGATGACCGTAGTCAGGGCCGCGAAGCTCATGAAGACGAAGAAGAGCACGCCCCACAGCTGGCCGCCGGGCATACTGTTGAAGACGTTGGGCAGGGTGACGAAAATAAGCCCCGGCCCGGCCCCGGCGTCTACGTTGAAGGCGAAGCAGGCGGGAAAGATGATAAGCCCGGCCATGAGCGCCACGGCGGTGTCGAGCACGAGGATGTGTACGGATTCCCCGGTGAGGGAGCGATCCTTGCCGATGTAGCTCCCGAAAATGGTCATGGCCCCGATGCCGAGGCTCAGCGTGAAAAAGGCCTGCCCCATCGCGGCATAGACGGGTTCCCAGAAACCGTGTTCCATCATTTTGCCGAAGTCCGGCTTGAGATAGAAGAGGATACCCTTTTCCGCACCCGGCAGGGTGACGGAACGCAGGACGAGGACGACCATAAGGAGCAGCAGTCCCCCCATCATGAGCTTGGTGATGCGTTCGACCCCGCGTTGCAGCCCCAGCGAGCAGACCAGAAAGCCCGCGAGCACGGTAACGGTCATCCAGCCCGTCTGCGTGAGAGGCGCGGTCAGGCCCGCCTTTTCCACGGGGGCGCTCAGGGTGAAGCTGAAAAAGGCGGCGATCTGATCAGGCGTGAGCCCCGAAAGCTGGCCTGAAGCCATATACCAGCAGTAGGCCAGCATCCAGCCAGTCACCGTGGTGTAGAACATCATGAGCACATAGCAGCCGAGGATGCCGGTATAGCCGTGCAGATGCCAGTAGGTGCCCTTGGGTTCAAGGATGTTGAAGGCCCGGCCAATGCCCTTTTGCGCGGCGCGGCCCACGGCAAATTCCATGACCATGATCGGAAGGCCCAGAATGACGAGAAACAGCAGATAGATGAGGACGAAAGCCGCCCCTCCGTACGCTCCCGTGATGAAGGGGAAACGCCAGACGTTCCCCAGTCCGATGGCGCAGCCCGCCGACAGCAGCAGGAAGCCGAGTCGGCTTCCCAGTTTTTCGCGTGCGATTCCCTCTTCCACTCTCAACTCCTCCTTGAAATGTGCAGGGCATGAATAGGTGACTTTTGGGCGCGAGGCAAGAGGCAATGATTTCTCGCTTCAGCGTCCGCCCGATCCCGTGCAGCCCGGGCCGTGGAGCACGCTGCGTCCGCCCGTGACGGGTGTTACCCGTATTTGCGTGCCGATGCGTTCCTTGAGCGCCGCGACGTGGGAAATGACGCCGATGAGCTTTCCCTCGCGCTGGAGCCCGGCCAATGTTTCGAGCGCGGTATCAAGCGCCTCCTCGTCCAGCGTGCCGAAGCCCTCGTCCAGAAAGAGCGAGTCCACCCGCACGGTTTTGCTCGCCATCTGGGACAGCCCGAGGGCCAGCGCAAGACTGACGATGAAGCTCTCGCCGCCGGAAAGGTTTTTGGTCGAGCGCACCTCGCCTGCCTGATAGTTGTCGATGACGTCAAGCTGCAAAGGATCGGCTGTGTTGCGGATGAGCAGGTAGCGGTCGCTCATGCCCTGAAGCTGGCGGTTGGCGTGATCAATCATGATCTCGAAGGTCAGCGCCTGCACGAAGTTGCGGTATTTTTTGCCGCTTTCCGAACCGATGAGATCGTGGAGCGTGCGCCAGCGCCCGTACTCCCGGCGCTGCGCGGCGATGGCGGCGGCGCGCGCGGCGCAGGCTTCCTTGAGGTTCCGGTTTTCCTCCATCTTCTGGCGGATGCCGCCGATGGCCTCCTGCTGCCGCCGGGCGTTTTCCCGCAGCGTTGCAAGGGAGGCGGCCACCTGCTCGCGGGAGAGGGGGGTGACGTTGCGCCGCCGCTCCGCCGCCAGTTGCGCGGCCTTGTCCCTGCGCCGGGCGTCAAGCTCGGTCTGTTCGGTGCGCAGTTCCTGTTCTTCCTGCCGCAGGCGTTCGCGTTCCTCTTCACTGAGGCAGGCGGCGCGGTAATCCGCTTCGTCGGCAAAGCCCGCCAGCTCCAGCCGCCGCCGAAAATCCCGTTCCAGCGGTTCCATGTGTGAGGCACGTTCCGCCGTGGCTTGCCGCAGCATGTCCGTTTGACGGCGCAGGCCCGCGAGGTCTTGCCGTACGGCCTCGGCCTGCCGCCGGGCTTCCTCCAGCCGCGCTTCCGCCTCCCGGACGGCGTTTTCCAGCCGGGCTTCCTCCGCATCCGGCGCGGCCCCGCCGGGCAGCGGACGTCTGCCGTTTTCCAGCGCGTCGCGTTCGGCACGCAGCTCGAGAAGGGCGGCGCGGCGGCGGTCCCGTTCCTCGCGGGCGGCGGCCAGTTGGGTTTCGCGCTGCCCGGTCTCAAGCTCCTGACGGGCGATGTCGCGTGTGAGTGTTTCCCGGCGGGCTGTTCTCGCCAGCCAATGATTCCGGCGCGTTTCCAGTTCCGCGAGGAGGCCGTCCAGATCATCCGGCGCGAGAGCGGCCACGCCGTAGGGGGCCGTTTCGTTCAGGGCCATGCGCCGGGCCTCCGCGTGCTGCTCGGCCAGCGCCGCGTATTCCTGACGAAGGCGGTCGGCTTCCTGTTCGGCGGCAGCCTTGGCGTGTACGCTTCCCTGCGCGTCCCGTTCGGCAAGGGCGAGGGCCTCGCGCGCACCTTCCCATGCCTCGCGCGCCGCCGCGATTTCTTTCTGCAGGGCTTCGGCGCGCCTTAAGGCCGCCTCCGCGCGGGCGGAGGTTTCCGTTTCGGCGACGTGCCGTTGGCGCAGGCGCGCCGAAAGATCGGAAAGCGAATCCTGTGCTTCCAGCGTGGGGAGGCCCAAGGCCTCAAGCCCCTCCCGGAGGCGGGCGGCAAAGGCGGCGGCCTCGGCCTCGGCGTCCTTCCGCCGTTCCGTGAGCATTTCGCGTTCCTTGTGCAGAGAGGCGGCCTTGCCCTGAAGGGCCAGCAGCGTTTCCGCCTCTCGGCGCAGACGCTGTTTCAACGCCTCTGCGCGTTCCCGCATTCCGTCGGGTTCACGCACGCTTTTCGTGGCGAAGGGGTGTTCCAGCGCGCCGCAGAGGGGGCAGGGTTCGCCGTCCGTCAGATGGAGGCGTGCCTGCTCATAGCTGCGCAGCAGGGCAAGGTGGGCCATTTCGTGCTCAAGGGCCTCGCGTTCGGCTTCTCCCGCCTCGTGGGACGCCTGAAGCGCGGAGAGGCGGGCGCGCAGGGCGGCTTCCTCTTCCGTCACGGCTTTCTGCCGTCCGTCCGTCGAGGCGAGCGTCTCCCGCGTTTTGACGAGGGCAAGGAGCGCCTCTCCCGTGTTTTCAAGGACGGCCTTGCGGGTGCCCGCCCGCATCAGGCGGGCGCGCCACTCCGCCTCGCCGTGCCCTTCCAGCGCCGCACCGAGAGCGGATTGCCGTTTTTCCAGTGTCTCTGCCAACCCGGCGAGGCCGGCTTCGGTGCGGGCGCGCCGATCTATGGCGGCGGCGTGATCGCGCGCGCTGGCCTCGCGGCGAAGTTCGGCGTCCTTGAGCGCCAGCCGTTTGTCCCGCAGGAGCCGGCTCTGTTCCCGCAAAAGCCCGAAACGGCCCCGCAGTCCCGTAAGATTTTCCACAAGGCCCTTGTCCACTGCCGTGCGCCGCAGTTCGGCGTCGAGGGCGTTGAGGGCGGAGCGCCCGGCTTCCAGCCGTTCTCGGCTTGCCCGGGATGCCTCCTCCAGTTCCGTCAGCGCCGTTTCCCGCGCGGCGATGTCCCGGCGCAGGGCAAGGAGCGCCGCATCCTTTTCGCGCAGGCGGAGATCGCAGTCCCGGGCCGCTTTGACGGCCTGCATCCCCGTCCGCAGTTCTTCCTTGCGGCGGTTCAGGGCGTCCGTAGCGGCGCGGAGGGCCGTTTCGCTGTTCGCAAGACGCCTTTCGCCCGCGGGCAGGGCGGCGAGGCAGCCTTCCATCTGTCGCAAGGCCACTTCCTGCGCCGCGCGCAAGGCGGCAAGCCCGGCGCATTCCCCGGCCAGTTCCAGTGCCTTGGCCGCGCGTCTGAGGCGTTCGCGCTGCGGCTGGAAGGCCGCGAAACGGGCGGCGAGCCCCGCCTTTTGGCTTTCGAGGCGGTCCGCTTCCGCTTGCAGGCGGTCGAGGCCCTCCAGCCAGAGCAAGGCCTTTTGCTGTTCCTCAAGGCTCTTGAGGATGCCCGCGTTGTGTTCCTCAAGGACGGCGAGATCGGCTTCCAGCCGCCGCTCTTCGTCCTCGTCAAGAAGGTGCAGCCCGGCGAGTTCCGCTTCCAGCCTTTCCAGCTGGCTTCGTTCGGCCACGGTGCGCGCGTGGACCGTTTTGGAGATGTCCGAATAGATTTCCATGCCCGTCAGCTGTTCCAGAATGGGGGCGCGCTCGTCGGGCGAAGCGTTGAGGAAGGCCGTGAAGCCGCCCTGCGCCAGAAGCATGGAGCGGGTGAAGCGGGCGTAGTCCATGCCTGTCAGCTCTTCCACCCGGGCGGTGAAGCCGTCGAGCTTGCTTTCCAGCACTTCGTTGGTGATCGCGTTGGCGCATTCACGGCGCGGCGGCTGCAAATCCCCCCCCGGTCTGGAACGGGCCCGGCGCTGGCTCCAGCGGCAGCGGAACCGCCCCGCCTGCGTCTCGAAGGTCACTTCGGCGTAGCATTCCCCGGTATGCCGGGACATGATCTCGTTTTCGGTTTTGGAAATGGATTTCAGGCGCGGGGTGCGGCCATAGAGGGCGAGGCAGAGCGCGTCAAGGATGGTGGTCTTGCCCGCACCCGTGGGGCCGATGATGGCGAAAATGCCGTCTGACGTGAAGGAGGTGTGATTGAAATTGATCTTCCATTCACCGGCAAGGGAATTCAGATTTTTAAAGCCGAGTTCGAGAATGCGCATGATCCCACCTATTCCGCGCGCGCGTCGGCCTCAAGAAGGGAGGCCACGGTTTCCTGATAGGCCCGGCGCAGTTCCGGCCGCTGCTCCTCGGGCACCTCATGGGCGGCGAGGCAACGCTCAAAAACTTCGTGCACGTCGAGCGCGTCCAGTGAATCCGCGTCCTCGCGGTGCAGGGCGCGTTCGATGAGCCGGGCGTTCTTGACGCGGATAAGCTCCATCCCGGTGCCGTCCACGAGTTTTTCCAGCCGGTCGCGCAGATCGCTCATCACCTCCGCGCCCGTATAGACGATTTCGAGCCACGGCTTCGCATCGGCCCCGGCGAGCGCCTTGAGGCGGCTTTCGATGCGTCCCCAATCGCCTTCTACGCGCTCCAGAGCCTGAAAGCAGGGCACGGGCAGGCAGCGCACGGCGGCTTTCCGGCCCGTAAAATCCACGAGGCAGACGCTTTTGCCCGTCCTCTCCCCGAAGTTCATGGGCAGGGGCGAGCCGCTGTAGCGCCGGGTCTCCGAGCCGCCGAGCTTTTGCGGTATATGGAGATGCCCGAGGGCCAGATAGTCGATGCAGTCCGGGAAGCAGTCCGCGCCGACGCGGGCGAGGGAGCCCACATAGAGCTGGCGCACGCCGTCCCCTTCCTGCGTCAGGCCCCCGGCGGCGAAAAGATGCCCGGTCGCCAGCAGAGGCAGATCGGGGCGGCTGCGTTCGGATGCGGCCAGCGCGCAGACGGCGGCGTAGTGGCGGCGGATGCCTTCAAGCAGCTTGGCTTCCTTGTCTTCAAGGCTTTCCCCGGCCTCGGACGTGCGGATGTCGCGATCCCGCAGGTAGGGGACGGCACAGACGATAAGCTCAGGCTCCCCGTCCCGTCCGCGCAGGACGAGCGTCTCCTCCGCCGGATCGTCGGACATGGCGCCGATGACGTGGACGTTGAGAGCCCGCAGGAGTTCTTTGGGAGCCGCCAGAAAGGAGGGCGAGTCGTGGTTTCCGGCCACGATGACCACGTGGCGGCAGTGTTCCCGGATGCGGCAGAGGAAGCGGTAATAAAGCTCCTGCGAACGGTTGCTCGGGGCGCTGGTGTCGAAAACGTCGCCTGCGACGACCAGCACGTCGACGCGCTCCTCGCGGATGGTTTCCCCTAGCCAGAGCAGGAAGGCCGCGAAGGATTCATAGCGCTTGCGGCCGTAAAGGGTGCGTCCGATGTGCCAGTCGGACGTGTGCAGCACGCGCAGGGGGGGCTTGTTCATGGCTGTACTCCATAAGAGACCCCGGCCTGATGCGCCGGGGCCTCCTGAGAGATAGCCTGTGAACGGAAGACGGGCAAGTTCTGAATGAAGCCGAATCCGTCTCCCGTTCAAGCCTCCGCTCTCATGCGTGTTTTTTTCTTGCAGGGTGTTGAAAAGGGTACTCTGATGGGACGTGGCTTGTGCACTACCTGTGCCGTTGTTCCCTGAAGAAAAGGGTTTTTGCGGGCCGTCCTGCAAAGGGCTGGGGCCGATCAGTCTTCCCGCAATGCTGCCGTACGCTTTTTCCTCATAGGGACGAAATCGCGCGAAATCGCGTTTCATTCATACCATAAGCATACGATTGTGTTGGAATGGCATAGCCTAGGGTTTTGTTTCCGCAGGCGTCTGCGCGGCGGGGGAAGCCGTGATCGGAGGCAGCAGGCCCACGGTTTCGGCGGGATTGACGGAATGAGGCTGCGAACGTTCCCATGCCTGATAGCCCACCGTGATGGCCCCTGCCGCGATGCAGGCGACGGCGAGAGCCAGGAGCCAGCCTTTCCAATGGCTGCGGTTGCGGAAAGGATCGTTGAAGGTACGGTTGGCGTTGGGCGGCAGGGCGGCGGTGTCGGTCAGGTAGGAGCCCAGCATGAAGTTGATGGGAATCTGGCTGTTGACCGCCCAGCCGGAGGCGTCGAGCACCGGGCCGAGCGTGCGACGACGGAGCTTGAGCCACGCGAGGAACATGGAAGGGCCGGAAACGGCGAGGAAGAGCCCGGCCAGCAGGAGCGGGAACTGCCACCACGAAAGGGAGAAAAGCGCCGAAGCGATGCTGGCGAGCGCCGTCCCGATGGCTCCGAGGGCCAGCCCGATGGCCGCGAAAATGCCCATGCTGCGCCCGATGTCGAAGGGCCGGGCTTTCCCTTCCGTGGCCAGTTTTTCAAGTGATTTTGAGGCGTCGCTGACGATGGCCGCGCTTTTGGCGTCCGTGAACTTCTCAATCTGGTCCGTAACCATGCGTCCGATGCGTCGATAGGGGGCGAACATGGCCGTGCGGATGCTGATGGGGTTGTCCACCAGCTTGACCAGTACGGCTTCCCAGCTCACGCCGTCGGTATCCATGAAGATGCCGTGCCGCCCCGGGATGAGGAGGCGGGCGTCCCCGGCGGTGATCGCCGCAACGATGTTCATCTTTTGCGTGGAACCGTCCCGCGTGCATTCGCAATAGGCGAGGCAGAGGTGGCTGAGCTGAGCCTGCGCCGCGTGCGCCGCGATGTCTTCCACGCGCAGGCAGAGGTGGCAGCTTCGCCCGTCGATGAAGAGTTTGCCGATCTGAAAGGTTGTGGGCAGGGAGAGGGCGTAGAAGTCGCAGAACGAAACGAAGTTCATGAGCAGGCGGTGCAGATGCTGATGGTAGAGGACCAGCCGTTCCGCATCCTCGGTATCCTTGACGTATTGGGCGGCGTCGGCATCCTGCCGCACCAGCGCCTCGAAGCGGGCGAGGATGTCGCCGGAGAGCAGGGCATCCAGCCTTTCAGCGCCGAGTTGCCCGGCCTTGTTCGCGGGTTCTTTCGCGACAAGCGCCGCGTAGGAAGCGAAACGGCGGCGCAGTTCTCCCCAGTCTTCAAAACTCAGGCTGCCGCGCGGCCCGAGCAGAGGGACGATGACCGTATCCCGGAAACGGTGGACCTGTTCCCGCCACGCCGGATTGAGGCCGCTTTCCAGCGGCAGGGGCTGATCCGCCTGCACGTGCGCCAGCGGCAGTTCCTTTAGAGCCTCGTCGCCGGGATCGAGGTTGCGGTCCGCCAGTTCCGCAAAGACCGTCTCTGGCGCATTGAGCGCGAAGACGGCCCGGGCGTCGAAGGCGGCAAGCTGGCAGCGCAGGAAATAGTCGTCCAGTTTGGCTTCGAGAGCGCGCAAAAGGTCGAAGCCGTCCCGCGTGCCCGCACCGAGCGCAAAGGTCGCGGCGTAGTTCTTCAGTTCATCGGTCCATGCCTTGTAATCGTGGACCTCCTGCATGAAGGTTTGCGCCAGTTCGAGCGTCGCCCCCTGTGCGCCGCCCGCATCGGGCGCGCCTCCGGTGACGGTGACCACGTCCTCGATGAAGCGGTTGAGATCAGGATCGAAACCGGGATCGGGTGTCATGACACCGTCGCCGTTGAACACCGATTTTTTCGCGGCTTCCATGGCCTTCGCCACGTTTTCCTGCGTGAGAGCCTCCGCCGCCTCGCGCCCCTGCTCCTTGAGGATGCGCTGGGCGGCGGCGTAGAGGCGGCGGTTGTCGTCCGTATCCTGCCGTATTTCCGAAAGCGGCAGATCAGGCCGCCCGTCCGCGAGCGAGGCGGGGTCCTTGAGACGCTCCACGGCCCAGCGCACCGCTTCCCTCACTTCGGAGATGCGGATGCGGCCATCGTTATTCGTATCAATAAGCTGAAGCGTGCGGTCGTCGAACTGAAGCTCGTTCGCGGGGCAGCTCAGGGCCACCCAGAGTTTGGGATCGAGTTCTTCGAGATGGGTCAGTTCTTCCGGCGTGCGCAACGTGACCTGATCAAGGCCGCCGATGCGATGGAATTTCCACGTGAAATCCGCGCTCTCGGGCATGTTTTTTCTCCGGTTTGCGGAAAGGGCCTCTTTCTGCCTATTCCAAACGGTGCGGCGAGGCAATGAAAATATGGGCGGGAGAGGCGATGGCCTTTTGAGCGGACACGACGTATAAGGGGGACTGACCACGATGAAACGGCGCGGGAGCCTCCGCGCCGGGCGACAACCCCAAAGAAAGGAAGAAACGATGCCGAAGCTTCAGGCGGCGCGCGTGACGCAGTGCGGACTTGATTTTGCAGTGGTGCTGGTGGACCCCAAGCTTTTTATGAACAAGAACGATCTTGAGGCCTTTGCGGAGCAGGCGCAGTCCCTTTTTCCCGGCGTGCCGGTAGCCCTGCTCAGCTACGACGATTTGAAGGTGACGCGCTACCACGGCCCGGACGAGGTCGTCGCCTTCCTGAAGCAGATACGCGCCGTGAGCCTGCCGTGGGTGGAATATTCCCTCGGGGAATAGACGGAGAAGGGATCGGAAACGGTCCCTTTTTTATTAATGATTTCGATACAAAAATACCACGGCGGCACCTCCCTGATACCGCTGTATCCTTAAAAAAGGGCGACTTACCCCCTCCGTATTCCGATTTTTATAATGGAAACAGCGGTTTTACATTATTCCAAACACAAAAAGAGCCGACAACCATAAGGTTTTACCTCATGCGTTATCGGCTCTGCGTCTTAGCGTCTGGCTCTTTGATAACATATACATTTAATTTTTGTACGTTAATCAATGTTTCTTGTTTGCATTTTGGACAGAATAGAGGAACATTTTTAAGTTCTGTATCTGTCCGTATTTTAATTCTTGTTTTGTTTCCGCATATCGGACATAAAATCTATTCAGTATTATTCATAAATAATCTCTACATATTGAAATCATTACTTTTCTAAAATTATCGCGATTGTATCACTTTCAGATTGATAGATACTACCTGCAACATCACCGAACAGCCCACACATCTTAAAACCAACGCTTTCAGCTTCTTGCATTAAATCTTCTTTTGAGAAATAGGTATTCCACAAATAATAGGGAGTTATTTCCTCTTTTGAAATAATTGATATTAAGTCCAGTGTTACATTATCAAAATATTTGTAAAAAACACTTAACACCATATGTTCATTGGGACGCCAAAAGCCACCATTGGGACATATCTCCCAAATTTGTTGTTCTTGAAAATTACAAAACTTTGTCATAGAAAAAACATCTAATAATACTTTTCCACCCGGTTTAAGATGATGATAAATCTTGTTCATAATTACTTGTCTGTCTTTAGGTGACAATGCTCCGTAATCACAATATATCATGGTACAAAAATCAAAACACGTATCTAAATCCATTTCTAGATAATTTTGATACGCGTAAGAAATGTTTAGTTTTTTACTGATAGCTGATTGTTGTGCATAAGTAATAGAACGCTTTGAAAAATCCACTCCGGTAACTTGATATCCTCTTTGGGCAAACTTTTCAGCATATATCCCCGGACCGCACCCAACATCAAGAAGCAAAGGGTAATCGGCAGGCGAAAGACGTTCCGTTATCCATCTGACAGATTTTTCAATAAAGTCCAATTTTCTACTTGCTCCGTCAAAGTTCGGGTCTAAGTGTGCTTTGAGCAGTTGTTTTGATATATATTCATCATTCCAAAACTCAACCGTTGATTTTGTGTAGATAGGGGGTTTCCTTAAAGATGTAATAAAATCACTGTTCATGATTTCTCCTTTCTTGTCTTGTGCAAAAGAAAAAGCCGTAGATTTATTAATAAACAGTTCGTTCAGCGCCACCACCCGTCAAAGGCACACGGCGTTTGAGGCGACGGGGGGCACCCCCTCTACGGCCCGTGGAAGGGGTGCCCCCGTTTTTCCGGCGCGGTTCCATTCCCGGAAATTTTCAGGGCACAAGAAAACGCAAGGGCGCGAAAACCACCCTGTCAAGGATGGTCAGGAAGCCGTTGCCGAGGCTGCCGAAGGTTTTGGCCAGAAAACCCTGTGCATTGATGGAGCGCTGCGGCTTGTCGAGGCTTCCGTAATAGCGCACGGGGAGGGTGGGGAAGCCCGGCCCGCTGACGTTGAGCCGGTAGTCGAGCGTCCAGTTGAGCAGGTTGATGGTGCCGTAGCCGCGGACGGTCAGGGTGCCGTCCAGATGCAGATCGCGCGTCGTCAGGATGCCCTTGCTCAGTGTGCCCGTCGCCCCGAGGGAACGGAAGCTGGAGAAGGTCCCCGGATGTCCCGCGTCCAGCTCGCCGTTGCGGAGGGTAAAGCCGAGCGTACCCGTCAGCGCGGCGGGGATGTCCGCGCCGGAGCGCAGAAGGCCGCTCACGTCCGCATCAAGGCTTCCCGTGCCCGACAGAAGCTGGCTTTGGCCGCGCTCTTTACTCAGCGTCAGCGCGTTGACGTTTTCAAGCGTATAGCGCAGGCGGCCGAGCAGCCCTCCGGAGGTCGCCTCCGCCCGCACCCCCGCCCCGGCGCTGCCTCCCGCTACTCGGGCCCGGATGGGATCGGCGCTGAGCACGCCGTTTTGGAGGCGCAGGGGCGCGCTGAAATCGGTATGGGGAATACCGAAAATGATGAGGCGTTCCGCGGCGAGGGGCCCTTCCACGTCAATGCCCTTCATCCAGTCCAATCGCCACGGCTGGCTTTTCCCGCCTTTGGAAGTCGGGGGAAGGTAATCCGCGACGTTTAAGGTACCGAGGCGCAGGCCGAACGTCCAGCGGGCGGGGGTGCCAGCGCGCCGCTCCATCTGCCCGGAAAGGCGCGTGGCGTCGATGTTCCCGTTGAGACCGGCAATGCGCAGCGTTTCGCCGTCGAGTGTTATGGTCGCCTTAAGATCGGCCCGTTTGAGGGCCTGTTTCGGCAGGTCGCCGGGGAGCAGATCGGCCAGCAGGGGACGCAGGTTGGCCGAGGACAGGGAAAGAGGCGCTTCCCAGATGGAGCGCCCTTCCTTGCGGCTGTGCCTGAGCGAGCCGCCGAATGTGGCTGCGGCTCCCTTGCTGCCGAGGTTCCCGGCGACGTTTTGGGCGGACAGGGTTTCCGTCGCCGTATCAAAGGAAAGCGTGCCCGCCGCCTGCGCCGTGTAGCCTTTGGCCGTGGCCGTCGCGGAGGTGGAAAGCGCTTGGCCGCGGACGGAGAAAGGCCCTGTGGCGGAAAAGGAGAGAGGGCCCGTGAACGAAAGGCTGCCCTGTCCGTCCGGGGTGACGGCTTCAGCCCGCCACTGCCCGTCGTACACGTAGCGCAGCGCCTTGGCGTCGCGGCTTCCGGCGCCCTGAAAGGCCAGATGAAGGCGGGAGAAGGCAAAACGTTCCTTCCCGTCTGGCGAAAGCGGCAGGACCCCCTTGTCCAACGTAAGTGAGGCGTTCCCGCGCAGACTGGCAAGAAAGGCGGCGAGGGAGGAGGGCCGGGCCGTCACTGAGGCCGAAGCCGCCAGCGTGCCGCGCAGGGGCGGCGAACCTTTGACGGGTTTCAGGAACGTTTCGGCGTTGACGCCGCTGGCCGAGAGGACGATGGCGAGCTCGTCGCCGGGGATGAGCTCGGCTTCGGCGCTGCCGCCGTACAACGAACCGCAGCGGATGGCGAGGCGCGCCGACGCGTCCGCGTGTGCGGCCTCGGGCGTGATGCGCAGGCTGACGTCCTTGCCTTCCCAGTAGGCGCAGGTGGCTCGTGCCGCTGTCAGGTGGACGTCATAGCCCGGCGCGGGGCTTCCCGGATCATCGTCGCCGCCCAGCAGGGGGGGCATGGCGTAGATGGGTGCGGTCACGGCCTTGCCCGTCAGTTCGGGAAAGAGCCGGTTAAGGTCCGCCGTCGGCGTGCCGAGGGTCACCGTGATAACGGGATGACGGAAATCCTTGACGCCTCCACCACCCGTAAAGGGCGTGTCCAGAGCGGTTACGCGGGCTGCGGCAATCGTGAGCGAGCGCGGTGTAAGCTCAAAGGGGAGGGTCCCGGAAAGCCCGTCGAGCGCCGCCGTCACGCCGGAGGGCAGATCGCGGGCGAAATCGAACCAGCGCGGCAGGCTCAGGTTTTTGACGGTGAGGGTGCCTTTCAGCAGGGGAGAGGAGCCCTTTTCTTCCGACGGGAAGGTCAGGAGGCCGCTGAAGCTGGCCGCGTCCTTGTCCGCCCGCAGCGCAGCGCCCTTGAAAGCCACCTCCGGGACGAGGTGCAGGGCCCCGTCCGCGTCCACAGGGAAGAAAGCCTCGTAGGGGACCAACGCGTGGACGGGAAAAGCCTGTTTGGGAAACGTCAGCGTACCGTCGAGCGCGGCGGCCCCCTCCACCGCAAGCCTTCCTTTTTCCGTCTTGACTTCGGCGGCCAGCATCGCGTGCGGCGGCGTGCCGCCAAGGGGCACGGGCAGGGAAAGCTCGGCCCGCAGGCGCAGAGAGGCCGGGGCATCCGGTCGGGGAGGCGTGTAGGCGATATCTTTTATCTCCAGACGTACGTCATCCACTTGACGCCGGGCCGCTCCCTCTTCCGTTTCCGCCGCGGCGGAAAGGCTGCTTGCCGCAAGATGCAGGCTGCCGCCGGAGAGCGTCTCGCCTTCGGCTTCGTAGTCGGGGAGGGTACCCGAACCGGAGAGGCCGGAAAAAAGGAGCACGGGCCTGATGGCCACAGGCGACTGCCCGGGGCGCAGCAGGGCGAAGAGGCCGTTTTTCAGCGTGATGTCCGTTCCGGCCAGTGCGGGAGGCAGGGTGAAGGAAGGAAGCGGGAAGGGCTTCGGCGCAGCGGCCGAGGGCGTTTGCCGCACAAGCAGGGACGCTTCGTCAAGGCGCACGGCCCGCACCGCGAACGTGCCGCGCAGGAGTGCCCACGCATCGGGAAAGACGGCGCAGTCCTTGACGAAAAGGGCCGCGTCCGGCGTGCTGACCACCACTTCGCTCAGGCGGGCGCAGGGGAGGGGAAAAAGGGACAGCGTCGCGCCCTGTGCGGACAGGGCCAGCCCCTGCTGCGGATCGGAAAGCCGCTCGGTCAGAACCCGGGCCAGCGTGGTAGGTTGCTGGTTGACGACGTAGACAAGAAGGCCCCCTGCGAGCGTCAAAGCCCAGAGGAGGGGAAAGAGAAGGAAGAGAAGCCAGTGAAAGCGTTTCATGGGGAAAAACGTTCCAATCGCTTGAGGTCGAGGTAAACGAGCACGCCCTGAACCGGCAGAGCCGACGCCGTGGCGAGGAGGTCCATGTATCCCCGCAATTGCGTTTGATGGGCGACCGTCGGCGTGCCCGTCTTGTATTCGACGACAGTAATCTTTTCCCCGTCGTTGACCACGAGGTCGGCCCGGTAGAGCGCGCCGGAGGCGTCGACGATTTCCTGTTCGGGCGTGCCGTGCCGCAGCCATGTTTCCGCCTCGGGGAGGGAGGCGTACCATGCCAGCATGTCTACCACTTCCTCTTCCACGGCCTGCGGATCATGGACGGGAAGGGGGAAGGTGCGCAAGCCCTGTCGGAACGCCCGCCGCGCATCCTCTTCGGGATGCCCGGTCAACTGTCCCAGCGTTTGCAGGCATTCGAGGCAGTGGTGGGCGAAAATGCCGCGCCGTTTCCGGGTGAAGGAAAAATCCTCCAGCGGGTTGCGGAAAATGCGCAGGCGGGGCAGCCAGTGCATGGGCCTCCATGCGGCGTCATCGGACGCAACGGCGTCCGCAAAAAGGGCGGGAAGAACATCCTTCCGCGGAGGGGCGGAGCGCCCGGCGGCCTTCACGAGCGGAGGCGTGCCGCTTTCCCATTCGTCGCCGCTCATGGACAGCGCGTCGAGGAGGATGTCGAGGCCGTGCCCGAGGCCCGGCGTGTTGCGGCTGTTCGGCGTTTCGGTGAGGAAGGCGTGCAGTTCCTCTTCGGCCCGGGTCCACGCCACGTAGAGCAGGTGGAGGGATTCGCGGGCCGTATCCGCGATGGCCTTGTAGTGCTCGAGGCCGCAGGCCGGGCAGCGTTCCGTGAGGATGGTGAGGCCGTTGACGTGCGCTTCCACGGCTGGGTTGTCCACGCGGGGGGAGAAGTGGTGCCACGGCACGATGACCACCGGGAACTGCAAGCCCTTTGACTTGTGCATGGTCATGACCCGCACGGCGTCGAGGGCTTCGGGCATGGGCGCCTTTTCCTGCTGCCCGTGCCGGTTCCAATGCTCAAGGAAGGAGGAGAGGGAGGTACAGCCCTGTCCCTCCGCCATATGGATGATTTCCAGAAAACGGCTGAGGAAGGCGGCCTCGGCGGGGTAGCGTTCCCGCAGGCGCAGGCGGGCGAGCGCCTCGCGAGTGAGATCGTAGGGCGTCAGCAGCCCCGCATCCGCGTGGAAGGGCGCGATCCATGTTTTCCAGATGTCCGGGAAATCCTCGCGGAAGGCCATGAACAGCGGCAGATGGCGGCGCTCGGAGGTGCGCCGGGCGACGGCCCAGTCCTCAAGTCGCTGCGGCGTGAGGCCAATGAGCGGGAGGAGCATCTGCCTGCCCGAAAGGAAGGTCCAGAAGGCCAGATCGTCACGCGGGGAATCGAGAAAGGTCAAGAGCGCCGTCAACTGCTCCACAAGGGGGTGCTCGGCCAGAAGGAAACTGTTGTCGGTCACGACCGGGATGCCTTCTTCCATGAGCCATCCCGCCACCTGCGCCGCGCGGCCGTTGGAGCGGACGAGGACGGTGATGTCCCCCCACGAGCGGCGCTGGCCCACGGCGTCCACGCAATCCAGCAGTTCCCGGCGGATTTCCTGATCCAGATCGTCGCTTCTGTCGCCGTACACCCGGCGCAGGTGCACGTAGCCCTCGCCCTTGCCGGGGGCAAGCTGCTGTTCGGCTCCCTTGAAGCCTTCCTGAAGCAGGCCGCCCTGTTCCGCAAGCAGGCGTTCCAGCAGATCGGGCGGGGTATCCCTGGGCAGCATGGCCGCGAGTACGGCGCGGGCCGTGGCCGGATCGGAAAGCTGGCGGAAAAGGGCGTTGTTCGTTTCCACGATGGCCCGGCAGCTCCGCCAGTTGGTGGGCAGGGTGTCGATTCGGGGGGAGGGGGCCACCGCGCACAGTTCCCCGTCGCAGCAGACTTCGTCAAAGAGGGTCGCGTCGCCGCCGCGCCAGCCGTAAATGGCCTGCTTCACGTCGCCGACCCACGTCAGCGAGCCGCCCCGGGAAAGCGCCTCCAGTACAAGCGGGTGGATGGCCCGCCACTGTTCGCGGCTCGTGTCCTGAAATTCGTCCACAAGGATATGGGTCAGGCTGGTCCCCAGACGGCAGAAGGCCTCGGGGACCCCGTAGTCGCCGGACAGCACCCGATGAGCCAGCCGGGGGATGAAGGCGGCGGGGATGGCCCCCTCGTGCTTGAGGAAATCCGGAAGCTGATCAGCCAGCTCCTGCGCCAGTTCCACGAAGGGCATGACGCGCAGGGCCCGGCGCAGCAGCGCGCCTTCCCCTTCCAGACGGCGGACGGCCCCGGTGATCGCCTCAAACGCCTTTTCCGCCTCCGGCGAGGCCTTGCCCTTGGACGCCTTGTTGAGGCAGTCGTCAAGACAGCTTTTGCGCAGCATCGTGGACTTGGGCGGCATGGCCGAAGGGTGGCAGGTGCGGCAGGTTTCCAGCGCCTTCAGCAAGTGCGCGGAACAGGAAAGCTTTTCTTCCTTGATCCGGTGGTGGAGGCATTCCGCCGCGTCCCTGAGAGCGCGCACCATGACGCCGAGTTCTTCCGCGATGTCGGCGGGCCGGGCGAGCCCGAGATCGTGGCGGCCCATGACCGGCATGAGAAGTTCCATAACCCGTTCGCGCAGGACACCGCCCGCCAGAAAGCCGGGCCGGGGAGAGTGGAAGAAAACATTGCGACAGGCTTCCTCAAGCAGTTCACGCAGATGCGGTTCCTGCCGCGACTGCTCGAGGAGGTTGTCCAAAAGCGGCGCGACGGCCTCGTCCGTGGCGAAGACGGGCTCGAAATCGGGCGGAAGGTCCAGTTCCAGCGCCGTAAGCCTGACGATGAGGTGCAGGAGGCTGTCGATGGTGCGCACGTTCAGGGAGCCGTAGCGCCTCAGGATGGTGTTCACCCAGCTACGCGCCTGCTCGCGCGTCCAGCCCGGCGCGCAGCGATCAAGGCCGAGCGCGGTGTCCTTGAGCCGCCCGATGATCCGTTCCTGCATCTCCGCCGCCGCGCGGTTGGTGAAGGTGACGGCCAGAATTTCGGGCCAGCCGCAGGGTCCGCTCTGCCCGGCGCGGCATCCGGCGAAGGGATCGTACGCGCCCTCCGCCGCGCAGGACAGATGCGTCAGAAAGCTCGTCGTCAGCTCATAGGTCTTGCCGGAGCCCGCCGAAGCCCGGATTTGCCGCAGTTGGGGCAGGAGAGAAGACATGGGGACGCTTACGCCTTGTCGTCATCGGGCAACATGCCCGCGAGCCCGCCCTGCCCGGTGGATTCGAGGACGGCCCGCCACAGGCTGGAGCGGATGTTGAGCTTGCGGCGTTTTTTGGTGACCTGCTCCAGCGGGATATGGACGTAGTGGTCCATGATCTTCGCCACCACCATTTCCGTGCGCCCGGCCATCGCCGCATGGACGGCGTGCTGGCCCAGAAAGCCGCAGTAGACGCGGTCGTTGGCGTTGGCGGGGACGGAACGGATGATGTAGCTCGGGTCGATGTATTTGACGCTGACCGGCATTTTTCCCCGGAAGTATTCCGAGATCGAGTTTTTGAGGAGCGCGCCCACGTCCGCGAGGACCGGGTTGCCGGAGGCGTCGCGCGCCTCGCACTTTTGCAGCAGGTGCTGCCCCGCGCCCTCCGCCGCGATGATCACCGCGTGCGCGCGCTCCTTGAGGCGGCGCTCCAGCGCGGGCAGCAGGCCGCCTTCGCCGTGGAGCTGGAAAGGCGCTTCCGGGATGAGCACGAAATTGGCCTCGCGCAGGGCAAGGGCCGCCTGCGCCGCGATGAAGCCGGACTCGCGCCCCATGAGCTTGACGAGGCCGATCCCGTTGGGCGTGCCGAGCGATTCCACGTGCGCGCAGCCGATGGCCTCGGTCGCCTTGTCCACGGCGGTGTCGAAGCCGAAGGACTGGGGAACGAAGTTGATGTCGTTGTCGATGGTCTTGGGGATGCCGATGATGGAAATGCGCAGGTTGCGCAAACGTATTTCCTTGGCGATGGCCGAAGCCGCCTTCATGGAACCGTCGCCGCCGATGACGAAGAGCACGCTCACGTTGAGCCGTTCAAGCGCGTCCACGATTTCGGCGGGGTCCTGCGGCCCGCGCGAGGAGCCGAGCAGCGTCCCGCCGAACTGGTAGATGTGCTCCACGCTGGCCGGGGTCAGTTCCATAACATTGTGGCGGTAGGAGGGGATGAAGCCCTCAAGCCCGTAGCGGATGCCGAGCACCGAAGGGGTGTGATAGGCATGGTAGGCTTCCAGCACGATGGCCCGGATCACGTCGTTGAGGCCCGGGCAGAGGCCGCCGCAGGTGACGATGGCGCATTTGGTCTTGCCGGGATCGAAATAGAGCTCCCGGCGCGGCCCGGCCTCCTCAAAAAAGAAGGACTGGGGCTTTTGCAGGTCTTCGTCGTATTCGTGAGTCAGGCACAGCAGAACCTTGCCCGTATCGAGCATCCCCTTGTCGTACATGAGGGGCGAGGGGATTTTGGCCGGGCCGAGTGTGGCGATGGGGACATCGCGGACAGTGAGGCAATATTCCGACGTCATGGCGTTCTCCGTGACAGCGTTCAATTTGATTGGCGGCGCTGGCGCGCAAAGCAGCTTGTCAGGATGCCCCCCGCCTGCGCCACGTTGAGGGAGTCGAAGTCCCGCAACATGGGGATATGCACCAGATGATGGCAGCGTTTCGCCACCTGCGGTCGGATGCCGTGCTCCTCGTTGCCGAGGACGAGCAGGGCGGGCGTGTGCAGGCGGGCGGTGAACGCGTCAAGACTATCCTCCCCAAACGCGGCGCCGTAAATGACAAAACCGGCATCCCGGGCCTCGTCGAGCGCCCGGGAGAGATTCATCACCTTGGCTACGGGAAGGCGTTCAAGCGCCCCGGCCGCCGCGCGGCGCGCCCCGGCCCCCAGAAAGGCGCCGTTGTGCCGGGGGATGACGAGGCCGGCCCCGCCGAGCGCGTAGAGCGTGCGGGCCAGCGTCCCGGCGTTGCCCGGGTCCTGCACCTGATCAAGGACGATCACGAGGGGCAGGGGGGCGTCGGGGGCCTGCGCCAGCAGATCGGAAAAATCGGTGAACCCGGCCTTGAAAAGGCGGGCCACCACGCCCTGATGTCCGGTCGGGCAGAGCCGGTCGAGGCTTTGCGCGTCCGTCAGCGTGAAGCGGACTTTCGCGGCGCGGCAGAGATCGAGGATGCGGTCCGTATCCTGCGAACGGCGGCCCTTGCGCAGCAGTACGGCATCGATGCGCTCGGGTTCGCGTTCCAGCAGTTCGAGAACGGGTTTGACGCCGGAGAGGACGGCCTGCCCTTCGCCGTCGTCCTGCGGCGCGGCGGAAAGGGGACGTGCTGAGGAAGCCTTCTTGTCTGTAGTCATGATATCCTTGTTGTCCGACAGGGCCTGGAGGATTGCCAAGCCTCTTTGTGTCGGGTAAGCTGACGGCGTTGCAACATCCCCGGGAACAGGCCGGGGCAACCCCACGAGGTAAGCCTAGTGTATCGTGTTGTCCATTCCGCGTCTATGACCCCCGTCCTGCCCTTTTCCGCGGCCCTTTTCGGCTTTTTCCGGCGCTTTGGTTCCCGTTCGACGGGCTTGGCCGGGGTGATGGCCCTGTGCGTGCTTTTCGGGCTGGCCGGTTGCGGCCCCAAAAATATCACCAGCAGCGGCGAGCCGTTTGTCGTTCAGGGATCGGGGTCGGGCGCCTCCATCCCTTCCTCGGGCCAGAAAACGGGCACGGTCTATCTTCCCGCCGATGACGGCAGGCCGCTGAGCGCGGCTGAGAAGGAGGCCTTCCTTTCGGTAGGGGAACTCGACCGCAATCTTTCTCAGGAAGATTTGGGCGACGTCCTTCTCCATTTCAAATATCTGGTGCATGAGGACCGCTATACCGTCGAGAAGAACATCGAGCGGGCGCAGCTCTATATGCCCTTCATCCATGAAACCCTGCGCGCCAAGGGCCTGCCCCGGGAACTGGCCTACATCGCCTTCATTGAAAGCGGCTACAATCCGCACGCCACTTCGCGCAGCGGCGCGGCGGGCATGTGGCAGTTCATTTCCACTACGGGCAAATACTACGGCATGAGGCAGGACTGGTGGATGGACGAGCGCCGCGATCCCTATCAGTCCACGCGGGCGGCGGCGGATTACCTCGACAAGCTCTACAAGCTTTTCAACGACTGGAATCTGGCCATCACCGCCTATAACGCCGGGGAAGGCAAAATCCAGCGGGCCACGGCTGCCGCCGGGACGAGCGACTTCTTTGAGCTGCGGCGGCGCAACACCCGTATCTACAGCGAACGCGACCGGCTTACCGACGAAAACAAGCAGTACCTGCCAAAGTTTTTGGCTGTTTGCAAGATCATGCGCAATCTGGACAAGCTCGGCTTTTCGCGGATGGACCTGTCCCGCGCGCCCCAGCTTGCGGAAGTCCGCGCCAAGCCGGGCACGGACCTGAAGCTTTTTTCCAGCAGCCTCGGCCTGAGCTGGGAGACCTTCGCCGCCCATAATCCCGCCTATCAACGCTACGTCAGCCATCCCACCCGGTCCACAACCATATATGTGCCCCGGGCGGAAGCGACCAGAGCGCAGGCGCTGCTGATCAAGCTCCCGGCGGTGCAGCCGGGCACGGCCTACGCGGGATGGAAGGAATATAAAGTCAAGCGCGGCGATACGATGGTCGCCATTTCCCGCAAGACGGGCGTACCCGTCGCGGACTTGCGGCGTATCAACCAGATAAGCGAACCTCTGCGCGCGGGCGCTACTCTGAAAATCCCCGGTACCAACCGCACGGGGGTGGATACGCGAGTGGCGCTGGCGTCCGCCGAAAAGCGATCTCCCTCTCCGAAGGTTCCCGTTGCGGCGCGTCCGCAGAACGTCGCCGCCCCGCGCCCGGCCCGGACCGAAGCCGCGGCGTCTCCGCTCTCGCATGAGGTCTGCAAGGGGGATACCATGTATTCCCTCGCCCGGCGCTACGGCGTTACGCAGGAGGCGATCCTTGCCGCCAACGGGATGAAGACGCCCGATTTGCGGCTTGGCCAGAACTTGCGGATTCCGGCGGCGGGCAAGGCTGTTGCCGTGGCCGAGCGGCCAAGCGTACCTGCCGGGCGTCCGGCTGCGGTGACGTCGCGCGGCGCTTCCCGCCCTGAGACGGCCCGTGCGTCCTCCGACCGCGTCGTCCAGTATACAGTACAGAGCGGAGATACCCTGTGGGCCATCGCGCGCAAGTTCAACGTTTCTCCTGTGGAGCTGCTGGCGCTCAACAACATGAGCCGGGAAAGCTCCCTGCGGCCCGGCGACACCGTCAAGGTGGCGGTGAACTAGCCGGTGGAAGAACGGAGGAAGGCTCCTGCGGGCTGGCTGGGCTGGCGGCGCATCGTTCCAGCCCTTGACAAGGAAGCGTGGCGTGCTCTCGCGTTGCTCGTGGGCCTGTTGCTGGCGGCTTTTGCCTTGCTGCGCTGGCTGGCGCCCGGCGCGGACACGCTCAGCCGCTGGACGGAAGCCTATCTCCCGGCGGGAGTCTGGGGATGGGCGGCCTACGTTGCGGCCTCGTCCCTCTTGATGAGCCTCGCCATGCCCCGGCAGGCGGTGAGTTTTGTGGGGGGCTGCGCCTTCGGCGCGCTTCCCGGGGCCTTGCTCTCGACCCTCGGGGCGACGCTCGGTTGCATGATCGTTTTCGGCGCGTCGCGTTGCCTCGGGCGTTCCTTCGTGGAACGGCGCTATGGAGGCCGGGCGCGCAAGCTGAACGCCGTCCTTGTAAGGCACCCCTTCCTCCTTGCCTTTGCCCTGCGCCTCTTTCCGTCGGGGAACAACTGGCTGAGCAGCCTGCTGGCCGGGGTAAGCCGCATCCCCTGCCTGCCCTTTTTTCTGGGCTCCTGCCTTGGCTATCTTCCTCAAAATATCGTTTTTTCCTTGTTGGGGAGCGGGATGCGGATAGATATGCCGTGGCGCACGGGCCTTGGCCTTGTGCTGCTCGGCCTTTCCTGCGTCCTCGCGGCATGGCTTTACAAACGGTACGGAGCCTTCCTGCGCCCGTGCCAAGGTCGGGACGCCTGACGGCGGCGTCCTTGAGGCGAAAGAAAATGAAAGGATTGGACCTGTCGAGAGCGTTCTGGGAACAGTGCGCGCGGCCTCTGTTCCGGCGGGAATTGCCCGCCTTTCTGGATCGTGCCGCCATCGGGCTTGTAGGGGAAGGGTCGGAGTGCTTCGGCTATGACGACGAGATTTCCCGCGATCATGACTGGGGCCCGGCGTTTTGCCTGTGGCTGCCCCAAGGGGAGTGGGAAACGTGGACGGACAAGGTTGAGCCTCTGCTGGCCCGCCTGCCCGACAGCTATGAGGGCTTTCCCGTGCGCATGGCTCCGGAACGGCGCATGGGGCGTGTGGGGCCCTTGTCCATCGAAGGTTTTTACGCCAAGTTCACGGGCTTGCCGCATCCGCCCCGGGACTGGAAGCAATGGCGGGCCGTTCCCGAACACTTCCTTGCCGTGTGCACGAACGGGGCCGTTTTCAGCGACGTGCCCGGCACCTTTACCGCCTTCCGGGACGCTTTGCTGACGTATTACCCCGAGGACGTGCGGCTCAAGAAAATGGCGGCCCGCTGCATGGGCATGGCACAGGCCGGGCAATACAATCTGTTGCGCTCCCTGCGGCGCGGCGAGACGGCCACCTGCATGTTGGCGGCGGCGCGTTTTTCGGAACAGGCCATTTCCATGATTTTTCTGCTGAACCGACGCTATATGCCCTTCTACAAGTGGGCGCACCGGGGCGTGGGGGAACTGCCTGTCCTCGGACGGGAAACCGCCGACTGCGTGACCCGGCTGGCCGGGCTCGACTGGACCCTTGGCCCCCGTCTGGAAGACAAGGCCGGGGGCATCGTGGAAACGCTCTGCGAAGCTGTGGCGGAACGCCTGCGCGCGGAAGGGCTTTCCGATGCGCCGGGCGCGTGGCTGCTGGAGCACGGCCCTTCCGTGCAGTCCCGCATCACCACGCCGGAGCTGCTGCGGCTGCCCGTCATGCTGGAATAGGAACCACGCGGTAGAGAACGCACAAAGGGGCTTCCAAGCCCCTTTTTTGATGGATATGAGCGAAACGGCGCGGCCTTCTTACGAGGCCGGCTGCGCGGCCTTGCGGCAAAGTTCCAGATTGGCGCGGCAGGTGGCGGCGTCGGGGGTATCCGCCTGGCCGATGCGTTCATAGCAGGCCAGCGCCTCTTCAAGGGCGCGGGCGGCTTCCGTCCACTGCCCGTCCCCGGCGAGGGCCGCGCCGTAATTGCCGAGCGAAAAGGCTGTTTCGGCATGGTCACCGAGGATTTCCTTACGGATGGCCACGGCTTCCCGGTGGTAGAGCACGCCTTGCGCCGTTTCGCCCCGTTCCTCGCAGATGCGCCCGAGATTGTTCAGGCAGGTGGAAACGCCGAAGCTGCGCCGTCCTTCTTGAGCTTCCCAGATACGCAGGGCCTTGTTCAGGTTGGCCTCCGCCGCGTCGTAGTCCTTGGCGGCGTACTGGTTGGAAGAGAGGTTGAGCAGGGCGTCGGCAAGGCGCACGTCATCCGGGGGAAGCTGTTCCTTGAGGATGTGCAGGGCCCGTGCGCCGAGTTCCACGGCCTCGGCCCGATCTCCGCGTTCGGAACGCAGGCGGGCCAGATTTTGGAGCGCGCCCGCCACATGAGGATGATCGGGGCCGAAAAGCTCTTCCAGCAGGCGCATGGACTCGCGGAAAAGCCCCTCGGCTTCCTCCAGCCGCCCCTGAGCGTGCAGGCAGCGCCCAAGTCCGTCGAGGACGAGGATGTTTCCGCCCGCCGGCAGATCGGGGTGGAGCAATGAGCGGTAGAGGCTTTCCGCTTCCGCGGCTTTTCCGTTGGAAAACAGGGTTCTGGCGTCGTTGAGGCGGCGCTGGAAGGCTTCATCGAGGCGCATGTATTTCCTCTGGGGTTGAGTCGGTCAAGAGTTGAAACGGTCGCAGGCCATGCAGCCGTTTTCCGTATGGTCTGCGACTCTAGGACATTTGCCCGCAAAACGCTAGCCGGGGCCTCGCTCTCCTTGAGGCGCCTGCTCAAAACCGCCTTTTTCCAAGGTCCGGCCGCAGGGGAAAAAGGACATCTTGACGGTGCGCGGCACCTCCGTCCTTTTCTCCCTGCGCCTTGCCGTTTGGAAAAAGGCGGCTTGCGGCTTGCGGCGTGTGTGGAGGCCTCAGCTCGACGTTCCGCTTTCCAGAATGGAAACAATGGAGAACAGCGTAAAGCAGATCGCCCCGAGCCCGACCATGACCCGGGCGGGGACCATGTAGGCGGGATCGGTCACCGCCGCCTCAAAGAGGAAGGCCGCGATGAAGAGGCAGATGAGGGCCGTCATGACCGGAATCAGGGGAATCCGATTGGCCAGCGGATAGGGATGCCGCCAGACGAGGGCGAGGAGCAGGACCTTGCTGAGGATGCTGTAGCAGACGATGCCGAGCCCGATGAGCACGAAGCCCGGCGCGACCGTCACGGGGCTGTAGTGGAAGAGGAGCAGATAGAGCCCCCAGAGAATGTCGATGGTGCCCATGATGATCACAAGCCACGGCCACAAGCGGCGGTCCGCCTCGCCGTAGGTGTTTTGAATCTGCCGGACCACGCTCGCCACCAGCGCCACAAGGCTGACGCACACAAGGCCGATGCCCGTCAGCACGTGCCCGGCCACGGTATGCGGCGCGGCCGCCGTGCGCAGGATGTCGAATCCCCACAGGATGGCGATGAGCGCGCAGATGATGGGGATGGCGAAAAGCAGGGCCACCATGCCGGAGGAGAAGCCGTTTTGCGGCCTTTTGCCCGGTCCGGCCTTGGAATTCTCGGGAATGAGGATGAATTTCGTTGAGGACAGGGCCACGGTGGACACGCAAGCGGCGATCAGCCCGAGGCCGAAGACCACATGCCCGGCTACGAAATGCTCGGCAGTGGTGCCGGAAGAGATGTAAACGAGCCCGCCGATGATGCCCGCCGCAGCCGCAGCATAGCCGATGGTCGGGAGGACCGTGCGGAAGGTGGGGGAATAGGTGTGGATGAGCTGGCGGATGATGGTCGCCGCCGTGGTGAACAGCGCCACGCAGATGATACTCAGGTAGAGCACGACATGCCCCGCCACGTAGGTATTGGCGTTGTCCCCCGAATCCCAGATGTACCAGCCGTAGGCGAGGCAGATGACGCCCATCGCCAGAGGAATGATGCGGAACAGCACGCTGATCCAGTAATTCATGATGGCCCCCTTTGGATAAGAAAGATATGAGGAAGCCAAGCATGGCTTTGTTTCAAATTCCATTATTGTTTGAATGGCTTAGAGAATGGTAAAAAAGAGGATGCGCTGCGGGGCGGGAAGTTTCGCCCGGAAGGGGCTGGTCATTTGCGCGTGGGCGCGGTAGAGCGTGGAACCATGATACGCTGGATTGAAACTCATGTGTCGTTGTCGGTGCGGGCGGGGCTCGCGCTTTTCGGGGCGGTGCTGCTGTGGAGCAGTTCCTTTATCGCGCTCAAGGTCGCGGTGGCGGCCTTTGATCCGATGGTCATGGTGTTCGGCCGCATGGTCAGTTCGCTGGCGGCGCTCGTGCTCCTGCGCTTCACCGTGTGGCGTCGTTCCGCCGCGCCTTTGCTGCTGGATCGGCGGGTGACGCGGCGGGAGTGGAAATACGTGATCCTGCTGGCCCTGTGCGAGCCGTGCTTCTACTTCGTCTTTGAAGGGCACGCGATGGTCTACACTACGGCTTCGCAGGCCGGGATGGTGGTCGCCGCACTTCCGCTGGCGGTCGTGGTCGCGGCGTGGCTGGCGCTGGGGGAACGCCCGCATCCCCGGGTATGGGCGGGCTTCGCGCTGGCCGTCATCGGCGTTGTCTGGCTCAGCGCCGGGGCGGAAGTCACGGAGAGCGCGCCCAATCCGGTCTTCGGCAATATTCTGGAAGCCCTCGCCATGCTCTGCGGGGCCTTTTACGTCATCTGCGCCAAACAGCTTTCCTCCCGCTGTTCGCCCGTCTTCATCACCGCCGTGCAGTCGGTGGTGGGTTTCTTCTTTTTTCTGCCGCTCCTCGCCTTGCCCATGATCCCCCTTCCCGATCATTTTCCCCTGCTGCCCACGCTGGCGGTCATCTATCTGGGGGTCGGAGTGACCATGCTGTCTTTCCTGCTCTATAATTTCGCCGTGCGCACGGTCCCGGCCTCGCGCACGGGCGCGTTTCTCAATCTGGTCCCCGTGCTGACCTTGTTGATGGGGATGGTTTGTCTGGGCGAGCGCCTGACGCCCGGCCAGTGGGCGGCGTCCGCGCTGGTACTCGGCGGCGTGGTGCTCAGTCAATGGAAGACGGGGAGGGCGACGGAAGCCGTGGATGGCGGCATGGAGAGGGGGAGCGTATGAGGGCGGGCTTGCCGGAACTTCTGGCCCCTGCCGGAGGACGGGAACAGTTTGAGGCGGCGCTGCTCTATGGGGCGGATGCCGTCTACATGGGCGGGCCCGAACTCAGCTTGCGTACGGCCTGTGAGGGCTTTTCGCCCGCGGAGCTTGTGGCCGCGGTCGGGGAGGCCCACGCGCGGGGCGTGCGGGTTTACTATTGCCTCAACGCCTTGCCCTACGACGCGCATCTGCCCGCCGTAGAGGAAGCGTTGGAGCGCCTTCCCGAGAGCGGGGTGGACGGCCTCATCGCCGCTGATCCGGGCAGCCTGTGCTTCCATCTTAACCGCGCCTTCCCGCAGGTGCAAAAATGAAACCTTCAAACCAGGACCGCCTCCCTTCCTTGCTGCTTTTCATGGTTTTACTATAACTCATTTTTTCTAAAATGTCCTGTTTTCCTGATAAATTACCGTTTTTTCTGACGAATGGATCGAACTACACCAAAATCAGCGGATGCCCCGTATCAATACCGCACTGAGCCAGGGTCTTATCCATAGGGAGCATCATTTGAAGCAGGGGGCTGCACAGTACAAGGGCGTTGGCATCCCCCCGAAGGATACACTGCTCCTTCTGGCTTACCATAGCCGCCACCTCCTCAATA
>CALVEZ010000041.1 GCA_944326695.1 Candidatus Bilophila faecipullorum | reverse complement strand
GGGAAGGAGAAACTTTCTGGAGAAAGTTTCTCCTTCCCCTCCCCAAACCCCTCCCCTTTCTTTTCAAAGACTTTTGACGTGTGGGGAGGCTGCGCGGCGGGAGTTCGTTCCGGCGGGACTGCTGTTGTGTGTTGGGAGTAAAGTATAGTGTTGCCGGGCTTTTGGGGGGCTTCTTAGGCACGGGAAACGGCTGATGCTCCCGGGAAGAAAAAAGGTTCTGTGTCCGGCGCAAGCGGGAGACGGAACCTTTTCTTTCGTGTAGAGGGGGCTCGGGGGAATTGGACCCGAAGGGCGGCGAAGCCGTGACGTTCAGGCAAGCGGGCTTGCGTTGCGGGCATCGCAAGTGGAGCGGTTCCTCCCGGGCGGAGGGCAGGGGGCTATTGCCCCCTGCTCCTTATCCCTATTTGAGCGAATCGGCGTAGATTTCAATCGTGTGCTTGACGGTCACGCTGTCCTTGTTGTGGGCGAGCATGTCCGAAAGCTGCATCATGCAGGCCGGGCAGCCGGTGGCGACCACCTGCGCGCCGCTGGCGACGATGTTGTCGCGCTTGCGTTGGCCGATCTTGCGCGAGAGGTCGTAGTGCGACAGCGTAAAGCTGCCGCCGCAGCCGCAGCAGCGGTCCGCTTCCTTCATCTCCACCAGATCGTATTCCGGATTCATGCGGATCAGCTCACGGGGCTGTGCGCTGACGCCGAGGGAGCGCAGCAGATGGCAGGATTCGTGATACGTCACCTTCGTCTGCCCGCGCCGTCCCGCGAAGGGCCGCGGCTTCACTTTGAGCACATCCACAAGGAAGGCGTTGATGTCCATCGCCTTCTGGGACAGCTCGTTGATGGCGTCGCGGTACTTGTAGGGCATCTTGCCCGCCATCTGGGGCCACAGGGAACGGATGGTTTCCGTACAGGACGAGCACGGCGTGACGATAAGGTCGAAGGAGCCTTCCTTGAAGACGTCCACGTTGTGCTTGACCATTTTTTCAAAGCCTTCAAGGTCGCCCGAGGACAGGGCCGGAATGCCGCAGCACGAATAGTTCGTGGGCAGATAGACGCCGACTTCGTGATAATCGAAGACCTTGAGGCAGGCTTCGGAAACGTTGGTGAAGAGCTTGTCGCCCATGCAGCCGGGGAAGAAGGCCACCTTGTGTCTGCTTTTCCCGGCCGGGGTGTTGACCGCGCCCACCTTGGCGCTGAGCGTCTGCCTGGCGAGAGGCGGCATGTGCCGATCCCCGAGGATGGGACGCAGCAGCGGCGAACAGGTGGCCGTCCCCTGCGCGTTGTGATCCTCGCGCATGGCCAGCCCCTGAAACGGTCCGCTCAGCTTCACGAGCAGGGCGAACAGCTTCGGATTGGGCAACAGTGTGCGGAAAATGGCTTTCTTGACGGGAGAAAGGCCCTTGTAGGCGGCGACGATGGCGCGCGCCTCCATGAAGATTTCGAGGATGGAAACCCCCGAGGGGCAATTGGCCTGACAGGAGCCGCACAACAGGCAGCGGTTCAGCTTCTCGTCCACCGCTTCCGGGTCTTCGATCAGCCGATGAGCCAGATTTTCCAGCAGCGTGAGCTTGCCGCGGGTCACGTCGGCTTCCATGAGCGTTTCACCGAACACGGGACACACGGACTGGCACATGCCGCATTTCATGCAGGCGGCGAGCTTGTCGTCCAGCGCCATCAGGGCGTTTGAGAGGAGAGTCAGCTCATCCATTGATGTACTCCGGTTAAATTCCAACCTGTTTGTTGGGGTTGAAGAGCCCCTTGGGATCAATGGCCTTGCGCAGGCGGCGCGAGTAGGCGATGGTGCCGCGCGTGGTTTCCTTTTCCAGCCACTTGGCCTTGGCCGTGCCGATGCCGTGTTCGCCGGAAAGGGTGCCGTTCATTTCGATGGTCTTGTTGAACAGCTCGTCCACGGCGCGCTCCACGCGTTCGAATTCGTCCTTGTCGCGCTTGTCGCACATGAAGGTGGGGTGCAGGTTGCCGTCGCCCGCGTGTCCGAAGGTGCCAACCGTGAGGTTGTACTTCTGCGCAATCTCGTTGATGATCTTGATCATCGCCGGAATCTTGGAGCGCGGGACGGTGGCGTCTTCAAGGATGCAGGTGGGCTTGAAGCGGGCAAGGGCGGGCAGCGCCTTGCGGCGGGCTTCCCAGATGTTGTTCTTTTCGGCGGCGTCCTTGGCGACGACAATCTGCGTCGCGCCGCTCTTCCTGAGCTGCTCTTCCACCACCTGCGCCTCGTCCGCAACCTGCGCGGCGTGGCCGTCCACTTCGATGAGCAGGATGGCTTGCGCCTCGCGCGGCAGGCCGATCTGCACGTCGTCCTCGACGAGGTTGATGGTCATGTTGTCCATGAGTTCCAGCGTGCAGGGGAGGATATGGGCGGCGATGATGCGGGCCACGGCCTCGGACGCCTTCTGCACGTCGTCGAAGACGGCCATCATGGCTTTGGAGGCTTGCGGCGGGGGAACGAGCTTCAGGATGGCCCGGCTGATCATGCCGAGGGTGCCCTCGGAGGCGACCATGAGCCCGGCGAGGTTGTAGCCCGTAACGCATTTCACGGTGCGGGAGCCGGTTTTGACCAGTTCGCCGGTGTGGTCGTAGAATTCAAGGCCCATGACATAGTCTTTGGTCACGCCGTACTTGAGGCCGCGCAGCCCCCCGGCGTTCTCCGCGATGTTGCCGCCGATGGTCGAGACGGCCTGAGAGCCCGGGTCCGGAGGATAGAAAAGGCCCTTCGCGCTCACGGCGGCGGCGAATTTGGCGGTCACCACGCCCGGCTCGACCACGGCATAAAGGTCTTCTTCGTTGATTTCGATGATTTTATTGAGAGCCTGCGTCAGGATGACGACGGACTTGTCGGCATCGGGGACCGTTCCGCCGCTGAGGTTGGTGCCGGAGCCGCGTACGGTCATGGGCAGGCCGTTGGCGTAGCAGCGTTCGATGAGCGCGCCGAGCTGTTCGGTGTGCGTGGGGCGCAGGACGAGGCCCGGAACCACGGAGGGCAGGACGGCGGCGTCATAGGCGTAGCTCTGCCGGTCGGCTTCGCTGGTGAAGACATTCTCTTTGCCGATGAGGGTTTCAAATTCCTTGACGAGGGATGCGCTGGGCATGATTTCCTCCGGATCAGATGGTGAGGGGCAGGGGAGGACGGCCCGTTCCCGTGGGAAAAAGGCTTTCCGATGACGGGCGGCTCCCGGCTGACAGGCTCTCCCGGCCCGCGCAAGGAGGCGATCCGGGTGATATTCCTTACTACTGTATGTCCTGCCGAAGGTCAAATAGTGAAGGCTTTCACGGGGGCGTTTTTCTTGCTTTCATCCTTGATTAGGGTGGCTTGACCCACTCCCTCCGGCCCCGTAGAAGGAAAGGAACGTTCGTTTCGGCACGTGCCCCCATCCGGGTGTGGCGGGCCGCTGACGGGAGGTTTTATGTTCGCACCTCTTCCCACGCCCGCGGAGATGTCCGGCTGGGACCGGGCCGCCGTGGAGCTTGGGCTCCCCGGCCTGTTGCTCATGGAAAACGCCTCCCGCGAGGCCATGCACGCGCTGGAGGCGGAAACCGGCCCCGTGCGCGGCAAGCGCGTCCTCTTCTTCATGGGCGGCGGCAACAACGGCGGGGACGCCGCCTGCCTCGCCCGGCACCTGCACGATGCGGGCGCGGAGACGCTGGTCCTGCACACCCGGCCCTTGCGCGCCTGCCGAGGGGAGAGCGCCGCGCACGTGCGTCTTGCCCGGCGCTGCGGGGTGGCCTTTGCGCCCGCCGCTGGCTGGCCCGCCCGTTACCGCAATACGCCGTGGGATGCGGGAACGGAGGCCGGGGACGGCGGAAGCGGCCCGGATATTGTGGTCGACGGCCTGCTCGGTACGGGCTTTTCCGGGACGCTGCGCCCGCTGGAAATGGGGCTTGTGGCCCGGATCAACGGCTTGGCAGGCCGGGCCTTCATTTTTTCGCTCGATATTCCCTCCGGCCTGTCCGGGCTGAGCGGCAGGCCCTCGCCCGTCGCGGTGCGCGCGCACGCCACCGTGACCTTTGAAGCGGCGAAGCCCGGCCTCGTCCTGCCGGAGGCCACGCCCTACACCGGACGGCTGCATGTCCGGCCCATAGGCATCCCCGCCGTGGTCCGGCGGACGCATCCGGCGTCCTTTCAGATGATGACGGAGACGATTGGCCGGGCCCTGCCCGTGGCCGCCCCGGGCTGGCACAAGGGGACGGCGGGATCGGTTTTGATTGTGGGCGGTTCGGAAGGGCTGACAGGAGCGCCGCATCTGGCGGCGTGGTCGGCCTTGCGCAGCGGGGCCGGTCTGGTGACCGTGGCCGCCCCCGAGGGCCTCTGTGCGGACATCAAGGCGCAGTGCCCGGACCTGATGACCCGTCCCCTTGGCGCGCCGGGGACACGCCGCTGGAGCCCTGCGCTGGCGGAGGCGCTCCAGCCGTGGCTGCCGCGCTGCGGCGCGCTGGTGCTCGGGCCCGGCCTTGGCCGCGAAGCGGAGACGGCGGCCTTTGTCCGGGCCTTGCTCTCCTGCCCCGGCAGGCCCTCCGCCGTTGTGGACGCCGACGCCCTGCACGCGCTGGCGGCGTGCCCCGAAGCTCTGGCCTCCCTCCGGGCCGACGACGTGCTTACGCCCCATCCCGGCGAGGCGGCCACCTTGCTGCATACCACGCCCGCACTGGTGCAGGCGGACCGTTTCGCGGCCTTGGCGGGGCTGCGGCGCCTCGCCTCCTGCGTTTGGGTGCTCAAGGGCGCGGGAACGCTGATCGGCAGCGAGGAGCGCCCCGTGATCATCGCCCCCTACGCGGAACCCAATCTGGCCGTGGGCGGCTCCGGCGACGTGCTCGCAGGCTGCATCGGCACGCTTCTGGCCCAGATCGCCGCGCAGCCCTGCGAAGCGGGCGAAAGCACGAGCCGCCTTGCCGCCTGCCTCGGCGTGCGCCTGCACGCTCTGGCCGGGATGCTCCTGCGCGAGGCCTTCCCTCAGCGCGGGAACACGGCGACGGACATTGCGGAGACCTTGCCCCGTGCGCGGGCGGAACTCCTTCGGGCTCGGCGGCCTTAAGCTTGGTGAGGATGCCTTGCCCCGTGCGCAGGCGGAACTTCTATGTTCTGTAACATGATAAAATAAATTATGGAGTGGTGTACACGGACGGGAGCCGTTCACTGCCGCCCGTCCGCGTAGCCGCGAATCCGTATCATCGTGCGCGGGGCGAATATGGGGCGCGCCCAAAAGCTGGAACCGGGCCTGACCCATATCACCGTGCGCGGGGCGAATATGATTTCCATCGCCATGCCGTTGTCGCGCCGGGCCCGTGTGGCCGTGCGCGGGGCGAATGTGCCGTTGCAGGGGAAAGGTGGGAAAGAAGCTGTACGCCCACGGGGAGAGGAAAGAGCCTCCGGCGATCGGAAACCGTGACCTGATGCCGGAGAGACGGCTTGGAACGCTTCCCTAGCGCCATCCGGGGCATGTTCCGCGAGGGAGGGGACGTGCCGGGCCTTTTCCGGCGTCTGGAGCGAGAACGGCGTCCGGCACGTGTCGGGGCAGGACATCTTTCAGG
The DNA here is from genome assembly GCA_944326695.1 of Candidatus Bilophila faecipullorum. Classification (GTDB taxonomy): domain Bacteria; phylum Desulfobacterota; class Desulfovibrionia; order Desulfovibrionales; family Desulfovibrionaceae; genus Bilophila; species Bilophila faecipullorum. The sequence continues at coordinate 24,576 of CALVEZ010000041.1, read as the reverse complement.
GAGGAGACGGAACATGGCCCGTAAGCTTTTTTGCGAACTCTGTCCGCTGACCTATGAACTATCCCGTCGCAAGGGCATCATGGCGCGGCATATCCGCGATTTCTTCGCGCCGTCCCCTTTTGCGCGCCGGAGAAGTGCCGAGCCCTTGCCCGTGCTTCTTTTTCGCCACGCTTCACTGATTCGGCGTCGGCTGGGCAACGTGGACGCGCGCTTGCAGGAAAACAAGGCCGTCAATCTGGCGCTGGCCGCGCCGCACGTCTCGGGCATCCTGATCAGGCCGGGGGAGGTCTTTTCCTTCTGGAAACTGGTGGGCCCCACCTCGGCCCGCAAGGGATACCGGGAGGGGCTCATGATCAAGCGGGGCGTGCCGTCGCAGGGCATCGGGGGCGGACTGTGCCAGTTCACGAATCTCATTCACTGGATGGTCCTGCATTCGCCGCTGGAAATTGTGGAGCATCATCACCATGACGGCGTCGATCTTTTCCCGGATTCCGGTCGGCACATTCCCTTCGGGACGGGAACATCCATTTCCTACAACTACCTGGACTATCGCTTTCAAAATCCTACGGACGCGGTTTTTCAGCTTCTGGTTTGGACGACGGACACTCATTTGCGCGGGGAACTGCGTTCGGATAGGGAATGCCCCTGCGCGTGGCATGTACGAAGCGAGGAGGAAGCCTTCGTGCGCGAGGGAGAGCGAGTTTACCGCAATAACGTGATCATCCGGGACCGCGTGGACAAGCGGACCGGCAGCCTCCTGTCGCGCGAACGCCTGAAGGAAAACCACGCTCTGGTTATGTACGACGTGCCGGAGGCGCTGATCCGTTGACGGAGGCGGTGAAAGCGCCGTTCTCCCTTCTGGGAGGAAACGCCGCGCGCTGCGTAGTCCGGGCAGCCTTGCCGCCCCGGGGAAACATCAGGCCCTTTCGTTCGCCGCTTCCCCCGTCTCCAGCGCAGCCACGTTGCCCGCGGTGATGTCCCGCAAATGCCGCTGGATGCGTTCGACCGGCCAATCCCACCAGCGCAGGGCGAGCAGACGCTCGATGACGGCCTCGTCGAAACGCCGTCTGATGGCTTTGGCGGGCACGCCGCCCACGATGGTGTAGGGCGGCACGTCTTTGGTCACCACGGCCCGCGTCCCGATGATCGCCCCGTCGCCGATGCGCACGCCGGACAGGATGGCCGCTTCGTAGCCGATCCACACGTCGTTGCCGATGACGATGTCCCCCCGTTGGTCCCATGTTTCCTCGGTGCGGAAGGGCTCGCCCCACGTTTCCCCGAAGAGGGGGAAGGGATAGGTGGACAGGGAGCGCAGGGTGTGATTGGCCCCGTTCAGGATGAAGACGGCTCCGCAGGCGATGGAGCAGAATTTCCCGATGATCAGCCGGTCGTGGTTCATGGGGTAGTGGTAAAGGACGTTGTTGTCCTGAAACGCGCGGGGATCGTTGCGGAAATCATTGTAGATGGTGAAGTCGCCCACCTCGATGCCGGGGCGGGTGATCACGTTTTTGAGGTAGACGGTCTGCGTGTGGCCGGGCCGGGGATAGACGCGCGTTTCATCGGGGAGGGGCATGGCTGGCCTCGCGTGCGTTTGAGGGTACATGGATCGCATGAAAGCCCGGCGCCATAAGGCACCGGGCTTTTTCATATCGTCGGATCAGGCCGCGGACGGCCTAGTTTTCGGATTCTTCCAGCTTCTGCTTCAGGAGGTCGCCGAGGGTCTGCCCGGCTTCCGGCCCGGAGCGGCTGTATTCGCGGGGCTTCTTGCGTTCCTCTTCGTCCTTGAGCTGCTTGATGGACAGACCGAGGCGGCGATCTTCAGCGCTGACGTGAATGATCTTGGCCTGGATTTCTTCGCCTTCCTTGTACAGTTCGGCGGGGGTCTTGACCTTCTTGTTGCTCAGTTCGGACACGTGGACGAGGCCTTCGATGCCTTCTTCCACTTCAACGAAGAGACCGAAGTCGGTGATGTTCGTGATCGTGCCCTTGACGAGGCCACCCACGGGGTAGGCGGTGGGAACGTTGGTCCACGGGTCTTCGGTCAGCTGCTTGATGCCGAGGGTGAACTTTTCGTTCTCCTGATCCACGGTGAGCACCTTGGCCTGCACGGTGTCGCCGACCTTGAAGAGTTCGTTGGGATGACGAATCTTCTTGGTCCAGCTGATGTCGGACACGTGGATGAGGCCGTCGATGCCGTCTTCGATGCCGATGAACATGCCGAATTCGGTGATGTTCTTGATGACGCCTTCAAGGATGGTGCCTTCGGGGTACTTTTCACCCACGAGTTCCCACGGATTGGGCTTGATCTGCTTCATGCCGAGGGAGATGCGCTTCTTGTCGGGATCGACGCCGAGGATGACCACTTCCACTTCGTCGCCCTGACGGACCATCTGGGAAGGATGACGCAGCTTGCGGGTCCAGGACATTTCGGAAATGTGCACGAGACCTTCGACGCCGGGTTCCAGTTCGACGAACGCGCCGTAGTCGACGAGGTTGGTCACCTTGCCGTTATGACGGGAGCCTTCGGGGAAGCGGGCGGTGATGTCCTGCCACGGATCGGGCACGAGCTGCTTGAGGCCGAGGGAAACCTTCTGGTTTTCCTTGTCGAAGGAGAGCACCTTGAGTTCGAGGTCCTGACCGAGCGTGACCATCTCGCGGGGATGGCGGATGCGCTTCCAGGACATGTCGGTGATGTGCAGGAGGCCGTCGAGCCCGCCGAGGTCCACGAACACGCCGTATTCGGTGATGTTCTTGGCCTTGCCGGTGACCACCTGGCCTTCGGCGAGGGTCTGGAGGAGGTCCTGACGCTTGGAGTCGCGTTCTTCTTCAAGCAACACGCGGCGGGAAACGATGACGTTGCTGCGGCGGCGGTTGATCTTGAGCACCCGGAATTCGTATTCCTGATTCACCAGCGCGTCCATGTCCGGCACGGGGCGCAGGTCCACATGGGAACCGGGGAGGAACGCTTCCACGCCGCCCAGGTCCACCGTGTAGCCGCCCTTGATGCGGCGCATGATGCGGCCCTTGATGACGCCGTTCTTTTCCTGCACGTCTTCGAGCTGGTCGAAGAGCTGCATCCGCTTGGCCTTCTCGAAAGACAGGGTGATGGTGCCTTCCTGCTCGTTCTTGCGAGCAACGAAGACGTCCACGCGATCCCCCACCTTCACCACGAGATTGCCTTCGGCATCCCGGAATTCGGCGGTGGGAATCTGACCTTCCGATTTGAAATTCACGTCAACAAGCACATTGTCGTCATCCACGCGGACAATTTCGCCCTTGACGATGGTGCCTTCCTCGAGATCGCCGAAATCGGTGCTGAGGTAGTCTTCCAGCGCGCTTTCAAAATTAAATTCCGCGTCCATACCGTGGTTTTCCATGGTTTCCATTCAACAGCCTCCAGGCCACATCAATTTCCTGCAACGTCGGCAGGTCGTCATGGATACCAAGAATGGCCCCGTCTGGCAAGAGCCGTCCGGCCCGCGTTTCCACCCGGGACGCGCGCGCCGCCTCGATTGCGGCCTGAAAAGCCGCCTCCCGGACCGCAAGTATTTTTTGGACCTCCGCCGCCGGGCGGAGGCGGACACCCTATTCCGGCTCGTAACCCGTGTCTTCGGGCAGATCGTGCCGGGCGGACTGGCTGCGCGCCAGCTCGTCGCAGCGTTCGTTTTCGGCGTGCCCGTTGTGGCCGCGCACCCATTCGAGCGTGACCTTGTGGCGCGTGAGCTGGTTTTGCAGGCGTTCCCAGAGATCGCGGTTTTTCACGGGTTTCTTGGCGGCGGTCTTCCAGCCGTTTTTGAGCCAGCCCGCCAGCCATTTCTTTTCCACGGCGTGGCGCAGGTACTGCGAATCGGTGTAGAGCACCACCTCACAGGGTTCGCGCAGCGCCTCCAGCCCCGCGATGGCCGCCATGATCTCCATGCGGTTGTTGGTGGTGTGGGCGTAGCCGCCGAAGAGTTCCTTTTCGTGGCCTTCGCAGCGCAGGATCGCGCCCCAGCCGCCCCGCCCGGGATTGCCGAGGCAGGAGCCGTCCGTAAATATCGTTACCTTTCGCATGATTCCTCAGTACATGAAAAACAGTCTCTTTCCCGCCACTGAACCGGAAGACGCCAGGCCGCGCCGGGAAACCGCCGCTGGAAAAAGCTCTTTCCCGCGACCGAACCGGGGGACGTCCGCCGAAAAGAACGCCTGCCGCCGTTCCGGACCCTTCATCGACCCTTACGAAAGTCTTTGAAAGGAAAAGGGAGGGGTGTGGGGAAAGGGAAACGTGGGGGTGCTCCCCCCTTCTTCAGAAAGTTTCCCTTTCCCCTCCCCACGTCCTGACGTTCACTCGAACATGTCGATATTCGCCAGCGCCTGATGCATGAGCCCCTCCGGAGAGTCGGCGGCGTCGAGGATGGCGATGCGCTTGGTGTTGTGGGCCGCCCAGACCTTGAAGCCTTCGCGGATGCGCGTGTGGAAGGGGAGCTGCTCCGCCTCGAAGCGGCCTTCCGTGCCCGCGAGCCCTTGCTCGGCGTTGCGGCGACGGGCGCGGCGGAGGGCTTCCGCCGGGTCCATGTCGAGGACAAAGGTCCGGTCGGGCCACAGGCCGCCCACGGCCATGTCGTTGAGCAGGCGCAGGCGCTCCACGTCGAGGCCCCGGCCATAGCCCTGATAGACGATGGTCGAGTCCGCATAGCGGTCGCAGAGGACCACCATGCCCCGGTCGAGCGCGGGGCGGATGACTTCGGCCACATGCTGCGCCCGGTCCGCGAGAAAGAGGAAAAGCTCGGCCTCGGGGCAGATGTCGCTTTCAGGATTGAGCAGAAGGGCGCGTAGATCGCGCCCGAGCGCGCAGCCGCCGGGCTCGCGCGTCACCAGCACCTCATGATTGAGCGTGCGGAAGACCTCCGCCAGATTTTCGAGAAGGGTGGTTTTGCCCGCTCCTTCGATGCCTTCTAGAGTAAGGAACACTGATCCACCCTTGGCGCTTCGGGTTCTTCCGCGGGCCGCTTGGGTGCGCGGGGCTTGCGCGGTTCCGTTTCCGGGGTGCGCGGGGCCTGAAAAAGCTGGCGTTCCAACGTCTTCTGATAGGGTGACCAGCCGCTTTCGCCTTCTTCCATGTCCTCGAAAAGGCTCCTGCTCTGGGTCAGTTTGGCGTCGAGGTTGTCCGCGTAGTGCAGGGCGAAGGCCTCCGCCGTGTGCGGAAGGCGGGGCGAGCCGTAGTCGTACTGCCCATGATGGCTGAGGACAAGGTGGCGGAAATGCAGGATAAGACCCGCATCGAGGCCGGATTTCGCCAGATGGCGTTCCAGCTTTTCGAGGCAGAGGCTGATGTGGCCCACCAGCCGCCCCTCATCCGTGTAGTCGTTGGCGAGGCCGCCGGAATATTCCCAAATCTTGCCGAGATCATGGCAGATGGCCCCGGCGAGCAGGGTCTGGCGGTCAAGCTGCGGGAAATGATCGCAGAAGCGCAGGCAGAGCGTCGCCACGGACAGGGTGTGTTCCAGCAGGCCCCCCGCCCAGGCGTGGTGGACGCTGCGCGCGGCGGGCATGGAGAGCAGGGGGAGGCGGATGGCCTCATCCTCAAGCACGGACAGAATAAACTTGCGCCAGGGCCGGTAGGTGAACTCGCGGCGGCAGACGGCTTCCAGTTCCGCCAGCATGTCCAGCGGCGGACGGCTGCTCGAAGGCATGAACAGGGCGGTATCCACCTGCGTGCATTCTTCGGCGGTGAGCACGCGCAGGGCGGAGACGTTGACCTGGAGCTTGTCCCGGAAACTGTCGGCTCGTCCTTCCACTTCGGCCAGACAGCCCGCCGCGATGTCGGCGTAGTGCTGGCTCAGCGGGCTCCAGATGCGGGCTTCAAGCGTGCCCGTGGCGTCCTTGAGTTCCAGACGCCAGAAGGGGCCGTTCTTGGCCTGCTGCTGTGAAGCCGCGCCGATGAGGTAGAGCGACCGGATTTCGTCGCCCGAGGCGATGTCCCTGATCCAGCGGCGGTCAGAGTCGGATTGTATTTTCTGCATGATCAACCTACAATAAAAAGCTGTGCCCTGCGCTTTCGCGCGGAGGGGGCACGCGGCAGTGTCGTTTTGCGGGACTTCACCCGTTTTCGCCCGCGTTGTCAACAGACAAGACCGCGCCTTCTGTGGACAAGGCGTCCCGCGCGCCGGGAGCGCCGTTTCTTTTTTTCAGCCTGTTTGAGGAGCTTGCGTGCGTATCCTGCTTTCCAATGACGACGGCATCCGGTCGCCCTGCCTGCGCGCCCTGTGGCGTGCGCTGACCGGGGCCGGGCATATCGTGGACGTGGTCGCCCCGCTGGTGGAGCAATCCGGCGTGGGCTGCGGCGTTTCCCTGCATCATCCCCTGCGGCTGCATCCCGTACACGAGGACGACTTCAGCGGCACGGCGGTGGCTGGGACGCCGGTCGACTGCGTGAAGATCGCGCTCACCGTCCTCTTGCCCGAAGCGCCCGATCTGGTCGTGTCCGGCATCAACAACGGTTCCAACAAGGGCGTGGACGTCTACTATAGCGGTACCGTGGGCGCGGCGACGGAAGCGGCCCTGCGGGGGCTGCCCGCCGTAGCCTTCTCGCGGCCCCGGCCCGAGCTGGAATCCCCGGACGCGCTGGCCCGGCACGCCGCCGGGATCGTGGACGCCGTGGACTGGCCGTGCTTTGCCGGGACGGTGCTCAACGTCAACTACCCCCGCCGCCGCGTGGCCGAGTTCAAGGGCATCCGGGCGGCGCGCATGGCCACGCCCGCGTGGGGCGAAAGCTATGAGCGCGGCGAGGATTCCTCCGGCCATCCCTGCTGGATGATAGGTGATTTCCTGAACCGGGGGCACGGTGGGAGCGATACGGACAGCGCGCTCATGGAGGAGGGCTGGGTGACCGTCACGCCTTTGGGCATGGACCGGACGGATCGCGAGGCTTTGAGAGTTTTGCAGGAACGCCTGGCCCGCTAGTTCCAATCCGGCGGGAAATGGGCTAGTATCAAGTTATCAATATGCGCGGTTCCTTGGGCACGGCCCTCCTGAAAAACGCCGCCGCTGAGCCGCCTTTATCCAATTGGCCGCCTTGTAAGGAAAAAAGGTGCGGCGGAGCGATGTCACGCCTTCGTCGGTTTTTCCTCTGGCTCTTTGGAAAAAGTTGGCGGGTGGCCTTTTCGTGGCAGATTGAGCCTGAAGAAGCCCGCTGTGGCCTCCCTCGCCGGGGCCGCCTTTTTACTACCCCAATGCGCGGCTCAAAGCCGCTTGCGGAGAACGACTATGCCGCTGACCACTCCCAAAGCCATGTTCGAGCGCGCCTATAAGGAAGGTTACGCCGTCGGCGCGTTTAACGTCAACAACATGGAGATCATCCAGGGGATCATGCAGGCCGGAGCCGAAGAACAGGCCCCGCTGATCCTTCAGGTGTCCGCCGGGGCCCGCAAGTATGCGGGACAGCATTATATCGTCAAGCTCATTGAGGCGGGCCTGCTCGAAGCCGATGTGCCTGTGGTGCTGCACCTCGATCACGGTGCGGATTTCGACATCTGCAAGGCGTGCGTGGACGGCGGCTTTACTTCCGTCATGATCGATGGCTCCCATCATTCCTTTGAGGAAAACGTGGCCGTGACCAAACGGGTGGTGGAATACGCCCATGACCACGGCGTCTGGGTGGAAGCGGAGCTTGGCCGTCTGGCCGGGGTGGAGGAGCATGTCTCCTCCGAGCACAGCATTTACACCGATCCCGATCAGGCCGTCGAATTCGTGGAACGCACGGGCTGCGACTCGCTCGCCATCGCCATCGGGACCAGCCACGGCGCGTACAAATTCAAGGGCGAGGCCAAGCTCGATTTTGACCGCCTCGAAACCATCGGCAATCTTCTGCCCGGCTATCCCCTCGTGCTGCACGGCGCTTCCAGCGTGCCGCAGCATTTTGTGGAAATGTGCAACAAATACGGCGGACAGGTGGCAGGAGCCGCGGGCGTGCCGGAAGAACTGCTGCGCAAGGCGGCGGGCATGGCGATTTGCAAAATCAACATTGATACGGATATCCGTCTCGCCATGACCGCATCCATCCGCCAGTATCTGGCCGAGCATCCCGAGGATTTCGACCCGCGCGCCTACCTCAAACCCGCGCGTCAGGCCGTCAAGGACATGGTCCAGCACAAGATCAAGAACGTGTTGGGCTGTTCCGGCAAGGCATAGGATCAGAGATGAAGGGGAGGCGCGGCGTCGAGCGCCTCCCCTCTGTTTTTCCGCGCCCGCTTTTCGGGCTTCCCCCTCAACCCTTTCCGCGTCCCGGAGGAGAGTATTATGGCTCGCATCGGAATCAACGGTTTTGGCCGCATCGGTCGCTATCTCGTTCGCCTCATGGCCGAGCGCAACGAATTCCCCGTGGTCATCAACGCCCGCGCGGACAACGCGCAGCTTGCCCATCTGTTCCGTTACGACTCCGTGCACGGCACTTTCCGCGGCACGGTGGGCCATGACGAGAATGGCATCATCGTCAACGGCACGCACATTGCCGTGACCCGCTGCAAGCCCAACGAATGGCAGTGGAAGGAGCACGGCGTCGATCTCGTCATCGAGTCCACCGGGACCATCAAGAAGCGCGCCGGGCTCGCCGCTCATATCGACTGCGGCGCGAAGAAGGTGATCATGAGCGCGCCCGTGTCTGACGCCGACATCAGCATCGTCATGGGCGTCAACGACGGCCTTTATGATCCCGCCAGGCACGACGTGATCTCCGCCGCCTCCTGCACGACCAACTGCCTCGCTCCCGTCGCCAAGGTGCTCAACGACACCTTCGGCATCGAGCACGGCCTCATGACGACCGTCCATTCCTACACCATGAGCCAGCGCATCCTTGACGGCTCGCACAAGGACATCCGCCGTGCCCGTGCCGCTGCCATGTCCATGATCCCCACCACGACCGGTGCGGCCAAGGCCGTGGCCCTCGTGATTCCCGAGCTGAAGGGCAAGCTCGACGGTATGGCCCTGCGCGTGCCCACGCCCAACGTTTCCATCGTGGACCTCAACTGCGTCATGAAGCGCGACGTGACCGTCGAAGAGGTCAACGGTGCTCTCAAGGCCGCCGCCAATGAGAACATGGGCGTTTCCGACGAGCCGCTGGTGTCCATCGACTACAACGGCGACACCCACGGCGGCGTGGTCGATCTGCTCTCCACCGCCGTCATGGGCGGCAATATGCTCAAGGTTCTCATCTGGTACGACAACGAAGCCGGGTTCACCAACCAGCTCCTGCGTCTCGTCCACCTTGTGGGCGGGAAGATGTAGAAGAAGATTGGGGAGGGGAGAGGGAAACTTTCTGGAGAAAGTTTCCCTCTCCCCTCCCCAAACCCCTCCCCTTTCCCTTCAAAGACTTTTGACTGGTGGGGAGGTTGCGCGTCGGGAGTTCGTTCCGGCAAAAAAAGAACAGGGCGGAAGCGTGCTTCCGCCCTGTTGACGTAGGAGAAAGGTTAAGCTCCTGAGTCGCCCCGTCTTTGATGGGGCCATAACTGAGGGGGCCGGGGGGAATTTGACCCGAAGGGCGGCGAAGCCGTGCCCGTTAGGCGAGCTTGCTCGCCTTACGGGCATCGCACGCAACGCGATTCCCCCGGACAGGGGTCAAGGGGGCGGTAGCCCCCTTGCCGCCGGAGGCGTCATCCGCCTCCAGTCCCAGAAAAGTGCGGATAGCCGCTTCAAGGCGGCGGATGTTGACGAAGGTATCGAGGCACGGCCCGTTAGGACGCTCGTTGATGACGCCGAAGACGGGCAGGGGGTGGGTGTCCTGAATGCCGGAGGACAAATCGCGCTCACAGGCTACCGCCACGATGAGCTTGGGCCGCGCCTGCACCACAATGCGCCGGGCGATGGTGCCGCCCGTGGCGATGGCGACCTGTACGCCGTAGGCGTCGCGCAGGCCGAGCACGTCCCGGATGGGGCAGGCCCCGCAGCGGGCGCAGTGGTCGATGTGATAGGTCAGGCGGTGCGTGCAGCGGCTCGACTGGATGCAGTGCGGCAGAAGCACGAGGAGTTCGTGCGGCTTGCAGTGCGGATGATCGCTTAACACCAGCTCGTTGTTGACCTTGATGAACGAGCGGCGCACCGACGGGACGGGAATGCGCATGGCCCGGCCCATAAGCTCCATGAGCGGCAACAGCAGACGGATGGTAATGCCGCGCAGACGGGAGGTGCCGAGCACGGGCTTTCCCGTGTAGGCATGGAGCACCAGCCCGAGCGACAGCCAGACGATGGCGAGGATCGCCCCGCCGAAGATGAGCCCGGCGATGGACGGCAACCAGGGATGGATGGCCGCGAAGCCGATGGTGGGCACCAGCCAGATGAGCAGGAGCAGCGCGCACAGGAGCAGGGCGGTCCCAGCCACCAGCCCGATGAACAGGCGCTTGCCGGTCCCGCCGTACTCGTCTCTGGACAGCGAAAAGGCTGATTTGGGAATGTTCACCGTTTACACTCGGATAAGGATGACGCCGGGGGCGGCGGAACGGAGAAGGCCGCGGCAACGTCCGCGTTGTGATCGCGGAAAGGTCTTTTGTCAATCCCGTAGGAGGAGAGGCATCCCTCCGGCCTGCAGGGGCCGGAGGGGAAAGGGTTGAATAAGGCTTGCCAAGTGCTCAGACGTTGGCCGGAGACACGGCGCGGCCCGGCTGATCGTGGCTGATGGCGCGGCAATAGCCGTTCCAGAAGGCTTCCGCCGACATGGGTTTGCCCCCCGCCGGCTTGAGGGTCGAAAGGATATATTCGCCGTCGGCGCAGGCCATGACGAGCCCGCCCTCGTGCAGGCCGAGGACGGTCCCCGGCGCAGGGCGGTCCTTCATGGGGAACGCCGCTCCCGCCCGCCCCGGCTGGAGCAGGACGGGCAGGGGATCACGGCCCGGCAGGAGAAAGACCGTCTGTGCGCCCGGCCAGGGCGTCACGCCACGGATGCGGGCATGGAGCGCCGCGGCGCTTTCCTCCCAGCCGACATGCCCATCCGCCTTGGTCAGCTTGGCCGCATGGGTGGCCCGCGCGTCGTCTTGCGGGATGGGGGTCGGGGGATTGCCTTCAGCGATCTGTTGCAGCACCTCGACCATGAGGCGGCCTCCGAGATCGGCCAGCTCGTCGTGGAGCGTGGCGGCGGTGTCGTCGATGCCGATGCCTACCGCCCGTTGCGCCAGCATGGGGCCGGTATCAAGCCCGCGTTCCATGCGCATGATGGTGATGCCCGTGAGCTTGTTGCCGTCCATGATCGCCCGCTGGATGGGGGCCGCCCCCCGGTACTGCGGCAGGAGCGAGCCGTGGACGTTGAAAGGCCCGATGGAGGGGATGTCCAATACGGACTGCGGCAGGATGAGCCCGTAGGCGGCCACCACCAGCGCGTCGGGCCGGAGATCGCTCAGCGCCGCGCGGTCGGCCTCGTCCCGAAAGTTCACGGGCTGGAAGACGGGGATGCCGAGCTCCTGCGCCAGCACCTTGACGGCGGGCGGCTGGAGCTTGTGCCCGCGCCCCGCCGGGCGGTCGGGCTGACAGTAGGCCGCAACGACCTCGCATCCGGGCCACGCCGCCACATGGCGCAGCACCGTGGCCGCAAAAACCGGCGTCCCCATGAAGACGACGCGCAACGGCTGGCTGGCTGCGGTCATCATTTCACCTGGCTCTGGCGGGTGCCTTTTTTGAGCTTGTTTTCAAACATCATCCGTTTGAGGCGGCTGATACGGTCGATGAACAGTTTGCCGTCGAGATGGTCCACCTCATGCTGTACGCAGATGGCGAGCATGTCCTCGGCATCGAAGCTGACGGGCTTCCCGTCCAGATCAGTGGCCTCCACATGCACCTTGCCCGCGCGTTTGACCTTGGCCCGATAATCGGGCACGGAAAGGCAGCCTTCCTCACTTTCCACGAGGCCGCCCTCCATAATGGGCGTCACGGTCGGATTGACCAACACCATTTTGCCTTCGCGCTTTTCCGGCCCGGTGATGTCGATGACCACCAGACGCAGGAGTTCGCCCACCTGCGGCGCGGCGATGCCGATGCCGTCCGATTTGTACATGAGTTCGCCCATTTCTTGGGCGAGCTGGCGGATTTCTTCGGTCACTTCGGGAATGGGCTGGCTGGTCTTGCCCAGCAGGGGATTAGGGTAGGTTACTATTTTCAATGGCATAAGGTCACTCGTACAAGAATTGGCTTTCGGGTTGAAAGAAGGTAGAAGGCATACGATAAGCAGTGTTCAAAAACGATCAATACCTTGTCCCGGGAATAAAGTACAGTTTCCACGCGCTTCTCGCCTGTGGCGGGAAGTACGCCGGATTTTATGGACAGTCAGCGCCGCAGCGAGCGGTGAGGATTCAGGATGGCCGCAGTAACGGAGAATAGTTTGCCTTTTGCCCCCGACAGCCCGTGGCTTGCGCCGCTGGCAGGATGGTCGGACCTGTCCTTCCGCCTTTTGTGCCGTTCCTTTGGGGCGGCGGTCTGCTGCACGGAAATGATCAGCGCCAAGGGCCTTATCTACGGGAGCCCCGGCACGGCGGAGCTCTTCGCCACCTGCGCCGAGGACGGGCCGCTGGTGGTCCAGCTTTTCGGCGCGGAGGCGTCTTTCATGGAGGAAGCCACCCTGCGGCTGCGCGAGAAAGGCTTTGTCTGGTTCGACTGCAACATGGGCTGTTCCGTGCCCAAGGTGACGCGCACGGGTTCGGGCGCGGCCATGTGCCGCGACATCGACAACGCCCTGCGTGTGGCCGAGGCGCTTGTCCGGGCGGCGGGCCGGGGGCGGGTCGGCTTCAAGCTGCGCCTCGGCTGGGACGAGCCCGGAAAGTCCCCGGCTGCGGAAACGTGGCGCGTGCTGGCTCCCGCGCTTGAATCCGTGGGGGCGGGTTGGCTGACGCTGCACCCGCGCACGGCTAGGCAGGGCTTTACGGGGTCCGCACGCTGGGAAACGCTGAAAGAACTCAAATCCCTCGTGTCCGTGCCGGTCGTCGCCAGCGGCGATCTCCTCACAGCGCAGGACGGCGTGCGTTGCCTTGCGGAGACGGGTGTGGATACGGTCATGTACGCACGCGGGGCCTTGCGCGATCCGGCTATTTTCAAAGCCCATCTCGATGTGTTGGCCGGGCGTGAGCCCGTGCCCGCCGACGTACCCGTCCTCCTGTCCCGGATTCGTGAGCACGCCCGGCTTGCCCGCGCGTTCACGCCCGAAAAGGTGGCCCTGCTCAAGATGCGTACCATCGTCCCGCGCTACGTGCGGCATATCGAAGGTTCGAAGCAGCTCCGCGCCGACATCATTGCCTGCCGGACATGGGACGATTTTGAAAGCGCATTGCGGACCTTTGAGGAGGGCGCATCGAACACGGAGGCATGACGCCCGATTCCACGCCGTCCCCGTCCCATGGCGGCGGCCATGAGCCTTCCGCTTTTGGTTTTTTTGCCGAAAAAGGGCTCGACGGATGCCCTTTTTCCCCTTATCTGAAGGATAGCGTTTCATTGTTTTCTTCTTAACGAGATAAAGAAGAGACCCGGCTTCTCCACAGCCCTTTTTCCGACGAGGCATATATGGCCCAACCTCATTTTTCCCGCGGTTTTACCCTGATAGAAATCATTTCCGTGCTCGTCATTCTGGGCATTCTGGCCGCCGTCGCCATTCCCAAATATTACGACCTGCAACAGGAATCCGAAAAGAAGGCCGTTTTGTCCGCCGTAGCGGAAGCGCAGGCCCGGATCAACCTTGCCTTCAGCCAGCAGCTTTTGCGGGGCAAGCCCTGTGAGGATGCGGTCAAGCAGGTCGCCAGCATCCAGCAAATCAGCGACGATGGAACGGGAACGCAATTTGGCGACTTTTCTCTGGGGACCGACAGCACAGCCGCAGGTGGGACGCTTGATCCCGCCGCCGGAAGCCTCATCTACGCCCGGCGAGGTGAAAATGGGGAGATGGTTGACACGGGCGCGAAGCTGTATTTGCCGTCATGTGATGGAGAAAACACCTTTATAGCCAGTGAGAGCATAAGTAGTCTTATCGATAAATTGCTGACGGGAACGTTTCATAGCGCTTCTTTGGGAGGGGCTCAAACTGAAATATTACCGAATGGAGTGACGTGCGTTACCAAGGGTGATAGTGCTGGAAATCCTAAAAGGGCGTATGCGACTTTTAATGATGCGTCGGGAAAGGAATTAGCATATATTGAATTGAGATATTTCCCGGGTGATGATGGAAATAAGGATGTCTATGTTGGTTTGCTGAATATAAACGGTAAAAATATAGTTCATGATTCCGGCGTAACATTAAGCCAAAATGACGTAGAAAATGCGGCGGCAGCACTAAAAGATATTGGATTAAATCCTGATAGTTTTCAAAATATATTGAAAGCCGGGCAACGAGACAAAATTGAATCGAAAGGGAAAAGAGAGGACTGCAAATATATTTATTGACCTTCCCGGACAGCAATCCCTCCCCCTTCCAGCAGCCTTTTCGCCACCTCTTGCACGGGCAACCCTACAATAGTGCTCCATTGCCCTTTGATTTCCGAGACAAGGAAGGTTCCCAAGCCCTGTATGGCGTAGGAACCGGCCTTGTCGTCACATTCGCCGGTGGCGGCGTAGGCGCGCAGGACGTTTTCCGGCCATGCGGCGAAGGTTACCTCGGCGGCGTCGCAAAAGAGGTCCGTGCGCGGCGCGGCGGCCCTGTTCAGCCAGATGAGGCAGCAGCCCGTGTAGACCGTATGCGTGCGCCCCTGTAGGTGGAGGAGCATGGCGAGCGCCTGTTCCCGGCTTTCGGGTTTGCCGAGGATGACGGGGCCTTGCTCCTCGTGAAGGACGACGATGGTATCGGCCCCGAGGACCACGGCTTCCGGCGTTTCGGAGGCGAGGGCGCGGGCGGTGGCTTCGGCCTTGGCTCGGGCGGCGTGCATGGCATAGGAGGCGGGATCGTCGTCGAGGCGGGGCGCAGGCTCGGCGCCTTCAACCACCCGGATGGAGAAATCCACGCCGAGGCTCGCCAGCAGATCGCGGCGGCGGGGAGAGCTTGAGGCCAGCACCAGAGGACGAAGCGCCCGGAACGGGCCGCAGGGGGAAAAGCTTTTTTTCATGGATTGAATCCTTGGCAAACTACTGGAAAAAGGGTGCCGAAGAGGATACCTTGCGCACGCGGGGAAAGCCCGAAAGGAGGCGTCATGCCGACCAGCCGCAAGCTCAGCGCGCGTCTTATGCAGTTGCAGGAACTTTTTTCCCGTAATGAAGACTGGCTCATCGTCATCAACGCCGATCCCGACGCGATGGCGGCCGCAATGGCGCTGAAAAGGATCATGTCGCATCGCGTGCGTAAAGTCACCATAGCACGTATCAACGAGATTTCCCGGCCCGACAATCTGGCGATGATCCGCTATCTGCGCATCTCCATGCTGCCCCTGTCCGACTGTCTCAAAAATCAGGCCACGCGCTTTGCAATGGTGGACTCGCAGCCTCACCACAACCCGGCTTTTGAGGGTATCCCCTTTTCCATCGTCATCGATCACCATCCGACGTCTCCCGAGCATCCAGTGGAGGCGGTCTATACCGACATCCGCCCCAAATACGGTGCGGTCAGCACGCTGATGACGGAATATCTGCGCGGTTTCGGCATCCGCCCGGGCATCCGGCTGGCGACGGCCCTGCAATACGGGATTCGCACGGATACCGCAACGTTTACCCGGGCCGGGACGGAAAACGACCTGCGCGCCTATCAATATCTCGCCGCGCACGGCGATACGGGCCTGCTCACGCGCATCACCCGCAGCGAATACCTCCCGCAATGGCTCAAGTATTTCGCCCGCGCCTTTTCCTCCATGCACCAGTGCGGCAATTGGGCCTATTGTTACCTCGGGGATGTGGAAAGTCCTGATATCCTTGTTTTGATTGCCGACTTTTTTACCCGCGTACACGGGCTCAAATGGGTAGGCGTGTGCGGGGTCTACAAGGAAACCGTCGTGGTGATTTTCCGGGGTGACGGGCATCTCGATCTGGGGGCGTTCGCCGCTTCCCGTTTCGGCTCGCTCGGCAACGCCGGGGGGCATCGCGCTCTTGCCCGCGCCGAATTTCCCCTTGCGGCCACCGAAGGCCGCAGCGTCGACGTTTTTGTGTTCCGCAAGCTCACGGACAGGCCGCAGAAGAAAAAAGAGGAAGAAAACCGGGGGAGGGGAGAGGGGACCCTTTAAAAAGGGTCCCCTCTCCCCTCCCCCGGACCCCCTCCTCTCTTCCTCCTAAACGTTTCGACTGGTGGGGAGGCTGCGCGGCGGGAGTCCGTTCCGGCGGAGGCTGCGTTTTATGAAGTTGAAGCATCCTTTGCGAGAAGAAGCCCCCCTATTTCATATCGCGGGAAAGCTGGCGCCGGGGATTCGATAAAGATGAAAGTCTTTGAAGAGGAAGGGGAGGGGCATGTGGAGGAGAAACGTGGGGGTGCTCCCCCCTTCTTCAGAAAGTTTCCCCTTCCCCTCCACATATTTCCTATCCCAGAAAATTCTTGACGCCCGTGAAAACGACCTGCGCGGCGATGGCGGCCAGAAGGAGGCCGGTAAGCTTGGAGAGCACGGCAAGGCCGGTCTTGCCGAGGATGCGCTGTACGTGGTTCGCCATAAGCAGCATGAGGGTGATCAGCGCCGAAGCCACGAGCAGGGCCGCCGAACCGACGAGCCGCTCGGTCATGCTGTGCGCCGATGCGCCGAGGACCATGAGGGTACCGATGCTGGCCGGGCCCATGCAGATGGGGATGGCCAGCGGCACCACACTGATGTCCTCGTCCGGGCTGTCGGGGGTGTGCGACTCGCGCTGCTCGCCCATAAGCGAGACGGACGTGAGGAAGAGCAGCGCCCCCGCCCCGATGCGGAAGGCGTCAAGCGTGAAGCCGAAGACGCTGAAGAGCGACTCGCCAAAGAAATAGAGCACCGTACCCACGATGAAGACCGCCGCGCCCGTGCGCAGGGCCGTCCGCCGCTTGCGCCGCCCGCCGTAGGTCTGCGTCCCGCTCAGAAAGGCGCTCAGGGCCGCCGGAGGCGTCAAGAGGGCGAAAAGTTTGATGACCGAACTGAAAAATTCACCGATATTGTAATCCATAGTCTTCTCACCCCTCCGCAAAGCGGTTATGGAAGAAGTACGCCCGCTGTGGGTATTGCGTTGATTGGCTGACCAATGAGCGGGGCCACCATACAGGGAAGTCAGGATTCTTCAAGTGCTTTTTTCATGGGCGGAGAGCAAGAAACCGGACTTTCACAGTTTTTTTGATCCAGAACATCGCAGGCCGGGAGGCGCGGCTTCCCCTCATCCCCGCAAGGGGCATGGCCCGGCAAGCGGGGCTTCCCGCCCCTTTGAGGAGACGCTCCATGTCACAGGCGTGCATCACCACAACGCTCTTTGATCTGTTCAAGGTGGGGCCGGGGCCTTCCAGCTCCCATACCATCGGCCCCATGAAGGCCGGACATCATTTCGCGCAAAACTGCCTTGAATTGCCCCGCGACGTGCGGGTCAGGGCCGCACGGTTCCGCGTGCGCCTTTACGGTTCCCTGAGTGCCACGGGCACGGGCCACGGTACGGACGCCGCCGTGGTCGCGGGGCTGCTCGGCAACGCCCCGGAAGACTGCCCGCCGAGCCTGCTCCAGACGTTGATGGACAATCCCCATACGCCCCATACGCGGCCTTTGGGCGACGGGGAGGTGACGGTCAGCGTGAGCGACGTGATCCACGACGCCGTCATCCACGATTTCCCCTACAGCAACACGCTGGTGATCGAACTGACGGACGAGGCGGGCAACACCCTGTACTTGCAGGAATATTATTCCGTTGGCGGCGGCTTCATCCAGTGGAAGGGCTGGGTTGCGCCGGAACTGGGGGAACCTGTCCACCGCTATTCGAATATGACCGAATTGCGGGCCATTGTGAAGGAAAAAGGGCTCAACATCTACGAAATCATTCTCGACAACGAGATGGCGATCACGGGCGCGTCCCGGCCCGCCATCATCCATTCGCTCAACGAGATCATCGCCCACATGGAGACGAGCGTCCGGCGCGGGCTGGATGCGGAAGGCGCGCTCCCCGGACCGCTCAAGGTGCAGCGCAAGGCCCGGATGCTGTGGCAGCAAGCCACGCGGTTGCACGCCTCGCCGGATCAGTTCCTCACGCGGCTCAACGCCTACGCCTTCGCCACGGCCGAGGAAAATGCGGCGGGCGGCGTGATCGTCACCGCCCCCACCTGCGGCTCGGCGGGGGTCATGCCCGCGCTGGTCTACGCCCTGCGTCATGAGCTGTTCATCGGGGACCGGGCCATCCGGGAAGCCTTCCTCGCCGCCGCCGCGGTAGGGTTCATCGCCAAGCACAACGCCAGCATCGCCGGGGCGGAAGTGGGCTGTCAGGGCGAAATCGGCGTGGCCTCGGCCATGGCCGCCGCTTTCGTGGCCGACGCCAGGGGCTACCGTTCGCGCGTGACCGAGAACGCCGCCGAGGTCGCGCTGGAGCACCATCTCGGGATCACCTGCGATCCCGTGCAGGGCTACGTGCAGATTCCCTGCATCGAGCGCAACGCCATGGGCGCGCTCAAGGCGTACAACGCGGCGGTGATCACCTGCGGCACGGACCCCTATTCCCAGCGCGTCTCTCTTGATGCGGCCATTGCTGCGATGGCCGAAACGGGGCGGGAAATGAGCTGCAAATTCAAGGAAACCTCGCTCGGAGGGCTGGCCGTCAGCATGGTGGCCTGTTGACAGGGAGGCCGGAAGCGGGTTAGTCATTCTCTCTTTCACATTTTTTACATCGCACGATGCCGGGTTTTTTCCCCTCTGGACAAATACGCTTTCGAGCTTAGAGTTACGAGATTGGAAGAAGCCCGTCTTTTCTGGAGGCTGCATTTATGGCACGCATCACCGTTGAAGACTGTCAGGAACGCGTCGAAAACCGTTTCCTTCTCGTGCAGATGGCGATCAAGCGCGTTCGCCAGTACCGGGAAGGCTACGAGCCCCTCATCGAATCCCGCAACAAGGAAGCCGTGACCGCCCTGCGCGAGATCGCCATGGGCAAGGTCTTCCCCGAAGACATGAGCCATTACCGCATGCCTGAGGGCGAAACGAAACCCGATACGGACGATTAATCCGCCCGTTCCCGTCAGAGAATCGAAACCGCTATGGCCCAACGTGATTATTATGAAGTCCTCGGTGTAGCCCGCGACGCGTCGGAAGACGAGATCAAGCGGGCTTACCGCAAAATGGCCCTGCAAAACCATCCCGATCACAATCCCGACAACCCCGAGGCCGAGCAACGCTTCAAGGAGGCCGCCGAAGCCTACGAGGTGCTGCGCGATCCCGAGCGCCGGGCGCGCTACGATCAGTTCGGCCACGCCGGGCTGGGCAATAACGGAGACTTCGGCGGATTCGGGTCCGCCGAAGATATTTTTGCCCATTTCGGGGATATTTTCGGTGACATGTTTGGCTTCAGCATGGGGGGCACGCGCCGCGGCGGACCGCGTCCCACGGCCGGGGCTGACCTGCGCTACAACCTGAACATCACGTTCGCGCAAGCGGCCCGGGGTGCGGAAATCAGCCTCAATATCCCCCGCATGGCCACCTGCGGCGAATGCGGCGGCAGCGGGGCCGCACCGGGCTCGTCCCGCGAGACCTGCCGTCAGTGCGGAGGGTCCGGGCAGGTCCGCAACTCGCAGGGCTTTTTCCAGTTTGTGGTTCCCTGCCCCACCTGTCACGGCGAGGGGTACACCATCCCCAAGCCCTGCCCCAAGTGCCGCGGCACCGGGCAGGTGCAGCAGACGCGGGAACTCTCCGTCCGCGTGCCCGCAGGCGTGGACACCGGGACGCGGCTGCGCCTGCGCAATGAGGGCGAAGCCGGAACCAACGGCGGGCCCAACGGTGACCTCTACGTCTTCATTTCCGTGGACGAGGACAAGACCTTCCGCCGTCAGGGGCAGGACCTCGTACTGACGCGGGAGATAAGTTTCGTGCAGGCCGCGCTCGGCCACACCATGCAGGTGCCCGGCCTTGACGGTCCCCTTGATCTCAAGATCGCCAAGGGCACGCAGAGCGGCACGGTGCTGCGGCTGCCGGGCAAGGGCCTTCCCTACCTCGGCCAGAAGCGCACCGGCGATCTGCTGGTGGAAATCGTCGTCAAGACGCCCACCAACCTCACCGCCCGTCAGGAAGAATTGCTGCGCGAATTCGAGTCGAGCGGCGAGGAATCCATCGGGGACAAGATCATCAAGGGCGTCGAGAATCTCCTCGGCGGCGGCAAATCCAAGAAAAAGAAGAAATAGCGCGTATATCGGGTTTGGGAAGAGGCCATACCTCCGCCCCGATCCCGACGCGGCCTCGCGCCAAGACGGGGACGCGGTCATCCACGCAAGAAGAAAAGCCGCTCGGACGAATGTCCGGGCGGCTTTCGGCGTTTGTGCGGACGGGACGCCCTCCGGCAGCGGAAAATCCTGTCGGACATCCGGCCTGAGCCTGCTTTGAGGAGCGGGGGAAAAGGCCGACGGGAAAGCGGCAAGGGGCGGCCCGGGCCTCATGCGGCGGGCGAAGGCTCTCCGCTGCCTGACGCAAGGAACGCAGAGGCCAAAGCATTTCTCCGTTTTGTAGACAGGCTCTGTCCTAGGAAATGATTGACCGTTTGGTAGCACCCCGGCATTTCAGCAGGTTTCAATACTGTTGAGACAACAGGCTTCATAATGCGCAGACGCTCGTCCGCATTCTTCTGAAATCACAGAGGAACTATATCAATTGATGGCTATGACAGGGCCTTTGGAAAAGGCGTGTTGAAGGCAAGGGCTGAATGGCACGAAGGGTTTTCGCGGCGGACAGGGCCACGGCATCCTCTTACCTGAAGGCTGGGCTCCAGCCGATGGAATGCCGCTTCCTCGAACGGCGGCAAGGGCCGCGCGGTCCGACCACTGGCTCTCCTTATCGTGAAGCCCGCGGCTCTTCCCCGTTTTTTCAGCAGTTGGCGGCGCGAAGCGTCTCCTCGACCATGTCGAGGGTGGCGTCGTCCTGATCCAGCCCGGCGAGAGCGCGCACGGCGAACATGAGCGTTTCGAGATCAAGCGTCATCCGGGTGGACCCGTCGCTGATGGTGCAGGCGTCGCCGTGCAGGGCGACCCGATAGGCGCGGCGGCTGCGCACGGGCCCCCGACCGCTCACGATAGAGTATATATGTTCGCCCGAGGGTGTGGCGTAGAGCTTTTGGCGGGTGAGCACGCCGCTTTCCTCGTCGTACCACGAGCCTCCGGCAAAGAGGCGTCCGATAAAGCGCAGTTCGGTCCCGTTGTCGAGGTGCAGGACAAGCCGTTGGTTCGGCTGGCGCGGCGTGTTGTCGTTCATATCATTTCCTGTGTGATATTATCATATTACAATGAACGAAAACGTAGCATCTCCTTTCTGGCCATGTCAACGAGAAGGGAACGGGGGCGCATCACTCTGCGCTGGGGGCGTTTCCTCTCAGGGTAATGAGGGTGATTTCGGAAGGGACGAAGAGACGCAGGGGCGTCCCGCCCCAAAGGCCCGCGCCGTTGCTGACGTAGAGGGGCATCCCCGCCACCGTGTAGGCGCCGCTGACGAAGCCGCCGTTGAAGGCCTTCACCACCGGGCTCAGGGGCAGGACGAGCCCGCCGTGGGTGTGCCCGGATAATTGGAGCGACGCGCCCGCCGCCGCGCTGTCCGGTGCGAGCGCGGGCCGGTGCGCGAGCAGGATGCGGGTGACGCCTTCGGGGATTCCGGCCAGCGCCTTTTGGGGATCGGGCCCCTCAAGGCCCCAGCGGGAGGCCGCCTTATCCGTCACCCCGGCAAGGGCCAGCGGCGTGCCCCGGACGGTCAGCAGCGCGTTTTCGTTCAGCAGCGTCTTGATGCCCATCTGCCGGAAGACGGGGAGCCATTGTTGCAGGCCGGAATAGTACTCATGGTTGCCGGGGACGAGATAGACCCCCTGCGCGGCCCGCAGATCGGCCAGCGGCGCGATGTCCGGGGCGAGGCGCGACGGCGAGCCGTCCACGACGTCGCCGGTGATGACGATGAGGTCGGGGTTGAGCGAGTCCGTACGGGCTACCACGTCGGCAAGCCATATCCCGTTGAAGACGGGGCCGATATGCAGGTCGGTAAGCTGGGCGATGCGCAGGCCGTCCAGCGCCGGGGGCAGGCCGGGTACTTGCACGCGCACTTCGCGCACGGTGGGCACGCGCAGCGCCTCCTTCATGCCGTAGCCCGTCAGCAGCAGGGCTGCCAGCGTCAGGGCCACGGCCCCGAGGCCCGAGGCTGTCCGCCGTTCACGCTTGCCGTAAAAGATGGTGCGCCGCCGGGCCTTGCGGCGGAAGGGCCACAGGGCGAGCAGGACGGCGTCCCGCGCCAGCGTGAGCAGGAAAAGGATGAAGACCGCCGCGTGCAGGAAGCCCGCCGCCATCTGCACGGGCTGGGGCATGAACGCGCCCATCGTCCCGTACAGGGCCCGGATGAGCAGAAGCTTTTCAGCCCCGGCCAGCACGAGCAGGCTGAGCACGGCTTTCAAAAAGCCGTTCATCCGGGCAGGCAGGATCAGCCGGACGATGACGTAGAGTCCCACAAGAGCGGAAAAGAGGGTGATCATATGTACGGCCATGGGCTCATTGCTCCTCGGAGGATGAGGCGGGCTTGCCGCTTCGATTCTTGGTACGTTGCGCGTACGAGTGGAGTATCCAGAACGTCACGCCGAGAAGGAGGAAAAAGACCCCCTTGTTGAGGCTGCTCCAGAAATATTCGAAAAAGCGTGTGTAGAGGTTCAGGAGCAGAAAGACAAGCCCGTAACCGCGCAACATGCCGTCGTCGCGTCTGACGCCGATCCATATGGCGGCGCAGGCCGCCGCACCGAAGAGCAGGGACCATGAGAGCA
Source organism: Candidatus Bilophila faecipullorum (assembly GCA_944326695.1). Taxonomy (GTDB): domain Bacteria; phylum Desulfobacterota; class Desulfovibrionia; order Desulfovibrionales; family Desulfovibrionaceae; genus Bilophila; species Bilophila faecipullorum. The sequence goes on along the minus strand of CALVEZ010000041.1, from coordinate 1,749 downwards.
GGGCCATGTGGCGGTCGTGCATCCATGCGGTCAGATCGGCGTCCCGGCCAACGATGGACATGACCCACAGGCTGACGAAGAGGTAGAGGAGCCCCATCGACAGGGTGCTGCGCTCAAAGGCCGCCAGACGGGGCCAGAAGGCAGCCCGCTTCATGAGCGCGGACACGCCGCACAGCACCAGCCCAAACAGGGTAAAGTACGTGGGGTAGGGCATGTACAGGAAGTAGGCCCCGCCGACATAGCCGGATCGCGTGCCGAGCCAGCTTCCGAGGGAGAGCAGGGAGAAAATCCAGATCATCCGGGAGTCGAGCGCCAGCCCGAGGACTCCGTACACCAGTGCGGCGATGAGGAACAGGCCATAGAGGAGGTGGGGATTGGGGCAATAATCATAGGTGTAGAGCCAGTCGGCGAAGAAATGGAGGGCCGCCGCTACCGCGGCCACGCCGAGGAAGAAAACCGCTTCGGAGGTCAGCCGCTTTTCGGGGGAACGGGCGCGCAGCCGCGCTCCCCAGACGAACAACCCTGCCGCCACAAGGCACAGGAGCCCGCAGCGCCCGAGGCCCGTGAGGGAGATGAAGCGTCCGATGAATTCGAGGAACCCTCTGTCGGCAAACAAGGACGCGACCCCGATCAGGATGCAGGCTACGGCGGCCCACATCGCATAGCGCCCCAGCCTGTACCAGTCGAAGCGTATGGGGACGAGATCGTCCAGAAGCCGTTTGCCCGTCATCTCGTCAAGCAAGCCCTCGGCCTGCCAGCGCTCCAGCGCCTTGCGGACTGTTTCCGCCTGCTTCCGGGGAAGTTCCATAGCGTTTCTCCAATGATCAGCGTCTGTGGCGAATGGTCAGCGTCGCGCCTACGGAGGCGACGATGATGCTCACGAGGGCGATCCACTGTACGGCGTTGAGGCGTTCCCCGAGGAAGACGAAACCGGAGAGCGCCGCGAGCACGGGCTCCATGCTCATGAGGATGCCGAAGGTTTGGGAAGGAAGCTGCCGCAGGGCTACGATTTCCAGCCCATAGGGGAGAGCCGAGGAGAAGATGCCGAGTATGAGAGCCAGAGGGAGAACGTCCGGCGAGAACATGGCCGTCCCCGCCGAGGCCAGCCCGAAGGGAAAGATGGCGCACGCGCCCACAATCATGCCGAGGGAAACCGAGGCCCCGCCTCCGGCGTTTCCGGCCCGTTTTCCGAAAAAGATGTACATGGCCCAGCAGAAGCCGGCGCCGAGCGCGAAGGCCACGCCCACGGGATCAAGGTTGCCGGAAAATTCGTGCAGAGGCAAGAGCAGGTAGAGGCCGCCCACGGCCAGCGCGATCCACACGAAGTCGATGATGCGCCGCGATCCGATCATGGCCGTGGCCAGAGGCCCGGTGAATTCCAGCGCCACGCCCACCCCCAGCGGGATGCGGCTGATGGCCTGATAGAAGCACATGTTCATAATGCCCGTGGAGAGGCCGTAGAGGACGATGGGCAGCCAGTCCCGCCGCGTCAGCCTGGTCCGCCAGGGGCGCATGACCGGAAGCAAAACCAGCGCGGCGAAGGTAAGGCGCAAGGCCGTGGTCGCCTCGGGGCCGATCATGGGAAAGATGGTCTTCGCCAGCGACGCGCTGCACTGGATGGAGAGCATGGAGACGATGAGCAGCGCGACGGAAAAGAAAGGCGACGTGGTGGCTATGTTCATGGCGTATCCGGGGTGCCGGGCGGTGAGTGGAAGAACCGGGGGAGGGGAGAAGGGACCCTTTGGAAAG
>CALVEZ010000040.1 GCA_944326695.1 Candidatus Bilophila faecipullorum | reverse complement strand
ACTTTCTGGAGAAAGTTTCCCTCTCCCCTCCCCGGACCCCTCCCCTCTCCCTTCAAAGACGTTCGACCTTATCGAATCCCTGTTCGGCGTTGGGGCTGATACGGGCAGGTGGAGCTTTGGAAAGCGGTTAGGGTTTCTTAGGGGCGCCCTCTCTTCCTCCCATGCGCCCATCAAAAAAAGGGTTTATTGCCGACGTGATTGTTGCTATACCTGCGGGGAAGCGGAGCCCACGGGAGTAGAAATGAACACGTCCATTCCATGTTACGGCATCATTCCGGCGCGCTATGATTCTTCGCGTTTTCCGGGCAAGCCTCTTGCGGACATCTGGGGCCGCCCGATGTTCTGGCATGTTTACGCCCACGCGCAGCGCGCCCGGGTCCTGAGAAAAGTGGTGCTCGCCACGGACGACGAGCGTATCAAGGAAGCCGCCCTCCAATGGGAGGTTCCCTGCGTCATGACCCGGCACGATCACGCCAGCGGTACGGACCGCGTCTTCGAGGCCGCCGCCAAACTCGGCGTGGAACCGCACGCGGTCATCGTAAACGTACAGGGCGACGAACCCGCGCTCGATCCCGCCGTCATCAAAGGGCTCGTTCAGCCTTTTCTGGATGACGCGGTGCAGGTAAGCACCCTTGCCGCCCCGATTTCCCCGGAACGCGCGGCCTCCCCCAATCAGGTCAAGGTCGTCACTGCCGCCAATGGGGACGCGCTCTATTTTTCCCGCTCGCGGATACCCTTCGACCGCGACGGCGGCGAAGGGGAAATACTCGGTCATATCGGCCTCTACGCTTTCCGCATGAGCGCCTTGGAGCGTTTCGTCAGCCTGCCGCAATCGCCGCTGGAACAACGGGAAAAGCTGGAGCAGCTCCGCTTTCTGGAAAACGGCATCCCCATCCGCGTCGTCCGCGCGGAACGCTACGAGGCGCACGGGGTGGACACCCCCGAAGACCTTGAGCATGTCCGGGCGCTGCTGGCCGATCACACGTGCAAAATCCGCTCGATCTGAGCGGCCCTATCGACATTTCAACGGCGGCCCTGCCCGCCGACGCGACAAAACGGAGACGGAATGAAGGCTCTATTGGCTCTGGAAGATGGTTTTGTGCTTGAGGGACGTTCCTTCACCGGCCCCTGCGAGGGCGGCGGCGAAGTCATTTTCAACACCGGCATGACCGGCTATCAGGAAATCCTCACCGACCCCTCCTATTACGGGCAGATGGTGTGCATGACGTGGCCGCTCATCGGCAACTACGGCATCAACCCTGAAGATATGGAGTCCGGTAAAATCCATGCGGCGGCGCTCATCGTCAAGGAATGCTGCAAGACGCCCTCCAACTGGCGTTCCGTCTGTTCCTTGCCCGAATTCCTCCAGAAACACGGTGTGCCCGGCATCGAAGGCATCGACACCCGCGCCCTCACCCGCCATCTGCGCCTGCATGGGGCCATGCGCGGCATGGTCTCCACGTCCGTAACCGATCCCGCCGACCTGATCATGCAGGCCAAATCCCTGCCCTCGATGGAAGGCCAGAACCTCGTCACCCGCGTGATGCCCTCCGCCCCGTGGAAATGGACCGGCAACGGCGGCGTTCCCGCCGAGCTTGCGGCCGACGGCTCCTACAAATGGCCGGGCGAAGGCCCCCGCCTCGTCGTCTACGACTTCGGCATCAAATGGAATATCCTGCGCCTGCTGAGCGCGCAGGGCTTCGACATGCTCGTCGTCCCGCCCTCCTTCACCGCCGAACAGGTCAAAGCCAGCGGCGCACAGGCGGTCTTCCTTTCCAACGGCCCCGGCGACCCGGCCACCCTGACCGACGAAATCGTCACCATCAAAAAGCTTATCGAGAGCTACCCCGTGGCGGGCATCTGCCTCGGACACCAGCTCCTGGGCCACGCTGTGGGCGGCAAGACCCGCAAGCTCAAGTTCGGGCATCACGGCTGCAACCATCCGGTCAAGGACCTTGCCACGGGGCACGTGGAAATCTCTTCCCAGAACCACGGCTTCTGCGTGGACATCGACAACGTGTCCGACGTGACCGTGACCCACGTGAACCTGAACGACGGCACCCTCGAAGGCTTCGCCCACAAGACGAAGCCCATCCTCGCCGTGCAGCACCATCCCGAAGCCTGCCCCGGCCCCATCGACAGCCAGTATTTCTTCGCCCGCTTCCGGGGCATGGTCCGTGACGCGGTGGGCTTTTAGAAAAAAATATGAAATAAAACTGATAGATGTATCAAGGTAGAATTATTATAATTACCGGTTCTCCCGGGAGTGGGAAAACGACAGTAGCAAAAATCATTGCTAAAGAGTCTGATTTTACAAAGTCTGTACATATACATACAGATGATTTTTACCATTACTTGAGTAAAGGGGCGATACCTCCACATTTGCCTGAATCCCAAAAACAAAATTCAATTGTTGTCGAAGCCTTTCTGGAAACCGCAAAATGTTATGCACGTAATGGATATGATGTCATTGTAGATGGAATAATAGGACCCTGGTTTTTAACTCCTTGGATAAAAACCGCACAAGATGGTTATGAAATCCATTACATCATATTGAGAGCAAACAAAGAAGAAACAATGAAACGTGCAATTGAGCGGACCAAATTGAGCAAAGAAATGAATGTTGAGTTGGTAGAGATAATGTGGAATCAATTCGCCAAGATGGACAATTATGAATCATTTGTCATAACTACGACTGATTATTCCATAAATGAGACTACTTCGATAGTAAAAAAACATATCAGGGAGAAGAGCCATTTGCTTATATGACCGTTGATTCCACGGACTTTTCCCTCGGCCCTCCCCCTTGCCATAAATCCGTTTTTTCCGGCGTCAGCGCGCACACGTCCCCGATGCCGGAAAACCGGAAGTCATGGTTCCCGGCGGGAGCGCGGCTTTCCGGAAAGACCTCCTTTTTCATTGCGAAGAAACGCTGCCCGGGTATGCCGTAGCGTATCCCAAAGCCGTTTTTCGGCGCGCCAACAACGCCTGAGCGAACTCCGTTCAGGCATTTTCGCAAAGAGGCCCCCTCTTTTCGGCAGCCCTTCCACTGGGGAGTCACGGCACCGCTTCGGCAGGCCCGATACGCCAAGGAACATTTTTCTCCAAAATATCCTACGCCACCCCTGCGAGACGTTTCTCCGCGCCCTGCCGCCTCACCAACGAAAGAGCCGTTGCGGAACAGTGCCGTCATCCATCAAGCAATAGACCGAGAGGATTGACAAAAGAACTTTTACAGCGTTCTGTTTTGTTTTCCTCTCCGGCTACCTGAGAGACTGACAAGCGCATCACCGGCCTCCTCCCCCGCACTTCGACAAAGGACTTGCCATGCCTTCACGCACGTTAGGAGTTGTGTTTTTTCCCGCCTTTGACTGGGCCATCAGCCCGACGCATCCCGAACGCGAAGAGAGGCTTCTCTACACGCAGGATCAGTTGCGGGAGGAAGGGCTGTTCGATCTGCCAGGCATCGCTGAATACAAACCCGGCGTTGCGGCCTATGAAGACATCGAACGGGTCCATTTCTGCCTCCCGGACGTGGAACGGGTGTGTTCGGCCTCGCATCTGGCTTCGGCGGGCGGGGCCATCCGTGCCGGGGAGCTCGTACTTTCCGGCGAACGGGAACGGGCCTTTGCGCTGGTTCGGCCTCCGGGACATCACTCCATGCGGGTAACGCACGGCAATCGCGGCTTTTGCAACGTGAACATGGAAGCCGTGATGATTGAGAACCTGCGCCGCCGTTTCGGGCCGCTGCGCGTCGCTATCGTCGACACCGACTGTCACCACGGCGACGGTACGCAGGACATCTATTGGAACGATCCCGATACGCTGTTCATCTCCCTCCATCAGGACGGCCGGACGCTCTATCCGGGCACGGGCTTCCTTGCCGAATGCGGCGGCCCCGGCGCGCTTGGCCGCACGGTGAACATTCCGCTTCCTCCGGGCACGGGCGATGAAGGTTACTTATACGTCACACAAAACGCCGTGCTCCCCATGCTGGAAGACTTCAAGCCCGACCTCATCGTCAACTCGGCGGGGCAGGACAACCACTATACCGATCCGCTGACGAACATGCAGCTTTCCGCGCACGGTTATGCGGCCATGAATGCCCTGCTCAATCCTCACGTGGCCGTCCTCGAAGGGGGGTATTCCATCCGGGGTGCGTTGCCATACGTCAACCTGGGTATCTGCCTCGCGCTGGCGGGCCTGCCCTTTGAGCATGTCCGCGAGCCGGACCACGATGCCCGCGCCCTGCGCCAGCGTCCGCAGGTCACGGACTACATCGCCCGCCTCTGCGACGACGTGCTTGAGCAGTACCGCAATCCGCCGTCCCGTCCTTCTGAAGGTTCGCGCGACGGCGAATGGTGGCGGCGCGAACGACATATCTACTACGATACGGACGGCCTCAGCGAACGCCAGAACGAAGGCATCCGGCTGTGCCCGGACTGCCCCGGCCTGACCTGCATCGAAACCGCTTCCGACCGCATAGCCAAAAGCCTGTGCCTTCTCCTCCCCCGCGACGCCTGCCCCAAGTGCCGGGCGCTCGCCCGTCGCCTCATGGAGACGACGGGCAAACATTCCGGCCGTTACGCCCATGTCCTGTGCATCGGAGACGAGAAGGCATAAGCGCGTCCCCTTCCCACAAAAAATCGCGCCCGCCCCTTTCTCTCTCCCTTCAAAAACCTTCCCCCCAACACAATCACCTCCACCATATCCGCTCCCGCCCCGTTTCCTCCAAAACCTTCCCCCACAAACCATCACAAAAAAGGCTGCCCCCCGGCAGCCTTTCTCTTCGCACATTCTCATCACACCAAACCAGCGCCATCTCCTCCCCCGGAACAAATCACCTCTCCCTCCTCTGGAACGGACTCCCTCTGCGCCGCCTCCCCACCAGTCGAACGTCTTGGGAAGGGGAGGGATGGGGTGTGGGGAAGGGAGGGGGAACCTTTCTCCAGAAAGGTTCCCCCTCCCTTCCCCACATGCCTTCTCCCTACATCCACCCGCCGCCGAGGGCCAGACAGACGTTGACGATGGAGGTCAGCCGCTCGCTGCGCGCGGAGGCAAGCTGAAGCTCGCTGTCGAAGAGGGAACGCTCCGCATCGAGCACTTCAAGGTAGGAGGAATAGCCGTTGTCGTAGCGCAGGCGGGCAAGGTCCACGGACAGGCGCAGTTCCTTGACCGTGCGCTCCAGCGAGGCCACCACGTTGCTCATCTCGGCCTGCCGGGTCAGCGCGTCGCGCATGTCCTGAAAAGCGGTCTGCACCGTCTTCTCATAGGCGGCCAAAGCCTCGCGCTGCTGCCCTTCGGCGGCTTCGACGTTGTAGCCGACGCGCCCGAAGTCGAGGAGCGGCATGGTCGCACTGCCGCCGTAGCTCCATGTCTGCAAGGGGTTGCTCATGAGGGAGTGCAGTTCCGGGCTGACCACCCCGAAAAGCCCGGTGAGGGAAATGGTCGGGAACCACGCGGCACGGGCCACGCCGATATTGGCGTTGGACGCTTCCACGGTCCTTTCGGCCTGCCGGATGTCCGGACGGCGTTCAAGGAGATCGGAAGGTACTCCGGCGGGAATGACCGGCGGGGTGGGGATGGCCTCCAGCGGCAGGCCCCGGGGCATGGTCCCGTTCATGATCTCGCGGGGAGAACGGCCCACGAGGACCGCCAGCGCGCTTTCTGCCGCGTCCCGGGAAATGCGGGTCTGATACAGGGCAGTCTTGGCCGTCTCCACTTCCGTCTTGGCCCGGCTCAGATCAAGCTCGTTGATGAGCCCCTGTTCGTAGCGTGCGGTGTAGATGGCGAGGGCGTCCTCGCGCGTCTTGACGGTTCGCTCGGCCGTGGCCTGCTGCGAATCCAGACTCAGGAGCAGAAAATAGGCGTTGGCCGTCTGCCCCGCCACGGAAAGCTGCACGCCCCGCTGCGCGGCTTCGGAAGCCAGAAGCTGGTAACGGGCGGCTTCGCGGGCGTTGCGCAGACGCCCCCAGAGATCAAGCTCCCACGTGGCCCCGAAGCCCGCCGAGAAGGGCGCCTCCGTACCGGCCGTAACCTTCGTGTTGTCGATCCACGTCTGGGTGCCCTGCGCCTCGGCGTTGATCAGCGGGAAAAGTTCCGCCCGCGCCACTCCGAGCCGCGCCCGGGCCGTATCCACCCGCGCCACGGCCGCCGCGATGTCGCGGTTGTACGTGAGCGCCTCCTCGACCAGCGCGTTCAGCGTGGCGTCGTCAAAGCGCCTCCACCACTGGAGGTCAAGCCTCTCGCCCTGCCCCACCTCGCCTTTCCACGTTTCGGGCATGGGCATGAGCGGACGCTGGTACTCCGGCGCGAACGAGCAGCCCGCCAGACCAAGAATCAACAAACCTAGTGCAAGAATTCGCATCTATTCTCCTCCTCGGGGAAGGCCCGCACACGGCCTCTTCGCCCGGCAAAAAACGTACGACTCCGGTTCAGGAAGGTCTACCCCCACTGCCGCTTTCTTCATCCCCACCAGCCGTGGCGAGGCGGCCCTCGAAAAGGGCGATCCCGTCGAGCCCTGCCCTGCGGGAAGGGGCGCATATGCCGCCTCCACAAACGTCTCGCCACAGGGCGGGCGGATTCCGAAACCGCTCACCTTGCAATCTTGACCTTCAGGCGAAAAACGCCGCTTCGGCCTGCATCGCCGCCTCTTTGTGGCCACCGCCTGCACATTACAGGACCGTTTCACGTCGAAACGTTTCTCCCCTCCCCCTTATGCTTCCTTTTTGACCTTGCCCGTGAGCTTTTCGGACGCACGCATGATCCAGCGGAAGAAGAAAGGCACGAAAAGCGGCGCAACGATGGTCGCTACCAACATGCCACCGATGACGCTGGTGCCGATGGCGTGACGGCTGGCCGCGCCCGCGCCCGTGCTCACGGCAAGGGGCACGCAGCCCAAAATGAAGGCCAGCGACGTCATGATGATGGGGCGGAAACGCAGGCGGGCCGCCTCTTCCGCGGCATGGACCGCGTCCTTGCCCTCATTGCGGTACTGCTCGACCGCGAACTCCACGATCAGGATGGCGTTCTTGGCCGACAGGCCGATGAGCGTCACCAACGCCACCTGAAAATAGACGTCGTTGGCGATGCCGCGCAGCCAGATGGCGGTGATGGCCCCGAAAACGCCGAAGGGGACCGCCGTCAGTACGGTGAGCGGCAGGGACCAGCTCTCGTACTGCGCGGCGAGGATCAGGAAGACCACGATCAGCGCCAGCACGAAGACGAGGTAGCCCCCGCTGCTGACAAGCTTTTCCTGATAGGAGGAACCCGACCACGCAATGCCGTAGCCTTCGGGCAGGACTTCGCGGGCTACAGCCTCCATCGCGTCCATAGCCTGCCCGGAACTGTAGCCCGAGGCCGGGTTGCCCATGAACTTGGCGGCCTGAAAGTTGTTGAAGCGTTCCACGGTCTGGGGGCCAGCAGTGGGCTTCACGTCAAGGAGGGCCGTGATGGGGATCATGTTCCCCTGATTGTTGCGCACGTAGACTTCCGCCAAGTCCTCGGGCCGCGCGCGGTAATCCTTGTCGGACTGGGTATAGACGCGGAAGGTACGGCCATAAAGGTTGAAATCGTTGATGTAGGTGGAGCCGAAGGTGGCCTGCATGGTGGAGAAGACGTCGGAGACGTTTACGCCGAGCGTGCGGGCCTTCTCGCGGTCGAGCTGGACGAAAAGCTGGGGCGCGTTGACGGTAAAGGAGGTGTTGACGCCCTGAAGTTCGGGGCGGCGGTTGGCCGCCTCCATGAGTTTTTGCGCCACGGCCGCAAGCTCGACGCTGCCCTGCCCGTTGCGGTCCTGCAACCACATCTCAAAACCGCCCGTATTGCTCATGCCGCTGATGGGCGGCGGGTTGAAGGCGATGAAGGAGCCCTCCACCAATCCGAAGCCCATGCCGTAGAGCTTGCGGGCCAGATCAAAGGAACTGTCCCCCGCAGCCGTGCGGTCATCCCAGGGCTTGAGCGTGAAGAAGAAGGTGGCCACGTTGGTCTTGGCCGCGCCGCTCACGGCGTCCATGCCGGAGAAGCTCATCACGTCCGAGACCAGCGGGTTGCGCATGATCTCGGCGTCGAGCCCCCGCACCACGGCGGAAGTACGGCTGATGGACGCGCCGTCCGGCAACGTCATGAGGGCGATCAGGTAGCCTTGATCCTCCTCGGGGACAAGGCCGCCCGGCACTTCGCGGAAGACCCCGCCGATGCCCACGAGCACCAGCAGGAAAAGGACGATGGCGAGCAGCGTGCGGCGCATGAGGACTTTTACGATGCCCACGTATTTGCCCGTAACCGACTCGAACCACTGGTTGAACTTACGGAAAAAGGCTGCACGCTCGCCATGCTCGGGCTTGAGCAGGACCGCGCAGAGCGCCGGGGTGAAGGTCAGGGCCACCGTGCCGGAAATGACCACCGACACGGCGATGGTGATGGCAAACTGCTGGTACATGCGGCCCGCCATGCCGCCGGTGAAGGCTACGGGGACGAAGACGGCGCAGAGCACCAGCACAATGGCGATGACCGGCCCGGTCACTTCCTGCATGGCCTTGGCCGTGGCCTGATGGGGCGGCAGCCCGTCACTGATGTGACGTTCCACGTTCTCAAGCACCACAATGGCGTCGTCGACCACAATACCAATGGCAAGCACCAGACCGAACATGGTCAGGGTGTTGATGGAGAAGCCGAGGACGTACATGCCCGCGAAAGTGCCCACAATGGACACGGGCACGGCGAGGCAGGGGATGAGCGTGGCCCGCCAATTCTGGAGGAAAAGGAAGACCACAAGGAAAACAAGCACCATAGCCTCAAAAAGCGTCTTCACCACTTCCTGAATGGAAATCTTGACGAAGGTCGTGGTGTCGTAGGGGATGCTGTAGGCCACGCCCACCGGGAACTGTTGCGCGAGTTCCGCCATCTTCTCCTTGACGAGGGTGGCGGTGTTCAGGGCGTTGGCCCCGGGCGAAAGATAGATGCCGATGGGCACGGCCTCGATGCCGTTATACTTGCCCACGAAGTCATAGCTCTGCGCGCCCAGCTCAAGGTCGGCCACGTCCTTGAGGCGGAGGATGGAGCCGTCCTTTTCGGTGCGCAGGATGATGTCCCCAAACTGCTCGGGGGTGACGAGGCGGCCCTGCGTGGTGATCTGCCACGTCACGGCTACGCCGGGGCGCATGGGTTCCGCGCCCATGCGCCCGGCTGCGAACTGGGCGTTCTGATCGCGCAGGGCGGTGGCCACGTCGTCGGTCGTCACCTTGAGCTGGCTCATGCGGTCGGGCTTGAGCCACACGCGCATGGCGTAATCCTGCGCCGCAAAATTCTGGGCGTCGCCCACGCCGGGCAGACGCTTCAATTCGTCGACGATGTTCAAAAGGGCGTAGTTGCTGAGATAGGTGGTATCGTAACGCCCGTCGGGGGAGGTCAGAAAGATGATCTGGAGCATGGACGACGACTTCTTCAGCACCGAAACGCCCATGCGCTGCACTTCCTGCGGCAACTGCGCCAGTGCGAGCTGGACACGGTTGTTCACGTCGATGGTCGCCTGATCCGGGTCCGTACCCACGTCGAAGGAGACGGTGAGGGACATGCTGCCCGTGCTCGCGCTGACCGAGCTCATGTAGATCATGTTGTCCACGCCGTTGATCTGGCTTTCGAGGAGCGAGGCCACGGTTTCAGCGATGACTTCGGCGCTTGCGCCGGTATAGGTGGCGGACACCTGTACCTGCGGCGGGGTAAGGTTGGGATACTGCTCAACGGGAAGCGCGGTGATGGCGATGGCGCCCACCAGCGTAATGATCAGGGAAATGACCGTGGAAAAGATGGGGCGGCGCAGGAAGAAGCCCTCGCGGATTTCTCCGGTGCCGGGGTGTTTGGGGGCCTCTGGGGAGACGGGGGCCTGCTCCGCCGGGGGAAGCTGCTTGTTTTCCATGACGGCCCCCTACTCGGCCTTGCCGGAAAGGGTCGCTCCGGCAGGCGCGGCGGAAGACGGGGCCGTCCCGGAAGTCGCACCCGTCCCCGAAGACGCGGGCGTCCCGGCGTGCGGGGCTCCCTCCTCGGGACTCACGGGCTGATCCGGGAGCGGTGCGGACTGAGGAGCCTTGGCCTCCTCCACGCGCACGGGCTGGCCCGGTACGGCCTTGTTGCCGCCTTCAATCACGATGCGTTCGCCCGGCTCCAGCCCCTTGTTGAGCAGGAAGCTGTCGCCGTAATTGTCCCCGAGGTCCACGGGGCGCATCTCAGCCTTGCCGTCCTTCACGACCACGACCATGCTCCCCTTCTGGGTCTGGATGACCGCCTGCTGCGGGACGAGGATGGCATTCTTCAGGACCAGCCCGGAAATGGTAACGCGCACGAACTGCCCGGGCAGGACGAAAAGATCGGGATTCTCAAATTCCGCGCGGGAAGCCACCACGCTGGTGCCGGGATTGACCTGCTTGTCGATGAAGGTGATGGTCCCCTTCTTGTCATAGACGGTGCCGTCGGCAAGACTGATTTGGGCGGTGATGCCGTCCTCGACGAGGCGCTTTTGCACGGCGAGGGCGCGCAGGCGCATGAATTGCGGGCTGGGCACGGAAAAGTTAGCGTAGATGGGATTGACCTGATTGACCACGGTGAGGAGGCTTCCATCCTGCGAGCCAGCGGTGATGAGGTTGCCCACCGTGCGGTATTCCTGACTTGCGTAGCCGGACACGGGCGCGGTTACATAGGCGTAGCCGAGCTTGATTTCCGCTTCGTTGAGCGCGGCCTTGGCCGCGTCGAGATCGGCCTTGGCGCTGTTGAAGGAAGCCTGCGCGTCGTCGCGGTCCTTCTGGCTCACGGCGTTGCGGGCGTAGAGGGGCCGGACGCGGTTGAGGTCCTGCCGAGCCTGCGTGAACTTGGCCTGCGCCTGCGCCATGACGCCCTGGGCCTGCTGCACGGCGGCCTTGTAGGTATCCGGCTCGATTTCAAAGAGCAGGTCTCCCTGCTTGACGTACTGGCCTTCCTTGTAGGCGCGCTTCATGAGGATGCCCGACACCTGCGCCCGCACCTCTACGGCGCGGGAGCCCTCGGTCTGGCCCACGTAGGTAAGGGTAATGGGGACGTCGCGGGCCTCTACCGCCATCACACCCACGAGGGGCGGCGGCAGGGCGGCGGCCTCCTTTTTCTTGTCGGCATCGCAACCGGACGCCAAAAGAAGAGTCATCACCCCACAGGCATACAGTAAAAAGGCTAATGCGCCGGATGCAATCTTCATCGCAGAATCCTTTGTTCCCCCATCGGCACCGTCGGGAAGCGCATTGACACGTTGACGCCGCTTCGACTACTCAAGGGGTACAGATTTTTATCGGAAAGTACCATGTCCCTTTTCCGGAGGAAAGGGTACTATACCTATAAATCGTTACAGGCGGTTGAATCATGCGGTATTTTATTATCCGTGGCATTCTCATCGGCGGTTCCCTTGGCGTCTTCTACGCGCTGGCCGGCTTTTCCGACAGCCTGCCCCGCGCTTTCGGCGTGGGGATGATCGGCGGCGCGCTGGCGGGCCTGACGCTGGCCATTCGGCAGCGGAAGAAAAAGGATCGGCCATGAGCCGGCCAAGCGGCAACGAGCCCGCGCCCGAAGCCGACGAGGTCCCTTTCCTTCCGTTTGCCTCCCGCGCCCCCGCAGGGCGTTTCCTCGGGGTTCCCTTCTTCCACCCCCCTCTCTCTTCCCCCGCCCTCTTCAATCCGTGGGCCTATCTCTTCGGCCCCTTCTATTTCTTCGCCGTCGGCCTGTGGCGCAAGGGCCTCGTGCTGCTGACGGCGGGGGTCTTCGTTTTTGTCCCCACGCTCGCCCCCACGGAGGTGACGCCGCTCGCCTCCATCCTGCACGAAGCCTACGCGCCCTTCCCGGAACTCCTCCAAGCGATTGCCCTCTTGTTCGTCATCCTCTGGTGCCGGGGCCACCGCTGGATCGCCGCGATCACGGGGCTTTCCCTTGTGGCGGTCTTCGTGGGCGGCGCTGTCCACGTGCCCGGCCTGCGCTTCGACTACGCCAACGCCTACGAGTGGCTGACCGCGCCCATCCTGTGGAAAGCTCTCATGCAGGTCGAAATCTTTTCCCTCCTCGCCCAACGGCCCGTGGCCGCGCTCGTTTTTCTCCTGCTCGGCGGGGGCTTCTGGTATCTCGGCCTGCCCCTTCACCTTTTCCTCTACACGCTGCCTTCCATCCTCTACCCCGTCTTTTGCGGCATGATGGCCAACTACGACCTCTACCGCCACAAGGCCCTGCGCGAGGTCTTCTGGTGGTAATCCGCTGAAAACTCTGATACAAGGCAAGACACTATCAGACCCTCATGCGGAAAGTCCCCCCTTCCAAGGCGGCCCCCCGGCGGCCTCCCGCCACCACAGGAGAACAGCCATGAACCTCATCTTCCTCAAACCGGAGGCCGTGCCCGAAGCTTCCGTCCTCGACTACAAGGCGGAACACCTGCGCCACGGCGAAGACAAAATACACGGCAGTGCGCTTCTGGACGCGCTGGACTACGCGGAATGGCTGCAAAGGGTACGCGACAACGCGGATGCACGGACCGTCCTTGCGGGCTGGGCGGTGGCGAGCACCTTTTTCGCCATCCGCGAGACCGACGGCAGGATCGTGGGCATGGCCGACATCCGGCATTCTCTGGAAAGCGCCTTCCTGCGGCGCTACGGCGGGCACATCGGTTACGGCGTCCGGCCCACGGAACGGAGGAAGGGCTACGCGACGCGCATCCTGCGCATGGCCCTCGACTATGCCCGCGGCCTCTCTCTGGATACGGCCATGCTCGGCTGCACCAAGGAAAACGCGGCGTCCCGCAGGACCATCCTGCGTTGCGGCGGCGTGCTGGAACGCGAAGACGTGTTCGAGGGCTCGCCTGTGGAAATCTATCGGATCGACCTGCGGCCCGCCTCGCAGGATCAGGCCGTGTCGTCACAAGCCAGATAATGGATTGAGAGCAGGGAAAGAGCCACAAACGGCGTGGACCTTATTTCTGTAATGAACTTTCCATGTTGAAAAAACTGGAGACGCTCCACGCCCCTCCTTCTTACACTCTCGGGCCTGTCACCCCTCTTTCGCATAGCCCCATTTTTTAGAAAGGGTGGGGAAAAGCATTCTCCCCGCCGGAGTACAGGGCAAGACGTCGAAAAAAAACGGCACCTTATGTGGTGAGCGCCAAGACGCCCCAGCCGCGAGAGAAGACTCCCTCCGCCCTTCCAAAACGAAGCCTCCCGGACAGCGCGGGCTATCCGGGAGGCTCGGTGCGAGAGGGGAATCCCTCCCTTTATTTCTCTTCTTTCTTGGCTTCTTCGCGCAGGCGCAGGCCCAGTTCGCGCAACTGCTTGGCGGAAACCACATCCGGCGCGTTGGTCATGAGGCAGGTAGCCTTCTGCGTCTTCGGGAAGGCGATGACGTCGCGGATGGAAGGCGACTTCGACATGAGCATGATCAGGCGGTCCAGACCGAAGGCGATGCCGCCGTGCGGCGGCGCGCCGTGCTCAAGGGCCTGAATGAAATAGCCGAACTGCGATTCGTACTCTTCCTTGGAGAAGCCGAGCGCCTCGAACATGTGGCGCTGCACCCCGGCCTCGTGAATACGGATGGAGCCGCCGCCCACCTCGTTGCCGTTCAGGACCATGTCGTAGGCGCGGGCCTTGGTGGAAGCGGGATCGGAAACCATCTTTTCAAGATCGCCGTCCTTGGGCGAGGTGAAGGGATGGTGGCAGGCGACATAGCGCTTCTCTTCCTCGCTGTATTCGTAAAGCGGGAAGTCCGTCACCCACAGGAAATTCCACGCGTCCTCGGGGATGAGGCCGAGCTTTTCGCCCAGATGCACGCGCAGGTTGCCGAGGGCCGCGTTGACCATGCCGGGCTCGCCCGCCTGGAAGAACACGATGTCGCCCACGGTCAGGCCGAGCGCGTCGGCAAGGCCCTTGCGCTCCTCGTCCGAAAGGAACTTGGCGATGGGGGACTGCCATTCGTTTTCGCGGATTTTGATCCACGCGAGGCCCTGCGCGCCGTAAATCTTCACGAATTCGGTGAGTTCGTCGATTTCCTTGCGGGTCAGGCTCTCGCCGCCGGGCACGCGCATGGCCTTGACCAGCTTGGCCGAGGCAAAGAGCTTGAAACCGGACTGCCGGACGATGGAGGTCACGTCGCACAGTTCGAGGCCGAAACGGGTGTCGGGCTTGTCCACGCCGTAGCGAGCCATGGCCTCATCCCACGTCATGCGCGGGAAGGGCTGCGGGATGTCCGCGCCGAGCGCCTCCTTGAAGACGCGGATCATGAGGCCCTCAGCCATGTCCATGACCTGCTTCTCGTCAGCGAAGCTCATTTCGATGTCCACCTGCGTGAATTCCGGCTGGCGGTCGGCGCGCAGGTCTTCGTCGCGGAAGCAGCGGGCGATCTGGAAATAGCGGTCGAGACCCGCGATCATGCAGAACTGCTTGAACTGCTGCGGCGACTGCGGCAGGGCGTAGAACTGGCCGTGGTTGAGGCGCGAGGGCACGAGGTAGTCACGCGCGCCTTCGGGGGTGGACTTGGTGAGGATGGGCGTTTCGACTTCGAGGAAGCCCTGCGAGGCCAGCTCGTTGCGGATGGCCATGGCCGTGCGGCTGCGCAGCTCGAAGTTGCGGGCCATGCGCGGACGGCGCAGGTCGAGATAGCGCCACTGGAGGCGCAGGTTTTCGCCCGCCTCCACGCGGTCCTCAATCTGGAAGGGAGGCGTCTTGGAAGTGTTGAGCAGCTTCCACTCGCTGACGACGACCTCGATCTCGCCCGTCTTGAGGTTGGGGTTCACCATGCCCTCGGGACGGGGACGTACCCTGCCCTTCATGGCCAACACGTATTCCGAGCGCAGCGCACCCGCCCGCTCGTGGGCCTCGGGCGCGTGCTCGGGGCTGAAGACGATCTGCGTCAGGCCGTAGCGGTCGCGCAGGTCCACGAAAATCAGGCCGCCGTGGTCGCGCCGGTACTGCACCCATCCCATAAGACAGACTTCCGCCCCGTCGTCGGCCAGCGTCAACGCCCCGCAGGTGTGGCTGCGTTTCCAGTCGCCGAGCGCCTCGCAGCGGACCGACACTTCCTTCACTTCTTCGCTCATAACATTCCTCTATGCCCGCTGGGGGCTATTTTTGAAGCCGGGCCACGACATCGGCAAACGCCACGGAAGCCTGTTCGCCGCTGTCCATATTCTTGAGCATGACCGTCCGGGCGGCAAGCTCGTCTTCACCGATAAGCAGACAGAAACGCGCGCCGGATTTCCCGGCCTGACGCATGGCGCTCTTGACGCTGCGCACGGCGAATCCCATCTCGCCGCGGAAGCCCGCGTCGCGCAGGGCCTGCGTCAGGGCGTAGGCGGAGTCGCGGGCGGCGTCGGCCAGCACGACCACGTAAAAATCGGGACGGGCCGCTTCACGATCCTCCTCGGAGTCGGGCAGCAACAGGGCCAGCCGCTCCATGCCGCAGGCGAAGCCGAAGCCGGGCACGTTGGGGCCGCCAAGCTGCGCTACAAGGCCGTCGTAGCGTCCGCCGCCCGCCACAGTACCCTGCGCGCCGATTTCGTCGGACACGATCTCGAAGGTCGTCCGGGTGTAGTAGTCGAGCCCGCGCACCAGCCGGTGGTTGATGACGTAGGGCACCTTTTCCGCATCCAGCAGGCGGCGCACGGTATCAAAGTGCGCGGCGCAGTCCGGGCAGTTGTGGTCAAGAATCTTCGGCGCGGCGGCGGTGTGCTCCTTGCAGGTCGGGACCTTGCAGTCCAGCACGCGCAGGGGATTGGTGACCATGCGGCGGCGGCAGTCCTCGCAGAGCGCGGATTCGTCGAGCGAGGACAGCCACTGACGCAGCGTGTCGCGGTAGGCCGGGCGGCAGGAGGGGCAGCCGAGCGAATTGAGCTGGAGGGTCAGATTCCTGAGCCCTATCGCCTCAAGGAAGCGCATGGCCATGGTGACCAGCTCGGCATCGGCGTAGGGCTCGGAAGGCCCGAGGCATTCGCAGTTGATCTGATGGAACTGGCGCATCCGGCCCTTCTGCGGCCGCTCGTAGCGGAACATGGGGCCGATGGTGAACAGCTTGGTTACGGCGTCGGCGCTGCGCCCGCTTTCAATGTAGGCGCGCATGACCCCGGCGGTCGCTTCCGGGCGCATGGTCAGCGAACGCCCCTTGCGGTCGGGGAAGGTGTACATTTCCTTCTGGACCACGTCGGTTTCGTTCCCGATCCCGCGGCAGAAGAGTTCCGTCCGTTCGAGGATGGGGGTACGCAGTTCCGTAAAGCCGTAACGGGAAAAGATTTCCCGCGCGATGCCTTCCATGCGGGTGAAGGCGTCGCTGTCGGGTGAAAAGAGGTCGGCGAAGCCTTTGATAGCGGTAACGTTGTCGCTCATGGCCTTGTACTCGTGGTTCGGTGTGACGATGGTTGAGACGGTTGCCCGAACGCAGCAGGATAGGGCAATCGTAATCACTTGTCAAAAAAGAAGGCGCGGGCGAGGGACGGCTCCAGGCCGCGCCGGACGAGACGGACGCTTGGTCGCGTGCCCGAAACGCACCAACAGTACCCGCAACCGCGCCACCGCGAAATGGACTGACGCGGCGGACA
Organism: Candidatus Bilophila faecipullorum; assembly: GCA_944326695.1. Taxonomy (GTDB): domain Bacteria; phylum Desulfobacterota; class Desulfovibrionia; order Desulfovibrionales; family Desulfovibrionaceae; genus Bilophila; species Bilophila faecipullorum. The sequence goes on along the minus strand of CALVEZ010000040.1, from coordinate 13,602 downwards.
GGCCAGCCCCACCGCTTTCATCCGGAACCGCACCCGTCCGATATGGACCGTAACGACGCTCTCCGAAGCACTTTCTTGGGCAGAGCCGCGTGCGCGACAAGAAAAGTCTCCGGATGGGACCGCGACGGCACCAGTCCGGGCAAAGCCGCGTGTGCAACAAGAAAAAGGCAGGCCCCGCGCCGGGGCCGTGGCAGGGCCAGCGCGCCCGTGCGGGACTTCTCCCGTTTTCCCAAAGGACACCGGCCTCGATCTGGGGGCCGACGCGCCCGGGCGGGACTTCACGATCGTGGACGAGGCGCACACCTAATGTCACGGCACGATGGGTCAACTGGAACACTTCGCGGTCGCGGACGAGGCGCACACCTTCCCCGCATCCGACCGACACGCCCATTCAGAACTTCTCAGCCCCCCAGAGTGAGGACATCCCTGCAGTGATCCCGCGCCGCGCCCGTGCGGGACGAGACCTCGCCTGCCGCAAGTGCGGGGCGTAGGAAAGCCCCACCCCGCGCCCATGCGGGACGGGACGAATAAATCACCTTTGACCTTGTCCGGCCCCCGCGCCGATGCAGGCGACGGCAGCCATCTCCCCGGCAAGGGATCAGCGAAAAGCCAACATACATCCTGTAAGGGAGCGGCTTTCATGCCGCCCCAGCCGCGCATCAGGAGCGAGAGCCCCTTTCTTTTCCTTGAAAAACCAGTGGGGTCCCCGCCAGAGGTCAGCCGCTCCCGAAAAGGGCGGGCGTCAGGCCGGAATAGAGCCACCACCCCAGCCCGTAGAGGAGCCCGGCCAACAGCAGACCGAGGGTCGCCAGCGCCGAAACATAGGGCACCATGCAGCAGCCCGTGAACGCCGCCAGCAGGAGGGAATCTCCCAAACGTTTCCTGAAAGGAAGCCGACGCTTGCGGCAACGCAGAAGCGTGACGCCGCCAAGGAAAGGCCACGCCATGACGCCGTAGAGAAGGTAGGGAGCGAAAAAGCGCAGCCAGCCGGTCGCGCCCTCCGGCCCGGGCGTGCCGAGCCACGCGGCAAGGGGGCGGAGGCAGGGCAAGACTTGCAGCAGCGCCCACGAAGCCCCCAGAGCGAACGCGCCCCCCGCGAAAGACAGGAAGACGCTCCCCAAAGTGAGTACACCCCGGCGCTCCATAACCCCGGCCACGAAACAGGCCGCGACCAAGGGCAACGCATCCGCCCACAGGAGGGAACGCGACGTTTCCACTATCTCCCACATGTCCGGCCTGTCCGCCCTTGGGATTCGCCCTACATGGCGATGATGTCGCGCAGGGCGTTGTACAGAATGAAGGCCCCGCAAAAAACGCAGACCCATGCCACCAGCTTGCGCAGCCGCGAGGTGTCCATCCTGTTCGCCACGTAGACCCCGGCCAGAATACCAGCCATCTGGACGACGATGAGCCACAGGCCGACATGAAAATCAATGGCACTGTTCTGGATGTTGGCGATGGTCCCGGAAATGGCCACAGGCACGGAATAGACCTGCCCGGCGGCGATGGAAACGAGCGGCGGGAAGCCGAGCACGATCATGATGGGCACGGAAAGGACCGGGCCGCCCGCGCCGGTCAGCCCGGCGATGAAGCCCACGCCGCTGCCCACCACGAGGAGGGTCCAGAACCGCGAGGACCGCCCTTCCGCCATAAAAGCGAACTGCCGCCCCCGCACGGGACAGAAGACCAGCCCTCCGGCCAACAGGATAAGCAGGGCAAGGACCAGATTGAGGTAGGGGGCCGCCATGCCCGCCTTGACCGCCGCCCCCACATAGGAGAAGAGCAGCCCGCCCACGCAGATGGGGATGGTGGCCTTCCAGTCTACATGCCCCAGACGGATGTAGAGATAACTGCTCAAAATGGTCGTAAAAATAAAGGTAAACAGCGTGGTGCCCATAGCCACGTGGCTGCTCAGCCCGGCCAGATACACGAGGGCGGGGATGAGGATGATCCCGCCTATGCCGGTCCCCCCGACCAGAAAACCAACGATAAACCCGACGACGATCATCATTTCCAGAGACATACGCGCTCCTTCCGCTTTCCTCGCGCCCGATTCCGGCTCATCGGGGCGTCAGACTTGCAAATCCACATGATTACGCTCTCTGCGCGCCGAGTGGAGGCCCTGCCCGGCCTCGACCGCAAAAAATGACGTGCACCTTGCCGCGCACGCCATTATCCCTTCGTTCCCCGCGCCCCGCCCGGCCAAGCCCGGCGAAACCGCCACAACCTTTATCCTTCCGCCGCACGCGCCTGCAAAAAGGCAATCTTGCGGGCGCGGGGCTGCCGCTTCACTTCCCATTCGAGCCGCTGCGCCGAGGCCCTGTCCGCCCGCGTCGCGCAGCAGGCCAGCCGCACGGGACGGCGCGAGCGCGTGTAGCGCGCGCCCCTGCTCCCGGCGTTGTGCTCTTCCAGCCGCCGCGTCACGTCCGTAGTCACGCCGCAATACAGCGTCCCGTCGGCGCAGTACAAGAGATAGACGTACCACATCAAGCCTTTCCCCGGCCTCTTTTCCAACGAGGTGGCGGGCCCCGCAGAGCCCCGTCATGTGTGCGGCCCGCCTCCGCCGCCCATACCCGGCGACTCCGCGCCCTCACGGGACGGATACCCTGCATCCTAGTGACAACAAACCGTTATAGAAAACAGATTTGCTCACTCTTTTACGCTGTTATGGTGTGAAGGAAGACCGTTCACATCAGGCAGGCGTTTCGAGTCAATATGCCGAAACAAGAAGAAAAAAGTATGTACTTTTGATATGTGGCCTAGGCTGCGGGACCGGAATAGTGGACGTGGACCAGCCGCCAGCCTTCCGGCGTCTTCACGTACACCTGACTTTCCCGGCCCTGCGTGCGCCGCGTCGAGCCGTCGGCGCGCACTGTGGCCGTGAAATCCCAATAGAATTCGGCCACCGCCGCTTCGGGGTACGGGTGCACGCGCACGTCATGCACGTCAAGCCGACGCTCGGAAAAAAGCGTGCCCATGACCTTTTCGTAAAAATTCGCCTTAACCGCTTCCCAGCCGTGCTCATGGCCGCGCGGGTGGATGAGGGAAACCTCGGGCGTTTCCGCCCACACCTCGGCGGCGAGCGAAACGTCGGCCTTTTCAATGGAACGACGGTACATGTCGATGCACTGTTCGATGTCCACGGGAATCTCCTCAAAGATCGGTTACACGGCCTTGTCCGACGGTATGGGCCTCCCCATCAGGCGCGGCGATCCGCCCCGGAGGAAAAGGCCGGGCCAGTCAACTCGGCAGGCCCCGCATCCGCCGCCCCGCCCGCAAGGGGCAACGGGGCCCGCAGACGGGGCACTCCAAAAAGCACGGCCAACGCCGCCGTTGCCGCCAGCGCCATGCAGTACCAGTTGTTTCCCGCGATGGACAGGGGAGACAGCCGGGCGATGGAACCGGCCAGCAGCAATTGCGCGCCGTAAGGAATAAGCCCCTGCACCACGCAGGAGAATATATCCAGTAAGCTTGCGCTGCGCCGCCTGTCAACGCCGTTGGCCGAGGTGATTTCATGGGCCACCTTGCCCGTAAGGATGATGGCCACCGTATTGTTGGCCGTGCAGAGGTTGGCAAGGAGCACGAGAAGGCTGATGCAGCACTCCCCGGCCTTGACCGGAGAGCGGGCCGAAAGCCGCGCCGCCAGCCCGTTCACACGTTTGAGCAGCCACGCGATGCCCCCGTGGTGCCGCATGAGTTCCCCAAGGCCGCCCACCAGCATGGACAGGACCATGATCTCGTTCATGCCCGCAAAGCCGCCGTAAATGTCCTTGCACCAGCGCAGCGCCGTGTAGCCTTCCACGCTTGCCATCCCCACCGCGCCCGTGAACACGATGCCCGCCAGCAAAACCACGAAGACGTTGACCCCGGCAAGGGCCAGCACCAGCACGGCCAGATAGGGCGCGACCCGGATGAGCGCGTAGTCCTCATGCCGCACCGTCTGGCCGGAAGAGCCCGCATACCATAAAAACGCCAGCGTCAGCAGCGCGGCGGGCAGGGCGATGAGCAGGTTCATACGGAACTTGTCCTTCATCTCGCAGCCCTGCGTGCGGGTGGCGGCGATGGTCGTGTCCGAAATCATGGACAAATTGTCCCCGAACATGGCCCCGCCCATGACCACGCCGAGCAGAAGCGTGAGCGGGATGTCGGTCTGTTCCCCCACGCCCACGGCAATGGGCGCGATGGCCGCGACGGTTCCCATGCTCGTGCCCATTGCGGTGGAGATGAAAGCGCCGATGAGAAAGAGCCCCGGCAGGATCATGGACGGCGGCAGAAGGGAAAGGCCGAAATTGACCGTGGCCTTCACCCCGCCGATGGCCGAGGCCACCGACGCGAAGCCGCCCGCCAGAAGGAAAATCATGCACATGGTGATGATGTTGATCTCGCCCGCGCCGGACAGGAAGACGGCGATTTTGCGGTTCAGCCCCTCCTTCCCCTGTGCGAGGGCAAGGACGATGGCCGGGATGATCGCTACCGTGGCGGACAACTGATAGAAGGGCATTTCCGCCCCGCAAAGGGTCAGGCCGATGCCCGTGCCGATGAAAAGGAGGAGAAAGACGAGCATCGGCAGGAGGGCCTTGAACTGGGCTTGTTCGGACATACGGGGTTTCCTGCGAAAAGATTTCCGCCGCGCCCGCGAGCGAGGCGGCGCATGAGATTATATTACAATACAGGGATAAACAAGGCCGTTTTGCTCACAAAAGAGCCTTAAAATCGTCCTGTAGCCCGACTTTGGGGAAAAGAGCCCGCAAAAGAGCCCCTTGTCCTTACGGGCGGACATACGTTAGACTGGAAACAGGGAGACGATTTTTGATGAAAACGCACCGTATCAACGAAGTCAAAAGTTACCTGCTCCCTTTTGAAGAATTGCCGCGCCCTCTTTTCTGGTTCAACGACGCCTTTGACGGCGGCACGTGGAGCGACGTCCATACTCACGAGCACTGGGGCGAGCTGGCGTTCATGCGCTCGGGCTACATGGTCGTGTGTACGGAGCTGGGGAACTATCTGGCCACTTCAAACCGGGCCGTATGGATTCCGCCGGGGCTCACGCATGAATGGTACCTGCCCGAGCCCTCGGTGGATACCGCCCTCTACATCATGCCGCAGGCGGTCGCCTCCAACCCCTTTTTCCAGCGCTACCACGCCATAGAGATTTCGCCGCTGGTGCGCGAGGTCATCTTCGCCCTCTCCTCCCAGCCTCACGAATATGGGGAAGACGGTCCGGTTTCCCGACTGGTCGCCGTGCTCCTCGATCAGCTCCCCCTGCTGCCCGAGGTGGGCTTCCCCCTGCCCATGCCGCGCGACCGGCGGCTGGTCGCCCTGTGCACCGCGCTCCTCGACGAACCCGACTCCCCCGAAACCATCCGGGAATGGTGTTCCCGGCTCGGCATGTCCGAACGCACGCTGGCCCGCCTCTTCCAGAGACAGACCGGTGAATCCTTCGGGCGCTGGCGGCAGCGCATTCGGCTCCACCACGCCCGCGGGCAGCTCGAAGCCGGGGAAAGCGTCACCGCCGTAGCCCTCAATTGCGGCTATGCCTCCGTCTCCGCCTTCATCGCCGCCTTCAAGAAGCTTTTCGGACGCACTCCCGGCCAGGTCGCCAAATAAGGCGGGCCCGCGCGCTACGTGCCGTCCCCGGGCCCCTGCCCTCGCCCGTGTTCAGGATTCCCCCATAGGGAGACGGCGGAGGAGGGAAAAACGCGGGCCTGTACCCGTGCTCAGGATTCCCCTCCCTGCCACGCGCCGCGCAAGGGATTGCACCTCGGATGCTGCCCGCTCCCTCGGGCGGCCCTCCTCCTGCTCCCCGGCCACGTCGAAGGCGTGGGGACACATCCTCTTCCCGCTCCGAAAGCCCCTTGCCCCTCACCCAACGCCGCCCGGCAACGCCGCGTCACGGGCCGTCCGGGGCACTTTGGCAGAATCGCGATACTCTTTGGCAGAATGGGAGGAGACGGCGCAAGGGTGCCCGCGTATAGAAAAAGCATAGCCAGAAAACCCGTGGCCCGGCCCGGGAAACCATCCCACCCAGAATCGTTTGGAGGCACACCATGTCACAGATTGTGATCCGCAACTACATCAACGGCCAGTGGCAGGAAGAGCAAGGCTGCAAAACGGTCCCCCTCTACAACCCCTCCACGGGCGAAGAAATCGGCGTCGTGCCCATGTCCGGCAAGGAAACCGCGGAAGCGGCCATCGCCACCGCCGCGGAAGCCTACAAGACGTGGCGCGTGACCCCCATCGCCAAGAGGATGGTCTACATCCACAAAATCCGGGAGTGCATGATCCGCGACCATGAAAAGCTGGCGCAGGGCATCGCGCTCGATCAGGCCAAACATATTTCCGAAGCGCGCGGCGAAGTGCAGCGCGTCATCGAAATCCTCGAAATGGCCTGCACCATACCGGCGCTCATTCAGGGCGACACCCTCGACCTCATCGCCGGGAACATCTCCGGCAAGGTCGTCAAGCAGTCCCTCGGCGTCTTCGGCGGCGTGGCCCCCTTCAACTTCCCCGCGCTGGTCTTCGGCTGGTTCATCCCCTTCGCCATCGGCACGGGCAACACTTTCATCTTCAAGCCCTCCACGCAGTCGCCCTATTTCATGCAGATGATGTGTGAAATCTTTATGGAAATCGGCCTTCCGGCGGGTGTCGTCAACGTCATCCACGGCAACCGCGACATTCCGGGCACCTGGTATGAAGACCCCCGCATCGCGGGCGTCTGCCTCGTCGGTTCCACGCCGACCGCCAAGAAGATGGCGGAAGGCTGCGCGCGCGGCGCCAAGCGTTCCATGCTCCTCGGCGGCGCGAAAAACATGCTCGTGGTCATGGAGGATGCCGACATCGACGTCTTCATCGACAACTACATCAACTCCTGCTACGGCTCAGCGGGCCAGCGCTGCCTCGCCGGGTCCATCGTGGCCATCGTGCCCGAGCTCTACGACACCGTGCTTGAGCGCATGATTGAAGCCGCCAAGAAGGTCAAGGTGGGCGACGCCCTCGATCCCGACGTCTACATGGGCCCCCTGATCTCCCGCGCCGCCGCCGACAAGGTGAAGGAATACGTCGACATCGCCCTGAACCACGGCCACGGTTGCGAACTCGTGCTCGACGGCCGCAATCCCGACCTGCCGGAAAAGAACAAGAACGGCTTCTTCGTCGGCCCCACGATCATCAAGGACGTGACCCCCTGCAACCCGCTGTTCACCACCGAAGTCTTCGGGCCGCTGGTCGCCACGATCAAGATCGCGGACATGGACGACGCCCTTGAGCTCATCCGTCAGTCCGAGTTCGGCAACGGCGCGTGCATCTTCACCCAGAGCCAGTTCTATGCCGAAAAATTCAGCCGCGACGCCGACGTAGGCATGGTGGGCGTGAACGTGGGCATCTGTGCCCCGCACCCCTACATCCCCTTCGGCGGAATCAAGGGCTCCCTCCTCGGCACCAACAAGGCGCAGGGCAAGGGTGGCATCGACTTCTTCACCCAGGACAAGGTGACCACTATCCGCACCGTCGATCCCAACGCCAAGAAGGGCGGCGACGCGGCCAAGCCCAAGGCCGTGCGCTCCTGCGTGGCCTCCTGATGTCAGCCCGGCCAAGCCCGGGCCCTTGACCAGCCTCCCCCAAGGGGACCGGGGAAACCCGCCTGCCGCGGCCTTTCCCCGGTCCCGCCATCCTGTCATATCCCGCTCCATGCAGGGGCGCGCCGCCGCACACGGCGCGCCCCGCACGGCCCCGAGCGACCTCCATCGCCCGGGGCCGTGTTTGTACATCAGCCCCCAATCCCTTGACCGAAGCAAAGGGCGTCCCTACACTACCTTTTTGCCGCGCCCCTGCGCGGCTTTTCCGCAACCTTGACGAACGAGGAACATATGGCCCTGTCCAGACTCCAGAAAGGCATGATCGGCCTTGGGGCGGCACTTGTCGCCGTCATCATCGTCGGCTATGCCGGGATGCGTTACATTGAGAACGCCGTGGTCGAAACCATCCGCACGTGGGCGGCCCAAACGCCTCCCGACGCCCGCGTCGAAGTGGGCGACGTGTCGTACAAACTTATGGAAGGCCACCTTGCCGTCAAGGACGTCCGCTTCGCCTATGCGAAAGCCGTCCAGCCGCCGCTCACCGTCGCCATCGAACAAATAGACGTGCTCCAGCCCGGCGAGACGTTCTTCTCGGTCCTGCGCGATCCCCAGACTGAGGTGAAGGAAACGCGGCTCAAGGTGGCCGAGTCCGTTCGGCTCCGGGGCATTTCCATGGGCCCCACCCCCACCGTCGTCATGGGCGAGCGCGTCATTTCCGGCATTCAAATGGATGCCGCCGCGCTCAAAAAGCTCCTTGCCGCTGTCGCTTCCAACGATATTCCTCAGGCGGCCATACAGTTCTCCTACGGCGTGTCCTATGAAAGCGACGTGACCAAAGACATAAGCGCCTCCGTCAAGGGCCTTCCCTATGCCGTCACGATGAAGGAAAGCCGGCAGACCGGCTATGCCGAAGGGCACTTGCGCTCCTCCACCGTCACGGGGACGGCTTTCCGGATGGACGACAAGCTCGGCAACAAGGACGTGCTCTCCATCGCTGAAATAGCGATGGAAAACATGAACCTCCCGCCGCAGGACATCACCCTGAAGTTCATCGATCCCCAGTGGCTGGAAAAGACGTCCGTCGACGGGCAGGCGCTCGAAATGATGCGGCTCTTCAGCGGCCCCAAGCCCTTGCTGGGCTCCTTCGTCGTGCGTGATCTGCGGGTCGATACCGGGCTCGCGACCGTTTCGCTGGCGAAAATGACCTACATCAACGGCTCCACCTCGCCCTTCGCCGCGGACTTCTCTCTCGAACATCTCAAGATGCCCACGACCCTCGCGCCCGAATTGCAGACGCTTTCGCTCATGGACCTGCGCGACATTGACGTCAGCGCGACCCTCTCCTTCTCCCTGCCCACCGCAGACGGCGCGTTCAACATCTCCTCCTCGCTCAACGTGGCCGATCTGGGCACGGCGGACGCCCTCTTCAAAGGCACCCTGCCGCAGGAAGTCCTGAAAGAGGCGTTCCTCATGGGTGCCCGCAGCGATTCGCTGGAAGAGGAAGAGCATGCCAACCAGCTTATCCAGCAAAACATCAGGTTCAGCCGTCTGGAGCTGGGCTACGCCGACGAGGGCCTCCTGCCCCGCCTCAGTCTCCTCGGCCAAAAGCTCATGGGGCTGGCGCCCCAACAATCCATGCTCATGGTCAGACAGCATATCCAGCAAGCCCTGGACCTGACCCCGGAAGACCCGGACATGCAGCGGATAAACACCTTCATTGCAAAGCCCGGTGCCATCCGCTTCATCTTCTCCCCAGAGAAGCCCATGAGCCTCAAGGAAATAGAGACGCTGCCCGAAAACACGCCCACCATCACGCTTGACGTCACCCCCGGCCCTCAGACGCTTCAGGAACTCACAAACGCCTTGGCGCAGTAGGAAATGCTGTGGAAGGGGAGAGGGACGCCTCTCCCCTTTTTTATGGCAACTATGGATAAAATTTGAAAATATGCCTCTATGCCCCGCTGCGGATGTTGCCCCCGGCGGCCGCTTCTGCTATAAAAGGAGATTGGGAACGCCCGTGGTTCCCACCTCTTGCCTAACCCTCCTACCCCATTATGGAGTCCTTAATCATATGGCTAAAAAGCCGACATTGACCCCTGAAGAAGCGCGTCAGGAAGCGCTCAAGACCGCCCTTGAAACCATCGAGCGCAAGTTCGGCCAAGGCGCGGTGATGAAGCTCTCCGACAACGTGCACGTCAAGGTGCCGGTGATCCCCACCGGCTCCATCGGGCTCGATCTCGCCCTCGGCATCGGCGGCATCCCCAGAGGCCGTGTGACGGAAATCTACGGCCCCGAATCCTCGGGCAAGACCACCCTCACCCTGCACATCATCGCGGAATGCCAGAAGCGGGGCGGTACCGCCGCCTTCATCGACGCCGAGCACGCCCTCGACATCACCTACGCCAACCGCCTCGGCGTCAAGACGGACGAACTGCTCATCTCGCAGCCCGACCACGGCGAGCAGGCCCTTGAAATCGCGGACATGCTCGTCCGTTCCGGCGCGGTGGACCTCGTGGTCATCGACTCGGTGGCCGCCCTCATCCCGCAGGCCGAACTTGAAGGCGCCATGGGCGAAACGCAGGTCGGCGGCCACGCCCGCCTCATGTCCCACGCCCTGCGCAAGCTGACCGGCACCATCCACAAGTCGCGCACCGCCGTCATCTTCATCAACCAGATACGTATGAAGATCGGCGTCACCGGCTACGGCAGCCCCGAAACCACCACCGGCGGCAACGCCCTCAAGTTCTACTCCTCCGTCCGTCTGGACATCCGCAAAATCCAGACCCTCAAGGACAAGGAAGAGGCTTACGGCTCGCTCACCCGCGTCAAGGTGGTCAAGAACAAGATGGCTCCGCCCTTCCGCGAGGCCAAGTTCGACATCATCTGGGGCACGGGCATCTCACGCTCGGGCGAACTCATCGACCTCGGCGTGGATGCCGGGATCGTGGACAAGAGCGGCGCATGGTTCGCCTTCGGTTCCGAAAAGCTCGGACAGGGCAAGGAAAAGGTTCGCGCCCTGCTCGACGAAACCCCGGAACTGCGCGAAGCCATCGAAACGCAGCTCATCGAGCATCTGGGCATGAACCCCAAGCCGCTCGTCCCCGCCGACAACGAGCCGCTCCCCGAAGCCGATCTCGCGCCGGAACCGGACGACATCGACGAAATCTAGGTCCACGCGCCCCGGAAAAAGACCCCCGCCGCCTGCGGTGCGCCTCTTTCCGGGGCTTTTCTTTTTTCGCACGCCAAGATATGAAAAAACGCCTCCCGTTTTTCCATTTCACCCACGCAGGAGCCCCTATGCTGACAGCCAATGAAATCCGCCGCCGCTTTCTGGACTATTTCAAGAAACACGGACACACCGAAGTCGCCTCGTCTTCGCTCATCCCCCGCGACGATCCGTCCCTCCTGTTCACCAACGCGGGCATGGTCCAATTCAAGAAGGTCTTCTGCGGACAGGAAAAACGCGATTACAAACGCGCCACCACCTCCCAAAAGTGCCTGCGCGTGGGCGGCAAGCACAACGACCTCGACAACGTGGGCCGCACGGCGCGCCACCATACCTTCTTCGAGATGCTCGGGAACTTCTCCTTCGGTGACTATTTCAAGGAAGACGCCATTCGCTTCGCGTGGGCCTTCATCACCGAAGAGCTGAAGCTGCCCAAGGAAAAGCTCTACATCACCGTCTACAAGGACGACGACGAAGCCTTCGAACTGTGGCAGAAGGTGGCGGGCGTGGCCCCGGAACGCATTTTCCGCCTCGGGGACAAGGACAACTTCTGGAGCATGGGCGATACCGGCCCCTGCGGGCCGTGTTCGGAAATCCACTATGATCAGGGCGCGGACATGGCCTGCGGCCCGGACTGCGGCATCGGCACCTGTGATTGCGACCGTTTCCTTGAAATCTGGAACCTCGTGTTCATGCAGTTCGACCAGCAGCCGGACGGCACGCGCGTTCCCCTGCCCCATCCCTCCATCGACACCGGCATGGGCCTTGAGCGCATTGCGGCGGTCTGTCAGGGCGTGCGCTCCAACTACGATACCGACCTCTTCCAGACCTTCATCCAATACATGGCCGAACTCGCCGGAGTACGCTACCACGACAGCGACGACACGGACACCGCCCTGCGCGTCATTGCGGATCACAGCCGGGCCATCGCCTTCATGATCGCGGACGGCATCCTCCCCTCCAACGAAGGCCGGGGCTACGTGCTGCGCCGCCTCATCCGCCGCGCCTTCCGCTTTGGCCGCCTCATGGGGATGCAGGACCCCTTCCTCTACAAGACCGCCCTCAAGGTGGTGGAGGTCATGGGCGAGGGCTACCCGGAACTGTGCGCCCGCGCCGACTTCATGGCGCGCGTCGTGCGCGAGGAGGAGGAACGCTTCTCGTCCACGCTCGACAAGGGCCTTGCCATGCTTGAAGAGGAAATGGACGCCCTCGCCGCCAAGGGCGAGACGGTCATTTCCGGCGAAACCGCTTTCCGGCTCTACGACACCTACGGCTTCCCGCTCGACATCGTCAACGACGTGGCGGAAAAGCGCGGCTTCAAGGCTGACGAGGCGGGTTTCAACGACTATATGCGCCAGCAGAAGCAGCGCGCCCGCGCCGCGTGGAAGGGTTCCGGCGAAAAGGATGTGGCCTCGCGCTTCCAGTCCCTGCTCGAAGACGGCCTCAAGAGCGAATTTTTCGGTTACGACGCCCTTTCCGGCACGGGCCGCCTCACCGCCCTGCTCGATGAGGACGGCCTGCCCGTGGAGGCTCTCGTCGCCGGGCAAAAAGGCTATGCCGTGGCCGACCGCACACCCTTCTACGGCGCGTCCGGCGGCCAGTGCGGTGATACGGGCCTCCTTGCCGCGCCCGCAGGCACGGCCAAGGTGCTTGATGCCCTGAAGCCCTCCGTCGATCTCACCGTGCATCACATCGAAGTCGACGGCGGCACCCTGCTCCCGGATCAGGAAGTGACGCTGACCGTCACCGAATCCGTGCGCCTCGACGCCGCGCGCAACCACACCTGCACGCACCTCCTCCACGCCGCCCTGCGCCGCGTCCTCGGGGATCATGTACGGCAGGCGGGCTCTCTGGTCATGCCGGATCGCCTGCGTTTCGACTTCTCGCACATCGCGCCCCTCACGCCTGAGGAAGTCGCCGCCGTGGAACGCGATGTAAACGCCGCGATCATGGCTGACTATCCTCTCTCCGTCTGCCACATGGGGCAGCAGGAGGCCATCGGCATGGGCGCTATGGCTCTCTTCGGGGAAAAATACGGCGACACCGTGCGCGTGGTGACCATCGGGGACAACGACCATACCGAGTCGGTGGAGCTCTGCGGGGGCACGCATCTTCGTTCCACGGGTCAGGCGGGCTCCTTCGTCATCCTTTCGGAAAGCGGCATTGCGGCGGGCACCCGGCGCATTGAGGCGGCCACGGGCTGGAACGCCCTGCGCCATGCCCATGCCCTGAGCGAGGAGGCGCATCAGCTCGCCGCCATGCTCAAGACGCAGCCCGGCGGCCTCGTCGCCAAACTCGAAGCCCTTCAGAAGGAAAACCGGGGCCTGCGCAAGGACCTTGAGAAGGCCGCGGCGCAAGCCGCTTCCGGTCAGGGCGGCGATCTCATGTCCAAAGTGACGGAGATCAACGGCGTCAAGGTGCTTGCCGCCAAGCTCGGCCCCAGCAACATCAAAGCCATGCGCGAGCTGATGGACGACATCCGTTCCAAGCTCCCCTCAGGCATCGCCTGCGTCGCCGCGCCCGTGGACGAGAGCAAGGTCAGCATGATCCTCTACGTTTCCAAGGACCTGCACAGCCGCTTCACCGCCCCCGCCCTGATCAAGGAAGTGGCCGCGCCCATCGCCGGGTCCGGCGGCGGTCGCCCGGATCAGGCACAGGCCGGAGGCACGAACCCCGCCGGGATCGACGAGGCGCTTGAGGTGCTGAAGAGGAAGATTGGGGAATAGAAGATTGGGGAGGGGGAAGGGACACTTTCTAAAGAAAGTTTCCCTTCCCCCTCCCCAAACCCCACCCCTTTCCCTT
>CALVEZ010000039.1 GCA_944326695.1 Candidatus Bilophila faecipullorum | reverse complement strand
GCGGGCAGAAGGCCGCGCATTTCAGCCAGAGAACAGATTGTCTTGAAAGTCGCCAGAATGCGGTTGCAGGTGGCCGGAGCCAGCCCTTTTTCCCACAGCCCGTGCAGCCAGTTCTCCACTTCATGGCATTGTATACCGGCAAGTTCGCGCGCGCCGAACGTCGGGGAAAGATGCTGCCGCGCAATGCGTTGATCCACTCGCCAGCTCCGTTTGCGGAGTTTGACGTGCGGCAGATAGACGTTTGAGACAAAGGCGTCGAGATGGAGGGTAAATGAAAATGCCGGGAGGCGTTCGACCTGCCCGGCATCTGGAGACTGGCTATTAAAGGTTGATACAGTCCTCTGAAAGCCAGAAAAGATATGGGTATTATAGTTGGTAGAAATATATTATAAATAGATTTTTATAATATATTTACTATCTTATAAATATAACACCTCTCCCGTTTTGAAACGGCTCTGGTCATACACTGGTGTGGCCATCCATAAAATGGTGTGGATTCTGCCCAAAACGACGTTTTTGGGCAGAATGACCACTTTGACTTTTGCAAAAAGCCAACGTTCATCTGTTCTAGGAGGATGCGCCCTCGGACGCCTGTCCTTCGCCCTGCGTTGCCTTGGCCACGGTGTCCGCAAGCTGGAGGAAGGCGGCCTTGGCCGGGCCGTCCTCGGGCAGGGAGACGATGGGCTGGCCTCTGTCGGCGGCGACGACCGTCATGGGATCGAGCGGAATCGCGCCGAGGAAGGGCAGGTTTTCGCGTTCGGCCAGCTCCTTGCCGCCGCCCTTCTTGAAGAGATCGATTTCCTTGCCGCAGTGGGGGCAGGCGAGCCCGCTCATGTTCTCCACGATGCCGAGGATGGGGGCCTTGACGATTTTCAGGAAATCGAGCGCCTTGCGTACGTCGGCCAGCGAGATTTCCTGTGGGGTGGTGACCACCACGCACTGGGCGTCGGGGATGGCGTCGAGGATGGTCATGTGCTCGTCGCCGGTGCCGGGAGGGGAGTCGATGAGCAGGTAGTCGAGCGCGCCCCATTTGACGTCGCTCAGGAACTGCTGGATGGCCCCGGCCTTTTTGGGGCCGCGCCAGATGATGGCGCTGTCCTTGTCCTCAAGGAAGGACTCGATGGACACCAGCGAGAGCCGTTCCCCGCAGGGCACGGGCATGAGCTTGCCGTCGCTCTGGTCGACCATGACGAAATCGGAGGTGCCGAGCAGATGGGGCACGCTGGGGCCGTGCAGGTCCACGTCGAGGATGCCGACCGTGAAGCCGCGCGCGGCCAGCGCCACCGCAAGGTTGACCGTGACCGAGCTTTTGCCCACGCCGCCCTTGCCGCTCATGACGAAAATGGTGTGGCGCACCTCGCGCAGGTTTTCCGACATGACCTTTTTCTGCATGGCCGCGGTCATGGGGATGGTCGTCTGGCCGTGCTGACCCTGCTGTGAACATGAAGACATATGTCGCTCCGGGTGGTTGGTTGTTGAGGCGAAGCCGCGCGCCCCGCTCGCGGCGGTACGCCGGGGGTGAGGCATCTCGCCCGCCGCCGGACGGAAGCCGAGAAAGCCCTGTGCCGGGCGGAAAGGCTCGTTCTGGGAAGCTCTGCGGGAGGCGGAAGCCGTCGCGCGGGCCTTGTGTGGCGCGATCTCCGCGTCAGGACGGGAGATCGCGCATCATATTGGCCTTTCTCTCTTTTTCTCTCTGTCTCTCTCTACTACTATCACTACTGCTGATCTATGCCTGCCCGCGCGGCTTCCGCCTTCCTGTGCGCCGTCCCGTGCGGGTACGGTGCAGGGTGCGGGCTGCGCGGACAAGGCCCTCCTTCGCGGCGCGGCCTCGCGGGGAAGGCGCGGGCGGCGTCCCCCCCGAAGGAGGTGTTGATGCGGAGGCCCTGTCTGAAGGGCCCTCCGCGAAAAGCCGATGCTTTTTAGAGCCGTTTCATGTTGCAACGGCTCTGGTCATACACTGGTATGGCCCGCCACAACGTAGCGTGGATTCTGCCAAAAACGACGTTTTTTGGCGGAATGCCAACATTGACTTTTGTAAGAAGTCAACGTTCATCTGCTCTGGACGCAAGGGGTATGGACGGCAAAGCCGACGCATCCCTCACACGTCCTTTTTCTTGTAGCGCAGGTTGTTGGAAAAAGGCGGCCTTGCGGCGGGCGCTTGAGGCAGGGCCCGCCTTCCGCGTCAGGGGCGCGCCTTTTCGCCTTCCTCCTGTCGCCGTTCGCAGGCGGAATAAAAGACCTGCCCTTCGGTGATCTGTGTGACGGCCTTTCCGTCCGCGACGAGCATTTCCAGATGCTTCAGCGCCTCGGTGACGTGGATGTTCAGCCCGGCCCCCACGCCCGCCGCCGTACAGGGGCGGCGCTCGATGAGGGCGAGGATGTCCTCTTCCCTGATCTGGGTGCGGAAGGCGGCATGGGCCATGTCGTCGAGGTGTTCGGCGATGATTTCCACCGTGCCGGGGAAGCGCCGCTGGATTTCCAGCAGACGCCGGGCGTCCACGGGCCGGGCCCACGCTTCCGCCGGAGGGCGGCAGACGCTGTTGATCTGCACCTTGTCGGGCCGGATGCGCGCCGTGTGGCGGGCGATGGCGTCCACGGCGGCGTCATCGTCGCTCACCCCGCCGAGCAGCATGACTTCAAGCCAGATTTGCCCCTTGAAGGCATCGCGGAAGGCCGCGATCCCTTCCACGATGCGCTCGAAGGACAGGTCGGGATGGGGCCGGTTGACCTTTTCGAGCAGGGCGGCGCCTCCGGCGTCAAGGGAGGGGATGACCACGTCGGCGGCGAGGAGATCGTCGCGCACGTCCGGCCTCCACAGCAGCGAGCCGTTGGTGAAGACCACCACGGGCACGTCGGTCATGGCCTTGATGCCCCGGATGATTTCCCCAAGGCCCGAGTGCAGGGTGGGCTCGCCGGACCCGGCGAAGCTCACGTATTGCGGGATGTCCCCGGTGTCGAGCTTGCGGCGCACTTCGTCGAGGATTTCGGCGGTGGGCACGTATTCGCGGCGTTCCAGCGTACAGTTGGTGGTGCGCCCGAGCTGGCAGTACACACAGTCGAAGGGGCAGCTCTTGAAGGTGATGGCGTCCACCCCGAGGGAGCGCCCGAGCCGCCGGGAAGGTACCGGGCCGTAGACGTGTTTGAAAGGAGTGTTCATCGTTTTTTTCCTTTGTCAGTCCGTGCCGGGAGCGTCGCCGTTCACGGCGCGGCAGGCTGCCTCGCTCGCGGCGGCGCGCGGGGCGATGGCCTTCCACGCCTCCGCGTAGTCCCCGGCAAAGGGGACGTGCCCGTTGCGGTGTTCCGTGGTCAGCATGAAGCCTTCCAGAAAGGCAGCGGCGGCATCGGGCCCCGCGGCGAGCCGTCGTTCAAGGGGCAGGATGTGCGTTTCGTAGATGTAGCGGGCGATAGCCTCGTCGCTGTGGCCCCACGAGTGGCCCTCTTCAATGGCGGACGTGATCGAGCAGATGGTTTCGTTCATGATGGTTTGGTTAGGGTTGGCCCTCTTTGCTTGCGTCGCCCGGATGCTGGACGCCGCCGGGACGGAGCCGGAAACAGGGTATATGGCCGCTCCGGGCGTGGGCGGGGTCTGTGTCTCCGCAGGCGTTTGTCCCTGTGGCCTGCCGCCGCACCGGACAGCGGCGAACGCCCGCGATCCCCGCCGCGCATTCCCGTGGCCGTCAAGTGCGGGGGACTTCTCCACCTGATCCTCCGGCGAGGCGGGATCAAGGGCCCGTCACGCGCGGGAATTTCTCTTTTCGGTCTGGGATACCGTGGCCGTCGGGGAAAACGGCATCCCGGACATCATGGTCACATCGGCGCGGATCATGTGGAGCCGCCACAGTGTACCTGTAGCCGCCGCCCGCGCGACCGGCCTGACCGGAATATCGCTCGGCAAGCGGTGGGTCGCCACGCGGGAACGGTACGCCCCACACGCGAGCGGTACGCCGCCCATGCCCGGAAACTCACTCGCCTGTGGCCGGGGCATCCGGCGTCCGTACAGGGTGTTGCGCCGTTGCCGCTTCCGAGGGGGCCGCTGCGCCTTGCGCTGCGCGACCGCCCGGCAAAAGGGCGGTTTCCAAACTATCCCGTCAGGCTCCCGGGAGCGGCCTCCGTGCGGAAGGCCATTCCCTGCCGGGTTTTCCCGGGCTTTCCGCGTTCCGCCGTAAGCCTTGCCCGGGTCAGGCTTCGGCCTCCGGGGGGAAGGGAAGGCCCCGGCGCAGGCAGCGCGGGCAGCCACAGGGCGTTTCGCGTGCGTCGCAGAGTTTGTAGTCGCCCCCTTCGATGAGCAGACGGCGGCTGTTGACGAGGCAGTCCGCCAGCTTGCGCCGGGCGCTGCGGTACATGGCCTGTGCGGTGCTGCGGGCCACGCCCATACGCTCGGCGCAGGACTCCTGATTGAGGCCCTCCAGATCGATGAGGCGGATGGTTTCGTATTCCTCCACCGTCATGACGATGGGCCCGTCTTCGCCGCGTGCGAGGCGCAGAGGGCCGAAAAGCGTATTTTGGGGCAGGCAGCAGACATGCCGCCATTTTCTGGGCCTTGCCATGAGCGTTTCCTCCCGGTCGGACCGCGCCGCAAGGCGGGCGGTACTTTCCGGCGCATGTTTTCGGCATATGCCCTATTCCTTTCCCGGCGTGCTGTCAACAAAGGGAGGGAAAGGGCCGGGGAACTTCCGGGTGAGGGAAGAAGCGGGGTGCTTGATGACCTGACGGAAGAAGGGGAGAAGAAGAGACGGGGAATTTCCGGGCGGAGGAGGGGCCGGGAGAAAGAGAGACGGAGAACTTCCGGGCAGAGGAGGGGAGAAGGCGGAGGGAAGGAGGGCGCGGGAAGGTGGGGAAGGGGGCTACGCCGGAGAAAAAGCCTCTTCATGCCTTGATTTGCGCCCCGGGGTATGGGACAATTTCGACGTTTTTTCCGCATATCCATCCGAGAGGCACACATGCGCAATCCCATACCCAGAGTGGCGGCCATCCATGATCTTGCGGGCTTTGCCCGCACGTCCCTGACGGCGGCCATTCCCATTCTTTCCACAATGGGCATTCAGGCCACGCCCCTGCCCACGGCCATTCTCTCCACCCAGACGGTGGGCTATGCCGACTTCACGATCCTTGATCTGACGGACGAGATGGCCCGCATCCTCGATCACTGGGAGCGCCTCGGCCTGCGCTTCGACGGGGTCTATTCGGGCTTCATGGCTTCCACGGCGCAGATGGAGTCGGCGGCGCGCTGCATGGCCCATTGCCTTGCGCCGGGCGGCCTTGCGATAGTCGATCCCGTGCTCGGGGACGACGGCAGGCTCATCCCGACCATGACCCCGGAAATGGTGGAGAAGATGCGCTGGCTGATCACCAAGGCGCAGGTGATCACCCCGAACTTCACCGAAGTCTGCCTCCTGCTGGGCGAGCCCTACAGCCCCGAAGCAGACGTGGACACGCTCAAGGGCTGGCTGCGTCGCCTTTCCGCCGCCGGGCCGGAAACGGTAGTGGCCACCAGCGTGCCGCTGGCCGACGAGCCGGGCCGCAAGGCCGAGTGCACCTCTGTCCTCGCCTACGAACGGTCCTTTGACCGTTTCTGGCGGGTCGACTGCTCCTATATCCCCGCCTATTACCCCGGCACGGGCGACGTCTTCTCAAGCGTGCTCACCGGGAGCCTCCTTCAGGGCGACAGCCTGTCCATCGCCCTTGACCGCGCCGTGCAGTTTGTGACGCTTGGCATCCGCGCCACCTTCGGGCAGGACCTGCCCAACCGTGAGGGCATCTTGCTTGAGCGTATCCTCGACGTGCTGCGCGCGCCGCTCGGCTCCTGCCTCTGCCGTCTGGCCTAGGCCGTATCGAGAATTCTATAGTTTTTTTCATGTTGTTTGAGACCCGTGCCTCGAAACGCCTCCACGATACGATTCATCGTGCTCCCTATCGTAACAGCGTACAGGAGTTACGCACTCTGATTTGTGGAATGGTTCATGGTCGATACGGCGTTCCCTCCTGAAAGCGTGGGCCGCAACGACGCCTTTTTCTTCTGAACGGCGGCGGCAAGGAAAAATGACATCCCGGCGGAGTGCCGGTTTCCCCATCCGCCGCCTTGCCCTTTGGAAACAAGCGGCTTTTGGCGAAGGAGCCCCTTGTACGAGGGGCAGCCGCGAGGGAAGGGTCAGGCGGGCCCTGCCCCTTGCCGCCCTGTGAAAGGCCCCTGTGGGCCGGGTCCACGGCGGCGGAATCGGCCCGGCGCAGGGCGCAAAGGGGCGGGGCCGCTCTATAGAAGCTGTTATAGGATAAGGTATACCATCCCGGTCCGCTCGACGGGCGCGGGAGGAGAACTTCAAGCGTCTCTGGTACAAGCTCCTGTATCTGGTCCGCTCGATGGGCGCGGGGGGAGAACTTCCAGGGGCTCGTCTTCTTTATCGGCGTCGGCGTCCGCTCGGCGGGCGCGGGGGGAGAACGCCTTTCCCGGCGGTACGGCCCTGATGGGGCGCGGCGGCTGGAACGGCACCTTCCCGCGTGGCCGGGCGTCCGGCCCGTGCGGGGCATCGCGGCGAAGGGCCTTGAAGGAACGCGCACCGAAGGCCCCGCCAGCACCGGACGCCCGGGGAGCCCTTCAATGAGGCCGGGATGCCCCGGGGCCGCGTTTTTCCCGCCTGCTCCCGCTGGCCGGAAAGCGGGCGACGCCCTGCCTGATACCACGCGCGAGGCCCACGTCACGTTGAGCGTCTGGCGGGTATGGTCGGGCATTTCCAATACCACGCGCGAAGCCGACGTCACCGGAAAGCGGGCGGCGCGGCGGCTGGCGCAAAGGCGGGGACGGAGGGCCTTTCCGTCTTTTTGGGACGGAGGCATTGACAAAAGAGGTTCCTTTCTTCAGGATCACAAGAATATATCTTTTCCGTCTCGGCACGGGAAACGGGAGCGAACGGGCATGTTTGAACGAAAGGAGCGTTTTGGTCCCGAGAAGAAAATCCTTCTGGTGGTCGCGCTCGCCATCCTCATCGCCTCCGTCTCGACCTTCGCCATCCTTTATTGGATGATGAACGCCGCCCTTCAGGAGGACATCCGGTCACGGGCGCAGGTGGTCAACGCCTATTCCGAAGACAATATCAACGTCTACAGTTTCACGCACATCAACGGGCCCGAGGACGGCAGACGGGACACCTACGCCGAAGTGCGGGCCATGCTGGAAAATATCCGCCAGATCGCCAATGTGCGTTATCTCTACACCGCCAAGCTCGACGCCTCGGGCCGCCCGGTGTATCTGGTGGACGGCCTGCCGCCGGATTCCCCGGATTTCCGGCATCCCGGCGATTTCATCGAGGAAGACATCGTTCCCATGCTCAAAAAGTGCCTGTCTGGAAAGTCGATTGAATCCGACGGGGTACTGAATACGGAGTGGGGCGCCATCTATCTTACGTGCAGGCCGGTCTACGCCAACGGGGAGGAGCGCCCTCTCGGGGCCGTGGTCATGGAGTTCAACGCGGATGCCGTGTATGCGAACAACATGCGCTCCATGCTCTACAGCGGGATTTTGTGCCTGCTCCTCGTCGGGGCCTGTATCGTCAGCACCATGTTCTGGCTGCGGCGGCTGGCCGCGCCCTTCTACAAGAAGCTGGCCTATACCGACATGCTGACCGGGCTCGGCAACCGCACGGCCTTTGAACTGAGGCTGAGGGAGCTGGAGAAGGAGACCGGGCGGCGGAATTTCATCATGGTCATCTATGATCTCAACGAAATGAAGAAGGTGAATGACACCTACGGCCATGCGGTGGGGGATGCCTACCTCCAGCGTATGGGCTCCCTGCTCCTGCGCGAGAGCCCCGTCGACCGGGGTTGGGCCTACCGCATCGGGGGAGACGAGTTTGTGGTCATTTTCGCGGATGAGGACGAAGCGAGCCTGCGCGACGAACTGGAACGCTTCCAGAAAACCTGCGCGACCTCGGAAGTCGGCGGCCAGCCCGTCACCTTTGCCTACGGCCTCGCCGCCTACGCCCGGGAAATCGACGGCCCCTCCCTGCACAATACCCTGAGCCGCGCCGACGCCCGCATGTACGCCCGCAAGAAAGCCGAGCGCGGCGGTGCCTGAGGCGATTGTTTGAGGTGAACCCGCCTTTGCGCGAAAAGCCCCCGCTCTCCCTGTTTCGGGAGGGCGGGGGCTTGTTTCGGCTGTTGGCCGGTCTCTGGAAGAAACCTCTGCTGGTCGGTCTCCATGTGGAAGAAACCTTTGCTGGCCGCTCTCCGTCTGGAAGAAGCCTTTCCTCTGGAGCAGGGCGCGGCGTCAGGAGGGCGGCCCGGTTCCGGGAGGCGGCGGCCCGGTGGGAAAGGGGCGGCATTCGGGCGTTCCCGATGGCAGCCGGACATTCTCCCAATGGGAGCCGGACATTCTCCCGAGGAGGCGGAACCATCTTCCGCCGCTTTCCCTCAAGAGCCCCGGCAGGCGGGGATTGAGGCTGGCCTTCTTGGGCCTGCGACCGTTATTCTACCTCTTCTTGTTGAGAGAAGAGGGGAATATTTGAGAGGTGATGGGGAAAAATCGTTTCCCCGACAGCGTAGAGAACACTCCGTTGAAAAGTGGTGCTTGTTTTGTGTGACCTCGCCCTAGTGCTGCACGGCGCTTTGGGGTTCCTTGAGCATGTCCTTCATGCCTTCCGCAAACTGCATGGCGGCTTCGGCGCATTTGGCTTCAAGGGTTTGGGCGTTCTTGTCGGCCCCGGCCCGGAAGCCTTCCCGGTAGGCGCTGGTCATCAGGTGGACGAATATATCGAGATCAAGGGCAATCGTTTGTTTTTTTTCCATTTTTTGAGTCCTTCATGTTTGTTGTTGGTTGACAACATAATAAGTATCTCAAAGGCCGCGTCTATTATAACAGTAAATGATACTAATGAACACTGAAAAGAGGCCCCCTTCGTCCCCCGAAGTTACGGCGGGCCTCCCTCAGGTACCGAAGGGCTTTGCCCGCCGCCTCCGCAGGGGGCCCGGCACACGGAAAAAAGGGAAATAGTCCTTGTCACTCCTTTTTTTCCCGCAGCCCCTCGGCTTGAGCGGGACTGGGGCGGGCGCTTTCCTGTCGACGGGTGCGGAACGCTGTTCAGGGTTTACGGGAACGCCTGAACCCCGCCGGGATACGTCCTGAACCCCGCCGGGAACTCTTCAATCTGCTGGAACGCGGCCCAGAGCCCACGGGAACGTCCCAAAACCCGAGGGGAACAGAAGCCTGCGGGAAACGTCCCTCGGTCCGGCATAAGCGCTCTTCCCGAAGGCAGGGGCCCGGCCTCCGCTCCTTGCTCGGCGGACGAGCCGGGTCGGGCCGGGAACTCTCGCGGGAGGGCGGCACCCCTTGCAAAGCCTTCGCACTTGCCGATGATGGGAGTTTTCTCACGGGCGCGGCGTCCGGTTCCGCCTCCCCTGCCCGGCGGCCCCGGCGTGAGCAAAAGGGGCCGGGATGCAACTTATCACCCTCTCAATCTGGCTCGAACTCCTTCTCTGCGCTATGTGTGGGACAAAACGTCACCTCAACATGCAGGAGAAAATCTGTTATGAATACGGAACGTTACTATGAGAGGCAAAATCCTCTGACGCAATACCATACCGGCAAATATCCCCTTCAGGATCAGCCTTATCCCGGCGTGCAGGCCGACATGGACCCCAAACCCGACTGTGGCGAGAAGACCTATGCGGGCAAGGGCCGTCTGGTGGGCCGCAAGGCGCTGGTGACCGGGGGCGACTCCGGGATAGGCCGGGCCGCCGCCATCGCCTTTGCGCGCGAAGGGGCGGACGTGGCCATCGCCTACATGCCCGCTGAGGAGCATGACGCGCAGGAAGTGCGGGGGCTTATCGAGGCGGAAGGCCGCAAGGCCGTCCTCCTGCCCGGCGACCTCAGCGACGAGGGCTATTGCTCCAGACTGGCGGCCAAGGCGCGGGACGGCCTCGGCGGGCTGGACATTCTCGCGCTGGTGGCCGGGCATCAGGTGGCCTCGCCGAGCATTGAGGAAATCACCACGCAGCAGTTGGAAAAAGTCTTTGCCGTCAATGTGTTTTCGATTTTCTGGGTGCTCAGGCCCGCGCTTTCGTTCCTCCCCGCCGGAACGTCGATCATCCTCACGTCCTCCATCGAGGCGGTCAATCCCAACGCCACCCTGCCGGACTACGCCGCCACCAAGGGGGCCATCAAAGCCCTCTCCGGCTCTCTGGCCAAACAGTTGGCGCCCAAGGGCATCCGGGTCAACGCCGTGGCGCCCGGCCCGGTGTGGACGGCCTTGCAGATCAGCGGCGGCCAGCTTGATGAAAAAATCCCCCAATTCGGTCTGGATACCCCCTTCAAGCGCGCCGGACAGCCCGTGGAGCTGGCTCCTCTCTATGTCCTGCTGGCGTCGCAGGAAGCCAGCTTCGTCA
This sequence comes from Candidatus Bilophila faecipullorum, assembly GCA_944326695.1. GTDB lineage: Bacteria > Desulfobacterota > Desulfovibrionia > Desulfovibrionales > Desulfovibrionaceae > Bilophila > Bilophila faecipullorum. The sequence continues at coordinate 21,302 of CALVEZ010000039.1, read as the reverse complement.
GCGGCTGCTTCTACGGCGCGGCCGGAGGCGAAACCTTGTAGTTCCGTGAAATTCACCACGTCCGCCGCATCATCGGCGCGGCTGGAGGCAAAACCTTGTAGCCTCGACCGCCGGGGCAGCCCAACGTGTCGCCCCGGCGGTTTTTTCGGCCCTTTCGTCCTCTCGGCGCGCCCTTGAAGGCAGAGACATCCTCCGCATTGGAACCCCGGTGGAAATGCCCTTTCGCCGCGCCCCGGAGCGGGGCCGCGTAGAGCTGTTCCAGCCTCACCGTTAGGCTGCCCGCCCATCCCGCAGCGCCGGGACAGGGCGCGTATGCCGTCGCGGAGGGCGGCTCCCGCAACCGGGCGCTTGCAACGGAAACGTGCTCTGACGGAGTTCTCTCCAAAGCCTGTCATGACAGCAGCCCTTTCCCTGCCCCCACCGGCGGGGAAAGGGCTGCTCGTTGCCTCCGACACATTCGCCCTTTCCGCCCGGCACGCGGCAAGGTTCAAGGTCCCCCTTCCCGGCACCTTCCCCCGGTCACGCCCGGCGGAAAGCTTCGTCGGATTCCCTCAACCGCCCGCGTAGCCCCCGGGACCACAGGGGGAGGCCCCGCTATCAGCAATGCCAAGCTTGTTATCAACACCCCCGCCCGCATGGAGGGACACCGGAGGCTCAGGTTACGCAGACTGACATGATGAGCACCCCCCGGCCCGCACGGGAAGGGCATGGTGGGACGGTCCTTGCCCTGCCCCGGAAAGTAAAGTACGCCCGTGCCATAAGCTTGCGGCGGCTCTTTCCGCTCAAACCCGGTGGCCCGGAAGAAGGGCGGGTTGGCCGCCTCTTGGCGAGCCGGGAACGCAAGCCGGGAACGCGAGCCGGGAACGCGAGCCGAAGGAAGCGGGCCGGGGCGGAGGCGGCCTCGCGGGTTTCCTGCCACCCGATGCGTTGGGCCCTTACGGTGGAGAAGGGCTGTCCCGTCCGATGCGTCCGGCCCCTGCGTCCTGCGTTGGAGATGGACATCCGGCGCGCGCGGTGCAGTACTGTGGAACCTATCAAACAGGGGCGCTCATGATTGGGCATCCGGCGCGCGGTGCCTCACCGGGTGGTCGACGAGCTGTGCCGCCGCACTGCATTGGGCGTCCGGCGCGTGCGGTGCCTTACCCGCCCGGCGTCATGCCCGGTATGCGCCCGGAGGCGTCTGGAAGCGTCCGTCGCGTGAGCGGCGCCTTATACCCGATCCTTGGTAAAAAAGATAACGGAAAAGCGTTGCGTTGCGCGCTAAGCAAGTGGTGAAGCGGGGAAAAGAAGGCACCCCGGACGGCGCGGGGCCTTGCCGTAAGGCCGGGGCCTGCCTGCCGTGCGCAGAAAGCCCGCAGACAGGTATCTCTTTTGCCGGAGGCGTGCCTTGTGGCGCGTGCCGCAGGGTGCTGCGCGCAAAGTCCGGCGATGATCAGGCTCAATTCATCAGTGCGGGCGTGCGGGGGAGGGCCTCCCTGCCGCGCGGCCCGGGTGTTCCGAAACATACGACAGGCGGTTTGCATGAAGATAGGCTTGGCATTGGGAAGCGGATCGGCGCGGGGCTGGTCGCACATCGGCGTCATCGAGGCGCTGGCGGAAAGGGGGATACACCCCGAGGTGGTCTGCGGGACGTCCATCGGCTCGCTGGTGGGCGCGGCCTACGCGGGGGGCAGTCTGGAATGTCTGAAGGAGCGCGTATGCGCCCTCAACAAGCTGCACACGGCCACCTATTTTACCTTCGGCGTGGGAGCGGGAGGGCTGGTGAACCGCGACAAGCTCGACGCGCTTTTCGTCGACTGCGTGGCCGCGCCGGGCGCGCTTATCGAGGAATTGCCCATCCGCTACGCCGCTGTTGCCGCCGAAATGGCCACAGGCCGGGAATACTGGCTCAAAAAGGGGCCCATCCTCCCGGCGATCTGGGCTTCCATTTCCCTGCCGGGCCTTTTTCCGCCGGTGCGCTACCATAACCGCTGGCTTTTCGACGGCGGGCTCGTCAATCCCGTGCCGATTTCGGTCTGCCGGGCGCTGGGCGCGGAAATGGTCATTGCCGTCAACCTCAACGGCGAACTCATCGGCAGGCACGGGACCAGAAAAAAGAAGGCGGAAGGGGAGGGCGATTTCGTGGATCGCATCGCGGCGACCTTCCGGCACTACGGCACGCCCTTCTTTTCGGCGGAGGAAGCGTCCGCCCGCCAGCCGAGCATGTTCGGGACGGTGGCCTGCGCCATCGATATTGTACAGGACCGCATCACCCGCAGCCGCATGGCGGGCGATCCGCCGGACATCATCCTTACGCCCCGGCTCGGACACATCGGCCTGTTGGAATTCTACAAGGCCACGGAAGCCATCCGCGAGGGCCGCGCCTGCGTTGAGAGGATGCTTCCCGTCATCGAGCCCCTCCTCGTCTGAGAGGGCCGGGTCCGGCGTCGCCTGCTGCACGTGGCACCTCGTCTGAGGAGCGGGGCCGTCGTCGCCTGCTGCACAGGGTGCAGCGGAGAAAGCGCAGCAACGGTCACTCCCACGTTGCCGTCGCCTGTGGCAGGTGCGTATCAGAAGCCCATTCCCACATGAGAGCCGGGCCCGCCGTCGCCTGCCGGGGGTTCCGGCCTGTGCCGCGAAAGGGCGCTTCCGCACGGCAGCGGACGCGCCCCGGGGCTTCCCGCTGCATCACGCCCGCGCCGAGGACGGAAAGCGTGGCAGTGGACGCGCCCCGGGACTTCTCGCCTTCGCCCTCCGTAATTCCGTAGCCCGCACAAGCGGGAGACGCGCCCGGGGCTTCCCGCCTCCGCCCGGCGTCATGGCGTAGCCCGCACAAGCGCGAGACGAACCCCGGGACTTCTCGCGTGCCGGGTGCCCCTGTTCACCAAGACGCTGCCGGGCGCGTTTTCCCGCGTTCAGGCCCGTCCGTGGCGGGAAGCGGCGGGGACGTTGCTTTTTTAAGGGCGGATGGATACACAAGCGGCATGGAAACGGAAACGTCGGCTTTGGCCGGAGAAAGGGATGCGGCGGGCGCGCCCCGTGAGGCCGCTCTCCCGGAAGGGGAGGGCGCGGACAGGCTCCACGCGCGCGGCCTCTGTCGCTTTGTTGCCGGGCACCCGCTCTTTGAAGATCATTTTCCCGGCGCGCCGCGCGTTCCCGGAACACTCATCATCGAGGCCATGCGCCGGGAGGCGGAAGCGCGTTTTCCCGGCTGGCGGCCCGTGGGCGTGCGCCGCTTCCGCTTCCGGCATTTCGTGGAGCCCGGGGACTACGCCTGCCTGCTGGAACTGCGGCCCGACCCCGGCACGATCCGTTGCGTCCTGCTCTGCGGCGAGCGCCGCATGGCCGAGGGAACCTTCCTCGTCGTCCCGGTCCGGGCCGAGCGGGGATAGGCCGGGCAAACGGCCTTTGTTCCGTGTGCAGGGAGAGGTTGAACGGGCCTCAGCCTCGTGACCGTGCCCGGCATGCTTTGTTCCGTGTGCACAGAGAGGTTGAGGCCATCAGAACAACCATTGCCTGAGGCTCTCTTATTCCGTGCGGAGAGGTCCGAGCAGAGGCCGGAAACGTAGTCCCCGGCCACCGGTCCCGCCCGTGTGCGGTGAGGCTTTCCGGCTCCGGTGTGGTCTTGGCCTTGTTCCGCCCGGACACAGGGAAGCTTCGTTGGGAAGGATGTATGGTCCGAGATACCTTGTCCCCTGTGTGAGGATGCTGGCCGGAGTTTCTTGATCCTTTTCGGGGCTCCCCGCTCTGCGTGGGGATGCTTGCGAGTCGAGCAGGCCGCACATGATTGTGAAGGGCGCTTCCGCCTCCGCCGGGACTGGGCCTCGACACCATGATGGACAGCGGATAGGGCCGCAGTTCGTCGCCCGCGTCAGGATCGGGCCTCGCCTTCATGATGATCAACAGGGCGCGGGCCTTTCTGCCGGGCGCAGGTTCGTCCAGAGCCGCGTCCTGCGTTGGGGACGCCGACGGCCCGGGGCGCACCGGGGAGGGAAGATGAAGCCATTGTTTAAGGGGCCGGTCCTGATTACGGGCGGCAGCAGCCGGTTGGGCATGGCCCTTGCCCTTGCTCTGCGGGAGGAGGGCGCGCGCCCGCTTTCCGTGTGCCGCACGGAAGAGGGGCTGGCGCGCTGCGCCGAGGCGGGGCTGTGCGGCCTGCTCCTCGGCGAGCCCGAAAGCCTGCCTGAGCGCTGCCTGGAGCGGATGGGCGAGCCGCCCGCGCATGTGGCGGACCTCATGCACTCGCGGTTTGAAAGCCTTGTGGCGGCGGCCCCGCCCGAGGCGATCATGGAATGGGCCGCCGTCGACATCGGCCTGCGCGCCCGCTTCGTGCGCGCCGTGGGGCGCTCCATGCTGGCCCGGCGCTTTGGGCGCTGCGTCTTCGTTTCCTCTTCCGCCGCCGAATGCCCGGCGCAGGGGCAGGGCTATTACGCCGCCGCGAAGCTGGCGGGCGAGGCGCTCTACAGGAGCCTTGCCGTGGAACTTTCGGGCCGGGGCGTGACCGCCTGCTCGCTGCGCCTGAGCTGGCTGGACGCCGGGCGCGGCGCGGCCTTTCTGGAAAGCCGCCGGGAGGCGGCCTTGCGCCGGATGCCCACCGGTCGGCTGGTCGGCCTTGACGAGGCGGTGGATGCCCTGCTGTTCCTGCTTTCCGCGTCCGCATCCTCGGTCAACGGCACGGCGGTGACGCTGGATGGCGGGCTTTCCGCAACGAAAACACACTTTTGAGGACGAAATGGATTCTTTGGAAATCATGGACGGGGTGCGCGGCATCGTCGCGGACATTTTTGAGTGCGATCCGGGGACGCTTTCGGCGGAAACCCGGCTTATGACGGATTTGCCCTGCGAATCCATCGACCTGCTGGAAATCGGAGCGCGGCTCGGCCAGACCTTCCGCGTGCCCGTGGACGACGAAGCGGCCTTCCTGCGTTCCCTGCGCTATCATGTTTCGTGCGGGGGCGATCCCGAGGCGGTCATCCGCCGCGAATACCCCCATCTTCCGCCGGAGCGGGTCAAGGCCCTCGCCCTTTCCCTTGCCGACCCGGACGCGGCCCCGCAACTGTGCCTCGGCGACATCGCGGCCTACATCCGCGCGGCCCTGCCCTCGGCCTGACATGGACAGGGTGGTCATCAGCGGCGTGGGCTGCTGCACAAGCCTCGGCTGGGAGCCCGAGGGCATCGCGCGGGCCTTTGTGCAAGGCCGCACGGCCTTCGCGCCGAGTGCGGACCTGCCCGGCTATCCCGTCTGCCCTCTGGCCGATCCCGGGGAGGACGCGGCCTCGGCCCGGCTTGGGGCATGGCGGCACCGCCGCTATCTGAGCCGGGGCGCGGGCTTCGCCGTGCTTTCGGGCCTGCGGGCGGCGGCCTCGGCGGGCTTTGATCCGCACATGCCGCCGCAGACCTGCCTCATCGGAGCCAGCGGCCCCACGCTCGATTTCGCCCGCGAGCCCGGGCTTCCTCCCGCGCCGGACGAGGCGCTCGACGCCCTGTGGCTCCTGCGCTGGCTGCCCAACACCGCCAACACCGCGCTGGCCCGTTTCCTCGGCATCCACGGGGAAGGGCTGGTTCTCGGCACGGCCTGCGCCTCGGCTTTGCAGGCCATCGGGGAAGGCTTCCGGCGCGTGCGCTCGGGCTTGTCCGACGCCGTGCTGTGCGTGGCCGGGGATTCGCGCCTTTCTTCGGGCGGGCTGCTCGGCTATGCCAAGGCCCACGCCTTGAGCCGCCATCCCGTGCCCGGGGAGGCGTCGCGGCCTTTCGACGAGGCCCGCGACGGCTTCGTGCCCGGCGAGGGCGGGGCGGCCTTTGTGCTGGAACCGCTGGAGGCGGCGCGGGCACGCGGGGCGGCGGTCTTTGCGGAGGTGCTCGGCTTCGGGGCTTCGCTCGACGGCGGCGCGCTCACCGCACCCGACGAGTCGGCCCGCTACGCCGAGGCAGCGGTCCGTGCCGCGCTGGCCGACGCGGGCCTCGGGCCGGAAGGCGTCGACTGGATTTCCGCGCACGGCACTGGGACGCCGCTCAACGACCGGGGCGAAGCCCTGCTGCTGGAGCGCGTCTTTTCGGGCCGTTCCCCTGCCGTGGCCGCCCTGAAATCGTGGATCGGGCACGGTTCCGCCGCCTGCGGAGGTCTGGAGCTGGCCCTCATGATCGCCTGCGCGCGGGCCGGGCGTTTTCCGCCCATCCGCAACCTCGGCGCGCCCTGTTCGGGGCGGCTCGACTTCGCCCTCGCCCCTCGCCCCTTCCCCGGCCCGGTGGGGCTGCTGGAAAATTTCGGCTTCGGCGGCCAGAATGCGGCCCTGCTGGTACGGTTGTGCATATGAAAGACGCCTTTTCCAATGATGCGGCTGCGCGTAGGGGGAATGCCTCTCCTGCTGGTACGCTTGCGCGTAGGGGAGAGGCTTTTGCCGACGATGCGGCCGTGTGCCCGGGAGATGCCTCTCACGATGATGCGGTTGTACGCACAGGAGATGCCTCTTCCGACGATGCGGTTATGCGCGCGGGAGATGCCTCTCCTGATAATGCTGCCGGGCGTGTGGGGAAGGCTTTTTCCGGTGGCGGGATTGTGCGTATGAAGGACGTTTTTTCCGATAAGGCGGCTTCGTGCCCGGGAGAGGCCTTTTCCCACGGCGGGGCGCGGGACGGCCTGCCCGCCGACGTGCCCCGGCCCTTTGTCCTGCTCGACGCGGTGAGCGGGGCGGACGCGGAGGGGCTCACGGCATGGCGGCGCTTTGACGCGGCTCCCTTCTGGCAGGGCATGGAGGCCGCCGCGCAAGCCGCCGCCCTGCATCAGCGTTTTTTGAGCGGCTTTTCCCGGCACGCCTTTCTGCTCTCGGTGGACGAGTGCCCTTTGCCGGAGGGACTTCTCTGCGACAGGGTGGAAATCCGGGCGGCCCTTCTGGGCGGTTCCCTGAGCGCGGTCGCCTACCGGGTGGACCTGATGCCCCACGGCCCCGCCTTTCCGGGCGGGGGCGGCGCGGGAGCCGTTCCCTCGGCGGCGCTGACGCTTTTTCTGAGCATCGGGCTCACGCCCTATGACGCAACCTTCAAACGGGATGCGCTGGAATCCCGCTACAGGCGGCTTTTTCAATGGCTGACGCGCAACGCTCCCTCCGCGACTGTCTCGACGGCAGGGTAAGGGAAGGCCGGTCCCGGGGGCTGGGGCGGCGGCCTCCGCTGTTTGATGCGGCGGGGGAGGGGCCCATCGTCCACATGGGGGGGCGGGCCTTCCTCAATTTCACGTCCAACGACGGTTTGGGGCTGGCGTCTTCCCCGGCGTGGCGGGCGGAGGTGGCCGCCTGCTTCGCGGCCTTTCCGCCTTCGGCCTCGGCCTCCCGTCTGGCCGGGGGACGCAGCCGGATCACCGAGGAGGCCGAGAGCGCGACGGCGGCCTATTTCGGCTTTGACGAATGCCTCTTCCTGCCGAGCGGCTATCAGGGGAATCTCGCTTGCGTGGCCACGCTGACGCAGGCGGGGCAGGCCGTCTTCGTGGATCGCCGCGTGCACGCGAGCATCGCCCGGGCGCTCCCGGCGGGAAAGGCGGACGTGCGCGCCTATGCCCATGCGGATTACGGGCGGCTTGAACGGCGGCTGACCTCCGCCGCGCCCGCCGCGATCCAGCCGCTGGTGATCACAGAATCGCTGTTCAGCATGGACGGGACCGTGCTTGACGTGGCGCGCATGGCGGAACTGCGCCGGAAGCACGGCTTTTTCCTCATGGTGGATGAGGCCCATGCCGTGGGCGCGCTCGGTCCCGGCGGGCGCGGCCTGTGCGCGGACGTGCCCGGTACGGCGGACGCGGCGCTCGGGACCTTCGGCAAGTCGCTGGGGCTTTTCGGCTCTTTCCTTCTCCTGCCCAAGGGCTTTTCGGCCTTTTTCGAGTACCTGTCCTCACCGATCATGCACTCCACGGCCATGCCCCCGGCCCACGCCGCCGCCGTGCTGAAGCTTCTGGAGCGGCTGCCCGGCCTTGAGGGGCGGCGCGCCCGGCTGCGGGACAACGCGGCCTTTTTCCGCGCCCGGCTCGCCGAGCGGGGCATTCCCACGCGGGGCACGGCGCATATCGTCGCGGTGCCCGTGGGCGGGGAGGCGCGCACGGCTTGCCTTGGCGAGCGGCTTTGTGAAAGGGGCGTGCTGGCGCTGGCCGCCCGTTATCCCACGGTCCCCCACGGCGACGGGCTGCTGCGTTTCGGCCTGACCGCCCTGCACACGCGCCCCCAGCTCCTGCGCGCCGTTGATGCCCTTGCCGAGGCGTGGGCCTGCCCCGCCTGAGGCAACGCGCCCCCGCACTTGGGCAGGCGCAGATAGAATCTGGCAGTTGTGTCGCTTGGCCAGGCAACGCCCCCCGCACTTGGGCAGGCGTCCCCCCGCCCGCAAGGGGGGACTTCAACGCAAACACCCTGAGACGGCATCCCGCCTTCGCCCGGAAGCGGGCTTCCCGCGCAAGCCGGGGGCCTTTGGGAAGGCGGCCCGCCTCCGCCTGAAGGAGGTTGCCGGTGCTGCGCTCTGCCCGATGGTATGGCCGTTGACGGTAACGCCGCTGCGGGAGAAATCCTTGAGGAATTGTGGAGAAAACGCGTTCAGCTTGCGGGCGAATGCCGGGGAAGCCTTGGAAAGCACGGAGGCACCCGGCCCCGGGAGGCTGGATTCCACCATTTGGTTAAGCCCCGTGGTCATAGACAGCCGCCCACGCGAGGAATCAAAGGCCCGCCCTTCCTGTTCGGGAAGGCCGGTGCCCCCCAGGACGAAATCTCGCGCATTTCCCGACGCTTGATGCCACAGCCGGAAAGCCGATGCCCTCGGGGACGAAGTGCCGGGCCTGCGCCATGCCCATCTGCCCCGGACCGGCAGGGTACCCGAGCCTGTCGTGTTCGTGGCCGCCTGTATCCTTAGGGGATTCCAGCACCTTCATGAGCATGATTCTTCATGCGCGCACGTCTCTTTCGCCTGATGCCCGCCGTGGAGGGGCTTGTCTCTGAATTCTTCATGCGCGCACGTCTCTTTTGCTCGTCAGCCCTCGGTGGCCTTTGACGAATTCATTCTTCACGCGCACGCACGTCTCTTTCGACCGTCAGCGAGTACGATTTCCTCGGCTATCTATTCTTCACGCGCGCACGTCTCTTTCGGCATCCCTGATGAAAGACAAGAATGGATACGGAAAAGAAGGAAACAAAAAAAGCAGGAAAAGACCTCACTCCTGCTGGGTCTGGCATCCCCACCTGCTGAGTCTGGCATCCCCAAAAAAGGCGTAAGCCCCGCCGATAAAGGGCTCTTTGCCTCTACCTGCGAGAGGAAGGCAAAAGCCCGTCAGGGGCATGCCGGGGGAAGCCTCCGTTCCATCGCGTCCTTCCTTTCGGGCGGTGCCTCTTCAAGGCACGGGCGCGCTTGCCTTGCCGGGGGCTTTGGTCTTAGGGTGACGGCGAGGAATCCGCATGGACCGTCCGCCCCACAGGGCGAGGGCCGGGAGGCGCGTATGGACGAGCTTTTCATCTTTCTTATCTTTGCTCTGCTGGCGGTTGCGGCTCTGCTCTTCCTTGTGGGGCTCGTGACCTCGCTGCGTTGGCTTTTCCGCAAATGGAACGGCAGGGCGTCCGCGTCCGGCGCGGTTTCTCCGGCCCCGGCATGTCCGCCCGCGGCGTCCCCGTCTTCCGATGCTGTGCCTTGCGCGCCCCTGACTTCCGGGGCCGGGCCGGGAGAGGCGGACTGTGCCGCCTTCTCGTTTTCCGCTTCCGAAAGCGCCCCCCTTTGCGATTCATCCCCCTCAAGCGCCGATTCCGGCCCGCAGGAGCCTTCTATGAGCCAGACGCCCGCCACGCCTTCTCCGTCCGTACCCCTCGGCTCGGCCAGAATGCGGCATGATCCCCTGTTCGTCCGGTATGCGGTGGTAGCGCTCATCGCCGTGCTCCTCTTTATTCCGCTTATACTGGTGGAAGACCTCATTGAGGGACGGGCCGATCTCTATCGGGAGGTGGTGGCGGGCATCAGCCGCACGTGGGGCGGGGAACAGACGCTGTCCGGCCCCTATCTGCTCCTGCCGTTCACGCAGCGGGTGAAAAAGGAGCGGGTCGTCCCCGAGGAGGGGAAGAGTTACGGCAGGAGAGTCACCGAAGTGAGCCTTGAGACGGGAACCTTCGTCATCCTCCCGGCGGGCGTGTCGTTCAAGGCCGATCTCGCCCCTGAGGAACGGCAGCGGGGCATCTATCGGGCGCAGGTGTATACGGCGGCGCTGGACATGAACGGTTCCTTCACGCTCCCGAACGAGGAGGCTCTCCGGCGCATCGCCCCGGCGCTGGTGGAGGTGGATTTCGCCCACGCCTTCATGGTCATGGGGCTGACCTATCCGAGCGCCCTGCGTACGGCGGGCCCCTTCGTCTGGGACGGCACGCCGCTGACCGCCGAGCCCGGCACGCAGCCTTTCCGCGAGGAGCAGCTCGCCTCGGGCTTCCGCATTCCTTTAAATATCGCCTGGCGGACCGGGCGCTTCGACTTCTCGCAGCGGCTCGTCTTCACCGGGAGCGGCGGCATCCGCTTCTCGCCCGCCGGGGAAACGACCGACATTGCCGTCACGTCCGCGTGGCCCCATCCGAGTTTTCAGGGCAGCGTGCTTCCGGCCTCCCATCAGGTCACGGAGGCGGGCTTTTCCGCCGTGTGGAGCGTGCCCTCGCTGGCCCGGTCCTATCCGAACCTCGGCAGGCTGGATTCGTGGAAGGGGTCCCTCGACGCCTTTTCCGTGGGCGTGGACATCTACCAGACGAGCACGCACTACAAGCTCGTGGAGCGCGCGGTCAAGTACGGCATCCTCTTTATCGGGCTGACGTTCCTTACCTTCGTGGTCTTCGAGCTGGGGCTCGGGTCGCGCCTGCACCCCATGCAGTACGGCATCGTCGGCCTCTCGCTCGTGATCTTCTATCTCGCGCTTCTCTCGCTGGCCGAGCACGTTTCCTTCCTTGTGGCCTATGCCTGCGCCGCGGGCTGCATCCTGCTCATGACCTCGCTCTACGTGGGCGCGGCACTCCGCAGCGTCCGGCAGGGCCTTGGCATTGCCGTTCTGCTCGGGGCCCTCTACGCCCTTCTCTACACCATCCTTCAGATGGAGGATTACGCGTTGCTCATGGGCACGGCCCTCATTCTGGTCATGCTCGCCGCGCTCATGGTGGTTTCGCGCAACCTTGGCCGGACGCGGGCCTGAACGGGCAAGGCGGCGTGCGGCGCGCAACGTAGCGCGCCTGCGCCGGGCGGATCGCCGCCGCGCACGTCAGCCGGAGGCCGCCGTCCGTTTTGCGCCTCTGTTTGTGGATTCATGCCCGGTCCCGGAACGCCGCATGCGGCGGGACAGGAAGGGCGCAGGCGCGACGCCGGGGCGCGCAAGCCGGAAGGCCCGGCCCTGCCGGACGGACCGTCCCGGGACGCCTGAGACTCTGCGGTGGCCCGTCAAGGGCTGTTTCCCTTGCCGTTCCATCTGCCGCACACGCCGCCGCACCCCCTCTTTTTTATTACTACCGCTACCTCTTCTTTCATTTTTAGAGAGGGCCGCAGCGGGGCCGGGCATGGCAAAGTGGTTCGTCCTCCCGCTGGAGCATGATCGCTGGTCCTCCGGCAGGGAGCGGCGTGGTTCAAGGAGCCGCTCCTTCAGAACCGTCTTCCGCCGTGCGCGTCCCCATCCCTTGAGCGGCGTATGACTCCTTGCGGGCGGCGGCTTCTTCCGAGGAGAGCATCCCCATCTCCTGAGCGGCGTATGACCCGCACAGCCGCCCCTCGGGTGGTCCGGCGCTGGCCGTCCTCGTGCCGAAGGCGGCCTTGGCCTTGCGGTCGCGGCGCGTCAGCGTTTGCGCCGGGACGCCTTGCGTTTGGGGGTGCAGGGGGCGGGGGCCGGGGGATTTTGCGGTACGGGGGTTGCGGGGAGCGGCCTGTCCGTGCCGAATTCCTCGCTGAATATCTGCCATACGGTCACGAAGAGGACCGCCAGCGTCGGCCCGGTGACGAAGCCGTCCATGCCGAAGAAAAGGAAGCCGCCCAGCGTGGAGATGAGGACCAGAAAGTCGGGCAGCTTGGTATCCCGGCCCACCAGCAGGGGGCGCAGGATGTTGTCGGCCAGCCCGATGACGCAGGAGCCGTAGGCCAGCAGGATGCCCCCTTCCCAGTAGTTGCCCGTGAGCAGGAGGTAAACGGCCACCGGGCCCCAGACGAGGGCCGCGCCGACCACCGGGATGAGTGCCAGCGCGCTCATGACCACGCCCCAGAGCAGGGCCGCGTGGATGTCCAGAAGCCAGAAGATGAGCCCCCCAAGCGCCCCCTGTGCGGCCGCCACCAAAAGGCTCCCCTTGATCGTGGCCCGGGTTACTTCGGTAAACTTTCGGAAAAGCAGCCTTTCCCGGTGGTCCCCGAAAGGCAGGGTCTTGATGAGCACGGCCTGTATCTTGGTCCCGTCCATGATCAGGAAAAAGGCGATGTAGAGCACGAGCGCGAGATCGGTCAAAAAGCCGAGCGTGTTCTCGCCGAGCGTCACCGTGTTTTTGGCGATGAAGCTGCTGACGGTCAGCACCGAGCGCGTGAGGAGCGCCTTGATGCGTTCGAGATCATAGCCCGCGTATTGGAGCCATTCCTGAAGGGCCGGGTAGCTTTCCTTGATCCTGTCGACATAGCCCGCGAAGGTGTTCTGCTCGGAAAGCAGGCGCTGATAGAGGATGCTCGCCTCAAGCACGCAGTTGTAAATGACGTAGGAGAGCGGGATGATAATCAAAAAAAGACACAGGAGGATGGTGATGAGCGCGGAGAGCACGCGCCCGGTCTTACAGCGGGCGGCGATGGCCGTATAGACGGGGTGGAAGAGGATGCCGATGGTGGCGGCCCAGAAAATAACGTCGAAAAAGGGCAGGAGCATCCGGAAGAACAGGGCCGTGACCCCGACGAGCAGGGCAAGGAACGCCCAGTCTTCTGTTGTACGAGTGGCTGTGGGCATGGCTGTCCCGAGGTAGGAGGTTGAGGGAGGCCGCGCGGGGCGCTGACCGGGCTGCCCCGGTGCGCCCGTTCCCCTGACGGCCCCACGCGGGCGCGGCGAAGGGCGGAGCCCAGTCCTTTTGCGGCTCGTCGAACAGGACGGCCCCACGCAGGCGCGGCGAAGGGCAGGGGAGGCCCTGATTTCCGGACAGGCCGGAAAGGGTACCCTGACGCAATCGGAGGCGTTCCCCTCAGGCGGGGCGTGGCCTCTGCAACGCCAGCATGCAGGGCGCGGCGTATGGGTTTTTCCCGGAGGCGGGGCGTGCCCCATCTCCCGTTTTTCTTTTAGCGGCTGCGGATGAGGCTTTCCCCTGAGGCGGGGCATGCCCGCCGGGAACGCAGGTTTCCTCCAGAGGCGGGGCCGCAGGGCCGAGGGCCGGAAGCCGCTGTCCCGGCCTTCCCGCGATGCTGTCCCGGGGTGGCTGTCCAGTCCTCCACGGACCGAGCTTCGCTTTCCCGGAGAGCTACGGATTTTCGCCTTCGGGCAGCCCGTGACGCTGGAGGGGGCATCTTTGGGGCAGGGCGGTGGCGGTCCCGGCCATCCGCTGCAACACTGCGCAACCATAGGGCGCCTGGCCGAAAGAGGCAAGGCTGCTGTAGGAGATTCTTCCGACGTTCCGGGCATCGTCACGTGAATGGAACAAGGGGTTGCCGTCGGTATCGGGATGGTCCTGCGGGGCGGGCGGCCCTCGGGACGCCGTGCGGTGTGAAGGGCGGACGCGACGGGAGCGCCGAGCCGTGGGAAGCGGGCCTGCCGGGGCCGGGCGGAACAGGCGGAACGGGGCGTTGCGCGCAAGCGGGCCTGCCGGCCATGCCGGAAAAGCATCCGAGGCCGTGCCGGGGGTGGCGGGGTGCGGGCCGCACGAAAGGCGCGCCCGGACGGAAAGTGACCCGTCAGCGCGTCAAGACGCACAAAGGCAGGGGGCGAACGTCAAGACCAAACGGGCGCTGACGTGCGGCCTTCTCTGTCTGGAGGGTCGCGGTAGGCCGTTTGTTGCGGGGAGAAAACGCGGGGGGCGGGAACGTGTGCTGGCAGATATTTCTCGTTCATGCTGTACCTCCTTTTACATACCGGAATATAAAAGAAGATGCGACAAGGAAAAAGGATTTTCAGAAAGGGAAGCCAAGCCGTCTCCATCCGTCGCGGGGATGGCGGGGCCTCAGGGTTTGTTCTCGATAATGGCGAATATGGCTTTTTCGATGGATTCGCCGCTGGCGCCCGCCTCTTTCAGGAGGTGGACCGCCGTTTGCAGCCTCTGGCTGACGGCGTCCGACTGGACGAGGCCCTCGGCGGCAAGGGGGGGTACCAGTTCGGCCCCGCTCTTTTTGTCCAGAAACATGCTTCCCTCGCCCATGAGCAGCCAATTGGCGTTGAGACGGCAAGTGATGACAAGTTTAGCTAAAGTTTCCACCCTGGGAAGTTTTTTCCCGGTCTTGTAATTGGAGAATGTAGCGTCGGATACCCCGCATATTTGGGCGAGTTCGCTGTTTCTTTTTCCTAGTTCGCTCATAACTTCTCGTAATCTTTGTTTAAATCCTTCCACCGGCGTCTCCATGGGGGTCTCCATGTTCATGTTTGACTCCTCTTGTTATTTTAGCTAAATTGGCTATACAAATTTAACTAATAAAATGTAACGGCGCGTGCTTACTATAACATTTAACTTTACAGAATACCGTTAAATGATAAACGATAATTCTCCCACACGTCAAGCGCAACTCAAGGCTTGGCTTATACTCCATAACTGGGATGGCACGACTTTAGCCAAAGAAATGGGAATATCGGCGCAACTGCTGTCCATGACTCTCAGCGGGAAGAGAATGACGGAGGAACGTCACTCCCGGCTGCTCTCCCTCGGCATTCCCGAAGAGCTTCTGCCGCCCGTCAAGCCTCGCCTGAAGCGTGGACCCAAGCCGCGCCTCGCCCTTGTTCCCGATACGCAATGATGACCTTCCGGCGGGGCTTCCCCGTGCAGCGTCGCCGGAACGGAAAGAGGCTTGCCGTAAGAAGGGAACGCTCCACGTTGCGGAAAAGGCAGGCCCGGACTTTGAGAGAAGGCGCACGGTTTTGTAAATTATATCATCTTTTTTCACCTGTGCAAGCCTCATCTTTCACGTATCTGCTATCTTAGCGCGCTTTTGGGAAATAAAAGGCTGTCGGCGCGCTTTCTCATGGTCTTCTCAAGCCTCCGTTCGGCGGCCTTCTTCGGAGCCGCTCCCACGTCTCCTAACGGCTTCTTTCTAGCTATCATACAATATATTCTGGATTTTACCCCCGGAAGAGGCGGCGTGCCCGGCGCGCACGGACATCAAGGGGAGAAGCCATCCATTTTTCCCTTTTGAGGGAATGTCGTTACCTTGAGGGGCCGCGTTTTTCCCTTTTCGAGCTGGAAAGGGCAGGCGGCGCACGCAGGGCCGGAACGCGCCCGGCGTCCTTGCCCCGGTGCTTCTTCATGGAAAAGATGCACAGAAAGGCGGCCTGCGGCACAGCACACCGTCTTTCATCCATCCGGTGGCGCAGGCGGCCCCGTTGACTCAGGCTGATGACGATGCCGTCGCCGCTGAAGCCAGCCGATGACGCAGGCGGGCCCGCCCTCGTCGCGGACGTTCCGGCCTTTCCACGCGATCCACCCGATGGCGTCGGTTCTTCCCGTAAAGGCGGCCATCCTCCTGTGGTGGGCCGTCTGGGATGGGCCGTCGGTGATGAAACGCAGGCCGGGGCCGTTTTCCAGCCGCTTTTGCCGATCCGCCACTATGGGGAGAGCACCCGTCGAGAGGTTTGGGCCTCCGGGGGTACGCGCTCCCCTTTCCGTCTCGCCGTGGCCATCTTCAGCATCCCCACCTTCGTGCGCCTCGTGCGCGGCAACACGCTGGCCCTGAAACGCCAGACCTTCGTGGAGGCCGCGCGCAGCACGGCGGACAGGGGTATCCCTTTTGGGGCAGGGGGGCTTCTTCCGAAGGTTCCGGGATTTCTTGCATTCCCATTATCCCATAATGCATTTTACATTATGTAAATTTTTCCGCAACCACAAGCTGCCCTTGGCAACAGCTTTCGGAAACACCGCCACCATACAAAAAAGCCAGCCCTCCGTCGGACGGGGCCGCCGTTGTAACGCGCCAGACAGTTTTGTGTACAACGCCGTTTAGTTTTGGTATAAGAGAATTGGGGAAGAGTACACTATGGCATACCGTATGCATAAATAAAAAGACGGGAGTGTGTTCCCGCCTTTTTATTTATGCCGTTTTTATGCGCTCCGCCGCTATCCTTGCATACTCGGGCAAGAGTTCGACGCCAACTCTTCGGCTTTCAGAATGCAGGCGGCGACGGCGTATGATTGCTGCGGGGCAATGCCGTTGCCGAGGGCCTTGAGGCGTTGTGTCCAGATCGGTACCAGCTCACGCGGGAGTAATCCTACGCCGCCGGGTCTGTCCAGCCTTTCGGCGCTCCCATCATCCACTCTATGAATGACGGGTCCGCGATATGCTTCCCGTGCGGACGCTTTTCGCGCCCGGTCAAACCGTATTCCAAGCCAATCAGATACGCGGACAGATTGCTGGTGCTCTCCCATGATTCGTTCGAGCGGAGCAAGAAGCCGAGCCCTTCCGTCAGCCCGCTGACTATGGGGGTAGGCAACAATGAACACTCTTTCACGATGGTGCGGGGCGCCAAGGGCGGCTGCGGGGAGCACTTCCCATTCAGCATCGTACCCGAGCGCGGCCAAGTCCCGCATGACGATCTCAATTCCGCAGGAGAGCAGGCCCCGGACATTTTCGATGATGGCGTAACGGGGACGGATTTCCCCGATAAGTCTTGCGTATTCATACCACAGCCCGCTCCGCGTCCCTTCCTTGATTCCCGCACGTTTGCCTCCCGAGCTTACATCCTGACATGGAAAGCCGCCGCACAGGATGTCTATGTGCGGAACTTTCGAACCTTCGAGTACTCTTACATCATTATATAGAGGTACGCCCGGCCAGTGTTTAGCAAGTATCGATCGGCAAAATGGATCGACCTCGCAAAAGAAGGCGTGCCGCATCCCCGCCCATGAAAGGCCGAGATCGCAAAGACCGACGCCCGAGAACAAACTACCTACTTGCAAATGATTGCTCCGCATGGCCGTCTCGCGGCTCGGAGCCGGGGCGCGTGGCCCTCACGTGGTTGATTGCCCCACAGCGGGGGCACTTGATGCTCAGATCAAGGGCCGTCCCTTTGGCCAACATTTTGTTGCAGTGTCCGCATCTGATTTCGTTGTCGTGTGCTCCCGTCATTTTTTGATTGTCCTTGGGTTGCGCCCCCGCATCCGTCCTGATATGCGTTTACGCGCTCGTCATGAGCATAAACGCAAGCGGACACTCCGCACGATGCCCTTTCGTCGTGTGGGGCCGTGGTCCGGCGTGTCATCGCCGGGCCGGTGGGGGAGTTTGCACCTCCCCCGCCTCTGCCTGAAATTCGTTTTTTTCTGTCCTTCGCGCCGGAGCTTGAAAAAAGCCCTGGCGCGGCGTTTACGGCACGGCGGCGCTGATCAAACCGCGTGTGCTGGTAAACGGTGAGGAGCATGGTGATTCCCCGGTGTCCCATTGTTTCCGCGACACTTTTGATGTCGGCCCCATGCATGAGAGCAAGAGAGGCGAAGGCGTGCCGCAAATCGTAAGGCCGGATGCGCCGCGTGATGCCCGCCCGCTTGAGGGCATTATGCCAGCCGCTCGAAATGGAACGGACGGGCCGTCCTTTATAGGCAATGACATATTCATATCCGGTCCGCGCATCCTCTTCCTGCCATTCCCTGAGCAGCGCAAGCACGTCGTCCCGTATTGGAACGTCCCGTGCCTCGTCCAACGCGCCTTTATGCGCGTTGGGCATCCTGATGATCCCCGTTTCAATGTCGACGTCACTCCATTTTAACCGGAAAAGCTCGCTCGGGCCTATGCGCGCCCCGGTCGCCATACCGAGAACGATCACCCGGCGGATATGCGGCGCGGCCACATTATAGAGAAGCCGGGCCTCTTTCGTTGACGGCGGCGTGATGCGCCGGGTTGTGGGTTTCGCGATGCGTAGCGCCATGAGCGGATTTCCCGTCAGCACGCGCGTCCTTACGGCCCAACTGTATGCCGCGCGTAAGATGGAGACGCGCCGATGGATTGTTGATTGCCCGACGCCGCGCTGGCGCTGCACTTCGCACCATGCCAGCACGTCGTCACATGTGAGGCAGTGTGCCCGGCGGTGGCCGAAAATGGCCGCCAGCGGTTCGATATGCTGCACCGTCGTGCTCCGGGTCATCGGATTTTCAAGGGTTTCCATGTACCGCCCCAAAAGCTCCGCGACTGTCGCGCGCGTTGCCGACGCCGAAGACGTGCGCCGACGCGCGCGGCGGATAAGCTCGCGTTCGCGGGCATAGAGCTCCATTTGTACGGTTTCAAAAGTCTTGGCTTCGGCTTCCGTAAAAAAGCTCCTTACACGCGGTTTGTTTGACCACGGATCACGAAATTTCAAAACCCATTGCCGCCGTTTGTACTCAACATATCGCAAGGCCATTCGTATTCCTCCCGTACTGGTTACGGCGGCTCTACAGTACGAGAGGAATGTGATCAAACCGGATAATCGATAACGATGTTTCCGAGTGCTTCCCTGCTGGTTGCCGCATCCACCGCCGCCAGCAGCTCGTTCCTCCTCGCGATCAAAATCGTCTGCACGTCGGCGAGCCCCACAGCGTCGTCAGCGGCAAAAAGTGCGGCTCCCGTCGCCACGTCTGCCGCCGAGGGGGATTCGGCGGGCATCGTCAGGGTCGCCGTCAGCGCCGCCGTATAGCCTGCGGCGATCTCCCGCCGTTTATCTGCCTTGTATTCGTCGAGCGGGCGCTCCGGCTTTTCGAGCAACGCCCCTTCGGGGAGCGGCCCGAGTTCTTCCATGTATCGCGGTTGGGATTGCCATGTATCTTCCGACAGCCAGTACGGTGTCCCGCCTTCCTTGCGCCCCTTTTCGTCCATTTTTTGCCGGTGGTCCTCAACCGTCTCCCACGCATCGCCGTTCCAGCGGGCAACGAGCCCCGTAGGAATGGCGGCGGGCGGAACAACGGGCGTCGCGCCGGTGGCTTCAAGAATCGGCTCGCCGTTCGGGCGCAGGGTTGCATCACGGCTGCCCGTGTATTCTCCGGTCTTCAGGTCATACATATGGAGTTGAGGAGTGTTCATATCTTGTTCCTTTCTTTATGGTTTTTTTGTCACAAAAAGCCTTTCCGAGCTTGGACGGGAGGAGCCGGGGCTGGGACGTACACTCCGGCATGTCTACCAAACGTTACGGGGCAGCTTGGGAATGGTGTGTCAGACAAAGAGGGTGATCTCGGTATTTTTTATGCTTCCAGCCAAAAAGGAGCCTTTGCAAACTTAGGGGGCGTGCGTACTCGTTATCCCGCCAATAGTTCAGACGTTGTAAATAATAGACGTTATTTAGTGGATTTTGACGCATCCCGTTGTAGCCCTATTTACGGTCGCTCTTCTACTGTTCTCCCGGATTCTGTGCAGCTTCCTGTGCTCATCTATCTAGGCACTCACGCATGACTTTTTTCTTTATCCCGCGCCTTTCCGAGCTTGGACGGGCACTGGTGAGGCTGGAGTATACAGAGCATCTGGATTGCCCAATGTCACGGCACGATGGGTCAACTGGAACACGCCCGTCATGCGAACACCTCTCTTACAGGATGACATCGATGGAGCTCTTTCTCTTAGCACCTCGGCACAAAGCGCAACTGGATTCACATCGGGCGGGTCCGGACGCATGTGGGACGCACTGACCTTTGATGCGAATCGAAGCAACGTTATATATGGGGCCGCCGCCGAGGTCCGTCCCCCTAATATTCTTTTACCTGCTGTTATATATTTAGGTGTTTCTGCTTGACTTTTTTTCTTCCAGTGCGCCTTTCCGAGCTTACACGGGAGAGGGTAACGCCGGAAGCTGGACTGCTGATACCGGGAGAGGGGCAGCGGGCAATTTTGGTGCGGATGCGCAAATGCTGACGTGGATCACGGGTATAACTTCCGGGCCTTTTGGTATCTCCAAAAATGCTAAAGGAACTGCACGCTCATCAAGTACATATTCAGGTGAGTATCTCATGAACTTTGATCTCTCTCGTGTTTGGAGTGAACACGCCGGAGTGGAGTTTGCTCCGGTTCATATTCGACTCCCTGTTATTTTGTATCTTGGTCAAGCTGCATGATTTTTACTAATACCACACGCCTTTCCGAGGATGGACGCTGGGGGTGAACCGGGAAGCCGGGAGTTGGCAGGGTGATACGATACGAGAAATTACGGGCTTAGTTGCTAATCTCGTGCGTACCGTACCAAGTGTAGATCAAGGTCCATTCGAAAATCATCCATATGCTAATTTGCCAGTAGCATTCGGGGGAGACAATTTTGGCTCGGAGGGTTTATATTTTAGGGTTTCCCGTGCTGTCCCGACCGCCGATGAAAACCGCCCGGTCAATGTATCTGTACCTGTCATTTTCTATCTTGGCATCCCTGCCTAGGCGTGAGCGCCGAGATAAATACAGGTGGGTAAATTAATGCTCGGCGGCATGACGGTTTGAGATGATCCATAAATTTCGGAACAGAGAGAAGCATCAAAAATAAACCCATCGGAGAGAACTTTGTTACTTAGTTGTCCATAGCCTCCATATTCTCCTCTTTTTTGAGTAGAAAAACATCCTTCGCAAAGTAAATTAGCTTCAGAATCTTGCACAGCAAAGTTGCCGACAGAACCAGTAATGTTTGGCAAACCCGGCATGTTGGCTCCACCGGCCCCGGCTGCCCCTGCACAAGCTCGGAAAAACTGGTCGCCTAGCTTAGGAACGTATAATCCTGTGGGGTTAGCGGCATTCGGTCGCCATTTGCCAAGGTTGGCGGCGATGGTCGCGGAGTTCGCGTTATACGCCAGCAACATCCCCGCGAAGCCTCCGGCATCGTATATTTTTTTCAGTTCGGGCCAGTCCGTGAACAGCGCGAGGTCGCCGTTCGCCCAGACGTGCCCGGCGGGCAGGGTCGTGGAGCGCCAGTAGCGCGGGACGCCGATCATGGAAAGCCGGAATGCTTCTGAAGCTGTCACGCGGGCGTCGTTCCCTTGACACGCCGTCCCCGTACCAATGCCGTACTTGACCGTTAGCGTACGGTTCGCCGCAAGCGAACCGCCTCCGGAGAGCCCGGTTCCGGCGATAACCTGAACGGTCGTCGGGACAGCCCCGATGTCGGCGGGCGTGAGCGCGTCGGCTCCTCCGGTCTTGTGCGTGTCCTTGTGGGCGGTGGGGGTCCGGGCGTTGGAAAGCCGAGCGTCGTTGCCCTGACACGCTGT
>CALVEZ010000038.1 GCA_944326695.1 Candidatus Bilophila faecipullorum | reverse complement strand
TTGGGAGGGAGAGGGGAGGGGTTCGGGGAGGGGAGAGGGAACCTTTCTCCAGAAAGGTTCCCTCTCCCCTCCCCGATTCCTCTTCTTTTCCCCCCTATTCCACCACCGTCAAGCGCACGGGCTTGCGCGGGGGAATGCGCGTGTAGGCGACGGCGGGGTAGCCGATCATGAGCCCCGCGCAGATTTTGCGGCCTTCGGGGATGGGGAGGCCGAGGTCGACGCCGTTGTTGGCGGCGGCGATGACGAAGCCGCTCCAGCAGCTTCCCACGCCGTAGCTGTGCAATGCCAGTTCCAGATAGCTGACGGCGGCGGTGCAGTCGAGGGCATTCCACGGCGTGGCGGCATGGCCGAGGGCGAAGATGATGCCCGGCGCGCCGCGAAGGATGGGATCATGCCCCGACCGGAAGGCTTCGCCCACCTGCTGATAGCGCCCCGGCAGGGTAGCCATCCAGTCCGCAACGCGGGAGGCCAGATCGTGCAGCCGCTCGCGGCCTTCCACAAGGAGCCATTCCACCTGCTCACTGTTGGAGGCTGTGGGCGCGTAGCGGGCTTCCTCCAGCGCTTTGTTCAACACTTCCCGTGATACGGGCTCGTCCCTGTAGGCCCGGATGGAACGCCGCCCCTTGAACAGCATGTCGCGCTGTGTGTCGGAAAGAGGCGCATTTTCCATGAGTTGGAGATCGGCGGGAGAAATGTGGTTCAGCGTCAGCGCCCCTTTGGGACAGATCGCTACGCAATGGCCGCAGCGGATGCACCGGGCAAGAGCGCCCTGAGAAAAGTCGATGGAACCGTTGGGCTTTCTGCCCAGAATCCGTTGCGGGCACGCGTTGATGCAGCGTCCGCATCGGATGCAATGGTCCTGATCCAGTTCGAGCGAAGTCATACGCAGTCCTTTGGAATGAGGTGAAAAGGCCGTGGCCTCTGGGATTTGGGAAGGGCGTCTCTGCCGTGGGCGGTGGAGGAGAGGCCATCTTCGTGGCACGCGGCAGATGTCCTTGAACGGTGTGGCAGGAAGAGGGCGGCCTCTGTTCCCCGGGAGGAGCGGAAGATGTGGAGCAGTGGGGAGGAAGGGGCTTTCCGGGAAAAGGCCCCTTCCTCTGTTTCGTTATCCCAATTTCCGCCGCGTGCGGCGTTCCTCGGTGAGGAATTTGCCC
Source organism: Candidatus Bilophila faecipullorum (assembly GCA_944326695.1). GTDB lineage: Bacteria > Desulfobacterota > Desulfovibrionia > Desulfovibrionales > Desulfovibrionaceae > Bilophila > Bilophila faecipullorum. Next base: position 30,941 of record CALVEZ010000038.1, on the reverse strand, counting down.
GTAACGGATTGGGGATCGGCCATGATCGCTTCCGGTGTCCCCGCAGCCACGATGCGCCCGCCGTTTTCACCACCGCCCGGGCCGAGGTCGATGACGTAGTCCGAGGCGAGGATGACGTCGGTATTGTGTTCGATGACCACCACCGTCGCGCCGAGGTCCACCAGATGGTGCAGCACGGTGACGAGCTTGCCGACTTCGTGCATGTGCAGGCCGGTAGTGGGCTCGTCGAGGATGTACATGGTGCCGGGCAGGGAACGTTTGCCGAGTTCCCGGGATATCTTGATACGCTGCGCCTCGCCGCCGGAAAGCGTCGTGGCGGGCTGCCCCAGCCGGATGTAGTCGAGCCCCACGTCCTCCAGCACGGCGAGGCGGCGTTCGAGCACGGGGTAGCTGGAGAAGAGCTGGCGCGCTTCACGGACCGGCATGTCCAGCACATCGGAGATGTTCAGGCCGCGGTAGCGCACCTCCAGCGTTTCATGGTTGTAGCGTTTGCCCTTGCACACGTCGCAGGTGACGTAAACGTCAGGAAGGAAGTGCATTTCCACCCGAATCTGGCCGTCGCCGCTGCACGCTTCGCAGCGTCCGCCCTTGACGTTGAAGCTGAAGCGCCCCGGCTGATAACCGCGTTTACGCGCGTCGGGCGTCATGGCGAAGATATTGCGGATTTCGTCGAAAACCTTGGTATAGGTGGCCGGGTTGGAGCGCGGCGTCCTGCCGATGGGCGTCTGGTCGATGGAGACGATGCGCTCGATGGCCTCCGCACCTTCGATGCCCCGGATGCTGCCGGGCTGGTCCACGCGGATGCCCTGCGCCAAGGCCAGATGCTTGTACAGCGTATCCACCACAAGAGAGCTTTTGCCCGAGCCGGAAACGCCGGTCACGCACGTCAGCGTGCCGAGGGGAATGGGGCAGTCGATGTCCTTGAGGTTGTTGGTGGTCACGCCGCGCAGGGTCAGCCAGCCGTTCGGTTCCCGGCGCTCGTCGGGAATCGGGACGGAGAGGTCGCCGCGCATGTATTTGGCGGTCAGCGTGTCCGAATGCTTGATGAGTTCGGGGAAGGAACCGTGAAAGACCATGTCCCCCCCGTGCGCGCCCGAACCGGGCCCCAGCTCGATGATGTCGTCGGCCTCGCGGATGGTGGCCTCGTCATGCTCCACGACCAGCACCGTGTTCCCGCGTCCTTGCAGGTTGCGCAGGGTGGCGATGAGGCGCTCATTGTCGCGCGGGTGCAGGCCGATGGAAGGTTCGTCAAGCACGTAGGTCACGCCCACGAGCCCGGAACCGAGCTGCGAGGCCAGCCGGATGCGCTGGGCCTCCCCGCCGGAAAGGGTGGTCATGGTCCGGCCAAGGGAGATGTAGTCAAGGCCCACGTTGGTCATGAAGGACAGGCGGTGATTGAGTTCCTTGAGCAGCGGCTCCGCGACGAGGGAATGGCGGCCGTCGAAGGTGCGCTCGTTCAGCCAGCGCAGGGCGCGTTCCACGGGCATGGAGCAGAAATCGAAGATGCTGATCCCATCCACGCGTACCGAGAGAGATTCGGGCCGCAGGCGCGCGCCGTGGCAGGTGGGGCAGTCCATGCTCTGGAGGTAGCGGGAGAGCAGATCGCGCCACATGTCGCCGTACTGCATCCCGCGTTCGAGCAGCGGGATGACGCCCGGCCATGCCTCGGTCCCGAGCCGGTATGGGCCGTCGTACGCCTTGACGTGGCCCGGCAGATCGTCCGAGGGCGCGGCGAGGGCCACCGAGCCGCCCAGCCGGTTGCGGCGCAGGCCGCTTTTGCCCGTTTTTTGCGCTGTCGTAGCTTCGCCGTAGAAAAGGGCGTGCAGGGCGTCCGGCGAGTAGTCGGAAAGCGGCGTGGACAGGCTAAAGCCGTGCCGTTTGCCGAGGGCGACGAGCGCCTCCTCGTAGCGGGCGAAGGTCTTGGGATTGGCCCACGGCAAAATGGCCTTGGTGTTCAGGGACAGGCCCCGATTGGGCGCGATGAGCATGGGCTCGAAATACTCGACGGTCCCGAGCCCCGCGCAGCGCGGACAGGCCCCCTGCGGGCTGTTGAAGGAAAAAAGCTGCGGGCTGGGCGCGGGCAGGCTGATCTTGCAGACAGGGCAGACCGATTCCGTGGCGTGCAGCGTGTCGCCTTCCTCTCCCTTGTCCGGCTCGTTGACGATGATCCGGCCTTCCCCATAGCGCAGGGCCAGTTCCACCGAGTCGGCCAGCCGTCCCCGGATGCCGTCCTTGATCACGAGGCGGTCGACCACCAGATCGATGGTGTGCTTCTTGTTCTTGTCCAGCGGGGGGATATCGTCCATGCCGTAGAGTTGGCCGTCCACGCGTACGCGGACAAAGCCTTCCGCCTTCAATTTCTTGAAGCGGTCGAGATGAGTTCCCTTCTGAAGCTCCACGAGCGGGGCCATGATGATGACCTTCGTGCCTTCCGGCAGGGCGAGGATGTCGGCGATGATTTCATCGGCGGCGCGGGCTTCGATGGGGCGACCGCACTGGGGGCAGTACATCTTGCCGAGGCGGGCGAAGAAGACGCGCAGGAAGTCGTAGACCTCGGTAACCGTGCCCACGGTGGAGCGGGGATTGCGGCCCGTGGTCTGTTGTTCCAGCGAAATGGCGGGCGAGAGGCCCTCGATCTTGTCCACGTCCGGCTTGTCCATCTGGGGCAGGAACTGGCGGGCGTAGGCGGAGAGGGATTCCACATAACGGCGCTGGCCTTCCGCGTAGACGATGTCGAAGGCCAATGTGGACTTCCCCGACCCCGAGGGGCCGCATACGACCACAAGTTGATCGCGGGGGATGTCCAGCGTGAGGTTTTTGAGGTTGTGCTGACGAGCACCCTCGATACGTATGGAGGAATGGCTCATGGTATCCTTACAGTCTGTCCAGACCGGGGTGTCTTGCGGGTGATCCGCCGTTCCGGGAAAGGGGCGGCAGCAGGGGTAAGGCGCTCGGAAAACGTTCCGCCGTCCGGCGGCCACGGGTTTTCCGTCGGCGTGAAAAAAACGGATCGGAAGGCTCAGGGAAGCTGCGCGGCCAGCGCGCACAGGCCGATCACGGCCAGCAGCGAGGGCAGCATGTTGGAAAGGGCAATGCGCGTCACTTCCAGCATGTTCAGGGCGATGCCGATGATCAGCGTGCCTCCCACGGCGGTGAGTTCGGTCATGGTCGCGGGGTCCAGCCATTGCTGGAACGTCCCGGCGAGCACGGTGAGCGACCCCTGATAGATAAGCACGGGAAGGGCCGAGAACAAGACCCCGATGCCGTAGGCCGAGGCCAGCGCGAGCGCGGCGAAGCTGTCGATGAGGGTCTTGGAGAAGACCACGGCCCGGTCGCCTCTGATCCCCTCATCAAAGGAACCGACAATGGCCATGGCCCCGATGCAGAAGAGCACCGAGGCGTTGACCATGCCGTCGGTGAAAAGCGGATTGGACGAGCGCAGCCGGGCCTTGAGGATATCGCCCACGCGCATGAGGCGGCTTTCGAGCTTCAGGGCTTCTCCCGCGGCCGAGCCGATGACGATGCTGAAAATGACGATGAGCGGCTGTTGCGAGGGCAGGGCCATCTTGAGGCCGAGGACGAGCGTGCAGAGCCCGAGCCCCTGAAAGACGATGGTGCGGATGCGCTCCGGAAGGCGCGAGCCGAACGCCACACCCACAAGGCTCCCCAAGGCGATGCCCACGGCGTTGACGAAGGCCCCTACGGGGATCATGCGCTCTTCTCCCTGCCGTGGTCGGCAAGCCACGTTTGGATTTCTTTTTTCGCCAGCGCCAGAAAGTCGGGGAAGACGGCGCTCACCTCGTCGGACAGGCCGATATTCCACGTTACGTAGTCTTTCGGTTCCACGCCGAGCACGAGCAGCTCGGCCTTGGTCCCGAACAGGGCTTCGGCCATGCGCAGGGAGTCCACAAGATCAATGTCGTGGATGGACAAGCGCTGCTTTTCGTCCTTGATCAGAGCGTCCTCGGTGAGTCGGTAGAGCGTGCCGGGCCTGCCGCCGCAGTGCACCACGTCGAGGACCAGCAGGTGGGAATAGCCCTTGAAACTATAGAAGATGTCCTGTGTGAAGGTGCCGCCCTCGCGGATGGTCACCTGTTCGGGCCATGTTTCCTTCATCAGTTCCTGTGCGGCGAAGACGCCTACGCCGTCGTCGGTCAGCAGCATGTTGCCGATGCCGAGCACGAGCAGTTTGTTCATGACGACCTCAAAGGAAGAGGGAGAGGCGGGAAAGGGGCTTTCTGAAGAAAAGCGTTTTCCTTCCCCACACCCCATCCCTCCCCTTCCAAAGACTTTCGTGTTTATGGAATCCCTCTTCCGCGATGGCGGCACGCACAGAGGCGGGCAGCGTTGCGGAGGCTCTCCGGGGAGCGGACGCGGAAAAAGCGCCGCCCCTTTTCTCGCAGCAACGGGGAATTTCTTCAAGCCTTTTCAGGAAGGAATCCCAAAAAGAACGCTGGTGCTCAAGCGCAGGCATGGGGCCCGGTAGAGACAGGCCTTCCCTTCGGAGACGTTCAACCAGAGCGAAGACTTCCGGCAGGGACCGTCAGAAGGACGGGGTGCCACAATGCCGAACCCTCCGCCGATCCGATGTATGGGGCCTTCATGATACTTTGCCGAGCCGGTCTCTGGGGCCTCCATTGGAGGCTCCTCAACCGTTTTCCCACTACGGCACAAGAAAAGCCTCGCCCATCAAGGGCAAGGCCTTTTCCTCCGCAAGGAAGGGAGAACTTCCGGTCGGCCCGAACCGCCGTTCAGCGCCGGACCTCAGTTCCGCATACGAAAGTCTTTGGAGGCGGAGGGGTGGGGGCTTGGGGGAGGGGAGGAGGAACCTTTCTTTAGAAAGGTTCCTCCTCCCCTCCCCCAAATGTTTAGAGCTTCTTGACGTCGGCATACCACGCGCTGGCCTGCTCAAGGAGCTTGGTGGCGCGGCTGGCGAGCTCGTGGGGGTCCTTGACGTAACCGTCGAGGAGCAGGGTGGTGTCGAAAAGGTTCTGGATCATATCCGAAAGCTGCGGATCGTCCGGATCGGCCTTGGAAATCTTCAGCATGGTACGCAGCAGGGGATGATCGCGGTTGATCTCGAAAATCTTCTGCGGGATGGAATCGTCCTTCTGCATGACGCGCATGAGGCGTTCCATCGACGAGGTCACGGCATCGTCGGGCGAGACGAGGCAGGCCGGGCTGTCCGCGAGGCGGTGCGAGACGCGGGCGTCCTTGATCTGCTCCCCGAGCACCTTGCGGATGGTTTCCAGCAGCTTGTCGAAGGCGTTCATGTCGTCGTTGGACAGGGGCGCGGCCTTGGGCGTCTCGTCGGTGTCGGCAAAGGAATCCAGCACCGCGCCGTCGGCGTGCTCCACGGCCTTGAAGGTGAAATCCTTGTACTTTCCAAGGGTTTCCAGCGCGAATTCGTCCACGGGCTCGTAGAGGTAGAGCACCTCAAGTCCCTTGCGGCGGAAGACCTCGCTGTGCGGGTTGACCTTGGCGGCCTCCCGGCTCGGGGCGGCCACGTACCAGATTTCCTTCTGGCTTTCCCGGGCGCGGGCGATGTAGTCGTCAAGCGAGGTCAAAGCGTCCGCGTCGTCCAGCGCCGAGGAATTGAAGCGCAGGAGCGGCGTGATGCGGTCGCGGTTTACGAAATCACTGTAGCCGAGCTTGAAGACCTTGCCGTGCAGCTTCCAGAAGGCGGCGTACTTCTCGGGATCGTCCTTGGCCATCTTTTCGAGGTGGGAGAGGGCCTGCTTGCTGATGGTCTGGGAAATCTTGCGCAGGACGAGGTTTTCCTGAAGCGTTTCGCGGGAAATGTTCAGGGGCAGGTCTTCGGTGTCCACGACGCCCTTGAGGAAAGCGAGGTAGTCGGGGATAAGCTCCTTGTTCTCGCGCTGGATGAGCACGCGGCGGGCGTAGAGATCAAGCCCCCAGTGCTCGCGGTAGGCCCCGAAATAGTCCTTGGTAATGTCCGGGATGAAGAGCAGGGCGTTGAACTGGACGGGCACGTCCACGGAGAGGTGGATGACGTCGAGCGGGGCCTTGGAATCGTAGGTCAGGAACTTGTAGAATTCGTCGTACTGTTCCTTCTTGATGGAGAATTTCGGCTCGCGCCACAGGGCGGGCGTGGTGTTCACCCGTTCGCCGTCCACCATGATCGGGAAGGGGATGAAGCTCGAATGCGTGCGGATAATGCCTTCAAGACGGTATTTTTCCAGAAATTCCTTGTCCTCGTCCTTGATGAAGGCCCGCACGGTGGTGCCGCGCTTGATCGTGTCCTGATCCGGGGCTTCCTCAATGGTGAAGGTACCGCTGCCGTCGGAGGTCCAGCGGCAGGCGGGGCCGTCTCCGGTGGCGGAGCGGGAGGTCACTTCCACCTTGTCCGCGACCATGAACACGGAATAGAAGCCGATGCCGAAGCGCCCGATGATGTTGGAGGCGTCCTTCGTGGAACCGTCTTCGCCCTTTTCAGCGTACGCCTTCAGGAAGGCTTCCGAGCCGGAGTGGGCGATGGTGCCGAGGTTTTCAATCATCTCCTCGCGGGTCATGCCGACGCCCGTGTCCGCAATGGTCAGGCAGTTTTGCACCTTGTCGGACGTGATGGCGATTTCAAGCGGCAGATCGGGATCGCGGACGGCCTCGCCCTGCGCCCGGCTTTGGAGAAAGCGCAGCTTGTCCAGCGCGTCCGAGGCGTTGGAGATGAGTTCGCGCAAAAAAATCTCCCGGTTGGAATACAGGGAGTGGGTGAGAATATTGAGCACCTTACGGGTTTCGGCCCGGAATTCGTGGCTGGTCTGTTCAGACATGGGTATCCTCCTGCGAAAGCTTGGCCGGAAGCGTGCCCGGCCTGATCCGGCCTAAAAGATAATCCCGGCCTCGTCATCGTCAAGGGCGCGGCGGGCGCGGGGCGCAAAAAGAGCCTCCCTGCCGAAGATTGATTCTGGCAGGGAGGCTTCGCCGCGTGGTCCCTTATGGCGGCGGGGAAAGGTCTATTTCGAGGCTTGCCCGGTGAGTGGCTTGCCCTGATAGGTGCCGGTCAGGGTACGCAGAAAAGCGACGATGAGCGCGTTGTCCTCTTCGTCGATGCTGATGCCGGAAAGGTAGGTTCCCATAACGTCCACGGCGCGGGACAGGGTCTGCGCGGTGCCGTCATGCAGATAGGGGGCGGTCAGCTCCACGTTGCGCAGGCCAGCCACCTTGAAGCGGCGCAGGTCTTCCTGCCGGCCGGTGACGGCCTTGTAGCCCTCGTCGCGGGCCATGGGATGGCCGCGATCCGCGAAGTAGTCCCGCTTGAGGTCCATGTATTCGAGCGACTGGCCGCCCACGTTCTGCCCCACGTGGCAGCTCGTGCAGCGGTAGTCCTTGAAGCGCTGGTAGCCTTTCAGCTCTTCGGCGGTGAGGGCGTCGTCCTTGCCCTTCAGCCACTGGTCGAAACGGCTGTCCGGGGTGACGAGGGTCTTCTGGAACTCCGCGAGGGCGGCGGTGACGTTCTCCTTGGTCCACGAGCTGGGGCCGAAGGCGTGCTTGTATTCGTTGGTAAGGGCTTCGTCGAGGCGGAGCTTGGCGAGGATGAGGTCCCAGCCCTTGCTGCCCATCATGGTGGGATCGACGGGGGCGAGGGCGGCGGCTTCCTGCACGTCGGCGGCGCGGCCGTTCCAGTACTGGCGGAAGTTGAAGACGGCGTTGAAGACCGTGGGCGTGTTCAGGCCGCTGTTGAGGTCATAGACGCCCTGCGCGATCATGAGGCCGTCCGTGCCCGCCTTGGCGAAGTCGTGGCAAGAGGCGCAGGACATGCTCTCATCGCCGGAAAGCCGCACGTCATTGAAGAGCTTCTGGCCGAGGGCGGCCTTTTTGGTGTCCACGTGCAGGGCGGAGGGCAGGGGCTGGATGGGTTCGTCGCGCCTTTCCGGGGCGGCCAGCCCATTGTCGTAATGCTTCTTGCGGGTTTCGCGTATCCACGTGAGCAGACCTTCCTTGTCCTTGGCGGTCAGGTGGGTGTTCTTGTGGACGGCGGTGAAGCGGGCGGGGGGCATGATGTCATAGGAGGTCACCCATGCCATTTTGGCGAGGCTGCTCTCGTTGACGGGCTTGTCCTTGGCGTCGCCTTCCAGCTCGTGGTTGAGATCAAAGGCACGGGGCGCGGCGGCGTAGTCCTTGGCGATGATTTTCTTGATGCCCGGGATGCTCGCGTAGAAGGGCAGGTCCATATTGCGGGTATGGCAGGGCATACACTTGTCGAGCATGATCCGGGAGACCTTGTTGAACTTGCCGAGCGAGGGATAGCCCTGCGGCGTTTCGGAAACGCCCCACGACGTCCCGGCCCCGAAGGTCAGGGCCGAAAGCGCGGCCACGGCGAACAGCATGGATTTTTTCATCTTTTTCCTCTCTTCCTTTGGGCGGCGCGCCCTTTGCCGGGCCATCCGCCACGGCGTTGCGGGCCTTGCCCCCCACTTTTTGGGGGAACAGCGCCGATTTTATTGATAGTATATCTCTTGGCTACGAAACGCGCCGCGCCCCGTTTCTTTTCCGCCCCCTGTGCCGCCGCGCCGGAAAGCGCCGGGCGGAGGGCGAAAAAAAGCCGGACGTCCGTCCGGCCTTTCGTTCTTGCGCGCCGTGTTCCGCCCGTTGAAAGGTAGGGGCGGAAGGAGCCTCTTGCCGAGGCGCCGTTCCCGCAAGCGTCAGCTCGACGCCTGCGCCTTGAGCGCCTCCGTCTGGGCATGGGTGACGAGCCCGTCCACCAGTTCCTGGATTTCGCCTTCCATGACCTTGCCCAGATTGTAGAGGGTAAGGTTGATGCGGTGGTCGGTGACGCGGCCCTGCGGGAAGTTGTAGGTGCGGATGCGCTCGGAGCGGTCCCCGGTGCCCACCTGCGCGCGGCGCTGGTCGGCAAGGGCGGCGTTCTGCTCGTCCTGCTTCATCTGGAGCAGGCGGGAGCAGAGGATTTTGAGGCCCTTGGCCTTGTTCTTGTGCTGCGACTTTTCGTCCTGGCAGCAGACCACGAGGCCGGTGGGGATGTGGGTCACGCGCACGGCGGAGTCGGTGGTGTTTACGCTCTGCCCGCCGGGGCCGGAGGAACGGTAGACGTCGAAGCGCAGGTCTTCCGGCTTGAGGTCGAGGTCGACTTCCTCGGCTTCGGGCATGATGGCGACCGTGGCGGCGGAGGTGTGGATGCGGCCCTGCGATTCCGTGGCGGGCACGCGCTGCACGCGGTGGGTGCCGGACTCGAATTTCAGGCGGCTGTAGACCTTGTCGCCGGAAATGAGGGCGATGACTTCCTTGTAGCCGCCGTTGTCCGATTCGCTCTGGCTCATGATTTCCACTTTCCAGTTCATCTTTTCGGCATAGCGGCAGTACATGCGGAAAAGATCGCCCGCGAAGAGCGCGGCTTCCTCGCCGCCGGTCCCGGCCCGGATTTCAAGGATGATGTTCTTTTCGTCGAGCGGGTCGGTGGGCAGGAGCAGCACCTTGAGCTCGTGTTCGAGCGTGGGCAGGTTTTCCTCGATGGCCTTGATCTCTTCGTGCGCCATCTCGCGGATGTCGGGATCGGCGTCGTTGAGCAGTTCCTGATTGTCCGCGAGGTTTTGCTTCTGCTCGCGGTACTGGCGGAAGATTTCCACCACGGCCTTCAGGTCCGAGTGGGCCTTGGTCAGCTTGCGGTAGCGGTCCTGATCGTTGAAGACGGAAGGATCGGCAAGCTCCTGTTCAAGGTCGAGGAATTTGCGTTCGAGGCTTTCGAGTTTGGCAAACATCGGTTACTCCGGTTGGCAGGTGGTGGGCGTCTCAAGGTGCGGCGGGTTCTGCCCGACGGCGGCGGCGAGCGCGGCGACCGCGACCTCGACCTGATCCTTTTCGGGTTCCCGCGTGGTCAGCAGTTGCAGGAACATGCCCGGCGCACGCAGGATGCGCCCCCACAAAGGATTTTTCAGTCGGGCGGCGTAGCGGATGAGCTCGTAGGAAAGGGCGCTGATGGGGATCATGAGCAGCAGTTTGAAGAGCAGCGTGACCGCGTGCTTGGCGACGGCGCTCTCGGGCGTCCAGACGAGGAGCAGCAGCGGGACGAGCACCGTGTGCAGCAGAATGGCGATGGACATGACGAAGAGCAGAAACGTGGTGCCGCAGCGCGGGTGCAGGCGGCTGAAGCGGGCCGCGGCTTCGGGCGTGACGGGCTCCCCGGACTCGTAGGCGTGGATGGTCTTGTGCTCCGCGCCGTGGTAGCAGAAGACGCGCCGGATGTCCGGCATGAAGGCGATGCCCACGATATAGCCGATAAAAATGAGAAATTTGAAGAGCCCGTCCCAGATATGGAACGAGAGCCCCTCCACGTCGCCGCCGTAGCCCAGCCAGTTCATGACGATGGACAGAAGATGCGGCATGACCACGAAAAGCCCTATGGCGAAGAGCAGGGAGACCACGAGGGTCAGCACGAGCTGCCAGCCCTTGATTTCCTCGCCCGTGCCTTCGGTGCTGCGCTCGGCGGAGAGGTTGAGGGCCTTGATGCCGTTGACGAGGGTTTCGATGAGCGTGGGGAAGCCGCGCACGAAGGGCTTTTTGAGCCACGCGTGCCGGGTGAGGCTGAACCACGGCCTTTGCTCCACGCTGATGGAGCCGTCCGGCGTGCGCACGGCCAGCGCGTACACGTCGCCGTTGCGCATCATGACGCCTTCCATGACGGCCTGTCCGCCGACGAGCGGGGCCGGTGCGAGGAAGGGCATGAGCCGCCCGAACCACGTCCGGGGACGTTTGGGGGCGGAGGCGGGTACGGCGGAAACGGCCTTGGCGCCGGAGGGCATGGGCATGGAAGGACCTCGGAATGCTGCTCCCTGATTCGAGCGCGCGTCCCCGTGCCCCCGGCGGGTGGGCCGGGCGGGGAAGGGCGGAAAAAGGGGAAAGGGGATGCCAGCACAAATGCCTCCCGGAGGTCGTGTCCATCCGGGAGGCGAAAAGGCTGCGCGGGCTACCGGCGTGTTACTTGTTGAGATTGGCGTACTTTTTGCGGAAGCGGTCGATGCGGCCGGCCGTATCGAGGAAACGCTGCTTGCCGGTGAAGAAGGGATGGCAAGCGGAGCAGATTTCCACATGTACGTTTTCTCCTTTGGTGGAGAGCAGTTCTACCTGATTGCCGCAGGCGCAGGTAATCTTGGCCTTGTACACTTTCGGATGAATCTTGTCTTTCATGGTCAGGCTCCTATAAAGTCGGGACTCAGCTATATATACCCGTAAGCCACGTTTGGCAAGGGGGAACTTGGCCGAGGGCCGGAAGCCGCCCGCCGGGGGTGCGGACGCCTCCCGGGGGGGATTTTTTTCCTGCCGGGGCTTATTTTTCCCCTGCGGCCATGTCATTTATGTATAATGTTTGAAATTATCATTTTATCCTTTAAATTCTATGGATTATACTGCCGTGGCAGTCATGGCGGCCGGCCCGCCGACGAGGAGAAATCGCTTTTTGCAATACAAATAAGGGAGGATAGCGCAAAATATCCCGGTGACAACGGGAAGAACAAAGGGTAAAGACCACCGCTGGCACATCTCACTCATCAGGTAAGGAGTCTTTTCATGACCAAAGCAGATCTTGTTGAAAAAATCCATGCCAAGGCCGGCCTCGGCACCAAAGCCGCTACCGAACAGTTCCTCGACGCGGCCATCAGCGTGCTTTCCGAGACCATCGCCAACGGAGAGCAGGTTTCGTTCACCGGTTTCGGCAGCTTCAAGGTCGTCGAACGCAGCGAACGCAAGGGCCGCAATCCCCGCACGGGCGAGGAGTGCCTCATTCCCGCTTCCCGCGTGGTGAAGTTCACCCCCGGCAAGGCCCTGAAAGAAGCTGTGAAATAGTACGGATTTTCCTTTTCCGGCCTTGGGCCGGAACTGTTCTGTACCCCGAATCCCGTGGGCGCGCGCCCGCGGGATTTTTGCGTCCCCTCTTTGCGTTCCGCTTCTGAGAGAGGGGCGATTGTTTTTCCCCCTTTCTTATGATAAGAAAAGGGGTTGCCGTGCCGGATGCGGTACGGCGGCGTTGCGGTGGTTTCCGGTTGACGGAGGCCGCCGCGACGCCACGTCTTTTTCCGGGACGTTCCGGCCCCGGAGATCAGAGCTTTCAACAAGGGATAAGGGAAATGATAGGACCGGTTGCGAACAGCGTATGCATCATCGCGGGCTCCATTCTCGGGGCGCTCTGCGGGCCAGTGCTCAGTGAGGAGTTCAGGAAAAAGTTCATGAACGTTTTCAGCTGCATCACCCTCGGCATCGGGGTGACCATGCTGTCGAAGGGCGATTCGCTCCCTCCGGTCGTGCTTTCGCTGCTGTTCGGGACCGCTCTCGGGGAAGCGATCCGTCTGGAGTCCGGGGTCATGAAGGCCGCTTTCAAGGCGGCGGGGCTCTTCCGGCGGAAGAAAAAGGACAAGCCGGTCAAGGAAACCCTGTCCGATACGGTTTTCCGGGATCAGTTCGCTGTGGCCACGGTCCTTTTCTGCGTCAGCGGGCTCGGAATCATCGGCTCCATGCGCGAGGGGCTCACGGGCGAATGCTCCCTCCTGCTCATCAAGGGCGTGCTCGATCTGTTCACGGCCATGCTCATCGCCGCCAGCATCGGGAGCGTGGTCGGGGTGCTGGCCCTGCCGCAGTTCTGCATCCAGTCGGCCCTGCTTTTCGGGGCCACGGTCCTCATGCCCTATACGACGCCGACCATGTTTGCGGATTTCTCGGCCTGCGGCGGGATCATCATGCTCGGTGCGGGGCTGCGCCAGATGGGGCTCGTACAGGTTCCGCTCATCAGCATGTTGCCGGGCCTTTTCTTCGTCATGCCCCTTTCCGCACTGTGGAAGCAGTTCATGTAAGGCAGGCGGGGAGCCTTTTTAAAGAAAGGATACTTCCGAAGCTGTGGGCTCTCTGATTCGCCTGCCTCTTTGTGCCCGAAAAGTTTTATCATTTTCAGCAGTCCCACTGGGCTTTCTTCAGGTTTACATGCCTGTCGTCCTTCATGGCGACCTGTTCCGCTTCAAGGAGAAACCGTTGCTCCAGCCACCCGGGGACAAGCCGCCCCGCATGGTTGACAACCCTGTGGCAGGGGTATTTGCCGTAATATTCCGCCATGCCAAGAACCTTTCCCACCAGCCGGGAATTCTTGTCCCGACCGATCAGCCGCGCGATTTGACCATAGGTGGCCACGCGCCCTTCCGGTATCTCCTCAACGACGGAAAGTATTTCGTATATCAAGTCGTCGTCGAGAACACGATGCCCGGCCCCACGACGCCGTTCCCCTGACGGGGATAAAGGCTTTTCCCATTTCAACGCCTTCACGCTCCATCATTCTTGAAAAGGAGATGTCTCTGATCAGCCCGCATCAAAGCGCCTGCCGCAAGGCCGTCTGTTTCCAACCGGCGGTCTTCTCATGAACCCTGGCCTTTGGGCGTGGCGATGAAGAAGAAGCGCGGAAAACGGAAGATGACTTCTCCATTCCTTTGAATGGGGTATTCCCTTTTCACTTCGCGGAGGACGGCCCGCTCGAAGGCTTGGGCGCGCTCGTCGGAGAGCAGGCTCAGGTAGGGGCGCAGGCCCGTGCCCTTATACCAGTCCATGATCGCCTCGTGCGAGGGCAGGCGGTGCAGGTAGGTGGTCTGCCAGAGCTGGAAGGTCGCCGCGCGTTCGCTCAGGATGTCGAAGTAGGCTTCCTGTTCCAGCGTGTGGAAGGTCCGCGCCCCGGCCAGCGTATCCCGCCATTCGTCGTCCGCGGCCAGCCTTGCGACAATCCGGTGGATGGGTTCCTGCTGGTTCATGGGAATTTGCACCGCCAGCACGCCGCCGGGCCGGAGCAGGGAGAGCATGTCCCCCAGCAGGCGGGGATGATCGGGAACCCATTGAATGCAGGCGTTGGAGAAAACGATGTCGAAGCCGTTTTCGCCCAGCGAGGCCAGGTCTCCGGCGTCGCAGAGCCGGAAGGTCATGTCCGGGTGGGCCGCGGCAGCAGCCGCGATCATCTCCGGCGAGCTGTCCACGCCCGTTATCCGGGCGCCCGGAAAGGCATCGGCCAGCACGCGGGAGCTGTTGCCCGGACCGCAGCCCACGTCGAGCGCTTTGGCCGCGTGGGACAGGGGGATGCGTTTGACGAGATCGATGGACGGCTGCGTCCGTTCGGCCTTGAATTGGAGGTAGAGATCGGAATCCCAGAGCATGGCGGGAACCTTTGGCTAGAAGGGAGCGGAAGAGGAGGCGGCCGGAGGGTTGAATCTTCCCGCCGGAAAAAACGCCCGTCTGAAAAGGCCGGGACGCGCAGCGTTCGGCTCTGCCGCCCTGACCAGCCGGTTCCCCCTTTGGGGAGGTCCGGCGTTTTTTCCCGGCGGGGGCTTCCTCTTGCATAGGAAGGGGACCCGGTGGCTCTGCGTTGCGTCCGGCAGGTCGCGGGGGCTTCCCCTGTGCGGGAAAGGGGACACCCGCCTGTGGGCGGAAAAGCCGTTGGCGCGCTGAAAAAGGCCCGTTTTTCACGGCGGAAGGCGGGGAAGCCCTCGGCACGGGGAAATAAGCCTGTTTTTCAGGGCGGAACGCGGGACTGGCGAAAGGGCGGAGCGACGAAAAGGAAGCAGGGGCCGCCCCGTGGGAGCGGCCCCCTTTGTCCCTACAGAAGCCCGGCGATGATCTCCCCGAAGGCCGTGCAGCCGACCGTTTGGGCCCCGGCCATTTGCGCGGCGAGGTCTTCGGTGACGGCCCGGCGGGCTATGGCCGCGTTGACGGCCTTGTAGATGCGCTCGGCGGCCTCGTTCCAGCCGATGTGCTCCAGCATGAGCGCGCCGCTCAGGATGAGGCTGCCCGGATTGGCGCGGTCCTTCCCGGCAAGGCTCGGGGCCGTGCCGTGCGTCGCCTCGAAGAAGGCCAGCTTTTCGGACATGTTCACGCCGGGCGCGAGGCCGAGCCCGCCCACCTGCGCGGCCAGCGCGTCGGAAATGTAGTCGCCGTTGAGGTTCGGGGTCGCCAGCACGCTGTACTGCTCGGGCCGGATGAGCGCCTCCTGAAACATGGCGTCCGCGATGCGGTCCTTGATGATCAGCTTGCCCGGCGCGGCGTCGGCTTCGGTCGTGGTGCGGTCCCCGAATTCCTCCCGGGCCACGTCGTAGCCGTGCTGACGGAAAGCGCCCTCGGTGAATTTCATGATGTTGCCCTTGTGCACGAGGGTCACGCTCGGCAGGCCCTGCGCCAAGGCGTGGCGGATGGCGGCGCGCACGAGGCGCCTGGAGCCCTTCTCGGTCATGGGCTTGATGCCCACGGCGGCGGAGGCGTCCACGTTGGCTCCCAGTTCCTCGTGCAGGAAGGCGATGAGCTTCGCGGCTTCGGGCGTCCCGGCCTTGTATTCGATGCCCGCGTAGACGTCCTCGGTGTTTTCCCGGAAGACGATCATGTTGACGCGCTCGGGGTGCTTGACCGGCGACTCGATGCCTTCAAAATAACGGATGGGCCGGATGCAGGCGTAGAGGTCAAGCGTCTGGCGCAGGGTGACGTTGAGGCTGCGGAATCCCGTGCCGACCGGAGTCCCGAGGGGGCCCTTGATGGCGAGTTCCGCCCCGCGCAGGGCTTCGAGCGTTTCTTCGGGCAGGAGCTTTCCGCTTTCCCGCAGGGCCTTTTCCCCCGCCGGGAGTTCCCGCCAGTCGAAGCCGCGTTCGTCGCCGTAGCTGAGGCGGATGGCCTCGTCGATAACCGGGCGCGCGCTTTTCCACACGTCCGGGCCAATGCCGTCGCCTTCGATCCAGTAGACAGTCTTGCGCATGGGATGACTCCGCAATGGTTGGCATGACGCGGCCGCGCCGGGCGGGGCGGCTCGCGGGAAATGTTCGCGTGCAACCTACTCGCCCGGGCCCGGCTTGTCAAAAAGGCCGCACGTATCGGCCAGCTTGCGGTGCGGCGCGGGCAGGGGAAAGGCTTCGATGTCCTGCGGCGCGATCCATTGGCAGGCCGTGGCCGCGGTCAGCTCGGCGGGCAGGGGAGAGCCCAAGGGCGCGCCTTTGAGCCGCAGCAGGAAACAGTGCAGGGTGATGCGGTAGGTGGTGTAGCCGTGCCGGATGGTGGCGAGCCGCTCCACAATCGCCACGTCGAAGCCGGTTTCCTCCTTCCATTCGCGCACGACCGCCTCTTCAGGGCTTTCACCCGGCTCCACGCAGCCGCCCGGGAACTCCCAGAGGCCGGCCCAGACGTCTTTTTCGCCCCGGCGCTGGATGAAGACCTTTCCTTCGTGCAGCAGGACGCCGCAGACCACTTCAAGGGGCGTGATCGCGGCTTTTTTGCCGGGCACGGGGCGGTCGGCCGTGATCCCGAGGTGGCGGCTCTCGCAGATGTCCGCAAGGGGGCATTCCCCGCAATCCGGGTTTTTGCGGCAGACGAGCGCGCCGAGTTCCATGAGCGCCTGATTGAAGTCGCGCGCCCGGCCTTTGGGGATGAGCGCCTGTGCGAGCTGCCGGATACGGCTCTTGGCTGGCTCCTCCTTGACCGGGGTGTCGATGTCGAAGACGCGGGACAGGACACGCTCCACGTTGCCGTCCACGCAGGGCACCTCCTCATTGAAGGCCGTGCTGGCGATGGCCCCGGCGGTGTAGGGCCCCACGCCGGGCAGAGTGAGGATGTCGGCGTAGCGGCTGGGGAAAACCCCGCCGTGCCGCTCCATGACGGCACGGGCGGCAGCCTGAATGTTGCGCGCCCGGCGGTAATAGCCGAGCCCTTCCCACGCCTTGAGCACGTCCTCTTCCGGCGCTTCGGCTACGGCGGCCACGTCTGGAAAGCGTTCCATCCAGCGCAGGAAGTACCGGACCCCCCGGTCCATCTGCGTTTGCTGCATCATGACTTCCGCGATCCACGTGCGGTAGGGGTTGTAGTCGTCGCGCCACGGCAGGGGGCGGCGGTTGGCGGCGAACCACGCCAGCAGCCTTTCCTGAATAAGGGTAAAGCGTCGTTTATCGTTCATGCGAAAAGGTATCCTTTCGGGTGAGGTCGGTGAGTCAAACGGAGGGGGCACCCTGTTTCCGGGCGGCCCTGCGCGGGGTGGGGCGGTCATCGCCTTCCCGGTATCCGTTTATGGGGGAAAACATCGATTGTCCTTTTTAATGGGAATCGTTCCTTTCAAGAGATAGCCGGAAACGCGGCGGCTGTCACGGGGCCGGTTTGGCCCGCCTCAAGCGACGGGTCCGCGAAGCGGGGCGAGAGATGGTTGCGCGGCGCATGGGGATGTGAAGCCGGAAATATGCGACCACGGAGGCGCTGCGCTACCGGACCCCGTCCGAAGGCGGGAAGTCGGAGATGGCCTTGTGCTTTTCCAGCTTCTTTTGCCAGCCCTGCGCGAAGGCGTGGAAGGGAAGAGGGGGCACGGGGTCGGCTTGCCTCCCGCAAGGTTTTCGGGCATACTTTTACGATTATTTTGTAAGGAGTGTATCATGGCCAATCCTACCGTGCTTCTCGAAACCACCTCCGGGGACATCCTCGTCGAACTCTATGCCGACAAGGCTCCCAAAACGGTCGAGAACTTTCTCAAATACGTCAACGAGGGCTTTTACGCCAATACCATCTTCCACCGCGTGATCAAGGGCTTCATGATTCAGGGCGGCGGCATGAACATGAAGATGGAAGAAAAGTCCACCCACGCCCCCATCGAGAACGAGGCCGCCAACGGCCTGCGCAACGAGCGCGGCACCATCGCCATGGCCCGCACCCGCGATCCGCACAGCGCCACGGCCCAGTTCTTCATCAACACCGTGGACAACGACTTCCTGAACTTCTCCGCTCCCAGCGTCGACGGCTACGGCTACTGCGTCTTCGGGAAGGTCATCGAAGGCATGGAAGCCGTGGACAAGATCGAAAAGGAAAAGACGACCACCCGTGGCATCCACTCTGATGTGCCGGTTTCCGCCGTGCTCATCACCAACGCCAGCGTGTTCGAATAAGCTTCCCGGCACAGGGGGAGGGGCCTTTTCGAAGGCCCTTTCCCCTCTCTTCCATTCCCGAGGCTTCGGCGGTGGCCCTGCGGCGGCGTTTTTCCCGCCTTGCGGCGGCGGGGTTCCTCGCACCTTCGGCACGAGAAGGCGAAGATGCCCGACGGGCATCTTTCCAGACGTCGGACGGGACAGAGGGGCGGCCCTGCGGTTCTCCCTTACGGGGTTTTATCCTCATTCATTTTTTTCTCCATCAGGATAGACAGTCATGACGCGCAAGCCTGAGATTCTCGCCCCGGCGGGGGACACGCAATCGTTTCTGGCGGCTATGGCCGCCGGTGCCGACGCCGTCTACCTCGGCCTCAAACATTTTTCCGCGCGGATGCAGGCGGACAACTTCGGTTCCGCCGAGCTTTCCCGCATGGTCGAGCTGGCCAACGAGAACGGCAGGCGCATCTATGTGGCCTTCAACACGCTCGTCAAGCCCGACGACGTGCCCGCTGCGGGACGCCTCATCGCTCGTCTCGCCCGCGACGTAAAGCCGCACGGCCTGATCATTCAGGACCCCGGCCTCCTCGCGCTGGCGCGTCAGGCCGGGTATGAGGGCGGGCTCTTCCTGTCCACGCTCGCCAACCTGACGCACCCCGCTTCCCTGCAGGCCGCCAAGGAACTGGGGGCGGACCGGGTGATCCTGCCCCGCGAACTCTCCATCGACGAAATCAAGCAGATCGCCGCCGCCTGCCCCGAGGGATTGGACCTTGAGATGTTCATCCACGGCGCGCTGTGCTGGTGCGTGTCGGGCCGCTGTTACTGGTCGAGCTACATGGGCGGCAAGAGCGGCCTGCGCGGGCGCTGCGTGCAGCCCTGCCGCCGCATGTACAAGCAGCGCGGCCACGCCGGGCGCTTCTTCTCCTGCCTCGATCTTTCGCTGGACGTGCTCGCCAAGACCATTACGGATATTCCCCATCTCAACTGCTGGAAGATCGAAGGCCGCAAGAAAGGGCCGCACTACGTCTATCACGTGGTCACGGCCTATAAGATGCTGCGCGACAATCCCGACGATCCGCAGGCCCGCAAGGACGCCGAGAAGATTCTGGAAATGGCGCTCGGACGTCCTTCGACCCGCGCCCGTTTCCTGCCGCAGCGCACGAGCGAGCCGACCTCGCCGGACAGCCAGACCAGTTCTGGGAGGCTCGTCGGCAAGGTGCAGACCGATCCCGAGGGCCGTCCCTTCTTCAAGCCGCATATCGAGCTTTTGTCCTACGATTACCTGCGCGTGGGCTATGAGGACGAAAACTGGCACTCGACCCTGCCCGTGACCCGCCGCACGCCCAAGGCCGGGACATTCGCCCTGCGCCTGCCCAAGCACAAGACGCCGAAATCCGGGACGCCGGTCTTTCTCATCGACCGCCGCGAACCCGAGCTTGTGCGCCTTCTGGCCGAGTGGAAGCAGAAGCTGGAACGCTGCAAGGGCAGCGAGCCCGCCGCCGTGGAATTTGCGGTCCGGCCGCCCAAGCCCGCGCAGGCGCGCCGCCGCCCGGATATGGTCCTGCGCGCGTCCCTGCCTTACGGCGCGGAGACGCGCCGCAGCCGCAACACGGTCATCGGCCTGTGGCTTTCGCCGAAGTCCGTGCGCGAGGTTTCCCGCACCGTGGCTCCCAACATGACGTGGTGGCTGCCCCCGGTCATCTGGCCGGACGAGGAGGAACTCTGGAAGCGCCTGCTCAAGGAAGCGACGCGCAACGGGGCGAAGCATTTCGTCTGCAACGCGCCGTGGCAGGCCGCCCTGTTCCGGGATCGGCAGGATGTCGATCTGGTGGCCGGGCCTTTCTGCAACGCCGCCAACGCCTTCACGCTGGCCGCCTTCGCTGATCTCGGCTTCCACGCGGCCTTCGTCAGCCCCGAACTCACCCGGGGGGATTTTCTGGCTCTGCCGAAGATGAGCCCCCTGCCGCTCGGCGTCGTCCTTTCCGGCTTCTGGCCTATGGGCATCGCACGCCACGATCCCGTGGGCATCAAGGCCAACGAGCCGTTCCAGAGTCCGAAGGGCGAAACCTTCTGGACGCGCCGTTACGGGCAGAACACGTGGATTTACCCGGCGTGGCCCTTGGACATCTCGGCGCACCGCCCCGAACTGGAGGCGGCGGGCTATTCTTTCTTCGCCCGCATGGAGGAGAACCCGCCCAAAACCATGCCCGTCGCCAACCGCCCGGGCCTGTTCAACTGGGACGGGGAACTGCTGTAGTCAAGGGCGGCCCTTCGGAAGAAGGGCCGCTTTCGCCCTGAAGGACGCCGGGAGCGGACGTTCCCTCCCTCCCTCCCTCCCTCCCTCCCGACTCAGGGCCTCCGCAAGTGGGGCTGCTTGTCGGGGCGGGTGTGGATTCCTTCACCCTGTCGGAACTCCCGCCCGTAAGGGGCGGCTGATCGGTTTGGGTGCCGACCCTGTGGGGACGACCTTCCAGCGGCCCGCTTCCGCTTGCCGTTCCTTCTTTCACCAGTTTTTTCCTTTCGGCCTTTCCGGGGCGGAGGGGAAGTGGCCCAACAAGAACTGTCCGTTTTACATCAAAAATTGTCAGAGGCTGCCCCGCACAATGGGCAGCCTCTTTTGTCTTGCACATGGAATCGGTCAGTCCTTGGCAGGCCGGCCCGGATGGACGGCCTCAGGCAGGGGGCAGGCCCGAAAGGGGAAGGCTGCCGGGCACAAAAAAGCCGGGACGTGCCCGCCCCGGCTCGGAAGCCGTTGAAGGGAGAAGAGGGAGGAAACGCGGGGCGCGCCCCTTTTCCTGTCGGACGTTTCTCCCTCCCCTGCCTGATGTCCTATTTCCTTTTTCTCCGCAAGGGTTTGCAGTAGGCGTGCTCGGCGCTGTGGCCGAACTCCTGCAAGCGGCGGTCGACAAGGTCGTAGATGGAGCCGGGGGTAAAGCCGCCGTTCTTGAGGGGCCGCCCGGCAGGGACGCCCGTGAGCAGTTCAAGGGCCTCCGTAATGTGCGAAACCGGATAGATGGCGAACTGGCCCGCGTCCACGGCTTCGCGGATGCGCGGGGACAGCATGAGGTGGTCCACGTTGTCCGAGGGGATGATCACGCCTTGCTCGCCCGTCAGCCCACGGCGCGAGCAAATGCCGAAGAAGCCCTCGATCTTGCGGGAAACGCCGCCTACGGCCATGACTTGACCGGACTGGCTCACCGCTCCGGTGATGGCCAGCGAGAGCTTGAGCGGCACCTCCGAAAGCGCGGAGAGCAGGGCGGCCAGTTCCGCGCCCGAGGCGGAGTCGCCCTCGATGCCGCCGTAATTCTGCTCGAAACAGAGGCTGCCCGTCATGACCAGCGGTTTGTCGCGGGCGAACTGGTCCACCAGATAGCTTTTGAGGATCAGCATGGCCTTGGTATGGATGGGGCCGCCGAGTTCGGCTTCGCGTTCAAGGTCGATGATCCCGCCGTGGCCGACGCCCACCGTGCAGGAAATCTGATGCGGCAGGCCGAACTCGAAATCGCCGTACCACGAGACCGAAAGCCCGTTGACCCGGCCCACGGCGGACCCGGTGGTCCGGACCTTGATGAGATCACGGTCGTACTCTTCCATGTACAGCTCTTCCACCAGATTGGCCCGGTACAGGCGGGCTTCAAGGGCCTCTTCAAGGTGCGACCGCTCGACGAGGACGGACTCGCGCATGGAGGCCATCGCGGAGGCTTCGATCATCACGTCGCGCATGAGCGGGAACTTGAGCGAGAGCTTACGCTGATCCTCGGCCACGCGGGAACTGAAGTCCACCAGCCCGGCCAGAGCTTCGCGGCTGAAGGGCAGCAGGCGCGTCTCGTCGATGATCCCGGCGATGCGGATGAGCCAGGCGCGGATGTCGGCGGCGGTGCGCTCCACGGTTTCGGTCATGTGCGCCTTGATCTTGAAGAGCTTGGCGAAGCGGTCGTCGTTGGTCAGCAGGGCTTCGTACAGTTCTTCGTTGCCGATGAGGACGACCTTGAGATCAAGGGGCACGGGCTGCGGCTCGATGCCTTTGGTGCGTACGGCCCCGTCCGGCACGTCTCCGGCCTCCTCAAGGCGAGCGGAACCGGCCCGCAGCGCCCTTAAGAGCCCTTCCCACGCGCCGGGATGCTGGAGGATGTCCTCAAGGTGCAGGACGAGGAAGCCGCCGTTGGCCCGGTGCAGCGATCCGGCCTTGATCAGGGTGAAATCCGTGACCAGCGCCCCCATTTCGGACTCGCGCTCCACGCAGCCGAGCAGGTTGGAGGTGGTGGGATGGTCCTCAATCACAAGCGGCGCACCTTTCAGGCCGCTGTTGTCCACAAAGACGTTGACATCATAGAGGTAGGTGTCCTGCTCGGGGTGCGGCCCGTCAGCGGACAGAGGCGCGCCGAGCGAAGGCCCGGACGAGGCGTCGCGGGGCAGGAAGCCTTCGGGATGATCGAGGATGTCCTCCTGCAGGGCTTCAAAGTAGTCTTGCAGCGCGGGATCGGGCTCACAGTCGGGCGGGGTGCAGTTTCTCAGGATGCGCTCCACCACCGGGACGAGCACGGACGTGAGCACGGAACGGATCACCTCCCGCTCCAGCGATTTCTCGTCGGAACGGAAGGACTGCTCGGCGGTGTTCAGCTTGCGCACCATGCCGGACATGGCCCGCAGCAGCGTATCCCCTTTCTGCTTGAGCCCCTGCCGCAGGGCGGGATCAAGATGCTCGTACTCCTCCTCGCTCAGGCGCTTGCCCTCCACCAGCGGGTAGAGCGTCAGGCTTCCCTGTTCGTCCATGTCGAGGTTGAAGCCCTGCTTGCCTGCCGTCTTGTCCATCTGCTTGATGAGGCCAGAACGCACGGCCTGAAAGCGATCCTGCAATTCGGAACGCTTTTTCACGTAATTCTCGTTGTCGAGGCGGGAGGGAAGCTCCTTGCGGACGTCGGCCAGCGCCTGCGCCAAGGCCGAGCGCAGCTTCCTGCCCTGTCCCGCCGGGACGGAAAGCAGCAGGGGGCGGTCAGGATCGTCGAAGTTGTTGACGTAGACGAGATCAGGTGGCGTAGACGCCTTGCGGATGCGCGGCTCAAGGAACTCGCGCAGCATGTAGGTTCGTCCGAGATTGGACTCGCCCGAAAGGTAGACGTTGTAGCCCGCCGTATGGATATGCAGGGCCAGCTCAAGCGCCTTGAGCGCGCGGGGCTGCGGCGCCACCTTGCGGTGGCCGTTGCGGGGGATGGCGTCGCTCGTCTCCCAGGGGATGCGGTCCGGGGGCAGATTGGAACAGAGACGCTGGCCCGGCAGCGATTTGATTTTGCTCATGGTTTTCCTGCGTAAAAGTGAAGTACGGGAAAGGGAGGGAAGCGGCGCGGACGCAGAGCCCCGTTCCCCGG
Organism: Candidatus Bilophila faecipullorum; assembly: GCA_944326695.1. Classification (GTDB taxonomy): domain Bacteria; phylum Desulfobacterota; class Desulfovibrionia; order Desulfovibrionales; family Desulfovibrionaceae; genus Bilophila; species Bilophila faecipullorum. The sequence goes on along the minus strand of CALVEZ010000038.1, from coordinate 7,705 downwards.
AAAAGCCCGGGAAACGGAGCCGTGGGAAAGGCTGTGTGGGCGTCCCTAGTGGGCGTAGACTTTGGCGAGGATGGCCGCGCCGCCCGCTTCCGCAAGGGTGCGCGCAAGCTCAAGGCCCACGGCGCGGGCCTCTTCAGCGCGCCCGGTGATCCGCCGCCGGATGATGGCCGAGCCGTCGACTTCCCCGACCAGTCCCTCAAGTTCAAAATGCCCGTCGTCAATCATTTCGGCGTGCCCGGCGATGGGCACCTGACAGCCGCCGTCCAGCCCGGCCAGAAGGCCGCGTTCGGCTTCGACGCAAATACGGGTGGGCCGATGCTCCATGAAGGCCAGCAGCTCGGCAAGGTCCGTACGATCCTCCCGGAACTCGATGCCGAGCGCGCCCTGTCCCACGGCGGGGATGAAGGCGGGCGGCGCAAGGGGCCGCTCTTTGGGCACGGACAGGCCGAGGCGTTTCATGCCTGCTGTAGCCATGATGATGGCGGCGAAATGCCCTTCGGTCAGCTTGCGCAGGCGCGTATCCACGTTGCCGCGCAGGGAGACGACCTCCACATCGGGCCGCAGCGCCAGCACCTGCGCCTGACGGCGGAGGCTGCTCGTGCCCACGACCGCCCCGGCGGGCAGGGCTTCCAGAGAATCGTAGTCCACCGAAAGGAAGAGGTCCGTGGGGTCCTCGCGCTCGGGCACGATGCCGAGCGTCAGGCCCTCGGGGAGCTGCATGGGCACGTCCTTCATGCTGTGCACGGCGATGTCGGCCGCGCCGCTGAGGAGCGCCTCCTCGATTTCCTTGACGAAAAGGCCCTTGCCCCCGACCTTGGCCAGCGGCACGTCAAGGATGATGTCGCCGCGGGTCTTGATGACGTTCAACTCCACCGCAAGGCCGGGATGCGCGGCTTCGAGGCTGTCCTTCACATGGTTCGCCTGCCACAGCGCCAGACGGCTGCCGCGGGTGGCGATAACGAGTTTTTCCATAACAATCCTTGCGCTGGTCAATCTGAATCGAAGGGAGCCCCGCAGCATTCCCGCGCGTCGCGCGGGGTGGGGTTCATCGTTGACGTGTGGTCACCTTGCCAAAGGCGCGGCATGGGGGACGGAGCAGGGCGCAGCGCTCGGCCTCCTGTCCCGCGCGTCCGCCCGGGCTAATGGCAGCTTGCGCAGTTGCCGCCGGAGCAGCCCGCGCAGCCCCCGCCGGACGCGGGCGCGGCGGACGGGGCGAAATCCCCCATCCCCGAGCCTTCGCAATGGCGGCAGGGCTTGGAGATGAGCTTTTCCGTGGCTTCGGCGTGGCAGGCCGGGCACACGGGGGTCTTATCCCCGAAAACCAGTTCCTCGAATTCGTGGCCGCAGCGGGTGCAGCGATATTCAAACATGGGCATGACGTGTTCTCCTTGCTTCCCGGAAAGGCGTTCCCTTTCAGGCGGGAGGGTTCGTAAAGCGGGCTGCTCCGGCCAGGGCCGGGTGCCCGGCGGCGCGGGAGGCCCGCTATTCCAGCATCGGCTTGATGGCCGAGACGTTTTCAAAAAGGTAGTAATCGGTCAGGGCGCAGAGCATGTGCCCGATGGCGGCGTGCGTTTCCTGCACGATGGGCGTGGACGGGTGCCCTACCGGGAGCAGGATGTCGCAGAGGGGCGCCATGCGTCCCCCGCCGTCCCCGGTGAGGCCGACGGTGAACAGGCCCTGCTTGCGGGCGGCCTGCAAAGCGCCGATGACGTTGCCGCTGTTCCCGGACGTGGAAATGCCCACCAGCACGTCCCCGGCGCGGCCGAGGGCCTGCACCTGCTTGGCGAAGACGAGATCGTAGCCGAAATCGTTCCCGATGGAAGTCAGGATGGACGAATCCGTGGTCAACGCCACGGCCGGAAGCGGCGGGCGGTCCATCAGGAAGCGGTTGACGAACTCGGCGGCCCAGTGCTGGGCGTCCGCCGCGCTGCCGCCGTTGCCCGCCAGCAGGAGTTTCCCCCCGCGCGCGATGCACACGGCCATGCGCCGGGCCGCCTCGGCGACCCTGCCGCCGTGGACGGCAAAAAAATCGCGGCGCGCTTTCGCGCCGTCCTCCGCGTGCCGGGAAATCATCTGCAAGGCCTTGTCCATGAGGGTAGTGCTCCTTCCGCGCTGGCCGCCATGCAGAGATAATCCCTGATTCCCATTCGGCAAGCCGGGCGCGGCAATCCCGGAAATATAAGCGAAAGCGCCCCGCCTGACAACACCGTCCCGTGCCGCCGCCCCGTTCACAAACCGCCGGAATCAGTGGAACGGCACGGAAGACGGCAAGTTTGCTATTGAAGAAAGGCACGCTTTCTACTAGTGAAAGCGGATGCAGTCCGTCACTTCCATCCTTCTCGTCACCAAGGCCGGACACGCCGACGCCGAATCCACGGCCCTTGCCGTGAGCCGCTGGCTTGAAGCGCGCGGCGTGGCGGCCTCCACCCTTTCCGCCGCCTGTCCCCCCGAGGAACTCGCGGCCGGGGCCCGCGGCGTGGATACCGTGCTCGTCCTCGGCGGCGACGGTACCTTTGTGGGCGTGGGCCGCAAGCTCGCCCTCGTCAACGTCCCCCTTCTGGGCATCAATTTCGGACAGGTCGGCTTTCTGACCGAGCTTCCCGCCGCCCGCTGGCAGCCCGCCCTTGAACGCCTCCTCGCGGGACGGATGATCGAGCGCACCTGCCTTGTATTGAACTGGGACGTGCGGCGCGAAGGCCGGAGCGTGGCCAGCGGCCATGCCGCCAACGACGTGGTGGCGGGCCGGGGCGCGCTCGCCCGGGTCCTGCCCGTGCACGTCGCCGTGGACGGCGAGGACATGGGGCTGGTGCGCGCCGACGGCGTGATCGTCTCCACGCCCCTTGGCTCCTCGGCCTATGCCCTTTCCGCGCACGGCCCCCTCGTGCATCCGGGCGTCCGGGCACTGACGCTGACCCCCATCTCTCCCTTCTTCAAGAGCTTTCCGCCCATCGTCCTGCCCAGCGACTGCCGCATCCTCCTCACCGTGGGGCAGGGGGCGCAGGACGCCTTTCTGACCGTGGACGGGCAGGAGGGGATGCCGCTTTGCGGCGGGGACGAGGTGCGCGTGAGCAGCGAGGGGCCGGGCCTGCGCGTGCTTTCCGATACCTCCGGGGCCTATTACCGGCGGCTGCGCGAACGCGGTTTCATTCAGACGGACGAAGCCTGCGCGGAGCGGCCATGAACAGGCTGCCTCCCATCGAACGGGTCAGCGATCTGCGGCTCGGCGACCATCCCGCCTTTGACGCGTGGTTCTACAGCTTCTGCGCGGAAAACAACATCGAGCACAGCATCAACCCCACGGGCGTGGCCAGCCCGGAACAGTTGCGCTTCATGGTCGCGCTGGACGAGCGGCAGGTCTATGTTCCCGCTTCGGACCTCACCTTCCGGGAACTGGTGGCATCCTACCACCTCCGCACGTTCCCGCCCCGCGTGCGCAGCCAGTATGCGGAGGCATGGCGCTCGATCATCCGGGTGGTGCGCCGCGAAAAGGACCGCGAGAAGCGGCGGAACATGATCAACTACTGCCGCCACCGCTTCCGGGGCTGCCTTGCGCTCGGCAACATCCTTCCTTCCCGGCTCGTCAAACGGCTCGTGACCACGCTGACGAGCCATTTCGACACCCCTGATCCGTGGCTGGAGGAACGCTTTTTCTTCAACGAGGGGCTTGCGGAATTTTTGGGTTCTCAGGCCTTTCAGGAGGCGCTCGGACGCCTGCCTGAGGGCTTGTGCGGCAAGGGGGACATCGCCAGCCTGCGCCGCGCGCTGGACCTTGCGGAGCTGACCCGGCTCCTTCATCTGGCCGGGCGCTCGCACAGTACCATCACCCGGCTCATCCACGCCTGCGCCGCCGGGGAGAAGGGACTCTGCGCCCTGCCGGACATCTTCGCCGGATCGGAAGCCTTTACCCCGCAGGTGCGCGAACTGCTCGGAGACCCGGACAACCCGCGCACCTTCCTCTACGTCTGCGCCGTGGAAGGCGGCCTTGTGCTTGATCTGCGCATCATCGAGACGTTGTTACGGCTCGGCCACAGGGTTATCCTCGCCCTCAAGGAGGCCCCGATCTACTACGCGCCGACCATCGGGGACATGGAGCGCGATCCCCTGCTGGTGGACAACCTGCCAGAATCGCATATACTCAAGGTTCCGGCCACCTCCAAGAACGAGCTTTTGCGGCGGCTGCGCGAGTATCGCCTGTTGATCATTTCCGACGGCACGGGCGAACGCCTCAATCTCTACCGCACTTCCGTGACCTTCGCCCGGGCGTGGAAGGAAAGCGACGCCGTGCTCGCCCGGGGCCGGGGCAACCGGGACGTGCTGCTCGGCACGAGCCATCTCTTCACCCGCGACATCTTTTGTTTCTGGGAAGAGGGCGGCGAGGCCCGGATGCAGCTCAAGCCCCACGCGCCCGGGGTGCGCAAGTTCAGCGAATACGCGCTGACGGCCAAGGCCCGCACGATCATCAAGAGCATGCGCGCCGCCAAGAACAGCGGCAAGGCGGTCATGTTCTACAGCTGCATCATCGGCAGCATCCCCGGGCAGACCGCCACGGCGATCAAGGTGGCGGAAACCTTCGTGCGGGCGCTGCGCGAGCGGCTGGACGGCATTTTCATCATCAACCCGGCGGAATATTTCGAGCCGGGCATGGATGGCGACGATCTCATGTTCATGTGGGAGCAGGTGCAGCGCAGCGGCCTCATCAACATCTGGCGCTTCCAGAGCATGGACGACATCGAACGGAGTTTCGCCCTCATGGGCCGCAAGGTGCCGCCGATCTGGTCGGGGAAGGACGCCACCTTTTCTACCGGCTGTACCAAGGAAATGCGCATCGCGCTCGACATGCAGCGCACACACCCGGAATTGCAGATCGTCGGGCCGGGGCCGGAAAAGTTTTTCCGGCGCGGCGACTACGGCGTCGGAAAGTATTTCGACGCCACCATCACCAACGCCAACCAGGACTTCATATGACCACCCCCACGCCTCTTTTTTCCCTGCTTGATGCCTGTTTTGACGCCCAGAACGAGGCCACGGCCCTGTGGCATGGCGAGGAGCCGCAGGCCCCGGACGTCGCCCCTGACGCCCCGGCCTCGCCCGAAACGCTTCTAGCGCTCGTGCGCGCCCAGCACCTGCGCAATTTCCGGCTCTGGCACGTCGAAGATGTGGCCCGCCGCCGCGACGTGACCCCGGACGTCATCGCCGATTGCAAGTACCGCATCGACAAGCTCAATCAGGAGCGCAACGACCGCATGGAACGTGTGGACGCCTGCCTTGTGGCCCTGCTGCGCCCGCTGCTTCCGGCCTCGCCCGCGCCCCATACCAATACGGAATCGCTGGGTATGGCCATTGACCGCCTCTCCATCCTGAGCCTCAAAATCTGGCACATGGACGAGCAGCTTGCCCGCACCGACGTGACGCCCGAGCACATCGCCTCCTGCGCCAAAAAGCTTGACGTGCTCAAGGAGCAGCGCGCCGATCTCATCGCGGCGGTCAGGCATCTGATCTCGGAATTCCTCGACGGGTCCAAGACCCCGAAGCTCTATTTCCAGTTCAAGATGTACAACGACCCCTCGCTCAATCCCGAACTGTACGGCAATTAAAAGGGAAAGGACGTTTTTCCAACAGGTTCCCTTTTTTTAACCGCGTCCTTCTTCCCGGCCCAGCCGCTGGGAAAAGGACATCCTTTTTGTGAACGCCAAGAATGTTCCCTTATGTAACATTCCAATCGGCCTTTCGGAGTTTCCCTATGTCCGCCTATGAAACCGTCATCGGCCTTGAGGTGCACGTCCACCTTTGCACCAAATCCAAGCTGTTCTGTTCCTGCCCCACCACCTTCGGGGTGGAACCCAACACCAACGTCTGCGAAGTCTGCGCCGGGATGCCGGGTGTGCTGCCCGTGCTGAACCAGACCGCCGTGGAATACGCCACGCGCGCGGGGCTGGCCCTGAACTGCGCCATCAACAACGATTCCGTCTTCGCCCGCAAAAATTACTTTTACCCCGACATGCCCTACAACTACCAGATTTCGCAGTTCGAGCGCCCTTTGTGCGAACACGGGCATCTGGACATCGAAGTCGGAGGCGAAACCAAGCGTATCGGCATCACGCGCATTCACATGGAAACCGACGCGGGCAAGAACATCCATGAGGGCGACCACAGCTATCTGGACCTGAACCGCGCCGCCGTGCCGCTCATCGAAATCGTCAGCGAGCCGGACATGCGCAGCGCGGAGGAGGCGGTGGCCTACCTCAAGGCCCTGCACGCCATCGTGGTTTACCTTGGCATCACCGACGGCAACATGGAGGAGGGGAGCTTCCGTTGTGACGCCAACGTGTCTATCCGTCCCAAAGGCACGGTGGAATTCGGCACGCGCACCGAGCTCAAAAACCTGAACTCCTTCCGCCACGTGCAGAAGGCCATCGAGTTTGAGGTGGCCCGCCAGCAGGACGTGCTTGAGGACGGCGACAAGGTGATTCAGGAAACCCGCCTTTTCGACAGCGTCAAGGGCGTGACCATGTCCATGCGTGACAAGGAAGAGGCCCACGATTACCGCTATTTCCCCGATCCCGACCTCGTGCCCGTGCACATTTCCGAGGAGCAGCTTGAAAGCTGGAAGGCCAGCCTCCCCGAACTGCCCGCCGCGCGCCGCCGTCGTTTCATGGACGAATGGAAGTTGCCCGAGCAGGACGCCGAGATCATCACGGCGGATCGCGCGCAGGCCGATTTCTTCGAGGCGGCGGTGGCCCTCTACAGCGAGCCGCGCAAGATCGCCAACTACATGACCGGGCCCATGCTCCGCGAGATCAACCAGACGGGCGTGGCGCTCAAGGACTCCGCCCTCAAGCCCGAGGCGCTGGCGGAGTTGGCCAAAATCGTGGACGGCGGGCTCATCAGCGCCAAGATCGCTCAGGACATTTTCAGTGATCTGTATGCCGAAGGTGTGATGCCGGAAGCCTATGTTCGCGAAAAGGGACTGGTGCAGGTGTCCGACACCTCGGCCATCGACGCGGCTGTGGCGGAAGTGCTGGCGGAAAACCCCGCCGAGGTCGAAGCCTACAAGGGCGGCAAGACCAAGCTCGTCAGCTTCTTTGTCGGTCAGGTCATGCGCAAGATGCGCGGCAAGGCCAACCCGGCGCTGGTCAACGAGGCTTTGGGGCGGCTTTTGAAATAGGAAAAGATTGGAGGGGGAGGGGGAACCCTTCTGAAGAAGGGCTCCCCCTCCCCCTCCCCCTCCAAACCTCCCCCCTCTCCCTCCCAAGACTTTCGACTTTATCGAATCCTTCTTGTCGGCATTCCCGCAGGAGGAGAGCCCGGCGTTACGGGTGGCGGCAAGGACTGAGCGGGGAGGGTGATGAAAAGGCGTTGAAAAAGAGACGCCGGAAGAAGATGGTGCAAAGAGCCTTCTTTCATCCTGTAAGGGGTGGAGGAAGGCTTTTCATTTGGATGGGGCAGGGAAAAGAAGAAAAGCTTTCATGCTCTCTAAAATAGAACAACATATTGATTTTTTAAGTAAAATACTCCGAATAAAGAGGGCCTCCTCTTCTTCCTCCTTCTCCTACTACTATTACGTCATTCACAGGTGGCATGAAGAAGCTGGTCAAACCGAGAGGAGGGATTCGATAAGGGTAAAAGTCTTGGGAGGGAGAGGGGAGGGGTTCGGGGAGGGGAGAGGGAACCTTTCTCCAGAAAGGTTCCCTCTCCCCTCCCCGAT
>CALVEZ010000037.1 GCA_944326695.1 Candidatus Bilophila faecipullorum | reverse complement strand
AGGGGGAGGGGGAAACTTTCTCCAGAAAGTTTCCCCCTCCCCCTCCAATTCATTTCTTCCTCAAACAGAGCGCCTCAGCCATGAACAGCCGGGCGAGGGGGAGATAGGTGACGGCAAAGGCGAGCCCGGCTACGCCGCAGATGACCGCATGACGCAGGGCGGCGGGCAGATAGGCGTAGAGCCCCGGGAACCACCCGGGGAGGCGGTGCGGGAGAAAATGGACGGCGGCAAGGGCCAGAAGGGTGCCGGGGAGGACCAGCAGGAGGCTTTTGAGCAGCAGAAGGCCCATGCCCGTAAAGGCGTCCGACCCGTGCTTGCGGACCCAGAAAAAGGACAGGGCTAGGGTGTAGGCAAAGAGGCTGAGCGTCGTCAGGAGCGCTACGCCGAAGGCACCCCAGAGCTTGACCGCCAAGGGGTAGACGGGCAGGGCGGCGAGGGTGGCGAGGGTGCCCACCACGGCGGGCGTAAGGGTGTTCTGCCGGGCGTAAAAGGCTCTGCCGATGACCTGCTGCACCACCCAAAAGGGCACGGAGAGAAGAAGAAGCTGAAGCAGCGGCGCGGCGAGGACGGTTTCTTCGGCGGAGAAGCGGCCCCCCTCGAAGATGAGGCCGAGCGTGGGCAAGGCCACGGCGAGCATGTAGGCCGTGAGCGGAATGACCACCATAAGGCTCCCCCGCAGGGCCGTGCCGAGGGTGGCGTCAAAGCCCGCGTCGTCGCCCCGGGCCGCGAGAGCGGCCAGAAAGGGGAAGGAGGCCACGCCCGCCGCCTGTGCCACCACACCCACGGGCACAAGCATGATCCGCCGGGCATAGCTCAGGAGGCTGACCGCGCCCTCTCCGGCCATCGAGCCGAAAATGCGGACGAATTGCTCGTCCATGGCCACGATGGACACGCCGAGCATGAGGGGCAGGGCCAGCAGCAGAAAGCGTTTCAGGAGCGGGTGCCGCAGGGAAAAGACAAGGTGCAGGCCCCCGGGCACGCCGTCGGGAAGCCGCCCGCCGCGCGCGCGTGCGGCCATGACCGGGAGCAAGAAGGCGCCGGTTGCGGCCCCGAAGAGCACGCCCCAGCAGAAGCCTTCCATCCCGCGCCCGGACACGAGCAGGCCCCCCGCGATGATGCAGCCGTTGTAGACGAGCGGCGTGAGCGCCGGAGCGAGGAACTGGCGGCGGATGTAGAGGAGCGCCGAAACGCAGGCCCCGGGCAGAAAGAAGACCTGCGCGGGGAGGATGATGCGCAGAAAGTAGGTCAGCCGGGCCTGTTTTTCCGGGGAAAAGCCCGGTCCGACCAGCCGGGCCAGTTCCGGGGCGAAGAGCCACGCGCCCGCCGTGAGCGCGGCGATGCCGAGCGCCGCCCACCAGAAGACCGAGGAAAAGAAACGCCAGCCGTCCGCCTCGTCCTCCTCGAAGCGTTTGGACAGCAGAGGGATGAGCGTGATGGAAATGTAGCCGCCCGCCAGCAGATAGTTGAGGAAATCCGGCACCACGAAGGCCGCGAAATAGACGTCGGATTCCGCGCCCGCCCCGAATTGCCACGAAACGACCTTGTCCCGCACGAGCCCCATGAGCCGGGACAAAAAGACGCTTCCCGCCATGATCAGGGCCGCGAAACCCATTTTATGCGTTGTTGTCAATCGCACGACATATCCTTTTGAAGGTGGGAAAGGGCCGCCGCGCCCTTGTCGGGAGGCCGCCCGCGTTCCCGTCGGGTGTTCCATCGGATGCGAATTTCGCCCTCTTCGCCGGTGACGCGCAAGGGGATGCCCCGTCGCGCCAGCTCTTCCCGGATACGGCGCGAAGGCAGACGATAGGCGTTGTAGGCGCCCGCGCTGGCAATGGCGATGCTGGGGCGTACGGCGTCGTAGAGTTCGGGCAGAAGGCTTCCCGCCGAACCGTGATGCGGCAGGATGAGCACCTCCGCCGACAGGTCCGTGCCGCTGCGCAAGAGCTCCCGGAGGGCGGGCTTTTCCGCATCCCCGGGCAGAAGGGCGAGGCCCCGGCCCTGAAAAACGAGACGCAGCACCAGCCCGTCGTTGCCTGAAACGGCTTTGCCGCGCGGCGGGGAGAGCACTTCCAGCGCAAGGCCCTCGGCAAGGGAAATCCGGTCGCCCGCTTCCAGAGTATGACGGGGAATGCCCCGCAGCGCAAGGACGGAAGCGAAGGCTTCGGCCAGCGCGGGAGCGGCGGCCCCGGGCGGCGAAGGCGGATCAAGCCCCGCGATCCGCGCGGTATAGGCCGCCTTCAAGGAGAAGCGGGAGGCGATGAAGAGAAGCCCCTTGATATGGTCGCGGTCGGGATGGCTGACGGCGATGAAATCCAGCCGGGGCAGGGCGTTGGCCGTGAGCAGCGGGGAAACGATGTCCCGGCCCACGTCGAAGCGTTCGGAAAAGAGCCCTCCGCCGTCGATGAGCGCCCGGCCTCCGTGGGGCCATTCGAGGAGCAGCGCCTGACCCTGTCCTACGTCCAGAGCCCGCAGTGAAACGGCGGGCTCGAAGAAGGCATGGACGCGCAGGAGAGGCCCTACGCAGAGCAGAAGCGCCCCGGCGATGAGAAGCCGTTTGCCCGCGAGGGGCAGACGTTCGCGGTTGAGGCGCAGGCACGCGGCCACGCCTACGGCCCCGAAACCGAGCAGGGCCGTCCAGTGCGGGCGCGGCGCGACAAAGGCGTCAAGCCCGGCGTGGTCTTCGAGCCAGCGCAGGCCGCTCAAGAGGGCGTCGCAGGGCAGCGAGGCCAGATGCAGAAGGCAGCCCGCCACCTGATCCCATCCGGCGGCGCAGGCGAGCAGCCCCAGAAAGGCCAGCGGGAGGACGAGAAAACCGAGGATCGGCAGCCAGAGCAGGTTGAGCGGAAACCAGACGGTGGAGCGCCCGAAGGCGTCGAGCACGAGCGGCAGGGTGGCGAGCTGCGCGGCCACGGAACAGCCGAGCGTCAGCCAGAGAAGTTCAAGGAAACGTTTTGCCGCCGCTCGCAGGGGAGACAGGTCGCCGTGCAGGACCTCGAAAGGTGACGGGGCGAAGGGCCGCCACAGCCGACGCAGCAGAGGCGAGCACAGGGCGATCCCGGCCACGGCGGAGAAGGAAAGCTGCACGCCGAGGTCGTAGAGGCAGAGCGGATCGCTCAGCACCATGCAGGCCAGCGCCATGATCAGGATGTCGGGAAAGGAGAAGGGCGGGCGCAGATTCCGCGTGCCGTGCAGCCGTTCGGGGAGGAGGTCGGCGGCATGGCGCAGCAGGCAGACGAGGCCCAGCATGAGTGCGGCCCGGATCAGGGAGGGCGGCGCGCCGCCAAGCCACAAATAGACCGCGGCCAGCGGCACGCTGAGCAGGGCCATGAGGCTGTAGGCGGGCATCCTGAGAAAGAAGCGCGGGAAAAAGAGGCCGATGAGGGCGCTTGCCGCCAGCGCGCCGAGCCCCGCAACCGCCAGATGCTGGCCCGAGAGCGCGAGGCTGTGCATGAGCCCGGCCGCGTTGACCCGTTGGAGATCAGGGGTGCGCAGGAGAAAGCGATCCCCGAAGAGCAGGGCCGGAATGACCGGAGAGACGGCCCCGGCCCGTATGCCTTCTTCCCCTTGTTTCAGGCGCGCTTCATGTTCCTCTGCGGTGTGGCGGGGTGCGCCCTTTCCTTCCGGCGCGGAGACGCGGGGAGGCTGTGCGGGGAAGGCCTCGGCGTCTTCTCGGAGGGCGGGAGGTGCGCCCGTGGCCTCTACCGCAAGGCCCGGCAAAAAGGCCGCCGCATCGAAAGGGGCCGCCGCGTCCGCCACCTTTTGCCGCAGGCGCTCGCGCAGGGCCGCTCTTGGGGAAGGCGCGCCGGATACCACAATATCCGCCTTGTCTTCCTTGGTCCATGCCTGAAAGAAGACGCCTTGGCGGTGCCAGTAGATTTCGCTGTTCCAGAGGCCGCTGTTGCGGAAGCCGCGCACGGGGCGGATTTTCAGCCTGCCGCTCAGCGTTTGGGAGGGAAGCGGGCGCGGGCCCTGCGGCCTTTCCCACGTCAGGGCCAGATCGCCCGGCAGCGCCTCAGAGTCCGGGTCCGGCCGGACGCCTCTCAGCACGACGTGCAGACGCTCATCGGGCAGGCCGCGCACGCGGACGACGGTTCCCTCTACGGCGACGGCCCGCTGGGAGGTGAGCGCTTTTTCGAGCCATGCCGGGACCGTTTCCGGGACGGCGGGTTCCGCCTTCACGCCCGTCCACCAGCCCGCAGCTATGCAGAGCAGCGCGGCAAGACAACACAAGGGGCGGCGTGTCCGGCTGTCCGTCCATGCGAGGAGCCCGCAGGCGGTCAGGGCCGGAAGCGGAAAGCGCGCCGCCACGATGCCCGCAGCGAAGAAAAGGATCAGCGTTTCCCAAAAGAGCAGCGGCTGGAGCGGAGGAAGGGGAGAGGGCGCGTGTCGCATCAAGGAGGGCGGTCCCGGTTGAGCGGATCGGGAAAAGGCGTCCGGCGGGCGGGGCACCCCTTGCCGCGACGGAGGCGGCGAAGCGGACATCCTGCGCTTCGCCGCCGGGGATATGCGTGGCCGCCCTTACTTGCCGAGGGTCACGGCGATGGCGTCGAGGGCCTGCTCCATAAGGTAGGGCTGGGCCTGCGTGCCCATATGCCCGAGACGGAAGACCTTGCCCGCCATCGGCCCGAAACTGCCCGTGCAGATGAGCCCGTGGCGGCGCAGGGCTTCTTTCCATTCCGGCCACGTGTAGCCGTCCGGGATCATGGCGGCGGTGACGGTGGGGGCGTTGACGGCGTCGGGGGCGGTCCAGAGCTTCACGCCGAGCTCGGCCAATCCCTCGCGGCAGCGGGCGGCCACGGCTTCGTGACGGGCGAAGGCGGCCTGCGTGCCTTCCTTGAAGATGGCCTGCGCCCCGGCGTGGAGCGCGGCGACGCCGTGCCAGTTCGGGGTATAGGGGCAGCGTCCGTCCGTGCGTACGGTGCGGAAAGGCAGGATGGAATCGTAGCCTTGATACTGCACTTCCTCCATACGGGCCCACGCCGCGTCGCTGACGCCCACCATGCTCATGCTCGGGGGGCAGCTCAGGCACTTCTGGGAACCGCCGAGGAGCAGGTCCACGTTCCACTCGTCCATGTGCACGGGCGCGCCGCCGAGGCTGGCTACGGCGTCCACGTAGAAGAGCGGTACGCCCAAATCTTTCTTCAGCTTGCCGAGGGAAGCCAAGGGGTTCAGCGTGCCGGACGGCGTTTCGCAGTGCACGGCGGTGAGCATGACCGGTTTGACGCGGCGGATGGCGTCTTCAATGATCGACAGATCGTCAATGGTGGAGTCGTAGGGCAGGGAAACCTTTTCCACGACGCAGCCGAAGGAGGCCGCCATGTCGGCCACACCGTCGCCGAAAACGCCCGTGCCCACGGTGACCACGGGATCGCCCGGCTTCAGGCAGCTTTTCAGCGCGCCCCAGAGGGCCAGCATCCCTTCGCCCGTCATGAGTACGACGTCGTTGGTCGTGCCCATGAGTCTGGCGAGGCTGCGGCTGGTGGCGTCGTAGAGGCACATGAAATCGGATTCGACCTGACCGGAACCGTAATCCCTGCCGAGTACGGCGATCACGTCCTCGTGCAGGGCGACCGGGCCGGGAACCATGGGGATGGGAGCGTAACTCATGCTGTGTTCCTTATGCGTTCTTTGGTTTGGAGGCGGACGTTTCGGCAGGGGGAAGGGGGACGTTTTCGAGGTCCACAAGCCGCACGTCGCCGTCCGTGATGTGCGTGTTCAAAAAGAGGCTGCCCGTGCGCGTGAAGCGCTGCGGGTCGTCGGTGATGAAAAAGAGCATGTCGCCGGAACGTCCGGGTTCTGGGTGGGAGAGCCCGCGTTCCTCAAGGCGGCGCTTCACCACTTGGGCTGTGGTGGCCGCCGAATCCACGATGGTGGCCCCCCCGCCCACGACCTTGCGGATGGCCGAGGCCAGCATGGGGTAGTGCGTGCAGCCGAGCACGAGGCAGTCGGGCGCGGGCGCTTTGCGGAAAAGCGGTTCAAGATAGCGGGCGGCCACGCCCTCTACGATGGGACCGTCGAACCAGCCTTCCTCGGCCAGCGGCACGAAGAGGGGGCAGGCGAGGCTGCGGACCTGCGCGTCCGGGCGGCGGCGGAGGATGGCCTCGGCATAGGCCCCGCTGCGGATGGTGGACTCGGTAGCGATGACGGCGATGTCGCCCGAAAGGGACGCTTCGCAGGCGGCGCGCGCGCCGGGCTCCACCACGCCGATGATGGGCATGTCCGGCCACGTCTCGCGCAGGGCGGGCAGGGCGGCGGCCGTGGCCGTGTTGCAGGCGATGACGAGCAGCTTGACGCGCAGGCCGATGAGCTTGGCCGCGGCCTGAAGGGTATAGCGGATGATGGTTTTGGGGCTTTTGGCCCCGTAGGGCACGCGGGCCGTGTCTCCAAGGAAGAGGTAGTCCTCTTCGGGCATGAGCCGCCGCATGGCGTCGAGCACGGTGAGGCCGCCTACGCCGGAATCAAAGAGGGCGATGGGGAGCGCGGCGGGGTTGTCGTCCGAGCGCGCGGCGGAAGGTTCGGCAGTCATGTTTTCTCCTTGTGGGGAGGGGCGTCATTGGTATCCGAAGCCGGAAAACGGCCTTGTCCGGGAAGCGGGGTCCCTCCGAAGAAAGGCGGGTTCGCGGACGGCCTATTGCCTTATGGATGTCTGCGCGGGACGTCTGAGGGGCAGGCGTTCCGGGAATGGAGCCGCTCTCTCGTTACGGGAAAAAGGTTCTATTCATGGAGGTCTTGCCGGGGAAGCCGTTGCCGTTCATCGGGTGTCCGGCATCCGGCGAACACCGGAAGAGTGCTCTCGCCTTGATCCGCCGTCCGGCGGCCCCATGCCCCGTGCGGTACGTTCATGCCTCCATGAGCCGGCATTGGCAGGACGCGAGAGGCGTTTGCAGGCTGCCGAGGATGCGTTCCAGCAAAATGCCTTCCCGGGAAGGCAGGCCCTGTCCGAAGGTGGCCCGGATGCCCAGCGTGACGAACTGCACGGCCCGGTCGAGGGCGATGGACAGGCTGTCGCCCTGAATGAGGCTGCCCGTGAGCACGCTTGAGAAGGTATCCCCGGTGCCGGGATAGTGGGCCGGGATATAGGAGCAGTCCACGCGCCAGAAGCGGTCTTCCTCGCGCTCGTAGGCGATGACCGAGGTGTTCTGGCCGGGATCGCGTCCGTCCACGAGCAGCGGCACGCTGGTGGCGACCACGGTCTTGGGCCCCATACCGGAGAGGCGGCGCAGGCGTGCCCGCACTTCCTCGGGCGTGATCCGGGGCGTGCAGGGCTCGTCGAGGAGAAAGGCCACTTCGGTGATGTTCGGGGTGATGATGTCCGCGCGGGTGATGAGCCAGCGCATCTTTTCCACCATTTCCGGGGTCATGGTGGCGTCGAGCACGCCGTTGTCGCCGAGCACCGGGTCCACCACGGCAAGGCCGCCGGGCGCAAGGCAGGTCTCGATGCAGCGGGCTACGGATTCCATCTGTTCGGGAGAGGCCATAAAGCCCGAATAGACGCCGTCGAAGCGCAGGCCGAGGCGTTCCCAGTGGTCAAGGATGCCGCCCAGCTCGCCGGTGAGATCGCAGAGCGTGTAGTCGGTGAATTCCACCGTATGCGTGGACAGCACGGCGGTGGGCATGGGGCAGACCTGAATGCCCATGCAGGACAGGATCGGAATCGCCACAGTGAGCGAGGTGCGACCGAAACCCGACATATCGTGGATGGCGGCGACTCTGGGAACCGGATTGCGCATGGCGTGCCTCGGAAAAAAGTGTGCGGGAAAAGGAGCTCCTTTTCCCAAGGGGCCGGATTTTCCCACAGCGGCGGCGGCAAATCAAGGCCGTACGGGGAGGCCCGATGCGGAAAGGCGGACCTCCCTTCCTTTTCAGGAGTGTCTGCCCGGCAGGAGGAACGGCATGGCAGGAGGAACGGCAAGGCCCACGCCGCTCTTTGAAAGGATAGAGAGAAAAGGCCGCCTTGCCACGCCGTCCCCTCGCCAACCGCCCGGGAAAGGTGCGCCGTTTGGGAGAGAGCGTCCCTCAAGCGTCTCTTGTTTTGCCGCGCGCCGCAAGGAGAGGCAAGGCCGCCGCGTCTGGAGAAGGACGGACTCGGGCCGCCGGAAAGGGGGCCTCCCGGCGGGAAAAAAGTCGCGCCCGGGCGTGGCCCATACCAAAGCGGCCACCGCGAAGCCGTCTTTTCCCGATGCCCGGCCTTGCAAGGGAGGAAAGGACGCCTCGACGGTGCGCCGCACGTCTTGGCCATCCTTTTTCCTTGTTTTCTTGTGGAAAAAACCGGCTTTCGCGGGCGGCGTCTCGAAAGGGGCCGACCCTTGGCCCGTTAGCCCTTGAACACCCGCGCGGAGGCCAGCGACTGGGTGGTGGGCATGATCTCCACCTGCGAGACGTTGACGTGGGCAGGGCGGGTAGTCACCCACCAGATGGCGTCGGCCACGTCTTCCGGGCGCAGCGGGTGGGCGTTCTTGTAGAGGTTCTCGAAACGGGATTCGTCGCCCTTGAAACGGACGTCGGAAAATTCCGATTCCAGAAGGCCCGGCTCGATGTCGGTCACGCGCACGCCCGTACCATGCAGATCGCAGCGCAGGCCGCGCGAGAATTGCAGCACGAAGCCTTTGCTCGCGCCGTAGACGTTGCTGCCCGGATAGGCGTAGGTCCCGGCGATGGAGCCCAGATTGACCACGTGCCCGGCCTTGCGCGCCACCATGCCCGGGAGGGCGGCGCGGGTGCAGTAGAGCAGGCCCTTGATGTTGGTGTCGACCATCGTATCCCAGTCGTCGAGGGAACATTCCTGCGCGGGCTCAAGCCCGAGGGCCAGCCCGGCGTTGTTCACCAGCACATCGATGTCGCCCATAGCCTTGAAGACCTGCTCCACCTCGTCGCGATGGCGCACGTCGAGCCGGGCGGTACGGATGCGGTCGGGATGTTCCGCCGCCAGCGCCGCAAGACGCTCCTCGCGCCGCCCGAGGGCGACGGCTTCCCAACCTTCCTTGACGAAACGCTCGACCGTGGCCCGGCCGATCCCCGAGGTGGCTCCGGTAACGCAGACAACTGGCATAGGAAACTCCTTTGATTTCAGGGTCAAAAAAAGCCGCTCCCTTCTGCCTATCGAAAAGGGAGCGGCCGGTCAACGACGCGATGTTTTTACCGAGGGCCGGGGTTTTGGGCTCTCGTGAGGATTCCCGGAGAGGTAAGCCCTTACGGACGGGCGGCCCCCTTCATCAAAGAGAACCCGGCAGACGGATTCCGCAAGCGCGGCGGCCCCTCCATACAGGGCGATGCCGTTTGCGGAAAAACGGCAAGAGCGTGAGGTCCCCTTCTTCATCACGGGGCATTCGTCGGACCCTCTCTGATGCAATATCGAGGAAACAAAGGGCTATCGCCATGTACGGGCTTCCTTTCCTGCAAAGCCGGAAAGAAGGCCGGGGCGATGGTACGCCGGATAGGGAGCCTGCGGTGGGGTACATGCCTTTTCCCGTGAGAGCTGAAAGCCCTTATCGGTTTTCCTCAGTCCTCTGCCTCAATCCTTTTGGTCTTCCAGCGGTTGTGCATCCAGAACCACTGCTCGGGCGCGCGGCGCACCATGCGCTCGATGGCGCCGGTATAAAAGACGGCCACCGCCCGGCTTCTGGATTCCGCATCGCCTTGCAAGAGGGCCGCGTCGAGCGGCTCCTCCATGATCAGGCGGTAGCGGTCGCCGTCACGCATGAGGAAAACGGGCCAGACCAGCGCCTTGCCGCGCACGGCGAGGACGGCGGGACCCTTGTTGACGGCGGCCTCCTCACCCAGAAAGGGCAGGAAGAACGCCTCGCTGCGGCCCGTGTTGTGATCCGCGAGGAAGGCGGCGTAGCCGTTTTTGCGCAGCGTGCGCAGTACGCGGAAGGCGGCCTCGCGGTGGCCGATGACCTCCGCCCCTCGGCTGGAGCGCAGGCGGGTGGTCACGTAATGCAGCACCTTGTTCTTGTAGGTGCGCACCACGGTCAGACGCGGGCGCGTGGAAATGTCACCCAGAAGGCTCGCCAGAAGTTCCCAGCCGCCGAAGTGCGCCGTGGTGATCACGGCGGGGCGGTCCTCGTTTTTGAGGCGTTCCAGAAGGTCGGGCCGTTCCACGTCCAGCAGAGGATGATCAAGGCCGAAATCGGGCGCGAGCACGGATTCCAGAAAGGAGCGGGCGTTGTGCGTGAAGCTGGCCCGGGCCAGCGATTCCGCCGTGGCCCACGGCAGATCAAGATGCGTGGCGATGTTGCGCACGGCCAGACGTCGCCGTCCGCGCAGGCAGGCCCAGAACGCCGCGCCAAGGCCCCTGCCCAGCGAGCGGATGCCCGGATAGCCCATTTTGCCGAGCAGTGCGGCGAAGGCATAGGCGAGGTGCGCCGCCATGTCCGACAGCGCCGCCGTCATGCGCCCGAAAAGGGAGAGCTGCGGGGGGAGCTTGGGGGGACGCAGGGCTTCGAGCTTTTCCTCAAGGCGGCGGCACTCCTGCGCGACCGCCTCCGCATCACGGGGATCGCAGTCCACGCGGTAGGCGTCGGCGCAGACCATCGTGACCCGGCTGAAGGGCAGGGGCAGTTGAAAGCGGTCCCAGCTTTTAAAGACCTTGCGCCGCTCCATGAAGAGGCGGATGGGGACGATGGGCGCGTCGGCCCGGCTTGCGAGAAAGACCGCCCCTTCCTTGACCTGATGGCGCGGCCCGCGCGGTCCGTCCACGGTCACGCAGCCGCACAGCCCGGCTTCGCGCATCCGTTTCGCGGCGGCGAGCAGCGCCTTGACCCCGCCGCGCGAGCTTGAACCGCGCGCCGTCTCAAGGCCCATGCGTTCGAGGACCCCGGCGAGGAGATCGCCGTCATCGCTCTGGCTGACCAGAGCGATGATATTGAGGCGGCGTTTCAGATAGATGAGGGGGAAAAGCTCGTCGTGCCACAGGCAGAGCACGACTGGCCGTCCGTGATCGGTTGTGGTTTCGATGGCGGCACGGTTGATTTCCGTATAGCGGAGAGAGCGGCACCACAGGCGGTAGAGCAAGTAGACGGGAGAGGCAAGCCAGCCCAGAAAGGATTTCCGGGAGGCGGGTCGGGAAGGGGACATCAGGACTCCGTGGAGGCGGTTTCCGTGCCGCAAGGCTCGTCGAGGGCGCGGAACTGCATGTTGTACAAACGTGTATAAAGCTCGCAACGTCCGAGCAGTTCCTCATGCCGCCCGATGTCCACGATTTGGCCGCACTCCATGACCACGATGCGATCCGCCTCCAGAATGGTGGACAGGCGATGGGCGATGATCAGGCTGGTGCGGTTGAGCATGAGGTTGTCGAGGGCTTTCTGGACCATGTGCTCGGACTCGGAATCAAGGGCGCTGGTGGCCTCGTCGAGGATGAGGAGCGGCGCGTCCTTGAGGATGGCCCGGGCGATGGTGAGCCGTTGCTTCTGACCGCCGGAAAGACGGACGCCCCGCTCCCCGATGAGGGTTTCGTAGCCTCCGGGAAGCTCGGAAACGAAGCCGTCGGCATAGGCCGCCGCAGCCGCCCGGCGCACGCGCTCCATGTCGAGCGGCAGGGCGGGATCGCGGCCATAGGCGATGTTCTCCGCGATGGTCGTGTCGAAGAGGAAGGCGTCCTGTGAAACCATCGCTACCGAACGGCGCAGGGAGGCCAGCGAATAGTCTCCCAGAGGGCGGCCATTGAGGGTTATTTCGCCCTCCTGCGGCACGTAGAAGCGGGGGATGAGGTTCACGAGCGTGGTCTTGCCCGCGCCCGAAGGCCCCACGAAGGCGATACGTTCGCCCGATCGGACGGTGAGGGTGATGCCGCGCAGGGCGGGGACGGACTCGTCGCCGTAGCGCAGGGTGACGTTGCGGAAAGCCAGTTCCCGGAAGGGCTCGTTCACATCCAGCCCGCCGCCCTTCTCGGTTTTGAGGGCCGGATCGTCGAGGATGGCGAAAACGCGTTCCGCCCCGGCCAGCGCGTTCTGGACGTTCATGTTCGCGCCGTTGAGCGTCTTGAAGGGGCTGTAGAGCATGGCCAGCGCGCCCATGAAGGCGAAAAAGGTGCCGGGGGTCATGTTCCCCTGCACGACTTCGCGCCCCCCGTACCAGATGACCAGCCCGATGCCGAGCGCGCCAATGAATTCCATCACCGGCGAGGACAGCTCGGAAACGCAGGACTGGCGGAAATTGATGCGGATGATCTTCGCGTTTTCCTTGTTGAAGCGGTCGGTTTCCTCTTTTTCGGTGGCAAAGGCCTTGATCACCCGGATGCCGCTCAAGAGTTCCTGCAACATGCTGGAGATGCTGGCGTTGACTTCGGCGTTCTTGCGTCCGTAGCGGCGCAGGGCCCGGCTGAACAGCGACAGGGGGAAGCCTGCCACGGGCAGCACCACCACCGCCCAGCACGCCAGCTCGAAATTTTGCTGGAAGACCACGTAGAGCAGGCTGATCATGGTGATGACCTGCCGGATGATCTGGATGAAGGCGGGGAGGCTCTGCCGGATCATGCCCACGTCGTTGATCACCCGGGACATGAGCGCGCCCACCTGCGCCTCTTCGTAAAAGTGCAGGGGCAGGTTGATGATTTTGTGAAAAAGCTCCTGCCGCAGCTTTTCGATGACGCGCAAGGCGCTGAAATGCATACACCAGTTCTGTACGTAGCGGCCCACGCCCTTCAGCGCCGTCAGAGCGATGAAGGCCAGGGGCACGTAGATGAGGGCCTGCGCGTCCTGCCGGATGAAGATGTCGTCGAGCGCGGGCTTGATGAGCCATGCCGTGCCCGCTGTGGTGGCCGAAACCACGCCCGACGCGATCAATGCCACCAGCATGGCCCACTTGTAGGGCAGGAAGTAGCGGAAGACCCGCAGGGCCAGCCGGATTTCCTTGTGACGGCGTTCGGATCGGGAGAGGGAGGTGTCTTTCTGTGTGCTCATGCGCATAATCCTTGACGAAAGGGCATCCTAGCCCACATTATTATCAAGCGCCAGCAAAGATTGCGGGCCATTTCACGGCGCGTAGGCGCGCATTCAGGAGTATCATGGAAAATACAGTACGAATCAACAAGGCGCTGGCGGATGCCGGGGTCTGCTCCCGGCGGCGCGCCGACGAGCTGGTGGCGGCCGGGCGCGTGCGGGTGAACGGCGAAACCGTGACGAGCCCCGGCTTGCAGGTCCGGCCCGGAAAGGACGAGCTTGAGGTGGACGGGAAAGCCATACGTCCCGCAGCGCAGGCACCTTGTTATCTTCTTCTCTACAAGCCCGTGCGGGTGGTGAGCACGGCCTACGATCCCGAAGGCCGGACCACCGTACTCGATCTCGTGCCGCCGACCTGGAAAGCCCGCCGCCTCTATCCCGCCGGGCGTCTGGACTTTTTTTCCGAGGGGCTGGTCCTGCTCACGGACGACGGGGACTTGACCAACCGCGTGGTGCATCCGCGCCATCACATGCCCCGCATCTACCGCGTGCTCATCCGGGGCGAGGTGCCCGAACGAGCCCTTGAAGCCATGCGCAAGGGCATGACTCTGGCCGAGGGCGAAACGCTCGCCCCTGTGGAGGTCCGCGTCCTGCCGGGACAGCTCCACGACCTGTCCGGCGTATCCGCCGCCCAGCGCCCCACGGGCCAGCGGGGTACGCTTCTCGAAATGACGCTGCATCAGGGGCTGAACCGCCAGATACGCCGTATGTGCCGCGATCTCGGCCTGACTATTCTTCGTCTGGTCCGCGTCGCGCAGGGCCCTTTGCGTCTGGGCGTCATGCGGCCGGGCGAAGTCCGGGAACTGAGCCCCGCCGAAGTCGCGGCCCTGAAGAAGGCGGCGGGGATGTAGGGGCGGAAGATTGGGGAGGGAGAGGGGAAACTTTCTGAAGAAAGTTTCCCCTCTCCCTCCCCAAACCCCTCCCTCTCCTCTTCCAAGACTTTCGGCTGGTGGGGAGGTTGCGCGGCTGGAGTTCGTTCCGGCTGGATGTTTGAAGATGTTGTTTTTTGAGGTTTTCCCTTACCCGAAGAGGGAAACCTGACGCTTTTAGAGCGAAGACGGGGCTTCCGGGCAGCGTTAGCTGAACGGAAGCCCCGTCTTCGCCCTGAGGGGGTCCGGAGGGAATCATTCCCCCCGGACAGGGGGCAAGGGGGCGGTAGCCTCCTTGCCGCCGGAGGCATCCCTCAGCACGGCCTCGCCGTAGCGCTCGAACATGCCCCACGCCCACGCGTGCGTCATGGCGGGCGGGCAGGCGATGTTCCTATCGGCGCAGGCCACGCCTTCCCACGGGCCGCCGATGCGGGCCACAATGTTGGGGATGTCGAACCACGCGCTGCGGGAATAGTCGATGTAAATGTTCAGCCAATGGCGGACGTTGGCGAGCCTCTGGCGCGGCGGCCCCTTGCGGGAGACGGGATCGAGCGTGATCAGCAGGTCGATGGGAGCGTCCACCTTGCGGGCCACGGCGTTGACCACGGCGTCGCCGCCCCAACTGTGCCCGATGAGACGTATCGGCTGGCCCTTCGCCGCGTAGAAGGCTGCGAGCTCGCGCATCCGCCGCCCTTCGTAGTGCTCACGGAACCAGATGTCGTGACGCTCACGCAGATCGTTGGGGCAACGCGCGCTGACGGCATAGCTGTTGCCGAGAATCTGATCGATGAAGCCGCCCACGACGAGAAGCAGCGGACGGAAGGCGGCGTTGTCCAGCGTGCGCGCCTTGGCGAGGAAGGCTTTTTCCTCTTGCCGGTCCCGGATGGCGGAAAAGCCGCAGAGATCGAGAAGGCGTTGGGGATTGCGTTGAAAGGTAAAGTTCATCGGGGCCTCGCTGGGCGTTTGGAAAGGAAGGGGCGTGCTCGAAGCAGGGCGGCGCAACTCGGGCCGGAGCGCCGTGGAAGTGCCGGGAGGATGGGCGGCACTCGCCTTTTCCACCATAGCGGGCGCTTTCGCGCAGCATGACAAAGGCCCGGGGGCTTGGCAAGGGATGAGAACGGCGGAATACGAAAGCCTCCGGGCGGAAGGCCGCTCGGAGGCTTTGTTGTGCAAGGCAAGGGGAACCCCAAAGGGGCCCCTTGCTTTTAGTTGTTCTTGAGGGCGAAGGTGCCGTTTTCCTTCTTCACGTCGATGGCGATCTTCCAGAGCACGGACACGATGATGCCGCCGATGCCGTACACGCCGAGGGCGATCAGGATTTCGGGGATGGTCGGGGTGTACTGGGTGACCGTTTCAAACATGTTGGGCACGAAACCGCCGATGAGCAGGCCCAGGCTCTTGTCGATCCACGAGGCGATGACAAGAAGGATGAGGGCCCACGGCAGAATCTTGTCGTTGTAGCGCAGTGCCGGGGGAATGAGCAGGGTGAGCGAAAGCACGGCGCAGACGACGGCCGTCCACATCCAGCTGTTGATCCAGGCCATGTGTCCGTCATGCCCCGTGAAGAGGTAGAGGATGGAGTGCTGATGGCCGGGGATGCCGCTGTAGAAGGCGGTGAACAGCTCGAGCAGGTAGAAGAACACGTTGATGCACATCGCATAGGTGATGATCGTGGACAGGGTCCTGGTCGCTTCGCGGCCGGGCTCGAAGCCGGTCACGCGGCGGACGATCATCAGGAGCAGCAGCAGGATGGCCGGACCGGAACAGAACGCGGAGGCGAGGAAGCGGGCGGCCATGATGGCGGTGAGCCAGTAGTGGCGGCCCGGGATGCCGGCGTACAGGAAACCGGTGACGGTGTGGATCGAGAAGGCCCACACGATGGAGATGTAGATGAGGACCTTGATCCACTTCGGCGGGGCCACGTCGTTGCGGGCGGCTTCAAGCGTCGTCCAGCCGATGATGAGGTTCAGAAGGAGATAGCCGAAGAGCACGGTCATATCCCAGAACATCACCGAGTTCGGCGTGGGGTGCAGGAGCACGTTGAGCGCGCGCTGCGGCTGCCCGAGGTCGACCATGATGAAGAGCATGCACATGATCACCGCGGCAACGGCCATGAATTCACCGAAGATGATGATCCGCTTGAACTTCTCATAATGGTGGAAGTAGGCGGGCAGCACCAGCATGACCGCGCCCGCGGCCACGCCGACGAAGTAGGTGAACTGGGCGATGTACAGGCCCCACGACACGTCGCGGCTCATGCCCGTGATCGCCAGACCGATATTGGCCTGGAAGATGTAGACGACGAAGCCGAGGCCCACGACGGCGGCAAGGAAGCAGAGCCACAGGTAGAAACGCGGCCGGCCTTTGAGAATCAGTTCGAGCATGGCGGCCTCCTAGATGATGTAGTACACGCCGGGCTGCGTCCCCAGAGAGGGCTTGCGGCGGATGGTGTAGTTCTGGGCCAGAGCCTTGCGCACCGGCGACCCCGGATCGTTCAGGTCGCCGAAGAGGATGGCGCCCTCGGAGGCTTCCACGCAGGCGGGGAGCTTCCCTTCGGCCAGCCGTTCGGTGCAGAAGGTGCACTTTTCCACGACGCCGCGGGTACGCATGGGGTACTCGGGGTTTACGTCCTTCACGTAGTCCTGCGGATCACGGAAGTTGAAGCTGCGCGCCCCATAGGGGCAGCCGGCCATGCAGAAGCGGCAGCCGATGCAGCGGTGCGGGTCCATGACCACGATGCCGTCGGACTCGCGCTTGAAGGTGGCCCCGGTGGGGCACACGCGCACGCAGGGCGGGTTGTCGCAGTGGTTGCACAGCAGCAGGAAGTCGCCGTGGAGGATGCGGGCGGGCAGGTAGTCGTTCAGGTCGTCAGGGAAGACATGGGCGTACTTGTCCGTCCATATCCACTTGATTTCCTGATTGCCGGGAATGCTGGGCACGTTGTGGGCGAGGTTGCACGCCTGAATCACGCGCTGAAAGTCTTCAGGCTTCGTGAACCTGCGGGTGTCGATGACCATCGCCCAGCGTTTGGCGTGCAGAGCATTCGGCTCGTGGGTGTACGTGCCTTTGACGGGAGAGACGCCCGTCGGAGCGGCGACAGCCTTGTTCCCGGTTACGAGGGACAGGGCGGAAGCCGTTCCCAGCGCGAAGGCGGAGAGACCGGCTATCTTGAGAAAGTCTCTTCTGCTTTTCATCAGTTGTTCCCCCTCGGCGCGATGTGACAGGTCCAGCAATAGGGATCGACGTTATTGCTGTTGTGGCACTTGTCGCAGAAGTCTGCCTTGTTGGTGTGGCAGCCCATGCAGGTGTTCTG
Organism: Candidatus Bilophila faecipullorum; assembly: GCA_944326695.1. GTDB lineage: Bacteria > Desulfobacterota > Desulfovibrionia > Desulfovibrionales > Desulfovibrionaceae > Bilophila > Bilophila faecipullorum. The sequence goes on along the minus strand of CALVEZ010000037.1, from coordinate 15,025 downwards.
AAGGCTGACGACCCACTTGCGGCCGTCGGTGGCTACATATTCGCGCTTGCCTTCACGGATGGCCTCATCGCGCCAGGTGTTCAGCAGGTTCATATGTTCGGCCCGCATCCATTCCTTGGACTCGACGCACGTGTCCTTGCCGGGGCCGCTCGGGAGGGCCACCTCGGGATAGACGTAGGTCTTCCCGCCAAGGTTCAGCCAGAAGGGGGCGGTGAACGCCACCACGGCAATCAGGACGCCGGGGATGATGTATTTGGCGTTATACATGGTTTACTTGTCCTCCTCGGCGGAAGGAGCGGCATCGGCCGTTTCTTCCTCTGGCTCGGGGTCGGGGCATTCGAGGTCTTCCTGACGCAGGTTCATGGTGCGGGGCTGTTCGCCCTTCATGACCAGCGCGTTGGCGACCAGTTCGTGCACGCCGCTGACCGTGACGCCGGGCGCCCAGTAGTTGGCAAGGGGCGGGAGCGTAGCGCGGTCGATGGCGCAAACGCAGGCCATCCAGTTGACGTCGTTCTTTTCCTGAACGTAACGCAGGGCGTTGCCGCGGGGGAAGCCGGCGCGCAGACGCAGTTCCATGATTTCCTCGGTGTTGAGGCCGGAACCGGAACCGCAGCAGAAGGTTTCCTCGCGGATGGTGTGAGGCGGCATTTCCACGAACTCGGGGCAGACGGCGCGCAGGATGGCGCGGGGCTCCTCAAGCAGACCCATGGCGCGGGCCGGGTTGCAGGAGTCGTGGAAGGTGGTGATGATGCCGGCGTTGCGTTCGGGGCGCAGATTCAGTTTGTTGTGATGAATCAGGTCCGCGGTGAACTCGGCGATGTGCACCATCTTGGTGGCGCGGGCGTTCTCGAACCTCGTCCCGGTGATGGGGGAGGTGGGCACGTCCATCATGCCCTGCGGCGCGGGGCCGTTGTAGGTCGCCATGTACTGGTTGATCACGCGCCACATGTGGCCGCATTCGCCGCCGAGAATCCATTTGGAGCCGAGGCGTTCCGCTTCGTGATACATCTTGGCGTTGAGCTTCTTCGCCATGTCGAAGGAGACGAAGGAGCCGAAGTTGCCGCCTTCGGAGGCGTAGGTCGACAGGGTGTAGTCGAGCCCGATTTCGTGGAAGAGCATCAGGTAACCCATGAAGGTGTAGATGCCGGGTTCCGCGAAAACGTCGCCGGAGGGGGTGATGAAGAGGACTTCATGGCCCTTTTCGTTGAACGGCGGATCGATGTGGATGCCGGTGATCGTCTCGATGTCCTCGCAGAGGAATTCGACGATTTCCTTGAAGGCGTGCGGCTGGATGCCGAGGTGGTTGCCGGTGCGGTTACAGTTGGAGACCGGCTCCATGATCCAGTTGATGCCGAGGCCGAGTTCGTGCAGCAGTTCGCGGACGATGGCCGTGATTTCCGCGGTGTCGATCCCGTAGGGACAGAACAGCGAACAGCGGCGGCATTCCGTGCACTGGTAGAAGTAGGTGAACCACTCCTTGATCACGTCCTTGGTCAGCTTGCGCGCGCCCGCGACCTTGCCGAGCAGCCGCCCGGCGGTGGTGAAGTCCTTGCGGTAGACGGAACGCAGCAGTTCCGCGCGCAGCACGGGCATGTTTTTGGGATCGTTGGTACCGAGGAAGAAGTGGCACTTGTCGGCGCAGGCGCCGCAACGCACGCAGGTGTCCATGAAAATCTTGAGGGAACGGTGCTTGGCGAGGCGTTCCTTCAAGCCGTTGTAGATGATTTCCTCCCAGTTTTCGGGGAGGTTCCAGTCCTCATCTTCAGGCTGCCACGCATGCGGATGAGGCATGTGCAGGCCTTCCATGATGTCCAGCTTGGCGGGATAGGCGTACATGCCGGCCTTGATCTCGGGCTTGACGTCCATCCAGCTCTTTTCGGGGAAACTCGCGCGGGAGGCGATCATTTCTTCCGGTTTTGGCATTTTGGCCATTATGGAAACTCCTTACTTGGACGGGGCCGAGGGGGCGGGTTCAACATCTTCGGGCTGCTTTTCCAGAGGCAGGCCGGCCTCAGCCATCAAGTCGCGGAAGTCGTCCTCATATTCCGCATAGGTGCGGTAAGGGGCGTTGGGGTTGTTCCACGGGTTGACGTGACGCTCTTCGCGGGTGTTGCAGCGCATGTTGCGGGTGGGGGACATGAAAATCCCGCCCATGTGCATGAGCTTGCTGAAGGGGAAGTACATGAGCAGCACGCTGAGGAAGACGAGGTGCGTGAAGAACAGCGGGTTGAGGCCCACGGTGCTTTGCGGCGTGAAGGTCACAAGGCCCATGATGAAGACCTTGGCCTGAGCCACGTCGACCTTGTCGAAGTAGCGCATACAGATGCCCGTGCCGACGAGCCCGAGCAGCAGGAAGAGCGGGAAGTAGTCGTTGGCAAGGGAAATGTAGCGCACTTTGGCGTTGGCCAGACGGCGGCCAAAGAGGAAGAGCAGCGCCACGACCACGAGCACGTCGGTCATGAACAGGCGCGGCACGCCGATCTGCATGAGGCCGTCGACGAATTCAAGCCACGTCAGGCACACCGGGATCGGTTCGATGAAGAACCGGAAATGGCGGATGAAAATGACGAGGAAGCAGTAGTGGAACGTCAGCGCGAAGAACCACAGCCATTTCGACGAGAAATAGGTGGCGCGCGGCCCGACGGGGCTGACTTCGGCGGACGTGTTGCGGAACAGGGAGCGGAACAGCAGGACTTCGAGAATCATGCGTCCGATCACCGCCGCGTTGCTCATGGGCGTGTCGAGGCGATTCGGTTTGATCCAGTCCAGAGAACGCTCCTGACCAGCCGTCGTGGGGATGGCGAAGGGCACGGGCGATTTCGCCCACCAGCAGGTGATGCGCCAGATGATCCCGCCGATGAAGACCGCCGCCGCGAAAAGAGGCAGCGCCACACCGAGCAGAGTCTGGAATCCGGCGGCCGCCCCCGCCCAAGCGATGGCCCCGATGAGCAGGACTGCCACGAGTGAAACTATCATTCCCTACCTCACTCCAGGCTTAAAGTTTGACATATCCAAATCCGTAACCACTGCAAAAGGATTGTGAAAAGAAAACAGGCCCGGGAAACTATTCCCCATCCTGATTTTCCGCCAGGCCATGTCTGGCCGCCCAGCGCCTGATCTGCGATCCCTCCCTACGCTGTTGGGCCACACGTTCGGCGTAGACCTGTTCCCTGTCCGCGAGGTACATGTTGAACGCCATGAGCGCGAGCGCGTCCAGCCGGTCCCCCATGTCGAGGAACTTCTGGAAGTCTCCGGCGGCCAGCATGTCGACGAGGAAGAGCTCACGCAGCACGGGCTTGTACAGGAAGATGACCCCCACAGCCTTTTCAGGCTTGAGGTCTTGCACCGCCCGGACCCGGATCAGTCCGGCCACGGCGTCCTGCACTTCGTCCATGTCGACATCCTGCCCGGTGGCGGCATCGTAGATGACCGCCGCGGCCCTGCGCGTCGCATGGCCCACGGGATTGGCGAACTGATCGGTCTGCGTCCGAATGAAACCGGTGGTTTCAAAAGGATACGTGGCGTAGACGGCGTCGGTCCATTTCTGGATGGCCGCGTCGCGCCGGGCCGAAATGATGTCTTCAGTGCTCATGGGTGCTCACATCGGGTTTAGGGGACTTTTCGGGCGCCGCGGACAGAACCAGACAAGCGCCCCCTCCCCCTTTCCAGGGGCACGGTCGCCTGCCTTCGCGCGGGCCTCTCAAAGCGAAAATCATACGCCGTCTGCACTCTTACGCGATCTTGGCGGATTTCACAAGACTACCTTGGGAAGAGGGCGTTTGCGTGTTCGGACAAACAGTATATAATCATTTGAAATCAAAAGTCATAATATTTTTAGAGAAATGAGAGCGCCCGGCGGGGAAGCGTTTGCGCCCGCCCGCCGCCCCGGGTGCACGAAGACTGGAAACGCGCCGTCATCCAAACGGGAAAGCCGTTCAAAGACCGGGAAGCCATGGGGGAGGGATTCGATAAGGTCAAAAGTCTTTGGGGAGGATGGGGAGGGGTTTGGGGAGGGGAAGGAGGGCCTTTCTCCAGAAAGGCCCTCCTTCCCCTCCCCATTTTCTCTTTCCTTACGCCGGATTCGTGGCCTCGTCGCTGCCGCCGAGGGAGCCTTCGAGCGTGCCCTTGAGGTTGTCGCGCAGGCGGCCCGCCAGCTGCGATACGGGATCGCCGGGACAGGCGGGCGCGAGGGCGCCGGGGGCCTGCTGCGGCAAACGTTCGTGCGCTACGGTCATGAAGAGCTTGATGCGGTTGAGCTGGTTGGCCTCGCTGCTGCCGGGGTCGTAGTCCACGGCCATAAGGTTGGCGTGGGGCCGCAGACGCTTCAGCTCCTTCATGACGCCCTTGCCCGTGATGTGGTTGGGCAGGCAGCCGAAGGGCTGGAGGCAAAGGACGTTGCCCACGCCGTGATCGATGAGTTCCAGCATCTCGGCGGTGAGCAGCCAGCCTTCGCCCGCCTGATGCCCGGCGGAGACGATGCCGCCCACGCTGCGGGCCAGATCGTCGATGCGCGAGACGGGCAGGAAACGGCTCCCCTGCAAGGCGCGGCGCATGGCGTTACGCAGGGACTCAATGCGCTTCACGAGCATCCAGTTGCCGAAGGCGGGCAGGGCCCGGCCGCCCATATGCCGCCATTCGTAGACGGGATCAAGCAGGCAATAGAGGAAAAAGTCCGTCAAATCGGTGAGGACCGGCTCGCCGCCCTCCTCCATGATACGGCGTACAACGTGGTTGTTGGCGTCGGGGTGGTACTTGAGGAGGATTTCCCCCACGATGCCCACGCGGGGGCGCGGATCGCGGTTCTGGCGGATGGCCGAAAAATCCCGCACGATGCCCTGCATGTGCGACTTGAAGACCGCGGTATCGCCCCGGGCCGCGTTGAAACGGACGCGGTTCGTCCAGTAGGCGAGCAGATCGTCGGTATCCCCGGCGTTGTGCTCGCGCGCCCGGCAGGTAAGGGACACGCGCTGGAGCATGTCCCCGTAGAGGCAGCTCAGGATCATGCGGTGCAGGAGCGGGGCCGAGACGGAGAAGCCCGGCTGCTCGTTGAGCGAACCGCCGCTGATGCTCAGGATGGGCACGTTGGGGAAGCCCGCTTCGCAGAGCGCCTTGCGCAGGAGCGCGGGGTAGTTGGTGGCCCGGCACGGCCCGCAGGTCTGCGCGAGCAGAAGGGCGGTTTGGCCGGGATCGCAGCGCCCGCTCTGCAAGGCTTCGATAAGCTGACCGATGACCACGATGGCCGGATAACAGGCGTCGTTGTGCACGTAGTTCAGCCCGATTTCGATGGCCTTGCGGCTGACTTCGGGCAGAACTTCGAGCCGGTAGCCCGCGTGAGAGACGGCCTTGCCCAGAATGTCGAAATGCAGAGGCGACATCTGAGGGGCAAGGATGGTGTGGGTGCGGCGCATGGCCCTGGTGAAGACGGGGCGCGGAGCGGAAGGGGCGGGCGTCTGGACGGCCCTGCGGTCCCGCCGTTCCTCCACGGCGGCGAGCAGGGAGCGGATACGGATGCGGGCCGCCCCGAGGGACGCGCCCTCGTCGATTTTGATCAGGGTATGCAGCTTTCCGGCCCCGGCGAGCATTTCGGCCACCTGATCGGCGGTCACGGCGTCAAGGCCGCAGCCGAAGGAAGTCAACTGCACCAGTTCGAGATCGGGCCGCGCGCAGACCAGCGCCGCCGCCCGGTAGAGCCGCGAATGGTAGGTCCACTGGTCCACGACCCGCAGCGGCCCGCGCACCTCGGCAAGGTGCGCGACGCTGTCCTCGCTGAGCACCGCCGCGCCGAGCGAAGCGATGAGATCGGGCAACCCGTGATGAACGGCGGGATCGGCGTGATAGGGCCTGCCGGAGAGCACCACGGCGAGCCTGCCGGTTCGTTCCGCCTCGGCCAGCGCCCGTTCCCCTTCGGCCCGCAGTTCGGCGCGGTAGGCTTCCTGCTCGCGCGCCGCCCGGCAGACGGCGGGGCGGAGTTCGTCCTTGGCGACGCCGAAAAGCTGGTGCAGCGCGTCCACGAGGCTTTCCGGGTGGTGCAGGGTGAGGAAAGGCGTAAGCAGTTCACAACCCTGTTCGCGGAGTTCCTCCGTATTCAGGCGCACGACCTCGGGATAGCCCGTCACCACCGGGCAGTTATAGCAGTCGTTGGCGGTAGGGCTTTCCTTGCGCTCGCGGGGCAGGCAGGGAAAGAAAATGCGTTTGACGCCACGCCGCAGGAGGGCCGCGACGTGCCCGTGCGCGAGCTTCGCGGGATAGCACACGGTCTGGGAGGGCATTGAGGAAAGGCCGAGATCAAAAAGCTCCTTGCCGGAGGGCGGGGAAAGTTCGACCCGATAGCCCAGTTCCGTCAACAGCGTAAACCAGAAAGGATAGTGCTCATACATGTTGAGCACGCGGGGAATGCCGATGCTTCCGCGCGGAGCCTGATCGTGCGGCAGGGGGACGTACCCGAAAAGGCGGCGCTCCTTCCACTGGTAGAGATTGGGGGCCTTGGCCGGGGCTTCGCCGTTGCCCGCGCCGCGCTCGCAGCGGTTGCCGGAGACGAGCCTGCGCCCGTTGGAGAACCTGTTGACCGTGAGCAGGCAATGGTTGCCGCAGCCTTGGCAGCGCGTGGTTTTCGCGGTGATGCGCAGTGAGCGCAGGGCCTCCGAGGACAGGGGGGCGGGGGCGGCGTCCGCGGGCGTACGGCTGCGGGCGATCAGGGCCGCACCGTAGGCCCCCATGAGCCCGGCGATGTCCGGGCGGTAGACACGGCGTCCGAGGAGGTTTTCCATGACGCGCAGCAGGGCGTCGTTGAGGAAGGAGCCGCCCTGCACGATGACGTGTTCCCCGAGTTCGGCGGGCGTGCGCAGGCGCAGCACCTTGTAGAGGGCGTTGCGGGCCACGGCGTAGCAGAGCCCGGCCGCGATGTCCCCGATGGCCGCGCCTTCCTTTTGCGCCTGCTTGACCTTGGAATTCATGAAGACGGTACAGCGCGAGCCGAGATCGACGGGGTGGCTGGCGAAAAGGGCGGCGTGCACGAAATCGTCCATACTGAGGCCGAGGCCGGCGGCGAAGGTTTCCAGAAAGGCCCCGCAGCCTGCTGAACAGGCTTCGTTCAAGGTCACGCCCGCGATGAGCCCCTGTCGGGCCTTGAGGCATTTCATGTCCTGCCCGCCGATGTCGATGACGTAGGTCGCCTCGGGCACGAGACGGCAGGCGGCCTTTACGTGGGCTACGGTTTCCACGTCCGCGGACAGCGAGCCGAGGGCGGCCTGCGCGAGCTGCGCGCCGTAGCCTGTGGCGGCGCTCGCCTGAATCCACGCTCCGGCGGGCAGGCGGTCGATGAGGTCCACGAGGAAGGGGAGGAGCCGGGACAGCGGATCGCCCTGATTGCGCTCGTACCACGAGGCGAGCACGGCGTCGTCCGCGTCCGTGAGCACGGCCTTGACCGTGGTGGAGCCAAGGTCCACGCCGAGGAAAAGGGGGCCCTGCGCGGCTTCCAGCGGCTTGCGGGGGGCGGCGTCTTGGCTGTGCCGCCGCCGGAAGTCGGCGTAGTCCGCTTCGCTTTCAAAGAGCGGGGGCAGGGACGGCCCGCGCTCCTCCGTGCGCGCTTCTGAATGCAAACGGGCCGCCACTTCCGCCAGCGGCAGCGGGGCGGCGCTGCGGGGTCCGCCGGACGTTTCGGCAAGGCTCAGGGCCGTGCCCAGCGCCACCACGTATTGCGCGTTGGGGAAGTCGATCACGTCTTCGGGCGCAAGGCCGAGCGTCAGGATGAAGCGTTTGCGCAGTTCCGGCAAAAAGTGCAGGGGGCCGCCCAGAAAGGCGACCTTGCCCCGGATGGGGCGGCCACAGGCCAGCCCGCCGATGGTCTGATCGACGACGGCCTGAATGATGGAGGCGGCGAGGTCTTCGCGGGCCGCGCCCTCGTTGAGCAGGGGCACCACGTCCGTCTTGGCGAAGACGCCGCAGCGCGAGGCGATGGGGTAGATGGTGGTGGCGCGGGCGGCCAGCTCATTGAGCCCGGCGGCGTCGGTGTGCAAAAGGGCGGCCATCTGATCGATGAAGGCCCCGGTCCCGCCCGCGCAGGCTTCGTTCATGCGCAGGTCCATGCCCTGGCTGAGATAGAGGATTTTGGCGTCCTCGCCGCCGAGTTCCACGGCGACATCGGTCTGAGGGGCGAGCGCGGCAAGGGCCCGCGATGCGGCGACCACCTCCTGCACGAAGGGCAGGCCGAGGATTTCCGAAAGCCCGAGCGAGGCCGAGCCGGTGATGGCTCCCCGGACGCTCAAGCCGGGGTAGTGGGCGGCGAGACGATCCAGCATGGCGGAAAGCGTTCGCCGGGCGGCCGCCCCGTGACGCACGTAATGGGCCTCAAGCAGTTCTCCGTCCGCCGCGACGAGCGCGAGCTTCGCCGTCGTCGAGCCCACGTCGAGGCCCAGAAAGACTTCCGCATCCATGCCGACTCTCCTTCAGGCAGCCATATGACCCCCCCGGACCTCTTTATAAGCATGACTTCTTTGTGCGTTCGGGCTGCATCAACGCATCTTTCAGCCCTGCTTTTTTCTGCGGAAGCGTTGTCGGACAGCTCCGCACACAGCGGTAAAGAGGTCTTCCGTGTTAGATTATACCATCTCGGTTCGATTTTCTAGGCCGCCGGGACGCGGCAGAAGCGGCAAGATGGGTGAAAGTGATGCGTATTTCCCCGTGGATTGAGTCTGTTGAGGCATAAGAAGGGGCGATGCCCCGAAATCGCTTCGGCGGGAAGGCGCACACGCTTATTCCGCTCTCTTGCTTCTTCCCGCAGACGCTCTTACCGAGCGCCTTTTTATGGGCCTCGTGACAAAGGGTTTGTACCTTCCATCCATCGTTTCTGAGTGCCGCCACCCTGTCATGACCGCGCCAAACGCCCCGGCCTGTGTTCTGTCTCCAACGGGCCGGGGCGTTTCCACATTCAGGAAGGGCGGGAAGAGGCCCGCTCATCTCAGCGAAATGCCCTCTTTTGGCGGCTTTGAGAGCCTCTTTTCAGAGCCTTCCCCCCATCACCGGGAAAACGGCGTTGAAGAGCCAGCCTACAAGGGTACAGAAAACGGCCAGCACGCCCACAAAGAGCGCCAGCAGACGCCAGCGCATGACCTGACGCAGCATGAGGAGTTCCGGCAGGCTGACGGCCACGGTGCCCATGCAGAAGGCCAGTGCGGTCCCGGCGGGCACGCCCTTGAGGAGGAGGCTTTCGAGGATGGGCACGATGCCGGTCACGTTGGCGTACAGGGGCACCCCGGCGATGACGGCCAGCGGGACCGTCCACCATTGGCCCGCGCCGAGATGCCGCACGACCCACTCCTCGGGCACGAAGCCGTGCAGCAGCGCGCCGAGCCCGACGCCGATCACGACCCACGGCGCGACCTTGCGGAAGATGGAGCGCGTTTCGTGCAGGGCGAAACGGTGACGGCCCTCAAGCGTGATGCGGCTCGGGAGCGTCAGGGCGCGGATCGGGCGGAGTTCCGTCAGCCCGCCATGCGGTGCCGCGAGGGGTTGCAGCCAACGTTCCGCGCCCACCGCGTCCATGATCGCCCCGCCCAGGATGCCCGCCAGCAGCCCCACCGCGACATAGGCGGCGGCGAAAGGCCAACCGAGCAGGCCGCCGAGCAGGACGACCGCGATTTCGTTGATCATCGGGGAAGCGATGAGAAAGGACATGGTGATGCCGAGAGGAATCCGCGCCGTGGTAAAGCCCACGAAAAGGGGGATGCTCGAACAGGAGCAGAAGGGCGTGACCGCGCCGAACACAGCGCCGAACAGATAGCCGAGGCCCCGTTTCGCCCCGGCCAGCTTTTCCCGTATCCGTTCGGTCTGGAGCCCGGCCCGCGCGAAGGCCACGCCGTAGACCATGATGGCCAGCAAAAGCAGTATCTTGACGGTATCATAAAAAAAGAAATTGACCGCTTCCCCAGTGGCGGAACCGCGCGCCAGCCCGAGGGCGTCATGGGCCAGCCACGCGCTGACATGGGGATTCGCCCCGTAGAGGAGGAGCCAGAGCAGCAGGGCGGCCCCGCCTTTCCCGGCTTGCCGCCATCCTTTTGTGTTCATGGTGCTTTCCTTTTTTGTTATTTGGCCTTTTATGCAATAATGGAGCGGCACAAAAACCATGCTTCTGTCCAGAAAGGCATGCGGTGCCTTCCCTTTAAAAGCCGCACGCCCTCAATCAGGCATTATTCAAACTCTTGCTGGAAGGCGGCCTTTTCCCGCCAAGCCGCCTTGCGCTGGAAAAATGCCATTCTGACGCAAGGTTGGCTACGCCGTCCTGTTACCCATGTGCTTTGCTCTTGGAAAAAATCGGCTTTCGAGCACACTCTTTTTACGGGCTCAACCTGAAAAAACGGCCTTTCAGCGTTCCTCGCCCTCGGGCGCAGCGGAACGAGGCGTGCGGCACGCGCAGGGAGCCTGATCCAGGAGTGCGCGGGTTTCGTCCAGCCGGGCGTTCAGGCGTTTGCGGACGGCTTCACCCGTACAGTGGAGGAAGGTGTCGAGGCAGGGCAGGGACAGGGAATAGAAGACGCTGGTGCCCCGCTTGGCATCCGTCACTATTCCCGCTTCCTTCATGACCGCGAGGTGGCGGGAAACCGTGGAGAGATCGCCGCCGACCTGCCGGTGCAGATCGCAGACGCACAGGGGGCCGCGCGTCAGGGCCTCGGCCATGATCAGGCGGCTCGGATGCCCAAGCGCCTTGAAGATGCGGGCCTGTTCGGTGAAGAGGCGTTTCGTGGTGCTGTCCATACGTTTCCTTATATGTATAAAAGGCCAAATAGACAAACCAGGGCAGAATGTCAAGGCGGCAGGGGAGAAGGAAGGCGGCCCTACTTTCTGCCGACATAGGCAAGGATGCCGTTGGCGATGCCTTCCGCGAGGGTAGCGCGATAGGCTGGCATGGCCAGCCGTTTGGCTTCGTCCTTGTTGGTGCAGTAGCCGACTTCGATGAGCACGCCGGGCACCCCGGAGCGGCGCAGCACATGGAAGGGCCCCGTCTTGATGCCGCCGTCGGCGGTGCGATAGTTCTTCTTGCGCACGAGCTTGAGGGCGGTGTCGTGGACGCTGCGGGCAAGGCGGCGGGATTCCTGTTTCTGGATGCGGAAAAGGCGGCTGGGCGGCAATGTTTCACGGGCGGCGCGGCCCCGGTCGCGCAGGGCGTTCTCCACGGCGGCAAGCCGGGTTGCGGAGGAGGTGCGCGAAACGTCGAGATAATACGTCTCGAAGCCGCGCACTTTCGCGGAGGAATTGGCGTTGACGTGGATGGAGATGAAGAGATCGGCCTTGTTGGTGCGTACCTTGTCGGCGCGCCGTTCGAGTTCCACGTAGGTGTCGGAAAGCCGGGTATAGCGCACCTTGAGCCCGCGCTTGGAAAGAATAGCCCCGACGCGCTTGGCGATGTCGAGGGTGACCGTTTTTTCGCGGATGCCGTTGTGATGCGTGCCGGGGTCTTTGCCGCCGTGCCCGGGATCGATGAGGACGGTACGCACGCCGAGGTGGAAAGGTTTGGCTTGTGAGGCGCTTTTGGGGCTCTCCGGGCGCGCCGCCCCGCGTGGGCTTTTCCCGGCGGATGGCGAAAGCGTGGCGAGGTAGCGCGCCGCCGCCTGCCGCATGTCGCCCGACGGATAGGCTTTGATCTGCCGCTGGAGAAGCTCCTGCGCGCCTTCGCGGTCCCCGAGGATTTCGCCGCGCAGCCGGGCGGCGTTATAGAGGGCATCGTCGGCCAGCACGCTGCGGGGATGGGCCTGCGCGACTTGCAGGTAGCGTTCTACGGAACGCTGCGCATCCTTGCGGTTGGCGGCATAGCGCGAGAGGCGGTCCAGCGCCCGGGCCGAACGGAAGAGGGCCGCCGGGCGGTTGTTCCAGCGTTTTTCCGTCTGATAGATACGCAGAAAGGAGGCGGCCAGCTTTTCCCACGGCTCGCGCTGCTGCCGCTGCGACGGGATGCGCTCAAGGCGGCTCATCGTTTCCTTGGCTTTTCCGTAGGAAGCGGGGTCGGCGCGGGCAAAAAAAGGCACGCCCAGGAGGAAGCAGCACAGGACCAGCCACACGCCGCTTGTAAAAAAGCGCTTGCGATGGCGGGAGGCGGAAGGGCGTTGCGGCATGTCCATAGAAAAGCGGCGAAAGGTTGGGGTCCGGCGGGGCGGTGGTGCCGTATCAGAGTAGCAACGGGCCCGGGAAAAAACAAGGAAGGGGGAATGGGAAAGGGGAGTGGACATTCCAGCGCACAGGGCGCACGGTGAGGGGGCTTTTCCCGTTGCATGTCGCGGGGGAGAGGCGTATAGCTGGCGGCTTCTGATTGAGCGATCAACCAATACCGTATCCGAGGTTTTCCATGCTTTCCATTTTGTCCACTCTTGTTCCGGTTTTCGGGATCATCCTGCTTGGGATCATCGTCGAGCGCATGGACTTCATGCCCAAGGAAACATCGGTCTGTCTCAACCAGTTCGTCTATTGGATCGGTTTGCCGCTGTTGCTGTTCAACGCCCTGGCGCGGATGGAGGCCGGGCAGCTTTCCTCCGCGCTGCTCTGGGGCATCCTTCTGGGGCTGCTCATCCCTTATGCGGTGGCCTACCTGCTCTTTTTCATCGGATTCCCGCAGCGCAGGCAGGAAGGCGCGGTTTTCGCCCTTCTGTCGAGCTTTCCCAACTCGGCGTTTATGGGTCTGCCCATCGTCGTGCTCCTGCTGCCGGGAGATGAGGACGCGGCGCTCATCGCCAGCGTCGGCGCTGTGCTCGGCGTGGTGAACCTGCTGTTCACGGACACCGTGCTGGAAATGGGGCGTCACTGCGGGGAAGGCCGGGCGAAGGCGTGCTTTTCCCTCTTGCGCTCGCTCTATCATAACCCCATGCTCATCTGCTCCGGCCTTGGGGTCCTTGTGAGCCTTCTGCACATCAAGGTTCCGCAACCCTTGATGTCCATCGCGTCCATGCTCGGCTCGACGGCGGCCCCCTGCGCCCTTTTCTGCATGGGGATGATCCTTTCCGTGCAGATGACCTCCTCGCGCGGCTTCGTAAAGGGCTGGGTCCGCCGCCAGTTCCCCTTGCACCTGTTCAAGCTTATTGGGCAGCCCTTGCTGACCTTCGCCGTCCTCTCCGCGCTCGGCGTGCGCGGCGTCGCCGTAGCCGTCGCCACACTCGTTTCGGCCATGCCCGCCGGGGTAGCGGCCTACATCATCGCGGAAAAGTATCAGGTCTACGCCGAGGATTCCTCGCTGGGCATCGTGATCAATACGGGCCTGTCCGCGCTGAGCATTCCCCTCATCGTGCTCATCCTGCAATATTACGGGTTTTTCTAAATCCCGTCCTTCGGAACACAAGGAACCGTTTTCATGCCGCATGAAGAAACCAACCTCCGGCGCTGGCTGGTAAGGCTGACCGGGCCCATTTTCATTGAAATGGTGCTGATCATCCTTCTCGGCACCGTCGATACCGTGATGCTCAGCCAGTGCTCTGACAACACGGTGGCGGCGGTGGGCGTGGTGGTGCAGATTCTCAATATGGTCTTTCTGGCGTTCAGCGCCACCACAGCCGGGACGTCGGTGCTCTGTTCCCAGTTCCTCGGCGCGCGGCGCAGGGAAGATTTCACCAGTACGGTCGCGGTGTCGCTGGCCTTCAACGCTCTTGTGGGCGTGGCCATCAGCGCCTTCCTCTATTTCTGGGCCGGAGACATCCTGCGCTGGATGGACCTGCGGCCCGAACTGATGGGCGACGGCATCGCCTATATGCGCATCGTGGGCGGTTTCGCCTTCGTGCAGGCCATTTCATTGACGCTTTCCGCTATCCTGCGCAGCGCGGACATGGCCTATTACCCCATGCAGGTCACCTTCGTCATCAACATCCTGAATATTATAGGGAATTACGCCCTCATCTTCGGGCATTTCGGCCTGCCCGCGCTGGGCGTCGCCGGGGCTGCCGTCTCCACTACCATCAGCCGGGGCGTGGCTATGGGCCTGCTTCTGTTCATTCTCTTTCGCAAGAAGCTCCATTTCCCGCTTTCCTGCCTCTGGCCCTTTCCCTTCCATCTGCTGCGCAAGATGCTCGCCATCGGCCTGCCTTCCGGCGGGGAGCAGCTTTCCTACAGCCTGTCGCAGGTGGTGATTACCTACTTTACCAATCTTCTCGGCAACGAGGCGCTGGCGGCCCGCACCTATGCCATGAACATCGTGACGTTTTCCTACGTCTTCGCCATGGCCGTGGGACAGGGCGGCGGCATTTGCATCGGGCATCTCATCGGCAAGGGCCGACGCAACGCCGCCCTGAGCCTCGGGCGTTACTGCGTGCGCATCACGCTGATGATTTCCTTTACGGTCGCGCTTCTGGCCGCCCTCCTCGGTCGCACGGTCATGGGCCTGCTGAGCGACAATCCCGAAGTGATCGCCCTGACCGCGCTCATCCTGCGCATCGACGTGGCGCTTGAGCTGGGCCGGGCCGTCAACATTCTCTACGTGAATTTCCTCCGCGCCACCGGGGATGCAATGTATCCTTTCGTCATCGGGCTTATTTTCATGTGGGGCGTGGCCACAGCGGGCAGTTACGTTTTCGGCAATCTGCTCGGTTTCGGGCTGGCGGGCATGTGGGTGGCCTTCACATTTGACGAGGGCATCCGGGCCGCCTTTTTCTGGCGGCGCTGGGAGAGCCGCAAGTGGATGGGCCGGAGCGTCGTGGGCCGATAGGGGGAGCGTGCCTCCGGCGGCAAGGGAGGCTACCGACCCCCTTGACCCCCTGTTTGGGGGGCATCGCGTTGCGTGCGATGCCCGTAAGACTCGCAAGCTCTCCTAACGGTCACGGCTTCGCCGCCCTTCGGGTCGAATACCCCCCAAACCCCCTCAGTTATGGCTCTATCAAGGGCGGGGCGGCACAAAGGCTTAAATCTTTTTTTGAGTCAAAAGGGCGGAAGCACGCTTCCGCCCTGTTTTTTCTTCGCCGGAACGAACTCCCTGCGCGCCGCCTCCCCACCACTCGAAAGTCTTTGGGGAGGATGGGGGGAGGTTTGGAGGGGGGAAGGAGGGACTTTCTCCAGAAAG
>CALVEZ010000036.1 GCA_944326695.1 Candidatus Bilophila faecipullorum | reverse complement strand
TTTTCTACGGCTGCCGTAACTTTGTCTGTAAGGACCGCCAGAGTTACATCCTCGGAGAGCGTACCGCCACCTGTCAGGCCGCTGCCGGCGATGACTTTTCTGGTGTCAGGGACAACACCTTTTGAAACAAAGGAAGGGAGGGAAATCCAGTAGGCATGGTTCGACTCTTCTGTCGGGTCCTTGGCCCCCACACCGGGTACGTCAAGGCCGGACGCCTGCAGAGCCAGATATTCAACCCCGTCGCTCCCCATGACATGACAGCCGACAAGATAGTCAAGCGAATCTTCCCATGGGTACACACAGCCGGACTGCTGGAAAAAGACGTGCTGCCCGAGCAGATTGAAGAGCGCGTTCATCCAGACGCGTTCAACCATTACGCCGCCCGCGTCCGGGTCGACCTGCGTGATGAACGGGAAAAGATCACGAAAGGAAGGAATGCCCTGCCCCGCGGGTGTGGCATCCGGTAGTTCTGTCACATCGGCGGCATAGCCAAGCACATTGGGAAAGAGTTTAGGCGTCGAGGGAGTAGGCATCGACAGGGCCTCCGTACGGCTGGAAAACGCCGTGATTAAAGTTTTGACCGCCTGATCCGGCAAATCCCCAAGTGTGCTTCGGGATGACCTGATAGACATCATAGCCGACGCCAGCAGGCTTCGGAGGAACGTCATCACGCAGGAGAAGCGCTCGCTCATACGGCTGGAGCCGGAAACCGATGACGTAGCGTATTTTCATCGTTCCGACATGCACAACGGCAATATGACCGCGATCCAAGAAAAGCCAATGCACGATCTTGTTCAGGTCAAGGAGGCTGCCGTCAGTGACGTTCGAAGCAGCCTTCATCCAGATCAAAAGGCGATATGCATTATCTTGCAGGACGAACGTGTTCGATTTGCTCTCATAAGCAAACGGACCGTGTCCGAAGTTGCTCAGATTCGACCCAGCAAAGCCAAACGGCTTGATATTCGTCGCTTTCACTTCAAGCGTACGCGGGATAGCGACAATGCGCCCCCATACGTCAAGTCCCCACCCGAACGCCGTTTCAGGGTCAAACACAGCGGTATAGAACGCCGCGATATCTGCTGCGGGGTCAGTTGCTACGTTCATCGATTCGATGAGCGCCAGCATCCGCTCCGAGTTATCGTACTGCGAAAGTATCGTTTCGCGCCAGTTATCCACGGCCCGACCTCGCTTCGAGGATAGTTACAGTCACGTTATCGGAGACGAGCGTGGGGGCTTCATCCATATCGATGGTGATGTAGTCGCCCCATGTGGGGGAGCCTTCGCCGACGGGTGCCGCGATTTCGATACTCACCAAGTCAGTGACGCCCGTTCCGAGTACGGCGGCGTAAAAGCGGCTGGCATACACCGTATCACCGATATGCACGCGCTGCCCTGTATTTCCACAGGCGTCAACGGTTTCTCCGTAGAACTCGGCGACAACGGCGGCCTTGATGAGTTCCTCGACGTTGCTCGGCATCGAGGCGTTTTTGCGGATGGTCACCTGAAGGCCCACCGGGAGGGATTCCGGGCGCTCAAAGAGCACTGTCTCAACCGCTCCGGTCACCGGATCGGTCACAGTGACGCTGGTGTTGCCGTTGTAATCACATCCGGCGGAACACCGAGCATAGATTGCCTCAGCAATATCACTATCCGCCGCGCTGCCGATGACTGCGACGTAGAGCGAGTGAGGCTTGAGCGTGACCCCCTGCACTTCAAGCGGCGCGCTGGTTTTGTTCTCGCGCACACAGACATCAAGCACGCCATCCAGATCGCCGACATTGGCATAGACGGCAGCGGCAACACTCCGGGCGTTCTTTGCAACGCTGGCGTACCGGCGAGCCTCGAATGCCGCCCGGCTCTCGACGTTTTGCCCGATGATCCCATCGTCGTTTGTGATCGCGTCCCACCCGGGGATAGTCCGCACGATCGTGGTTACGGTTCCCTGCCGGATTTCAATCGGACCCGGAACCTGACAGGCGAACTCCAAAACGATGCTGCCGGACTGCGGAATCGTGCCCCCTGTCTGGCAGATCAAAACATTCCCGTCCGCATCTTTCGCGAGCGCCGGAGCGTCGCTGCCGATGCCGGGAATGACTGTACCGGGAAGCCCCGTACAGACACACGGAACAACTGTGGAGCGTGCAGGCTGCCGGGTCAGGAAGTAGATTTTGGCGAGCGCGTCTTGATAGATGCCCTCCGCAGTCTCTGGATTGAACATATTCGCGAGGAACAAAAGCTGGTTGTTCTTGTCCTGCACGATTGCCGTTTCGGACGTGATAAGCTGCCCCTGCGGCGTTGCCGGGTTCGGGTTCAACCGATTGTCAAAGGCAGCCTGCCAGTCCGTTTCAACAGCATCCCTGACGGTCGCGGTATCGGGTACAACCGGGCCGTTTTCGCTAAAGTCGATGCTAGACTGCGACATCTGCGGTTTCCCCTGTTTCCGTGGTGATGCTGATTGTTCCGGTCAGAGCGCGGCGGTCCAGCTGGGAAAGCTGCGTGTTGGCCTGCGATACGCCGGGGACTTCAAGCGCACGGGCATTCGAGCGTGCCCGCACGAGTTCGGCGGGAGGAAGGGAACCAAGCTCGCGTATGAAGTACGGTATCCCGTCTTGCTGAGCGTAGTACGGTTCTCCCTGAAACGTGCGTACATACGAGGCGACATCTTGAACGATGCGCGGTGTCCTCTCAACAATGGCCAGATCGCCACCCGCATTGAGCATCAAATCCCATTTTTCGGAAAGCGCCAAAGAGTTCATACCGGTTGCCCCGTATTGCTGCCGCCCGTCTGCACGCCGCCATGTACGTGCGTTTCCAAAACTTTGCCGTTGCTCTCGACAGTACCGCCCCTGTTCGTGAGACCGCCGGAGAACCGGGCCGGGCCGCCATCGCCCTGCGCCGTGCCCGTCCATGTTATGCTGCCGTTGATGCGCACGTCGGCGTTGATCGTGAGGCCGCTTTCCGCCGTCAGGACGGAGGTTTCACCGTGCATCGTCAGCTTGGCCACGCCTTCGATGGTGACGCCTTCATTGTCGATCAGCACATAACGTTCCGGGGCGTCATTCAGAAAGCCGCCGAGATAGAAACCATCGCCTTTGCTCATTGAACGGGCCGAGCCCGGATTGACGTTTCCGTCCTTCCCCCGGCTCTCTTTGAGCGATTCCGTATCGCGCATGGCGTAAACGGCAAGGCCGATGTCCCCCGGCTGCGGATCGATGACGAGGGCGTTTTTCCCGCCCTGAATGCGCAGGTACGGGAGCTTGAAGAGCACGCTCTGTTCCTGTGCCTTTTGCTCGCCCGTCACGAGATTGACGAGGGGCTGCACGTCAACAAAGCCGACCGGAGAGATGCCCGAGCCGGATACGGCGACAACGCGCACGGGTTCCGCCGTGGCGATGCGCCCGAGCATCTGGCGAATCATGAAGTCCTGCGCGTTGTACTCGCTGGAATTCGTCGAGAGGCCGCGTTGTCCCTGCATTATTTCTTGTCCTTCTTCGGCTTCGCGCCGGGGTAGCTCGCCTTGATCTGGCTCACCCACTGCGTGGCGCCGGGGTAGCCGGCCTGCAATTTGTGGCTCAGGCTTACGATCTGCCAGAGGCCGGAAGCTCGGGGGACGATACTCTCGATACGCACCGGGCCGCCGATCTGGAGCTTCGGCTCATAGATGCCTTTCACTGTCACGCCCTCGTTGTCGAAGCTCGGATAGCCGAGCATCCCGCTTTTCGCGGACCAAACGGGCGTCGAGCCGCCGTCCTCGCTGCGGAGCGTCGCAAGCGGGGAGATGACCATCTCGCCGTCGTCAACGATGAGATCGATCCGGGCGTCATGGGCAAGCTGCTGCGCCTGCTCCATCGGGCCCCCGACAAGGGCAATATTGCGAAGGGAAACGGAGACGCCCCGGTTGACGAAAGCGAGCCCCATTTGCTTCGCGAGCCCCTGCATGAGCGTGGCCACGTCCTGCGAGCCCTGCGCAGTCAGGGGCGGCACAGGCGTGATGCTGGCCACGTAGCCCGTGATGCACTCGACGTCGAAAGAAGGGTCCGGCGCCGCGTTGAAGTTCGGGACGGCGCTCACGATGTCGCCGGAGAACGCCAGAGACATCCCGTGCTCTTCATCGCCCGCGTACACGGCAATGCGGTTTTTCGACGCCTGCAACGGCTTGAACGCCAGCGTCGTCAGCATCTCCATATCCGCCAAGGGCATATTGAAAATCTTGACTTTGGCCTTGTTCTTCTCTTTCCCGCCAGGTTTCTGGATGTCTACGTCCATCCCGAGCCTGATGATCTTGGTGTTCGCCCCTTGCCCGGTGGCCGTATTGAAGCCGCCCTCGGCGAGCGTGATGTGCGCTTCAAGCAGCTTTTTGGTGAAGCTCGTGTTCACAGCGTTTCCCCTTCTTCGACATAAACGAGCTGGAAGCGGTCACCGAGGCCAGACCAGCGGGGATCATCTTCGCCCTGCATATCGACAAAGTAGAGCTGCCCCCGGAAGGCGAGATAGTCGTACAGCTTCAAGCCGACGAGGTTGCGGCAGATGAACCCCGACCAGATGACCGTCTGGTCAATGGCAAGGTCGCAGTAAAGGTTCACGCCTCGGGAGATGAGCCGGAGGGTGCAGTTCTGCTCGCCGAGTACGATTTGGAGGCTCTGGTTCGGCTCCTGCCGGAGCGGTACAGTCATCATTCCGAACCTCCGCGAAGCCATTTTTGTGCGCCCTTTTTTATCCTTGCGGCGGTACTTGGGCCCACTTTCTGCCCCTGCTGTTTCCCGGCATCCGTCGTACTGGCGTCGGTCGGATTCTTGGCCTGCGCCTTGCTGATTTTCTTTATGCTTTCGTTGCTGTACTGGGCTTCGACCTGCCGGATTTCTTGCAGCATGAGCCCCACGATCAGCCTGTCCACGCCGTTTTCGGCCTTGCGGTCGTAGTCGTAGGAGACGAGGTTGTAGTCGAGAAACGTCTTCTCAGGGGTGACGATGCTCACGAGGTCGGTGCTGTCCACCAGCTTGTCCAGCGTCGTCAGAAAGGCCGCCAGCTCGTCGCTCTTCCCCGTGCGGCCCAGCACGACCGACACCGCCGTGGGAGAAGCGACTTTGTTGTAATCGGCAAAACTCCCTTTCTCGACCGGGTTGGAGCTGATTTTGTTCTCAGACTTGATCGAGCAGGAAAAGAACGTGTCGAAGTCGAGGGCCGCATTGCCGTCCTTGTCAAAGATATCCCAGTTGCCGGGCTGTCCCGGCGGGAGCGCGCCGAATGCCATGTCAGTACCTGAATGCGCTATCTGCTTGCGCGGTCTGATTACGAAGAGCCGGAACCACTCCTTGGGCCATCCCTTCCGCATCCGTAGCCTGGGTGTAGACCTTGACCTCCCCCACATTGGTGGTTGACGTCATCTGACGCGAATTGTTGACATTGCTCACGCTTCCCGGCCGCGCATCCCCCGCGCGCACTTGCGGCGGCAGAATAGACGGGCGCGCATCAGCAACCCGCATCGAATCGGCAACGCCGCCAGGCTTGGCCTCAGTCTTTTCTTCTTCCGGTCGCGAAGACTCATCACCGCCGAGCCAGTCTTTGATCCAGTCGGGAAGCCCATTCAGTTTTTCACCGACCCAATCAAGCATGCTGACAAACACGTCATTGATTTGAGTCAGTCCACCCCAGATTGTATTAAGGGCATCAGAGAAACTATACAGTTGACCACCTGAAAAAACGGCCCCTATGAGTTTTGATATGCCGCCCAAAAGATTAAGTATGCCGCTGAATGTATCCTTTATCCCTTCCCAGATGGCCTTGAATCGTGCCCCGATTTCATCGCCGGTGCCCAACATTTTCCAGAAGCTACCGAAAGCCGACTCTCCCCCGTCGATGTAGGTGATGAGATCGTCGATGACCAGCGCAAGGGCTCCCGCGATTGCGATCAACGGCGTAAACGGCGCAATCGCAGCCCATGCCGCCGTCGCCATCGCGGTCAGGGCCGGGAGCATGAGCGTCGTGATGACCCCGGCTAATGCCGTAAAGAAGAGGATTACGAACTGCTTGTTTTCTTTCACCCATCCAACGAGTTCGCTAAGCAAGTTCGTCAAAAACGTAATTGCAGGGGAGACGGTACTGACAAAAACAGATGAGAGGGCCTCCCATGCGTCATGGAGCCGCTGCTGCGCCTCCCGTTGCTTCTTCGCATTTTCGATGTCCTGCTTGCTGTAGATGGCTTGAGCCTTCTGGACTTTCAAAAGCTCCTCAATCCCTTTGCGGCCCTTGAGGATGAGAGGAATGGTTTTTTCGTCGAAGCCGATCTGCGTGAGGATTGAGGTCGCCTTCTGGCGGTCGATTTTTGACGTGGCGTCGGAAAGGCGAAGAAGCCCTTCTTCAAAGGAAACGGCCTTTCCTTTGGCATCCGTGAAGCTCACCCCCAGGTCTTTGGTTGCGTCCTTGAGCGGCCCGGAGTCATGCAAGATGAGATCCTGCATCCAGTCGCCCAGATCCATAAACCGGGTCGAAAGCTCTTCGGCGTCAACCCCGGCGGCGGCTGCCGTCCGTTGCCATGCCTGCCAGTCTTCAATGCTCATGCCGAGCGCGTCCGAGGTCTTCTCTATAGCCTGAGCCTGCTCGTAATACTGCGCTATGGAACTTTTTATAACGGCAACGCCACCGATCACCCCAAGAACTTTCGTGAGTGTTCCCTTGAGCCGCTCAAAGCTGAGTGCCCCCTTGTTTCCGGCCTGTTCCAGCTCCTTCCCGGCGCTCTGAGCGGCCTTTCCAAGCCGCGAAAGCTCACGCGTGGACCCGTCAGCGGCGACAAGGATGTCCTCGATGCCGTTTTTTCCTTGCCGCAGGAACTCGATGGATTGCCTGGAAAAACCAAGGCGCTGCCCTATGTCCAATGCTTCGCCCTGCGAAAGAGCCTTAAGGCGGTCGGCGAGGTCGCCGTAGAGCGTTTGAGCGCTTTTGGCGATGCCGTCCTTGTCGAGCGTCACGCCGATTTCGAGGAAAAGTCCCTTTTTGTGGGCGTCCATCTCGGCGTAGAGCGCGTTGAACTGTTCAGAAGTGGCCTTGAACTGCTGCCGCCAGTCGGACAGGTCGATATCCCGCAGGTCCGCCGCGGCCTTCTTTGCTGAGGTGCCGAGGCCATCGAGCCCCGCCGTGCCCCGCCCCGCCGCGTCGGACATGGCTTTCCCGGCCTCGCGAGCGGCGTCGCGCACGTTGTCCAGCCGCTCTTGTGCGGCCTGCACCTGCGCTTTAAAATCCCCTGCTTTCAGCAAGAGGGAAACGACGAGTTCACCTGCGTTCATGGTATCTGTTCCAAAGGCGTTGGTTGTGCCCGTCCACGGCGATGATTTCCATCATCTCGTAGGCATCGGACAGGCCGTATACTGTCTGCATCTCGTGCAGCGTTGCGAGGTTCCGGCTTACCGGGATGCCGACGCATCCGGGGAGGTTTGCGTAGTCCCGGAGCCCGAGGGGTTGAGGATCGATGACAGGCGGGAGGTCAAGCCCTCGCCGCCCTGCAAAAAATCCAGACAGACGGCGATGGCCTCCCAGCGCAAACGGTAGATCGTGCCCACATCCTCGACATGGGCGTCGAGGTTGTGCGGGGTGAGCCTGATGACGTCATCGGGCTTGCCGGGGTTCGGGACGCGGTAGATTTGCCCAAGAAGTTCGTCATAGAGCGGCTCGGCCTGTTCCCACCGGAGCCCCGAGAGCCCCCGGAGCCCGGCGGAAAGCAGCGCGGCGGTGTTCGATGACGCGGAGAGCGTCCTGATGTCGGCGGGCATCTCGGAACCGAAGACGGCGAGCAGCACGCGGGCACCCCATTTTTCCAGCTTCGTGACGGGCATCTCCTTGACTTTGAAGGTCTTCCCGGCATCGCGGCCTTTGTCGATGGCAATGATCTTTTCGTTGAGCATGACGGCCTCCACGGTTTAAAGCGGACTCGCGGTCCACTGGTCGAAGGTGATGACGAAGGCGCTCGCATGCAAGGTCTGCGCGGCGTTGGGGCTGGACTGCACAGAGGTGAGGCCGCCCCGCTTCCCGGTGATCTTCCGGTTGATGCTCGGCATGGCGAACTCGGCATTGCAAAGCATCACTTCCCGGGCGGTTTCCTGATACGTCGCCCAGTCTTCCATGATTTGGCGGCTCGGGCTGTCCGCGGCGAGGGTAATGGTCACTTCTTTGTTTGTCGGGACCCACCCGAAGGATGTATGCCCGTCAACACCCTTTTCCGCGACGACGGGGGTATTCGTGGCCACGCTGACCATTGCGTCGGTACTGAACCCCTCGATCTGCACGGGGCTGTCGTAGAGCCCCGGGACCGTCAGGAAAAGCGTGCAATTCGCCGCTGTAATCGTCATGTTGCCGAAGTTGTCAGCCATGTTTTTACCTCATCACTGAATGGCCGTGGCGGGCATGACGATTTGCTGCACGCTGCCGCCGTCCATGTAGTAGAATTTGCATTCGGGGGACTGGCGCTGTCCGCGCACGGTCGCGCCGGGGTCCTTGACCTGCATGTACCAGCCCTGCGTTTCGAGCGTCTGGGAAACGTCCAGCCCGATTTCCGCGAGGAGCTGCACCTTTTGGGTGTTCGAGAGGGTCACACCCGTGCGGATGGCCCCGAAGTCGAGAAAGCGCGTGATGGTGTCAAGGCAGGCCGTGCGAATCATGCCGTAGCCGCTCTCGTTGTATGGGATGCACTTTACGGCCTTGAACAGATCAAGGAGGTTAAGCTGGAGGCCGTCCTTGATGGCGATGGCGTCAAGGTACGTGTCGAGCCAGCCCCATTTGCCGCTCACTTGCCCGTTCTGGAAAAACTTGAACTGGCTGGAGGCCGTGGCGAAGTCCGCGTAGCAGTTGTAGCCGTTGGCGATCAGCGCGTCATAGTCCTCGTCGTTGTCGCAGGTGACAGCCAACCCCTCGCCCTGCTTGAAGGCGAAGGTCAGCCGCCCGTTCGTTTCTTCAAAGTTGATTGAGGCCGCCGTGCCCATGACCCACGCCGCAAGCCCGGGCGTGTTGAACACGGGCACCGTGCCGTCGAGTTCGAGCACCTTGGCGATCTGATACCCCGCCGAGGCCGTGGAGCCCGCGACCTGCGCGGCGTTGTCAGTATCCCACAGCACATAGGCGAAACGGGTGTCATACCCGGCGCACCATTGTGCGAGCGCGATCTTGTCGTCAAGCTCGGGCTCCCAGACCGTGGAGAACGTCACCCAATCGCGGGCGTACATGAGCACGTTGGTCATGCAGCCGGGGAGCGTCTGGGGGTCCATGCCCCCGGACTGCACGGCCCCGGCCTGTTCGGTGAGCAGAAGCAGCGCGCCGAGGTCGGTCCCGGCTTCCGGGGGCGTGGGGAAGGCCACGGCGGAAGCTGCCCCGGTCGTCGGGCTGTCGATCTGGAAAGCCCCGGTCTGGCTTGAGTACGTCACCTTTACCCCGGTCGCGCCCGCAGTCGTGAGCGCGGTCTGGATCGCCTCCGCAACCTGCGAGAAGCTGGTCGCAGCGGACAAATCCACGGAGGGAAGCGTGTGCGGCGTGTTGTCGATGGAAATGACCATCGCGCCGTTGGTGACGGCCTGCAACACGGCGAGATTGCCCGTATACTTCGCGCCGCGCAGCCATGCGGCCACGGCCTCGCCGTTGTACCGGGCAAAGAATATCTTGTCTGGGAGGCTCGTCGTGTTCACGTAGCCGGAAAAGTACATGGAAGCCATGCTTGCTTCTTCCGAGAGCGGGCCGAAGTAATTCGCCACGGCCTGCGCGCTGGCGAACTGCACGACACGGCCTGCGGGCAAAAGCTCGGACTGCGAGAGCAGAAGTCCGGCGAAGGTCAGGCCCGGCGTGCCGCCCTCGATGATGCGGGGGATGATTTGGACAAGTTTGTCGGCATTGACGCTCATTGCGCCCTCCTGTGTTGGCTATGCCAGCGGATGCACGGAAAATTCCGCATCGGTAAAAGTATCCATCTCAACGTATTCAACGCGGTTCGCTTGAATCAGTACGTTGAGCATGAAACGGGGGTTGTACTGCTCGTCACCCTCGGCCTGCGTCATGTCCTGCGGGTCTTCGACGTACAGAGGGGCGATCCCGTAGGTCTGGAGGAAGCGGCACCCGACGCCGTCGCGCAGGAGCGTGGCGAGCGTCTGGGCACGGTCGGCGGCGGTCGGCCCATAAACGTCGAGCTGTACCCTGCGGCGCTGCGGCTGCACGATGGCCTCCCCGCCGCACTCGGTCTGGTGCAGGTTCGTCGAGAGGCGCGTCATGGTCATCGGGGTGACGAGCACATAGCTTTTCGTCTTCGGCTTGCTCACACGGTTGACGTAGCCGCGCACCACGACGGCGGAATCGCCGAGGTAGCGCTTGCAGAAGTCCCCGAGGGCCTGCACGAGGATACCGTCACTCATCGTCTTCTCCCTTGGGCGGTTCCGTGTCCCCGCTTTCCGGCGGCGCTGTTTCCCGGAGCTTCACGCACCGGATTTTCGTCCAGCCCGCCGTGGGGTTCCAGCGTTCCAAAACTTGATCTACCTGCCACTCGGCACCGTCCCAGTAGAGGAGATCGCCGCCCTGCTCTGCCGGGCGATCAAGGGCCGACCAGTCCCCGGAAAGATAAAAGTCGTGCCAGATCGTGTTCTGGCACTGCTGCACGAAGAATTGCAGCGTCTTGTCGGCCACAGGCTGCGGCTGGGCCATGACTTCAACGGCGGGAGCCCATGCCGGGACCTGCTCATACTGCGCGTTCACCGTGAAGCCTGCGGAGACGAGGATCACGACTGGCTGAAAAGGGTTCACGATACCGATGAGCGGACGGACCAGTTCATGAAGGTTCATCACTTGACTACCTCATAGCTGATGGACTTGAGCAGGCTCCCGGAATCAATGAGCGTCCCCTTTCCCGCGCCCTTGGCGTTCTTGCGGCGCTTGGTGGATTCGGCGTTGTCCGGGGGCATATTGCTCTTAATCGTGGCCTGAATGTCGTCAGCCATGCGGCGTCCTACAAGCCACATCGCCTCTTTCGGCGCCCGTCCGGCTTCCAGTGCTTCCGCGAGGTTATTGCACCATGCGTCTGCCTTGGCATCGAGTGTGGAGCGCAGAAAGGGCCGGGAGGGGATGGTGACGGTGTGGGCTTTGACCGTCGCATCCTGCGCAAAATCGCTTTTGCCCTTCTTCACGAAGCGATTTCCGACGCCGCCGTCCCGTTTCCGCTTGAAGTACAAGGTTTGCGTCCGCTCAGGGATTTCGATGGTGGCGCCGTATTCGTTGTAGGCCGCATATTCTGCGACGGGGGTACCGCCTTCGGCCCGTTTCGCGTTCTCAAGGACCCCGGCCTTCACTATGATATCGGGAGTAATGTACCGCTTGAGCAGCTTTTCGAGTTCTCCGGGCATCGTTACCCCCACGGGTGCCAATACCGGGCGGCATAGTAGCGCCCGCCCACGGCATAGGGCTGGATGGCCTGCCAAAACGTCTGGCCGCATGGCGTCTGCGCGTAAAAGGCTTTCCCCGCATTCTGGGGCACGGAGAAGCTGATGCTGACGGTTCCCTCCGTCGCCGAGGCCACGGGCCCGGCCTGTCCCATCGGCCACAAGGCCAGCGTCGCCAGATGGCAGACAAGGAGGTACAGCAGCGTCTTGCGGATCATGATGCCGTGGGCCGGATCATAGGGAACCGGGGAGGAGTCCGTGTTGTCCAGGAGCAGGCAGGCGACATCAAACGCCTGAAGGAGCTGGGCGTCGGTCAAGAGAGGCTGCCCCGTCTTCGGATCGACGAAGCGGGGATAGGCCTCACGGAACGCCTGCGGGTCAAAGACGACCACGGCCATGGACTAGAAACCCGCCTTGCTCTCAAGCGGTTCGGTCTGAGCCTTGGGATCGTTCTCCACGTCCACGGGTTCCAGCCCGTTGCGCAGTTCCGCCCTTTCGTCGGCCTCGTCCACCGCGTCGGCCTTGCGCGCCTGCGCGAAGATGAGGCCGGACTTGAAGATTTCCATGTGCGGGCCATAAGTCTTTTCGATGTACGCCCAATCGTCGGCATTCACCCGCGTCAGCCCGAACGCGCCCACGGGCAGCACACCCTTTTCCTTGCCGCGCAGGCTGGCGGCGTTGCCTTCGATGAGCACCTTTCGACCATCGGGCATCTTGAAGCTGATCCCGGTCGTGCGGTTCAGGGCGATCATCACGGTATCCGCCTTGGTCGCCTGAGACGCCGCTTCC
This sequence comes from Candidatus Bilophila faecipullorum, assembly GCA_944326695.1. Taxonomy (GTDB): domain Bacteria; phylum Desulfobacterota; class Desulfovibrionia; order Desulfovibrionales; family Desulfovibrionaceae; genus Bilophila; species Bilophila faecipullorum. The sequence goes on along the minus strand of CALVEZ010000036.1, from coordinate 20,363 downwards.
GGGGCGGTATTCTTTTTGGGTCTGGCCATATCTTTCCCTCCGTTGTTTTGGTCATCATGACGAAAGAGCCGGGAAGAAATCACCGTGAACAAGGTTCGAGGCTATGCCGCACGACGGAGGCGGTACTTGCCCAGCATGTTCAGGTCGTTTCTCAGAGCCAGCCGGAAGGCTTCGATCACGTCCACGTGATAGGCCTTCACGCTCCCGAAACAGCTGTCCTCGATTTCCCGGATGTTGTATCCCATGCGCCGGGACATGTCGGAAAGCTTGCGGCCTGCTACGGAATACGCGGCGGGCGTATCCGCGAAGAGATCGAGGAACCACGGGATGCCCTTCACGGACTTGTAGTCCCTGCCCCGGCCGAGTTCGTTCTCAAGGGCCGCAGCCTTGCGGACGGCTGCGGAGGCGGTCGCCATCGCGGTGGCCTCGCGGCGGGAACCGATTTCGGCCTTGGTGCGGATCGCTTCGTCGCGCTCGGCTTCGATGCGCCTGATGGTGTCCTGCGCGACCAGCACGGCGCGGGCGAGGATGGCTTCGGGGGTATCGTCGGGCTTGGCCATCACGTAGCCGCCGGACCTGCGGATGGAGGGGAGGATGTCATGCGTCACCCATCGCTTGAACGCCTTGGCTTCGGGCTTGCGGGAACGCAGAATGAGGGAATACAGGCCGGGTTCGGAAACGATGGACATTTCCTGTTTTCCACCGGGGGTGTCGATAATACCGACACCCTTTTCATCGTCGTCAAGAGAGGCGACGGCATCACGACTATTGCCAATCTCCAAACACACGCACACGTCCTTTCCCACGAACCAAGGATCGCCCTGCTCACTTCTGACGACGCGAAGGGAACCAAACTTTTCATGCTCGAAAAGAGCCAAGGGAGAATTTTCCATCGTTGCACCTCAATAGTGTTTTGGAGATGATGCAGTAGGGGAAGAGGTGAGCACACCATGAACAAGGTTCGCGCAGGCAAAAGAAAAGCCCCTGATCGGGGCGGCGCAACGGTCTTCCTTCACATCATCGGAGGTGGATTTTTGAGGTGGCCTATGCCATGATAGCTTCATCTATAGTAAGGGGGAGGATGTATGGCTGCCTACATCAAATTTCTGGCTGGAGACTACGGAAAAGAAGAATATATTTATACCAAAAATAAAAATGAGTTACGTTGCTCTTCAAAAATGTTTGGAGCAAAAGAACTTTTTCTTTCCAGTATTGCCTCTTGCGAAGTAGCCAATGAAGAATCGGTCAAAAAACTCGGTGGAACATTGGGAAGCGCCCTTGTCGGCGGCGTCTTGCTTGGAGGCATTGGAGCGGTTGCGGGCGCTGTAGCTGGAGGCAAAACAACTGAGTCCACGGTCATTATTGAATTCAAAAATGGAAGCAAGGCACTGGCAAAGGTAAACAGCCCCATGATGGAGGCTATCCGCGCCCACCTTTTTGACGACCAATTGGCCCAAGAGCGCGGTGAACCAAGCCCGTTTGTGCAGCAAAGCGAACCTAAAAAACCGTGGTGGGTTAAGCTGTTTTATATTTTTGTTATCATTGCCGCAATTAATATCCTAATAGCTTTGTTTAGAGGGCATCCCGACTCCAAACAAGACACCCCACAAAGTACAACTCAGCCTGCCTCATCAAAAGTGAATCAGTAGCCGAACACTCAACTTGGATACCGTCTTCAAAAAAGGGAGAGAATAATGGATTTCTCGGAAAGAATTGCGGAATTGTCGAAAAAGGTAAAGAATCTCAGTGATGCTCTCAAGACCGAAGAAGCCACGAAAAACGCCTTGGTGATGCCCTTCATCGCGGCTCTGGGTTACGATGTTTTCAATCCTGCGGAAGTCGTACCCGAATTTTCCGCCCCCATCGGCGAATATAAAGACGCCCGCGTGGACTACGCGATTCTTGTGGACGGCAAGCCTATCCTTCTTCTGGAATGCAAGGCTTTGGGCACGTCTCTTGACATGAAGCACTGCAACCAGCTTCAGCTTTACTTCCACGGGACGGAGGCCCCCATTGCCATCCTGACGGACGGCAACCGCTACCGCTTCTATTCCGACCTTGAAGCGGCAAACAAAATGGACAGCAAACCCTATATGGAATTCGCCCTTGACGACATGGACGAAATGCTGCTTCCGGAACTGCGCAAACTGGCAAAAGGCAAGTTTAATCGGGACGCCTGCATGAGTGCTGCAAACGAACTCAAGTATAACCGCGAGTTCAAGCGCATCATGGGTGAACAGATGGAAACGCCCCACGAAGATTTTGCACGGTTTTTTATCGGCCAGACGTATGATGGCCGCATCACGCAAAACGTTCTGGATCGCTTCACCCCGATTCTTACAGCCGCACTCGACCAGTTCATCAACGACCGCATCAATGACCGTTTGAAGAACGCCATGACGCAGCAGAAACCGGAAATTGTAGAGGTGGTGCAGGAAGAAGCTGAACAAACAGAGGGGAAGGACTCGCGTATCGTCACCACGGAAGAGGAAAAGGAAGCGTATTACCTTGTCAAATCACTTCTGGTGGGCACCGTTGATCCTGGCCGCGTAGCCATGCGGGACAGCATCAGCTACTGCTCCATCCTTCTCGACGACAACAGGCTCAAGCCTCTGTGCCGCCTGTATTTCAACGGGAAACAGTGGAGGGTCGGACTGTTTGATGGGGACAATAAAGACGCAAAGGAAGACATCGAAAAACTGGAAGATATTATCCCCTTTGCGGATCGAATCCGGGCTACGGCCTTGAAATACGATAACAAGTAAAACGTTCCAACATGGCGTTGCCCGCCAAGGATGAAGGACATCTGGATGCGGGCAACGCCCCTGCTTTTCCCTTTACAATTTCTGCGTTTTGTGCTGTCCTCTTTTCACGGTGCGTCGAAAACACCTACAGGCGGCAACGCCACCCGACAGCAGGCGCTTTTTTATGCCCTTTTCCCAAAGTCAAGATTTTTCTTGGCTGTCTTTTGGGCTATGATTGCATCCAATGTTTGCCGGGTGTCCCCGATATGTCCAAGCCGCAAGGCCAAAGGCGGGGAGCGGTTCCTGTAGCCGTTTCGACCATCCGGCATTTTTCGTTGGGAAGAATGCCTTCTGTGAACGTCGAAAATTTACAGGAGCTTCTATGTCAATTTCTCTTTGCTTCAACGATTTCACTTTCTCCCCCATCACTCGCGGCAATCAGCCTTGGATTCGCGCTACAGAACTCGCCCGAGCTCTCGGGTATGGACGCGAAAATCAAGTTTCGCGTCTTTACCGAAACAACGCCGATGAATTCACGCCAGATATGACGCAAGTAGTTGAAATTACCGCACAGCCCCACAACGGGGCTGAGGGGCGCGCCCGCATCTTCTCCCTCCGCGGTTGCCACCTCCTCGCCATGTTCGCCCGGACTCCGGTAGCAAAGGCATTCCGCAAGTGGGTTCTCGACGTCATCGAGCAGTACGGCGACAGGGTGCCCGTTGAAAGCCCTGTGACGGTCGGTGACACCACGATGACAGCAGACCGTCCTTCCCGCCGTACCGACCCGGAGCGCAAGCAGCTTACCGCCATCATCAACACATGGGTGGGCATGGCCCCCATTCATTACGCCTCGGCCCGCGCGCAGGTGAACGCGCATTTCGGGGTGGCCTCTGTCGATTCCCTCACCATCGGGCAGGTCAGGGAAGCCATCCGGTGGGTGCAGGATAAGATTGATGTGCTGACCTGCGCCCACATCCCACAGCCCGGACGCCCCCCGCTGTATCGCAACGGCTGCTTCTACCCGCCGCATGTGAACAGGGCGCACGTTCCCGGCCCGGAAGAAACCGCGCTCATGGCACTCTGGAAGGATTGGCCCCGGCGCGAAAAGGCCCTTTCCGACGCCTTCGCCGCCCTGCTGAACGAGATTCGCAGGCATCAGGGGGATTCCTTCTCCTACCTTGTTTCCGACATGGGGCGGGACGCCGATACCCTGTTCAGCACGGCTTGCCTGATGGACGGGCTGTACTGTGCCCATGCCTCGGCGATGGACAATTTCAGGCGGGCTCTGGAAATGGCGCGCCTGCACCTGCGGTTGGCGGCGAATGTGGCCGTCATACAGGGCCGGTAGACTATCACCGACGCGTTGACCAACTCATGACCGCGTCGACCTACACAGCCCGACAAGGCCTCGAATTCATGCTTGGCGACATGCGCCTTGCCATCTGTGCTACGAGAACCGCAAACAGGATGATGTTAGGCGAAAACGGCGGAGGGTACTGTTCAGTAGATAACCGAATAACAAAAAATCTTTCGTTTTCCTTGACTCTCTACCACGGCATTGAGAACAGGGCGAAGGTATCAGCCGGAGAAAATACAGAGAAGTTCACGCTTGAAAGGCTTCTTTTCGATCAGGTCAAGCAGTGGCTTGATGAAGCTTTGATCTACCCCTCCGATACCCTTCCAGACTACCGGAATCCGGGCGTGTACCTGCTTGGGGTTCTCAGGCAGTTCAATACCCGATGATGAGGTCACCAGTTGCATTCGACAAAAAGTGTTGTTACTTTTGCTCAAGAGGTGATTGAAATGACGCAAGCTCCTATCCTTGATACCTTCCTTGAAACAGAGGAATTCATCACGGCTGAGGAATATTTGAAGCGTCGCGAACGTGGAGAGATCAACCCCGCGAATGTCCGTATTGCCCCGGCAAACCTAGAAACGGGCAGTTTCGGAGGCTTCATTGTCAAGCTGGACAAGCCAAGATATAGAACAAAGCTCGCCCCCATCACAAAGAGATTCTCCTATGGATTCTAATTTACCTACACAAGCACAGGAAGTGCAGGTTGAACTTCAAAAAGATCAACATCAATTTGAGATAGCAAAAATTACGATCAGTGCTAACCTTGAGAATCAAAAAGGATGGCGGGATCATTTTCAAAAATCAAGACGTGATTACATGATTTTTGGGGCTCTTGTGATTTTTCTTGTCCTTACCTTTTGCTGTATAGCAATGTTTACTGGCAAAGATGAGATCGCCCTTGAAATCATAAAAAGCGCTGTGTTCCTTGGTGCTGGTGGTAGCGCAGGCTACGCCTACGGATTTAGGAAAGGACAACTTTCCGTTCCGATGCCCAACCAACAAGAAAACAATACTATGTAGACTCAGAAGGCCGGGGGCGTCCCGGCCTTTCTCTTTTCCCTTGCCCCCGACGCCATGAATGGCTATTGAAAAAGAAGGGCGGCGGGTGCCACCAACACCCGCCGCCTAGTGAAATACCTCTCGGAGACTCACTTATCTCAAGTTTGCGCCCCGCGAAGAGCTTCACCTCTTACCGGGGTAACTCTATTTAGAGGTTCAACAAGTAACCTACCAAATCGGCAAGAATGTTTGCCAGAAATGCAATACAAAACTCTCGGGAAAAAGCTCGCATGAGATAACCTCCTTTTGGGAGGTACCGTCCCCATCGCTCTGCCACGACCGGTACCTTCTTCTTGCTTTAGATAGAGGCTTATCTCCCCATAAAGTCAAAAAACGAAACATCCCCACAATTATTAAATACTTTGGCTTCTTTTCGCGGATATAACTATTCACGGGCAGTTTGACAGGTTGTTATCCGCCGTGTAGGCGGTTTAGAGGATAGACATACCCGTCATGGCTGCGCCAATGGCATTATCCGCCGTGTAGGCGGTTTAGAGGTGTCGAAGAGCAGCTTATGCATGTTTCCAAGAGTTATCCGCCGGGTAGGCGGTTTAGAAAAAGTCGTGAGTTTTCGCACCACGCATCAAAAAAGCCCCAACCGCCTGCTTAACGGTTGGGGCTTTCGCATGTAGGGAAGGCAGCGCTTTACATACCAGTCATCTGCGCGAAGGCAAAGGGCATGAGCACGATGCCGCCGTAGGTGGTGCCGACGAACTTCTGGCGGAAGCTGGACAGGTCGGGCACGACGCGGCCAGCACGCATCTTTTCACCGAAGGCGAGCGTGCCGGAGCGCTGACCGTTCACTTCGGGGGCGATGAATAGCATGGTTTCCCCGGCGGTCATGCTGTGCAGCTCGGGTACGGTCACGATATCAATGCGGGTGAAATAACGCTTCAGCATGTCCAGCACGGACACGTTGAAATCTGTAGCCGCGCCGAGGCGAACGGCCAGTTCGGGGGAGAGGCAGAGCTTGAGGGGCGTGTCCTTGTCGATGAGGCCGCTGGACTGCTCGGAAAGCTGCGCGAACAGGGCGAGGACATCATTGTATATCTGCACCGTGGTCTTGTCGGCCCATTTCGTGGAGCCGCCCTCTCCCGTGGCCCCGGCGGTAATGGCCGCAGGGAGGTTCGGGTCGTTGAGGATGCCGTAGATTTCCCTCCCGGCGACGCCGAGCAGGTAGAAACGATTCTGGTCGATGTCGATGACGTTGGCCGCCGCGCGCTGTTTGGAGGCCGCGAGGTTGACCTTGGCCGTGCTCGACATGTCCACTTCAAAGTCGCCGTAGGTGATGGAGGTCTGGAAGACGTACTGCACGCGGGTCTGCCATTCGGAGTTCACGCCCGAAGTCGTGCCGTTGGCATAGTCGCTGTACGGTTCGGTTCTGCCCGTCATTTCATCGACACGCCACTTCATGTATGGGGTCGTCCAGTCGCCCTTCTTCTCTTCTCCGAAGATTTCGCGGGCGCGGCGGGGCGCGGTCAGGATTTCGATGACCATCGGGTCGATATACGCCAGAAGCTCGGCAGGGACGGTCGTGTTCGGCGTGGTGATGAGGGCGGCGTCCTGCGCGATGCGGGCGCGGTTCTCCGGGGTTATCCACATCCGGGCACCCTGGAAGATAAAGCCGTAGCGCTTGGCCTGTTCAAAAGTCGGATTCATGATTCCTCCTACGCTCCGGCGGCCGCAGTCACGGGGCCCCAATTGCTGATGATGATCGGTTCCCCGATTTCGCCGGGGGTTTTGACGACCCAACCCGTATCGAGGTGCGTGGCGTCGGGAGTGCCGGTGCTGATGGAACCGTCGGCGGTGGAGGCAAGGACGGCCTGCCCCACCGTGGCCTTGGTCGTGGAGACGGCCCAGTAGTCGCCCTTCACGGCGACGGTGAGGTTCGAGCCTGCCGGGACGGTCAGGGTGCCGTCAGAGAAAAGTTCGTAGTTCACATAGTTGATGACGCGCTCAACGAAGCCGAGTACGGCGATGGCGTCGCCCGCCACGTTGGTGGCCCGCGTATTGTCGATCACGCCGGACTCGACCACGGGGAAGACGAAGCGCCCCACAGGGAGGGCCACGGCCGCCAGCGGATTGAGCGGGGTGTAGATGCTCTGATCGGGCGTCGCTTTATCGCCCGCCACGCCCGGAGCGACGGAGAGATTGACTTTGGACTGCAAAGGCATGGTGTGCCTCCTATTCTGCAATGGTGATGTTGGAAAGCCCGGCGAAGCTGCCGGACATGCGCCCGACGGGGGCCGCGTCACGGGCAAGGGAAGGAACCGCCTTCTGCTTGCGAAGGATGTCGATCATGCCGCGCCATGCCTGCCGGGGATACTTGCGGGGATTTTCCCCAAGCTGTTCCAGCGCGTAGCCGTAGACATCGGACGCGGAGTCGAAGGACAACGGGTCAAGCTCGCCCACCAGCCCGCGCACGTCGCGCACGGCTCCGGCGAGCGTCCGCATATGCTCCTGCGCTTCGGCAATGGCGGATGCCTTGATGCGGGCGGCGTCCATCGCGGTGAGGGGCCGGGGCCCCCGGCGTCGCAAAGCCCTGTCCTGAGCGGTTCCCTTGTCTTCAAGGTCGGCGTCGCCCGTGGCGGGAGAATAGGCGAGGTCTTGCAGGGAGTCCGCAAGCTTTTTCTGCTGTTCCGGCGTCAGGCCGGGGACGGAAGCGAGGACGCGCTTGATGGCCGCATCCTTGTCCTCGTCCTTGCCAAGCGCACGGCGTTCGCCCTCGGATTCGTGTTCCCGGTCAAGCTTGCGCCGTTCCTCGGGATTGCGGATCAGCTCCTCACCGTACTTGACGCCCTCGGCAAAGGCTTTGCTCTCCTGCGGGTTCTCGGCGTCGAGACCGCAGGCATCCATAGCCTTTTTCATGCCTTCTGATTCATGCTCGCGGTCGAGCTTCCTGCGTTCGTCCGGATTACGCTCCAGTTCCTCGCCGTACTTCACGCCTTCGGCAAAGGCGCGGGATTCGGCGGGGTCTTCCGCATCAAGCCCGCAGGCATCCATAGCTTTCTTGCTTTCTTCGTCCATCGCTTCCTTCTTCTCCGGTTTCTCGTCGCCCGTGGCCTTGGAGTAGGCCAGATCAGAGAGGGAGTCCGTCAGTTTCTTGACGTCCTCAGGATCGAGCTTGGCGGACAGCTCACCGACGAGCTTGCGGATTTCCTCGGCCTTGTCCTCATCCTCGGTGATGTCCACGATTTCGCCCGTGGTGGGGTCCACCTTGTGCAGATCGATGATGGCCTGCGCGAGCTCCACTTCCTGCTTTTCGACGTCCGGGTTGTCGTCCTGTGCGCCCCGGAACCATTTCTTGAACGTGCCCATAAGCGTTCCTTTTTTCGTTGATGTTGGAAGAGAATCCGCAACCACCACGTCCGGCCCGGCCCGCCCTTCTTCGACCAGCGCGACGTGGTTGCCTCGGATGTTCCTCATGATGAAATCGTAGGGGGTACCTTCGTAGCTGCCCCGCGTGAAATCCGGGTCGTAGCGGTAGGCGCACGAGAGTTCCCGGAAGGAACCGTCTTCGATGGCGTCGATGGCGGCCCGGTCCCATACGGTGAGAGGGGCATCAACGTAGGGCGGATTCCAGACCGCGCCCGTGCCTACCGCGCCCACGCGGGTAAGCTTTTCCGGCTCGTCCGCGCTGTCGATGTGGTGCTCAATGTGCAGCGGTAGCCCGGCCCATGTTTCAAGTGACGCTTGAAGTTCTTGCGGGTCACGCAGTCCGTAGTAGACGGCCTCGGGGTCAAGCCCGGCTTCCTGCCAGCCGGGGATTTCCCGCCCGTAGTATGGGTTTACCGTCGCTTTCGTGATGTGTGACGACCTGACGTGCAGGAAGCCATTTTCGTCGGTTTCCCGCCGGGAGGGGGCCGCATCGAAGGCGACGCTTTTACTTTGATACATACGTTAGTCTCCAAATTCAGGGATGACGGCTCGATAGGTACATTGGCACCCCGGAAGCTCACCGCAAAGTACTTTGCGCTTCACGTCCGAGTCGTAGAGCCCTTCCGCGATGACAAACTTTTTTCCATTCATAAGCTGGTGGGTATGGCGGCTGGTTTTCTTTCCCGGAACATGTACCCAGATGCCTTCGGTGATGCCGAGTTCCTTGTCCTGCACCCGCTTAAGAGCCTCAGTCGCCTTGTTGGACTGGTCACGGGCGATGAATTCGGCTCGGCGCCGGGTGATCTCGTACCGCTTGTGCAGTTCGTCGGCGAGAAACTCCACGTCCCTACCTGTGCTGGCGGAACGCTGCACGAGCCCGGTCACTTCCATGAAATAGTGCTGCGGGATGGACTTGATGAGGTTGACGTTTTCCTCGAAGAGCGCCCGCGCCACGTCGTTCATGGCTCTGCTTCCTTCCATCCTCACCGTAAAGCCCGCATCCTTGAGGGCCTGCTTCATGCTGGCTTCCGTGCGCCGCCGCGTACTGCCCACGAAGTCCCGCGCCAAACTCTCCGCGCTGTCCCTCCACCGTTTCATCCAGTACCGGAACAGGCGCTTAAGGCGATCTTGCAGGTCGCTTGCAGGGGATGCATCCTGCGCTATCCGAGCTTCCTGCTGTCGGTACTCGGCGCGAATCCACCAGACGACGGAACGCTGCATTTCGTCGAGGAAGGACACCAGACGTTTCCGGTACTTCGCCCGGATGCCCGCGTTGGGCTTGATGGCGCGGATGACCTTAGCCATGCATGGGCTCCTCGTGGGCGAAGCGGATGTTTACAACCTCGAAGAAAGGAACTATATTTTTCTCAAAAGCAGCATCGCTGCTATGAGTCGGTGTTTTTCTAGCGCCCCGGTTCTGCCCGGGGGTCGCGGGGGAAAATGCCGACTCTTTTTGTCTACGGTATTCGTATTCCCGCGTTCCTTCTCGCGTCAGGCTGTAAACCTGATACTGCGGCTGCTTCTGTGGTCGTTCCGCGACATCGACTACGGCCTCAAAAGTTCCTTGCTCTGTCTGGATGGGCTTGGCGTATGAGTGGAATTTTCTTACGTCTGGATGATTATGCACCGGAGTGTCTACGCCGTACCTTCCGTTGGCGACGATATCCGGCAAGTGCGGAACCAATGCAGCCTTAAGTGGATCATCCCTCATCCCCTTCTTGATCTCGCCCCATCCACCGCCGGTAAAGCACGCCTCTATCGGCCCCCCGTCCGTTTGCACCGTGACGTGCCGCCCCTGCAATTTCTCGCGGAAGTAGGCGTGCGCGGCCTTCTTGTGGTCGCCGCCGTGCTCTTTGAGCAGCGACTCATACCGGGCCGTGTCCGGCCTGATGGACTCCACTGGGCGGGATTCCCGGTTGACCACGGGCTGCCCTACATTCCCTTTCTTGATTTCAGCCGTCTCCGTGTTGATCTGGATGTGCTTCCCGTTTTTGGCGGTGCGCCAGACATCCTCGTCCTGCGCGGCATCGTAAACGGCTCCGGCCTTGTCCACGTCGTCGATGTCGGGTATCAGGCCCCCTTTCCCGACTTCGGGCAGGTTGTCGGGCATGCCATTGCCCTGCGGGACGTCCTCAGGGTCGATGTCCGAGAAGCCGCTGTCCGGGTCGCTGGCAAGTGATTGCCGGGCTTCTTCCTGAGAGATGATGTCCCGATCCATGTAGACGGCGATGGTGTCGGCCTTGGTCTTCTGGAGCATGGCAAGGGCCGCCCTGTCCTCTTCGCCGAGCGGCGCGAAGTCGAAGGTCACGGACGGATCGATCTCCCCGCGCAGGTGAAGCTGAAGACAATCAAGCGCCTTCTTGATGCCGTCGCGGAGCACCTTCTCCTGCTGGCTCCTCACGTGGTCGTAATAGTTGCGGATGTCCGATTCGCCCGTGGCGTTGAAACCTGAGGGGCTGATGCCGAGCAGCTTGACCGCCGGGGTACGGTTCAAGGCGGCGAGGATTTCAAGGGACTGGCGCACGATGTCGGTCACGCCGGAAAGCGGCGTTTCCAGCTTCACCACCTCTTCCGTCTCTTTGTCCACGGCAAGTACGCCGTCATTCGTCATGGACTGGATCATGTACCGGATGCGGGCATCAAGCTGCGCCGTGCCCCCGGCTGAGAACAAAATATCGTCCATCTTCGTCTTGAAGACGGTCAGCGAAAATTTGGTCAGCAACCGGGCCTCCGCCGCGCGGCACTCCTGAAAGTGCAGCACGTAATCCCAGAGGATTTGCGCCTGTGGAATCCCCAGAAAGTTGTAGGCGGGCCGCAGCAGCACGGGACACTCGTTGGCCACCAGCCGGATGAGACGGGAAGCATGCACACGCTGTCCGAGCACCCACCACCAGTGGGGACGGAAATAGTCTGGTTCCAGCGGCGAAAGACTGTTGTAGTCCCCGGGGAAGACATTCACCGGGTCGATGACGACGAAACGCAACGGGGCCCCGGGTTGCAGTTCGGCCGAGTACGGGCCGATGTTCAGAGGGCGTTCCAGCTCCTGGCCAATGGCCCCCGTGTCGATGAAAAGGAAGGCCCCGCCCTCATAGCCCACAAGTTCCGTCGCTTCATGGAAAAGACGTTGGAGCCCGAACGTCTTGCACGTTTGCGCGAGGTCGGTGAGCAATGAGTCATCGCCGCCCTCCCCTTCACGCTTGAAGTCAATCCACGCGCGGGTCATGTCGTCCGATACCGTCTCGACGCAAGCGCGGATCAAGCCGTTCTGAGCGAGGTTCTGGAGGACGCCATAGCCCATGAACTGCGGGGCGATGCCTACGCCAAGTTCAAGCGAATGCTGGAGCAGGGAATAGACGCCGGAATCCGCAAGCTGTGCGTCCATTGCAAGCTGCGCCTCTTCGGGCGCGCCGAGCGTCTTCGCCGGGCCGTACATCCGGCTGATGTCGTCGGGCGTAAGGGGCAACGGCTGAGCAAGGCCGTCACGCACACCTGGGGAGAGGGACAGACGGCGCGGCGGTCGCACTTGCGGAGGTATGGAGGTGGCCTGTCGGAAAGTGCGCTTCTTGCTCATGGGGCCATAATGCTACGGCGCCGAAAGGAAATACACCGTGAACAAGGTTCAACCGGATTGGAGGCCGATCTGTAGAATTTTGCATTGTCTTATATAGATTGATACATATACCATGCGGCCATCTTTTGGAGGTATCCGCATGGACAAAGGTCTTTCAGCCGTCATACTGACGGCGTTGGTCATGGCAGTCGCGGCGGTCGGAGCGCAGGCCGCGGGCAACGTATGGAACGACTCGTTCAGCAAGGCCAAGAAAACGCTGGAGCGGCAGGTTTGTCATGATCACCGGGTCACGCTCTACTGCGGGGCCGCGTTTGATGAAAAGAAGAACGTCGCCCTGCCGGAAGGCTTCATGGCCCCGAAACACGAGAAACGGGCGGGAAAGGTCGAGTGGGAGCATGTGGTCCCGGCTGAAAACTTCGGGCAGGCTTTCCCGGAGTGGCGCGAGGGGGACGCACAGTGCGTGGACACGAAGGGGAAGGCGTTCAAGGGCCGCAAGTGTGCGGAAAAGGTGAACCGGGAATACCGTCTCATGCAGAGCGATATGTACAACCTTTATCCGGCCATCGGCGCTGTCAACGCCCTGCGCCAGAACTACAACTTCCAGATGCTGCCCGGCGAGGAGCCGGATTTCGGAAGCTGCGAAATGAAGATCGCCGACCGCAGGGCCGAGCCTCCCGTCCGGGCGCGGGGGCAGATCGCCCGGACCTACAAATATATGGCCGATGCCTACGCCCCGCGCTACCGCATGAGCCGCCAGCAGGCGCAACTCATGGACGCATGGGACAGGATGTATCCGGTGGATGCGTGGGAGTGCACGCGGGCCAAGCGCATCGAGAAGCTGCAGGGCAACGAAAACCCATTCGTGAAGGGGCCGTGCCGGAATGCCGGAATGTGGTAAACAGATTGCGTGAAACCGCCTATGCACTCAATAGCCCGGCATGAATAGAGCGTACTTCCGGCTTTTCCACATGCCAAGGGCTCACATATGCCGTGGTTGACTCCATCCTACGGCGCAGAGGTTCATCTATCCCCCAAGAGGAGAAATCCCCCGCGGATGAAGCAATACCACATCACAAGCCGAATTCTGCGGAACAAGCGGATACCCCGGCAATGATGGAGGACGCCGCACCTGTTGACGGGGAAGAGGAGCCGATATCAGACTCAATGCCGACAAGGGAGGAGGTGCTTGCGGAGGTTGGGAAGTGGTACGCCCTTGAACCTGCCAATGAAGCTATTCACCTAGGGCTCCTACGGCTTCAAGGTGTAACGTATAGGGAAATTTATCGCCAACTGCGAGGGGAACCGAATGTCGACTCGTGGAAATCGCAGAAGCAGGTGCTGGTCAGGCTATGGTCGGATAAATTCCTTGCTCTTGCAAAGAGCAGAGGCCTACCCGCTGAGAATCTCCAAAAACTCGTAAACCACAAGTAACGTATCCCCCGCGTAACCCCTCCGTAATCCCCGCATCATGTAGCCTGCTGTAATGGTAGGCTATTTTTTTTGAAATCGTAACCCCTCCGTACCTTCCGCGTGCCCCCCTGCCCGTGCGACCCTTCTGCCATCAAAAACAGTCACAGGAGGTCTTTAAGCATGGATGCGACTTTTCTTGAAGCTCTGAGGAAGGAACTGCCTCCCACCTTTTCCCGACAGGTTGCGGCGGAAGCCCTCAAGGGCATCTACTCTGCCGGGCGGTTGTGTACTCTCGACTCCATGGGGAAGGGGCCGGGCGGGGTGCGTATCGGGCGTGTGGTGGCCTATGAGAAGGGAGCCTTCTTGCGCTGGCTGGAGGGACGGATCAACACGCCTTCCGGCAATAAGCGGCTGGGAGGGTGCGCCTGATGCCTAGAAACACGAAAAGCCGGGGGGCGGAATCCCCGGCTCTCCAGAAAAAGGCATTTGTCTTAACAGGTCAGGAAAACGATAACATCACCGCCTCTGCCCTGCAAGACTTTTCGTCCTGCGTCCCCTGCGCCTTAAATCCCCCCGATACGCCTCAACCCCATGCGCGACTGGTTGAGGATGGCGGGATTGATGGACATGGGCCGCTTCACGTCGAAGTCGCGCAGGGCCTGCGTGGTTGCGTCCACTTGGTCATCATGGGGCGCGCCGGGGAACTGCGTCAGTTCCGCGACGTACTCCCGAGCCCACGGGCAATGCTCGGGGTGCGGGATCAGGACGTTCCCGGCCTCGAAGAACGTGGTCACGGCATGGGCCCGGGCGGTCTTGCTGCCGTCCGGCTCAACGGGAATGATGCCGGGCACGGCGTGTTTCAGCGCGTCGATCACGGCTGGGCCGTTGGCCTTGTCCTCCACCAGCTTGCGGGCCGCGCCGGGCCATTTGGCGGCCAGCGCCCGAAACGCCGCGACCGTATCCGTAAACCCCATGCGCCGTCGCACCTGATCGAGAAGGTAGCGGTCGGCCCCCTTGCGGCCCCATACCTGCCCGACCACAAAGTCCGTATCGTCGCCTTCCTTAAAGGTCATGTCCCACGAGATGACGAGCTGGTCAAAGCTCTCCGGCAGGTCTGTGGGAAACCAGAAGCGCAGCCATTCCGCCTTGAAGACAGCCCCGCCGTCGGGCGTAGGGCGCTGCTGGTAGAGGGCCTCCCAGTCGCGGGTGCCGAGGGCCTTCTTGATGGCGAGGAGTTGTTCCAGCGGGTAACGTTCGGGGTGCAGAGCTTCTCCGGCCCGGCGGTGTGCTTCATCCACCATGGCGATGGCCGGGAAGTCCACCACGCGCCAGTGGTCGCCTTCGCCCCGTGCCTCGGCTTCGAGCAGCCGCCCGGAAAGATCGGCCATGTGCCAGCGGGTATTGATGATGAGTACCCCACCGCCGGGCGCGAGGCGCGTGTACAATGTGGACGTGTACCAGTCCCAGACGTTCTGGCGAATAGTGGGGGAATCGGCGGATGCCCGATCCTTGAACGGGTCATCGACGATGACGATATGGCCGCCCATGCCAGTGATACCGCCGCCTACGCCCGCAGAACGGTAGCAACCCTTATGCCCCACGATCTCGAAAATGTCCGAGTTGCGGAGGTAGGAGCCGTTCCCGACTGTACGGTTATTTTTGTCGTAGAGGGCTGTGCCGGGGAAGAGTTCCCGGTATTCCGGGCTGTCGATGACGCGCTGCACGTCGCGGTTCATGCGCGAGGACAGGTCTGCGGCGTAGCTCGTGGAAATGACGGAGAGATCGGGGTAGCGGCCCAAGGCATAGGCGGGGAAGCGGCGGGAAGCCAATTCGCTTTTCCCGTGACGCGGGGGCATGGTCAGCATGAGACGCGGGGAACGCCCGGCTACGACATCGGCAAGGAAGGCGTCCAGTTCGGCACAAACCTCCTCATGCACCCAGCCCATGCGGTAGGCGGGCATGGTGTGGCGCACGAAGGCCGCCATGCAGCTCCTGGCCAGCGCACGGCGGATTTCAGCAAGCGTCTCACCCGCCATTCCTCTCCGTCTCTTTGAAGGCTTCCCGCGTCAGCTTGAGCAGATCATCGGGAGAAAGATGGGAAAGTTCAAGTGCTGGTACAGGCGACATCGTTCCATCGGAACTGGAAAGATCGACTTTTTGCGTCTCTCTCCACCCCATCCGGGTCTTTGCCCAGAAAATGAGGGCCGTTGTATCCCCCGACATGGCTTTATCAAACAGTCGCTTTCCCACTTTGAAATTAGCGTTTGTCCTCCCGGAAAGTAGCTCTTTTTTGTAGAGCTTCACCATCGTATCAGCAGACATGCCGATCTTTGCGGCAATTTCATCCTGCGGTACGCCGTATTGAGCCATCACCTCTACAAGCGAGGCCTTTTCTTTGCATCGTTTTATCGCAGGCCTGCCGCCACTCATTGAACGCCTCTGCGCAGGTTGATGTAGTATGGAATCGTCAGTTCAAGCCCCTCATCCAAGCTCGTTGTCGGCTTAAACCCCAGAAACGCGGACGCCTTGCCGATGTCGGGGACGCGCCGCGTGGGGTCATCGTCAGGGATAGGCCGGAATACAATTTTTGACGAGGACCGCACTTTTTCGATTATCGTCTTGGCAAGCTCCAAGATCGTGATTTCTTCAGGGTTGCCGATATTTACGGGACCAGTGACATAGCTATCCGACTCCATCATCGAGATAATGCCCGAGATCGTATCGCGCACGAAGCAAAACGAGCGTGTCTGAGAACCATCCCCGTACACGGTTATATCCTCACCCCGTAAGGCTTGACAGATGAAGTTAGGAACCACACGGCCATCGTTTATCGACATCATGGGACCATACGTATTGAATAGACGCACAACCTTAACCTTGGTCCCCTTTTCCCGATAAAAATCGAAAAACAGACTTTCGGCGCAACGTTTCCCCTCATCGTAGCAGGCTCGGATGCCGATAGGGTTGACGTTGCCTCTATCCGCCTCTCGCTGAGGTGAAGTAAGCGGTTCCCCATACACTTCCGACGTAGACGCTTGCAAAATGGTCGAACCATGCCTTTGGGCAAACTCCAGCATATTCAAAGCCCCGAGTACGCAGGTCCTCGTCGTTTGGATCGCATTTTTGCCTTGATAGTTCAGAGGGCTTGCCGGACATGCAAGATTGTAAATCTCGTCTATATGCCCGGAAGTTTCGAAGGGGAAACAGATATCATGACGAAAAAACTGGAAAAATCCGTCAGATTCAGGCAGATTGCGAATATTTCCTGTGGAAAGATCATCTATGCAGATGACCTTATGGCCTCTTTCAAGCAATTCCCTGCAAAGATGTGCCCCCAAGAAACCTGCTCCACCTGTCACCAGACATGTTTTCATGAACTCACCTTTTGATATCGAGGAGAAAGAATTTTGGGCGTGCAATGATTCCAAGATATTTTGTGATGATATCGCATGTATGTATCTTTAATCGTCGATATTTTCACAGCGGACGGGCACATCATAACGGTATAGAAGCTTTTCATGTATGTGCCGTTTTCAAGATACATATCAGTCAGCCCCCCAGCTTGGGATTGTGTTTCGGCCTGATTGATGCACGTATTTCCGAATGAGAAAAAGAGCTTGCCCTGATGTCCCAGCGTTACATACGTGTTGACGTCATCATTCATACGTCCAACGAATCTGAAGGGGCGCGAGGTCTTACAAAAGAACGCGTTCATGGCTTTACGTTTCACTGTCAATTTGGGGAAATCAGTAGCGCCCCCAATGAAATCACCATTCTGCATAAAACAGACGCTTAAAGATGGCGTCTTTTCCAAAAAGTCGAGATAGGCATCAAAGACGTCATCGAGGCATTGCGGGTATACATACCTCAAGACTCCATCTTTTGCATATCTGTGCTGGAACGAGTCATAATCGTCGTCAAGTTCTAAGAAAAAATCGATCCCCAAACCCTCAGCTATCTTATGGCACATGTTCCGAGCAAAAAGGACCGTATTCTTCTTCTGGATATTATCCCCCCGATCAGTGAGTTTGGCGGCATCTTCCTTGCAAAAACGGATCACCTCATCACCATACTGACGGATATATTCTTCACCTGTGGCATCTTCATCATCAATGATGAGATAGATGGGGCCTGTATATCCATGCTTCCGAAGTGAACGATACGTTTGCTGGTTCTGAGGCCTTCCATACGTGAGGATAAAACAAGCGAACTTTTCATGCCTCATCGTTATCCCCCTCGGAGATCAACGCATTACGAAGTTCGTCTATACGAGAAGAGAGCTCAACGAACCCGTTTTCAATCGCATTATCAATGTCGATGATGACAAGGGCTGATTGCTCCATGAGCCGTTGCATTTCTGGAGATGCGTTGGCGTAGTACTCTGCGATGTTCTCGTAGTTGAAAACGGTATGTCGATGGGCGGCGGCAAGAAGAAAGGCTTTCTCTTCCGTAGAAACGGTTGAAGCATGAATCGCTTTGACCAAAGCGTCTGCTTTTGTCTGATCGTACAGTTCACCAACCTGAACATCTTTCCCCGTAGGCTCGTATGTGGGGGTCGTAGCTTTCGCAGTGTACCTATCTTCTGCAAGAACGCTTTCTTGCGACTCGATAACCTCGGCTTTAAATCCTATGAGATCGATATCAAAATCAGATGCTTTGAGTTCTTCAAGCTCAAGGGCCAAAAGTTCGTTATCCCATTCAGCCCAATTTGCCGATTGGTTTGCAAGCAGTCGGAAAGCCTTGACCTGCACATCACTCAGCTCGTCGGCAAGAGCTACGGGAACATCTTTCAAGCCCAGCTTCCGGGCGGCTTTCAGACGCAGGTGTCCGTCAACGATACTACCGTCAGAACGCGCAACAATAGGGATACGGAATCCGAATTCCAGAATTGCGGCGCACATACGGTCAACCTGCGCATCATTTTTGCGCGGGTTTCTCGCATAGGGGATCAAGCGATCAATAGGCCACTGTTCGACTTTCAAATCCATTTTTTATAGCTCCGAAAAACTCAGATCACAGGGGGCCCAGCAGCTTCATGAGCAAAGCCCCAGCGCTGCCCGCGGCTGCGGCCACACCCGCAAGGACGGCCAAACCACCCGCCCGCCTGTTCTCGGCGGCTTCAAGGGCGGCGATGCGGGCGTCCTGCGCGGCCAGCCGTTTGCCGTGATCCTTCAGTTGCGTGATCACGATGTCGTCGAGCCGCTGGTTGATACCCGCTACCTCGGCGGTCAGCCCGGCCAGTTCCGCCTTGACCGCGCCGATCTCGCGTACAAGCTGGATGTTTTCCTCGCCGCTCATGGGGTCGCCCCCACGCTTTCGAGCCACGCGTCGAGTGTCCCGGCGTCGCGCCAGTCCATCCACGCGCCCTCAGTCCCGTCCAGCGTCAGGGGGCGCAGGCTCGTCAGTACGGGCGGCGGCGGGATCGTCAGGTTTGCCCCCGAGCCTGCGGCACAGCAGCCGCACAGGATCACGAGCGCGCTCACGGCGAGCAGCGTCCGCGCGGCGGCGATCAAGCCATGTCCGGCCCGCTTCCAGAAGGGGGACCAGCGCGGCGAGGAAGCGCAGGAACATTTGCATTCCGGCCCTCTCATTGGAGTTTCCTTTGCCTCGCGACCACGTCGTCGGCGTTGGCCGCCTTGCCCACATTGCAGCCGATCCAGTTCACCACCGTATAGACAGCACGGTAGGCTCGTCCCGACTTCTCGTCCGGCGCAGGGAGGAATGCGGCGACAAGGGCGCACAGGCCCCCGAGGGCCGTGACGACGAGGGCGAAGGTGCCCGTCTGGGAGTTCAGGATATCTGCAAGCGGCCCCAGCAGCGCGGCCAAAGAGGAAAGGTCCATCAGTACGTCCTCCCGGCGGCGTAAAAGATGACGTCCTGCGGCTTGGCGGGATCGGTGTCGGCGTGAATCCACGTGGGCGCGGCTTCGATGCGCCGAAAGCCCGCCTCAAGCAGAGCCGAGACGATGCGGAAACGCTCGTGCGAGGAGGCGCAGCGGATGTCCACCGCATGGCCCCGGACGTGCGCGGAATCCTCCACGCCGCCCACGGCCCGGTTGTGCTTCGGGCAGCGGTAGGCCGAGGTCAGGACAAAGGGGATGCCCGCCAGCTCACGGGCCTCGTCAAGCATCTTGAGGAAAACGGGGTCCATCTTCTCCATGCCCGCGCCGCAGCCGCACTTGCAGGCGAACTCGGTTGGGGAGAAGTGGCGAAGGGGAAGAGCCATACAAAATCCTCCTGTGCGCACCCTGCCACGGCAGGGGGAGGAGGCGGCACCGTGAACAAGGTTCGGACTTACAGCAACCGATATTGCCGCTGTGGTTCGGGTATTCCGCGAAGCTGCTTCTTGAGCCTACGGACATAGCGGGTGGTCACGCCGAGGGCTTGGGCGATAGCGTCCGGCTTCTCCCCCGCTTCCAGACGGGACAGGATGCGATCCTTGAACGGTTCCCCCCGGCGGAGGTTGGGAACCACTACTTGCATCCCACCGAATACGGCGCAGAGATACCCCATGCGCTGCGATCCGAGGAGCTCAAGGAGGTATCCGCAAGGCTTCTTCGGAATAAAAAGCGACCGTCCACCGCAGGCTGCGCACAGGATAACCGCCCCCGTCTCGCCCACAGCCTCGGCCAATTCGTCATGGCTGACCCACACCTCGCTCACAGCGTCACCCTGTCGGCCTTGCGGGACCATACCTCATAGCGCAGGGCACCCGGCACGTCGCGGAAATCGCGGACCACGCGATAGACGTAGACGCGGCAAGCCGGGCGTGTTTCGACCTGCGGGCCGAAGACGGCCACGTTGCCCCGCCCGGTGCGCCAGAAACGGCAGCGCGAGGCGATGAG
>CALVEZ010000035.1 GCA_944326695.1 Candidatus Bilophila faecipullorum | reverse complement strand
TGTCGTGTCTGCTCATGCAAAACAGCAAACCAACAGAAGGACAAAAAGTCTAGAACTTATTTGGAGACAGCTCCTAGGCCACGCCCCACTGCGGGAGGCTCCCACTGGGGTAATGGCTCAACAATCTCGCGTAGGGCCGTTTGACCCGAGGCCTCGCCCCACCACGAGAAGCTCCCACAGGGCCGATGGACTCAACAGTCCCGCGTAGGGCCGTGTGGCCAAAGGCCCCACCCCACGCGG
This sequence comes from Candidatus Bilophila faecipullorum, assembly GCA_944326695.1. Taxonomy (GTDB): domain Bacteria; phylum Desulfobacterota; class Desulfovibrionia; order Desulfovibrionales; family Desulfovibrionaceae; genus Bilophila; species Bilophila faecipullorum. The sequence continues at coordinate 33,374 of CALVEZ010000035.1, read as the reverse complement.
CGGCTGGTGTGTGACTCCCCGATCCGCTGCTGGAAACGTTCCTCATACGGCGGGCGGATGGTAAGTGACTCCCCCTGCGGAACGCATTTCCCCACACGGCGGATTGTGTCCGGTTCCCACAAGGCCCGCTGCTGCAAAACGTCCCCCCGAGCCCAAGCCCCCTATGGGGAAAGGCATCAATCAAAAATTGTTTTTTCAATCCGAGACAAGCCCGCACGGGAGAGACGGCCCCGGCGACAGGGAAAGCCTCTGACACAGGAAAGGATTGACGGTTGTTGCGCGCCCCGGCCTTTCAAACGGTTTCAACACCGTTGAGGCAACAGGCGCGACAATGCGAAAGGCGCTGTCACCGGAAATGATTGAGGATTTTTGAGCATCCCGGCCTTTCACACATTTGCAATACCGTTGAAGCAACGCGCTTCACAAGGCGAAAGCCTCTGGCACAGGAAAGGATTGACGGTTTTTTGAGCATCCCGGCATTTCAGAAGTTTTCCTCACTGTTGAGGCAAGAGGCTCCACAAGGCGAAAACGTCCATCCGCATTTCCCTGAAATCACAGAGGAAAGAGATCAACCGCTTCCTATGGCAGGACCAGTGGAAAAACGCGTATGGCAGGGCCAATGGAAAAACGCGGCCCCAAGCGCCGCCCGCCCGCGCCGAGGTGAAACCGCCGGAAAAGCCGCCGGCCCGTCGTCCAAGGTTCAATGGCTTGCGCCAGCCCCTCCGGGCCGTCGCCTGAGCCACGGTGCAGGGCAAGGCCGAAGCGCCACCGCCCGCAGCCGAAAGCGCGGCCCGACTGCGCTCCTGCCGCGCGGCCCGGTTCGGCTGCGGGCTGTTGACACTATTTATATATCCTCATTTTTTTCAGGCAGGTTAGAAACAATCATTTCCCTTGGGGAAGTACAAGGCAACACACCGAAAAAACGGGGCTTTATTGGTTTAGTGTCAACACGCTCCAGGCAAAGGGTCCGCGCCGGGCGAGCCGCCCGGATACGTCAACAGCCCGCAACCGGAAAAACGGCGGCGGGCTGTTGGCGCATCGGAACAGGAATATTAGCGAAAAAGCAACATTAATGGAACGTTTCAGCGAGCGCGGCCAGCGTGGGGCAGGCTTCAGCCTTGGCGTTCAGACGCTTCAGGGCCATATCGACGCCCCGGATGAAGATGTTCGCCTCGTCAAGGGACATGGAGAAGCTCTCGGGCCTCTTTTCAAGGTCCGCGATGCAGGCGTCGAACAGTTCCTCGGGCTTCCACGGGGTATGCAGCCCGTCGACCGAGTTGAGCAGCACCTTCATGCGGCTGACGGTATCAATCTGATGTTCCGGGGTGGTGCGGGAATAGAGGGCCTGCATCATCTTCACAAGAGCCACGAACGAATCGCGGTCGAAGGGGGTCTTTTCCTTGTTGTGTTCTTCCACGACACCCGCGACGACCATTTCGACTTCCTTGTTGGTCATGATGAAATCCTCCTTGCGGAAATCTTTCTTGCCTCTACAGTAGGACGTCATGCGGCCCAGTCAAGGGGTGAAGAGAGAAAAAACCGTCCGTTAAAGGAGGAAAAGGCAAGGGCCAAAACGGGAAAAAGGACGGAAAAGGCATCCAAACACGCTTGTAAACATCACGAATGGGCTTTTTTACATCGTATCCGTCATTTTTCCGGCCTTGCAACGGCGGCGATGCTGTGCCCGGCACCTCCAGACCTCACGGCGGCGTGGACCGTGGAGTAACGCGGCAGTCCGTTCCCGTGGTTCGGCTTTTCCGTCAATGACAGTCAATGACATATATATAAAAACCGAAAAAAATAGAGAATAATACATAAATGACAGTCAGTGACAGTTGATGCCTGTCATTGTCAGGCCGCGCCCAGAGCGCAGCGCCGGTTGCGGCGGCGTTCCCCCTTGCCGACGATGTCTCGCGTGGAAAGCGGAAGGTTCTCAAGGGATTCCACCTGTTCCGCGATGGATTGCAGATTGCTGCACACCAGACGCAAAAGCGGCGCGTTGTCGAGGTTCAGTCCCTGCATGAGTGTGGCCTGCACGCTGCGCAAATCTTCACTGATAGCCATGAGAGGTCTCCTTGTCTCGCTGGGCGTGTCGCCGTGGTTGCGGCGTGAATCGAACCTGCCCGAGTCCGCGTATTTTGTCAATCAAAAATTGATAAAAAAGATCGAACATTGATAAAACGCTTTCTACGAACAATCCGATATTGACATAACGCCGTTTTTGCGCCTATAACAAGCCCATGAACGCAACGCCCTCCGACTCCGATTCCAACGCCATCCTTGACCGCCTCCTTTCCGGCGCGGGCCTGCACCGCGACGCGCAGCTCGCCTCCCTCCTCGGCGTCTCGCCGCAGGCCGTCAGTCAGGCCCGGCGCAAGCGCAAGATTCCCGAGGGCTGGGTGGTGCGGGTGGCGCAACAGTGCAACCTTTCCATGGACTGGCTCATGTTCGGCAAGGAAGAGGCCGGGCCGCCGTCCACCTCCGCGCCGCAGGCCCCGTCCACGCCGGCGGGCGCGCCGCTTCCCGATCTTGACCTTTTGTGCATCCCGCTGGTGGCCGCGAGCCTTTCGGCGGGCTCGGGCAGCCTGCAAACAGAAGGGGAAGTGCTCGATTATTTCGCGTTCCGCTCCGAGTGGCTCTGCCGCAAGGGAAACCCCGACCGCATGGTGCTCATGAAGGTTTACGGCGACAGCATGGAGCCCGAGATACGCCACGGCGACATGGCCCTCATCGACCAGAGCAAACAGCAGATTTACCCCCACACCATCTATGCCGTGGGCGTGAACGAGGAGATTTACATCAAGCAGATTGAGACGCGGCCCGGTCATCGCCTTGTCCTGCGCAGCCTCAACGAACGCTACGAGCCCATTGAGGTGGACCTGCGCGGCGACATGGCCGAGTCGGTCCGCATCATCGGGAAAGTGATCTGGTGGTGCCGGGAAGCCTAGGCCCCGCCCCCGGACGCCTCCTTTTGCCGCCCTTTTTCCAACCCTTTTCACGCCCCCGCCCCGCTGTGTCTCCCCTCCCCATTCTGGACACGGCGGGGCATTGTTGTATCGGGCAATCCGTTTTTGTACCACGGGCCACGGCTTTTGACGGCTGACGGCTTCCGTCTTTTTTCTACACCTTGCCCGCCTTCCGGTGCTCCCCTTGATTGCTGCGAGGCTTGTTCTGGCCGCCCCTCTCATTTGACATGGCAGGGGTAATTTATTACTATTAGTAGTAGTAAATGTTAAGTGTTTCACGTAGTTGCCTTGCACACGGACCAAAGACGGACGCGGCAGGGAAGGACGTTTGCGGCGCAGCCAGAGCACGGGGTGGACTTTGCGCGAGGATTGGGGACGGGCTCTCCCTCCTCAGGAGCGGTGGGCGTCAGACACACGGGCAGGCGGCTCGCTTCGTTCCGGTCTTTTCCGCTGGAGAAGGCCGAGGGGGAGGCCGCGAAAAGGCAAGCCTCCCGGCGGACCGTCATCTCCCTGATAAGACGATGTCCGCGCGGGGCGGCACGCCCCTGACCGAGCGGTTGGCGGAAGGGCAGCGCCCCAGTTGAGCGGCTTTTGGCCCCGCTTCCGTGCCCGAGAAGGAGGCCCCACGGTGGGCCTTCATATCCTCAACACTCTGCAACCTCACTCTAATCCGATGTCGAAGCACTTTTTTTCCTTCCAGAACATGCGTGGGTCGGCGGTGGTGGTGTGCATCCTGACCGCCTGTTACGTGCTTTTTGTGATTTTCACGATGGTGAAAATGAGCGGCATGACGCGGGAACTTCATGATTATCCCTACACCGCCTCCCTCGCCGCACGGGAGATGAAGGCGCGGATATACGGGATGCGCAGCACCCTGCCCGCGCTCTTCAGCACGCCCGGACTTCCTTACGCCGAGATCGAGGCCGCCCTGAAAAGGCAGGAAAAGCTTCAGGATGCGTCCATCAAGCTGCTCAAGGAGCGTTATCTGGGAGGCACGGCGGAGATAGACGCCTTCGACGATGACGTAGCCGCCCTGCGCAAGGCCCGGCGGCAGGCGGCGCGCGAAGCGGCCGGGGACGGATGCCTTGAGGTGGCGGAGGCCATATACCGCCGCGAGGTGCAACCCTATCTGAAAAGGCTTGACGCGAGGCTCGACGCCATAGCCGCATCCGCCCATGCCCGGGGCGAGGCAATGATGGCGCGCATGGACCGGATGCGCGTTATCTGGATATTCATGGACGTGCTGATGGGCGTGGCGCTCATGTGGCTCGTCGTCCACGCCAGCCGGACCGAGCGCCGCAAGAACAGGGAAATCGCCCACCGCGAAAAGCTCTTCAACCTGTTGGCCTCCACTATCGACGAAGTTTTCTTCATTTTCGACAGGGAAGGTGAGTGCGAATACGTCAGCTCCAACAGCGGGCGCGTCGTGGGCGTGCCCCCGGAGGCGTTGCTTGCGGATTGCGGGAAGCTCCTTTCCTTCCTCGGGCCGGAGGCGGGCGGCTGGCTGGAAACCGTCCTCCGCGACGAGCGCCTGTGCGACCCCGTGGAGCGGGACGTGTCCCCGCAGGGGCAGGAGCGCCGCTTCAGGCTGCGGGTCTATCCCATCATGGAAGAGGGTACCGTGGAGCGCCGTATTGCCGTGCTGGTCGATCAGACCGCCGTCCTTGCACAGCGGCAGGCCCTGAACGACGCACTGGAGGCTGCGCGCAGCGCCAACGCCGCCAAGACCCGTTTCCTCTCCCACATGTCGCATGAGATACGCACGCCCATGAACGCCATCATCGGCATGACCGCCGTAGCCACGGCCAAGATCGACGACAGGGCCCGCGTTGAGGACTGCCTCGGCAAGATCACCCTGTCCTCGCGCTACCTGCTCGGCCTCATCAACGACGTGCTCGATATGGCGAAGATCGAGGGCGGCAAGCTCTCCATCGCGGACGAGCCCTTCGATTTCCGCCAGTCCGTTCAGTCCATCGTCAATTTCATCCAGCCGCAGGCGCAGCAACGCGGTCTGCATTTCCACATCCAGTTGCACGGCGTGGACGAAGAGGAACTGCGCGGCGACGCCCTGCGCCTCAATCAGATTCTGCTCAACATTCTTTCCAACGCCCTGAAGTTCACCCCGGCCGGGGGCTCCATCCATTTCGACATCCATCAGCTCTGGAAGAAGGGCAGTCACGTACGCCTGCGCTTCGTCATCAGGGATACGGGCATCGGCATAAGCCGGGACTTCCTTGAGCGGCTCTACGATCCCTTTGAGCAGGCCGCGTCCGGCGCTGGCGGAACCTATGGCGGCACCGGCCTCGGCATGACCATCACCCAAAACCTCGTCACCCTGCTCGGCGGCACCATCGCGGTGGCGAGCGAGGAGGGCGCGGGAACGGAATTCACGGTGGAGCTTTCCTTCGGCCTGACCGGGCGGCAGGCGGCCATGGACGGGCTCGATCCGCTCAAGGTGCTTGTGGTGGACGACGAGCAGGGCGTCTGCGAACACGCCGCCGTGCTGCTGGAGCGTATGGGCCTGCGCGTGCACTGGGTTTTGCAGGGCGAGGAAGCGGTGCGGCTGGTTGTGGAAGCCTCCCGCTCGGGCGACGGCTATGACGTCTGCTTCGTCGACTGGCGGATGCCGGGTATGGACGGGGCGGAAACCGTGCGCCGCCTCCGCGCCGAGATGGGGCCGGACACGCTGATCATCATCGTGAGCGCCTACGACTGGTCCGACATCGAGCCCGCCGCTCGCGAGGCCGGGGCCGACGCCTTCATCGCCAAGCCCTTCTTCGCCTCCACGCTCCACGACGCGCTTGCAGCCGTGACCCGGCGCTCCTCCGGGGATGCCCCGGACCATCCGGCGGCATACGATTTTTCGGGAAAACACATCCTGCTCGTGGAGGACAACGAGATCAACCGGGAGATCGCGGAGGAGTTCCTTGTCATGACGGGCGCGTCCGTGGACTGCGCCGAAAACGGCCAGCTCGCGGTGGAGGCTTTCGCCGCTGCGCCGGATCGGTACGACGCCATCCTTATGGACGTACAGATGCCGGTCATGGACGGTCACGAGGCGACGCGGGTCATCCGTGCTTCGGGCCTTCCGGGTGCGCGGACCGTCCCCATCCTCGCCATGACCGCCAATGCCTTCAGCGAGGACATCGCCGCCGCGCTGGATGCGGGCATGGACGCGCATATCGCCAAACCTCTTGATATGGCCGTGCTCTGCCGCCTGCTCGACGCGCATATCGGCTCGGGGAACCGCGCCGGGACCGGAGGGCAGGAAGGCCGGAAGGAGCCCCGGCCCTGAGGAAAGGCGGGAGAGGAAAGGCGGGAGAGGAACCCGCCTCCCGGAGGACGGGGCGGAGAATGCGCCGGGAGGGGCGGAACCCCTCCTTGCCCGAACCGCGTCCTGAGAGGCAGGGCGGCGCTCATGGCCCGGAGGCGTGGGCGTCGTTTCATGTATGGTGTTTTCTTTATTTATACATAAGCCAAATCATAAAAATAGTCGCTGTCATGCCGGATGGAAAAGCAGGTATGCCGTGTGGAGCTTGCCGGGAATTTATGATGCAGTTGAATAAAACAGCAGGCGAAATAGAAATTTTGTGCGACTATGAAACGAAAAAGGTGATACACCTGAAATCCTTAACTCCCGAATGGTGGAGTACAGACCAAATGGAAATGAACGAATGAGGGAATTTTTCATGGAATATAGAGTAATTGACAGAAACACCTGGAAACGAAAAGAATATTTTGAACATTACCTGAAGGAAGTGCCTTGCACATATAGCATTACAACAAAATTAGACATTACCGCCATCAAAAAGCAACGACTGAAACTTTATCCCACCATGCTTTATTACATCACAAAAACTGTAAACCGATATGAACAATTCCGTACCGCCTTTCGCACAGATGGGACATTGGTAATCTATAATGAAATGCTTCCTTGTTATACGGTGTTTCATCAGGATACCAAAACATTTTCAAATATCTGGACAGATTTTTCAGATGACTATGATGCCTTTTGCAAACAGTATAATGAAGATGTTTTACAATTTGGCACAAGAGAAACTATGATGGCAAAGCCCAATATGCCGGAAAATGCCTTTACAGTTTCCATGATCCCATGGATATCTTTTGACGGATTTAATCTAAATGTGAAATCATTTGACTATCTTATCCCAATTTTTACGATTGGGAAATACAAGAAAGAAAATGAACAATATAGCATTCCGTTTTCAGTCCAAGTACATCATGCAGTATGCGACGGATACCATGCGAGTTGCTTTATAAATGATTTACAGGAAGCTATTAGTGCCATACTGCACATAGAGATCAAATAGCAAATCCAGTCGAGCCAGTTAACGGTCAAGATGAACGGCGCATTTTATGCGCCGCCGTTGACAGTCCCGCCCGCCTTTGCTGATAGGCAATCAAGGCGGGAAAGCCCTAAAATGGCTTCCCGCCCATTTCAATTTTTATGAAAGTATGGCTACAATTCCGAGACAATTTGTCCCGAAGTCCGGCGTTGGACGAAAGACGGGGGTTCCATATACGCCCTGTCTGCTGATGAAACCAGCCCTGTACTTGTGGCTCCACGCCATGCAATCACAGCCCTGCTTTCCTGCCGTTTCAAATGCCCTTGCCCTCCCCGGCGGCAACGGCATTTTCACGGCAACGCAGACAGAGCGTATAACACACTACACTTTGCAAGCAAAGTCGTGTGCCAAGGGGCAAGCCCCTTTGGAAACCCCGGACAACAAAACAGGCTGAATATCTTGCACTTTCCCGGTGCTTGATACTCAGCCTTTATTTGTTGTCAGCAGCCCCCGTTTCGTGGTCTGCGTGTAGTTCCTTGTAAACAGACCTAATCTAATGAATATATATTTTATTTGTCATAAAGGCAGTTTTTTATAGATGATTTAATACTATCCTCCTCCTCCTCATCATCATCTTTTTCTTCTTTCTTGCGATCGTATGGCCGCAGACGTCCGCGCGCCTTTTCCAGCGTGGAAACGAGCGCGCCCCCGGGAACAATAGGCGTCCCGGGGGCGGCGGCCCTGCCCGGGCGGGCCCGGAAAGGCCGCGCCCAAGAGGAGTGAGGATCAGGCTTCGTAAACGACGCGTCCGCCGCAGATGGTGCGCAGGACGGAGAGCTTTTCGAGGGCTTCGGGCGGTGTGGCCAGCGGGTCGGCGGAAAGCTGGACGAAATCCGCGAAAAGGCCCGGGGCGATGCGGCCAATCCTGCCCTGAAGCGCGGCGCAGCGGGCGGCGTCGGCGGTATAGGCCCTGAGCGCGTGCAGCGTGGAGACGCGCTGATCCGGGCCGAGGACGCGGCCCGCCGAGGTGGTGCGGTTGACGGCGGTGTGGATGGACCTGATCGCGTCCACCGGCTGCACGGGTGAGTCCACATGCAGGGCAAAGGGGATGCCCAGCCGCACGCAGGAGCCGCAGGGATCGAGGCGGGCGGCGCGCTCCTCGCCGAGGAAGATGTTGACGTGGCGCTCGCCCCAGACGTTGACGTGGCGGACGAAGAAGGTGGGGGTCACGCCGCAGGCGTGCAGGCGGGCGAGCTGATCGTCCGAGGCCATCTGTGTATGAATGATCATGTGTCCCGGCACCTTGCGCGGGCACGCGGCCAGTGCCTCCTCAAAGCCGCGCGTCACGTATTCGATGGCCGCGTCGCCGTTGGCGTGGAAGGCCACGGGCACCCCGAGGCGGTGGTAGCGCCCGATGAGGTCCGCGATGCTGCGCGGCGAGGCCACCTCGTCGCCGCAAAAGCCGGGCCTGCACGCGTAGGGCGCGCCGAGCACGGCGGTCAGCGACTGGATGGAGCCGTCCGCGAAGGACTTGACCCCGCCGTAATAAAGGTGGTCGGAAACGGGCAGGTTCCACACGCCCGTCTCAAGCAGCTCGTCCATGAGCGGCGGCATGAAGTGCAGGTAGCCGCGGGCGTTGAGCCGGCCTTGCCGGGCCAGATCGTTGTAGGCGCGCAGGATGGCGTGCGCGCCGGGCCCGAGGCCGATGCCGCCGTCCTGAAAGGCCGTGAAGCCCGCGCGGTTGTAGTCGGCTACGGCGCGCTCGATGGCCCCGGGCAGGGATTCGGGCGGGCAGGCGGGGATTTTTCGGAAGGCCTCGAAATAGGCGTTTTCGCGCAGCAGCCCTTCGGGGCGTCCGTCCTCCCCAAGGGCGATGGAGCCGCCCTCCACGCGCAGATCGGCGGTGATGCCGAGACGCCGCAGGGCTTCGGTGTTGCCGTAGCCCATGTGACTCGTGATGTGCGAGACGAAGACGGGCCGGTCGGCGCAAACCGCGTCGAGATCATGCCGGGTGAGGTGCCTCGGCTCGCCCATGCCCGTGTCGTCGTAGCAGTAGCCGAGGAGCCACGCCTCGCCGGGCCGGGCGTCGGCATAGGCGCGGAAAGCCTCGGTGAGCTTCGCTACCGTGCCGTACGCCGTATCGCAGTAAAACTGGCTGCGGCACTGGGCGTAGAGGGAAAGGTGGCTGTGCGAGTCGATGAAGCCGGGAAGCAGCGCGCCTTCTTCTAGGCGGATTTCCCGCCCGACGGGGGCGAAGGCGCGGGCCTCCTCAAGCGTGCCCACGGCGCGGATGACGCCGCCGCCGACCACCACGGCCTCGGCGCGCGGGGCGGCCTCGTCGAAGGTCAGGATGGTGGGACAGCTTATGATGAGGGTGTCTTCGGTGTTCATGCCGTTCCTTTTTCGCATGGAGGTTGTCGCCCCTGCCGATGGACAGACAGCGGGGGCGGGTTCAGGGGATGTATCCCTCGCGGCTGCGCGGACGGCGGCGGTTCCGGGATACGCTCTCCGTCGCCGGGGTGGGCGGAGCATGATAAGGACTTGGTCCCGGCGCGCGGCCGCGAGGAGGAACGGCGGGCAAGGCCCGCCAACGCGGCCGTTTGCCGGGTCAGGGGCGGCGGGAACCTGCCCGCCGCGAAGGGGTCACCACTGTCTGCGGCCCACGAGACGCAAGGCGAACATGGCCCCGATGGAGAGCAGAGTGATGGCTCCATAAATCATGAAGATCTCCATCCCGGTGAAGGTGTAGAAGGCCGGGGCGAAGAAATAGAGGATGGGCGCGCAGGTCACGAGGATGCCCACGTTGAAGAAGGCCAGTTCCAGCGTGGCGGGCGTGCTGAAGTCCGGGTCGATGATGCGCAGCAGCAAAAGGCCCGTGGCCGTGGAGCCGCAGCAGCACCCGAACTGGCAGAGGGTGCGTTCGGGGCCGTAGTCGGTACGGCGTCCGAACCACAGGTTGAGGAAGAGGGTAAAGAGCGTCACGCAGAAGGCCACGAGGAAGATCGGCACCACGTACTGCTTCAGGATGACGAGGTGGATGGACATGATGGTGGCGGTGAGCAGGAAGTCGACGGAAGCGCCGGTGATGCGCGTCTGGACCACGGGGTCCATGAGCCTGCCCGCGCCGAGCTTGATGAGGACCGTACGCACGAGCCACGCCACGATGAGCCCGTGGATGAAGAACATGGGCATGGAGAGCGTGGCCCCGAAGCCCTTCAGCCACTTGTACTGATCGAAGAAGGGCTTGACGTTGGCCTGCACCCACGACAGCTCGGCGTAGGTGAGCAGGTAGACGAGCCCGACGAGGGCCACGTGGAAGGCCAGCGTATCAATGGTGGAGGCGTGGGTGGTTTCGCGACCGTTGGTGGCCGTGGACTTCTCGTCCATGACGCCGGTCAGGAATTCCCGGGTCAGCGACGCGCCGGACTTGTTGGCGTTGAGGCCCTTGCGCACGAACCAGCGGGCCAGCGGCACGCCCACGAGGGCGGCGGTGAGGAAGCCGAGCGCCGCGTAGATGACCCCGATGGTGGCGCAGTCTGCGATGCCGCCCTTTTCCCACAGCGTACCGAAGGCGTAGGCCTGCCCCGGCCCCTGCGTGTAGCCGTGCGTGACGATCATGCCGATGAATTCGCTGAGGCTGTTTCCGGTGATCAGGTTGTAGAGCCAGATCACCGCCCCGCCGATGAGCGCCTGCATGGGCAGGCTGATGGTCCAGATGAGCGTCTGCCACATGCCGCCGCGCACCACCGTGCGGGAGACGTTGGCGTTCGACTCGCGGGGCCGGGTGAGCAGCAGGGAGATGTAGCTGATGTTGAAGGCGTGGAAAAGGAACCAGTTGAAGCTCTTGCTCGTGATCTGCCAGTCCCCGAATTTCAGCCAGCCCGTGGACACGAGCGCAAAGCCGATGAGCCCCCCGATGATGCTGGCGGGGACGAGGTAGTCCTGAAACAGCTTGATCCTGGCGCGCAGCCACGTGCCGATGAGCAGCATGAGCGAAAGCAGGCCGAAAAGAATGAGGTTTTCAAAATCGCTTCCCATACGTCCGACTCCGGTTTGTTGGGGTGAGGGGGTGGCCGTCCCCGGCCTTTCCCGGGACGCGCGGCGGGCCTGTCACGGCTTGCGCTCCCCCCGGCCATGATTTATAATGCAAGCCTCATGCCTCACGTGGGAAACATGGTATTTAAGGATGTTGGGAAAAGGGCTGCCTGTTCTTGACCGTCTTTTGTCCCATATATGTGACAGATGTCCTTTTACCATGTTTCCCGGTATGATAGGGGAAAACTGTCCTTTTTCTATGACACTCTTGGCCCGGGCTGGCGGAAGCCGCGCTTCCGCGCCGTCCGGCGGCGGGGAGATACGCCATGCTTCAGCCTTTTGCCGTGGCTTCGGACGAGGATTTCGACCGCCTCATGGAAAACCCCCTGTTCCGGCGCTTTCTGGATACCCTCAGCATCGGCGTGTCGGTCACGGACCCGACGGGCACCATCCGCTATTTTTCCCGGCCCTGTTACCGCATCTACGGGCTCGATCCTTCCGAGAGCGTGGTGGGCCGGAAGATCGACGCGGTGTTCCGGACCGGCGAGCGCGGGGTGCTGGACTCCCTGAAAAACAGGACGATCAACACCCTCAACAGCATCATGTTCAACGGGATTGAGGGGATTTGCCGCCGCTACCCCATTCTGGACGATGCCGGGAATCTGCTCTGCTGCCTTTCCGAGGTCATCACCACCACCTACGAAAAGAAGCGCATCGACGAGCTGCTTCTGGACATCCAGCGCCTCAAGCAGAAGGTCGGCTACATCGTTTCCGAGGAAAACCCGGGCAGAAGCCTGTGTTCCTTCGACGATCTGGTGGGGGAATCGGCGGTCATGCAGTCGCTGAAGGTGATGGGGCGTCGCTTCGCGCGCAGCCGCGAGCCCGTGCTCATCCTCGGGGAGAGCGGCACGGGCAAGGAATTGTTCGCGCAGGCCGTGCATCTGGCGAGCCCCCGCGCCGAGGGTGCCTTCGTCTCGGTGAACTGCGCGGCGCTTCCCCGCGAGCTGGCGGAGTCGGAACTCTTCGGCTATGTGGAGGGGGCGTTTACGGGGGCGCGCAAGGGCGGCCAGAAGGGGAAATTCGAGCTGGCGGACAAAGGCACGATTTTTCTGGACGAAATCGGGGAACTGCCCTTTTACCTTCAGGCCAAGCTCCTGCGCGTGCTGGAAAGCTGCGAAATCCAGAAGCTGGGCGCGCCGAGCGGCGGGCGTTCGGACTTCCGGCTCATCGCCGCCACCAACCGCAACCTGCCCGATTTGGTGGCCGAGGGCACCTTCCGCGAAGACCTCTACCACCGCCTGAACATCCTTGAGCTGAACCTCCCGCCTTTGCGCAAGCGCCGGGAAGATATACCCATCTTGATTTCCCAGTTCCTTGAGGGCATCTGTGGGGCGCAACGGGCGCTCGACGTGCGGGTGTCGCCGGAAGTCCTCGCCATTTTCCGGCGCTACCCCTGGCCCGGCAACGTGCGCGAACTCAAGAACGTGCTGGCCTACGCCTATTGCTGCATGGACGACGACCAACGGGAACTGACGCCCGACTACCTCCCGGGCCGCCTTACGGCGTCGTTCCCGGTGGGCGAGGCCCCGGCCCGCGCCGGGGCGGTCCGCCTCGACGCCCTGCACGACGAAACGGAACGCCGCGCCATCGAAGCCGCGCTCGCCGCCGCGCACGGCAACAAGAGCAAGGCCGCGAGACTCCTTGGCATCGCGCGCAACACGCTGTATTTGAAGATGAAGGCGCTCGGCATCCCGCTCTAGGGCCGTTTCACGTGGAAACGGCTCTGGCCGCACGCAGATGTGGCCCGCAGTAAGGTGGCGTGGATTCGGCCAAAAGCGGCGTTTTTTGGCGGAATGCCAACAGTGGCTTTTGTAAAAAGTCACCGTTCATCTGCTTTAGAGCCTGTGGACGCTCTTTTCCCTATCCTCATTTTTCAGGTGGCTTGGAAAAGTCTTTTTCCTGACGGAGGAGGGGGCAACAGGCCGGGAAACAGGGCTTTCTTTGTCCAGTGCCGATACGCCCGAGGCGCGGCCTTGCGTAGCCCTTCCCACGGCCCCGGCGCGCGGGCGACGGCGGTTCGTGTCCCGTTCGGAGGGCCTTTTCCGCCCCGCCCGTGGCTTCACTCCTGTGTCCTTTGCGGAAAGGGACGGTGGCGCACCGCAGCGTCCCGGTTCAGGGAGGGGGCTGTGGTGAAGGCCCGGACGATGGTCGAGGTGGCCTCGTCCTCATCGAGTCCGCGCGCAGGCGGAGATGGCCTGCGTACTGTTAGCAGCTACGGCATAAGAGGGATCGAGTCCGCGTGCAGGCGGAGATGGTTCTCCAGCAAAACTGTACGACCGTATACGGTTGACCATTGAGGGCAGGGCGATGTATGCTACGGGCACGTTGTCGGATACCCCAACCTGAAGGAGAGATTATGGCTACTGTGACCGCGAAATATCTTGGCGATCTGCGCGTGGAATGCATCCATGTCGCCAGCGGGACCAAACTCGTCAGCGACGCTCCCGTGGACAACAACGGCAAGGGAGAGGCGTTTTCCCCCACCGATCTCTGCGTGACCGCGCTGGCCTCCTGCGCCATGACGATCATCGGCATTTACGGCAAGATGCACGACGTAGACGTGGTGGGGACCGAGATCGAGGTGGTCAAGACCATGAGCGCCAGCCCGCGCCGCATCGGGAAAATCGAAGTGACCTTCGTCATGCCCGACCGCGACTATACCCCCAAGCAGAAGACCATGATCGAGCGCGCCGCGCATACCTGCCCCGTCCACCTGAGCCTGCACCCGGACGTGGAACAGGTCTTCACGTTCAGGTGGGCGCGCTAGGACATCGTATAAGTAGCTGAAAAAGCTGTTTTTCGTGAGCCATCCCGTGCCCCGCCCGGGAGCTTCCCCATGCCGTCCCCGGAACGCCGGGGACAGGCGGCGGAGGGCGCGGATGGCTTCCATCGGCCATGCGCCATGCGGCGAGAAGGCGGTCGGGGCGGCTTGTCCCGCGCCCCTCCCGGCCCTGCGGAGGAAAGAACCCTGCGCCGTGGATGTGAACCGCATCCGGCCCGCAAGCTGGCCCCGCGTCTGGAGAGAAGGCGCGTTGCGGGGCGTTCCGCAGCTCCCGCCGCCCGGCAGGAAAGGCCCCCGGCTGGGGGAAAGGGCTCTGTAGCGAAGAAGAGCCTTCCCCGCACACGGAAGCCCCCGGCTGTAGTGGGAAAGGGACCAGACGGCTGAAAGAGCCTCTTGCCGGAATCCCCCTCGGTTGCGGAGGGAAAGGACGCTTTCCCACGGCATGGCGTCAAGGAAACGGCCCTCCGGCTGAGGAGGGCAGGGCGGGGGAAAGCCCTTACGGGAGGGCCAAAGCCGTTTCATGTTGAAACCGCTCTGGCCACACGCAGATGTGGTCCACCCTAACATGGTGTGGATTCTGCCAAAAACGACGTTTTTGGGCGGAATGTCCACGTTGACTTTTGTAAAAAGTCAACTAAACCACGGCTGTGGAGGGAAACGCCCCCGCCGGGAGACGCCGCGCCCCTCCGCCTCACGCGGCAAAACGACCCACGGCGGGGAAGGTTCCCCGTCTGTCCATAGAACAAGGGAAAGGCCCGGCAGCCCGCCGCGCCGCCCCGCAACCGTCAGGAGACGAACATGAAGACCGTCATTTCCACCTCCAAGGCCCCCGCCGCCATCGGCCCTTATTCGCAGGCCATCAAAAGCGGCGATACCCTTTACCTTTCCGGTCAGATCGGCATGGACCCCGCCACGGGCGAGCTTGTTTCGGCGGACGTGAAGGAGCAGGCTGCGCAGGCCCTCGCCAACATGAAGGCCATCCTTGCCGAAGCCGGAGCTACGCCCGCCAATGTCAGCAAAGTGACTGTCTTTATTGTTGATATGGCTGATTTCCAGGCCGTGAATGCCGTCTACGCCGAAACCTTCGGTTCCGAGCCTCCGGCCCGTTCCTGCGTGGCCGTGGCCGCCCTGCCCAAGGGCGCGCGCGTGGAAATCGAAGCTACCGCCGTCCTGTAAGCCCCTGCCCCGCGCGGGTGGGGATTCTTCTGGGACGGACTCCACGCGCCGCACCTATGAAGACCCTGCCCCGTGCGGGTGGGGATTCTTCCAAGCAATAACGCAAGGGTATGGGCCTTGGACTGGCCCCCATCCCACATAGGCAGGGATTCGCCCCCTGTGCCGCAGGCATCTGCTCGGGGGGCACGCCGCACCCCGCGCAGGCAGGGGCTCGCGCAGCCGACTTGCAAGAAGGGCACGGGCCTCGGGCTGGCCCCTGTCCCGTGTGGGTGGAAGGTTCGCCCTGCGCTACAGGCCCTTGTGGGGAAGAGCTTCTCCATGTCCCGCGCGGGCAGAGTTCAGCCGTTCTGAAAAAAGGCCGCGCAGGACGGGGCGAGCATGTCCCATGCGGATGGAGGTTCAGCGGGAAATATCCCGCGTGACGCCGAGGCTCGCCGCCCTGTCCCGCGCGGAGGGCCTTCGGGCCGCGCCGAGGCCCGCATCTGTGCGGCAAGGGGCTCCCCGGGGCCGCTCTCAGGCGAGTCCCGTGTCCCGCGGATGCAGCCCAAACGTTTCTCGACGTCATGAAGCGGCGCGTCCGGAACAGGCGCGGAGGCCGGATACCGCGCCTCCGCCCCGTCGCTTCCTCGGTTTTTTGACGAATATCGCGTTCAGGCCGGACGTATGACGCCTTTCGTCCGCCCGCTGCGCGATGTCCGGCGCCGGAGTTTCCGGCGTCCCGCGCATGAAAGGTCCCTTCTGTGGCGGTACGGGGCCTTTCATGCGCCTTTGTTTGCCCGGCTTTTTTCAGGACGCGAGCCCGCCCGTGCGGAGGAGTTCGAGCAGTTCGGCTTCGCTGAGGGGCACGTCCGCGCCGTCGAGGATGTCGGCGGCAAGGGCGCGCTTGGAGCGGTGCAGGCGCAGGATGGCTTCTTCCACCGTGTCCCGGGCCACGAGGCGGTAGACGGTCACGGGGCGCTCCTGCCCGAGGCGGTAGGCGCGATCAGAAGCCTGATCCTCCACGGCGGGATTCCACCACGGATCGAGATGGATCACATAGTCGGCGGCGGTGAGGTTGAGCCCCTGCCCGCCCGCCTTGAGGCTGATGAGGAAGAAATCGCCCTTCCCGGCCTGAAAGGACGCGACGCGGGACTGCCGCTCGCGTTCGGGCGTCGCGCCGTCGAGGTACTGGCAGGCGAAGCCCCCGGCCTCAAGGCGGCGTCGCGCCTCGGCAAGGCAACCCACAAACTGGCTGAAAACCAGCGCCTTGTGCCCGCCGCGCACGAGTTCGGCGGCAAGGTCCATGAAGGCCCCGAGCTTCGCGCCCGGCAGCTTCACGCCCGGATCGACCAGCGCGGGCGCGCAACAGGCCCGGCGCAGCTTCATGAGTTCCGTGAGGATGTTCAGCTTGCGCGAGCCTTCGTCGCCCGGCTCTTCCAGCGAGGCGAGGGCCGTGCGGCGCAGGGCCTCGTAAAAGGCGCGCTCGTCCTCAGGCAGGTCCACTTCGAGAACCTGCTCCATGCGCGGGGGCAGTTCGGTGAGCACCTGACTTTTGGTGCGGCGCAGGATGAAAGGCCGCACGAGGGCGCGCAGGGCCGCCCGCGCTTCGGACTGCGCCCCGGATGGCGCTTCGGGCGTTCTTTCCGGCCCGGTTGCCGATGGCCTCCCGGCCAACGTCCCCGATAATCCTCCGCTCCCTTCTTCATAACGGGCTCCTGCCCCCCCTTCGTAGTGCCCTTGGAAGCCCTCTGCCGCCCCGTTCAGGGCTTCGTATCGCGCTGTAACCTGTCCGCCCAGCCCGCGAGCGGAGGAGGTTTCGGCCTCTCCTTCGTATCGCTCTTGGAAGCCCTCCGCCGCCCCGTTCAGGGCTCCGTATCGCGCTGTAGCCTGTTCACCTAGTCCAAGAGCGGAGGAGGCTTCAGCCTTTCCTTCGTATTGATTTTGGGAGCTTTGTGCTGCCCCGGCCCCGCCTTTGTATTGGGGCGTAGCCCGACCACTCAACCCGAGAACGGAGGAGGCTTCGTTTCTTCCTTCGTATTGATTGGGGGACTTCTCTGCGGCCCCGGCCCTGCCTTCGTATCGGGTTGCCTCCTGTGCGTTCAACCCGAGAACGGAGGGGGCTCCCCCGCCTTCACATCGGGCTTTGGCCCCTGTCCCCGCCTCGGCTTCCGTCCCGCGCGTGGAGGGAGCGGAGACGGCGGCAAAGCGTTTCTGGAAGGATTGCCGCGTCCCGAGCAGGCCCGGATTGATCAGGTTGAACAGGCTCCACAAATCCTCCAGCCGGTTCTCGATGGGCGTTCCGGTGAGCGCCACCCGGAAGGCGGCCCGCAGGCGGCGTCCGGCCCGTGCCCGGCGGGTGTCGGCGTTTTTGAGGGCTTGCGCCTCGTCGAAGACGGCCATTTGCCAGTCGCGCCCGGCGAGGAGGGCGGCCTCCGTATGCAGCAGGCCATAGCTGGCGATGAGCACGTCCCCGGGCCCGAGGGCGGCCACCTGCGCCGCCCTGTCGCCCGGCCCGAAACGGTGCACGCCCAGCGTGGGCGCGAAGCGGGCGAGTTCGTTTTCCCAGTTGTGGCAGACGGATGTCGGCGCGAGGACGATGGATGGCCCGAGCGGGGCCTGATCGAGCAGCACGGCGATGGTTTGCAGGGTTTTGCCGAGGCCCATGTCGTCCGCGAGGCAGGCCCCCGCGCCCCGGCGGGCCAGACGCGCCATCCAGACGAAGCCCTCGCGCTGGTAGCCGCGCAGTTCGGCGTGCAGGGCCGGGGGCACGGCGGGCGCTTCGGCCCCGGCGCGGGCGGCGCGGCGCAAGAGGGACTCCCACGCCCCGTCGCCGCGCACCTGCGCCCCCTCGAAGAGATCGCGCACCGTGTCGGCGGCCAGCGGGTGCAGGCGGCGGTGGCGTCCGTCGCTTTCGGTGAGCCGCTCCAGCCGTTCGAGCCGCCGCCGAAACTGCTCGGTCAGGGCGAGGAAAGCCCCGTCCCCGAGGGGCACGAAGCGGCCTTTCGCCTCCTTGAGGCGCTCAAGGAGGCGCTCCATGTCGAGCACGAGCGACTCGTCCACGCGCAGCTCGCCGTGCACGGCGAACCAGTCCCGCGAGTGGCGCACGTCCACGCTGAGGCGGTCGGCGGCCACGGCGGGGAAGACCCGGAACGCTTCGCCTTCCGGCCACTCCACAGGCAGCCCGGCCTTGCCGATTTCAAGCAGGCAGTCGAGCGCCTCCTCGGGATCGTCGATGAGCCACGGACCCGTGCCGCCGCGCTCGCGCAGGGTGGGGCAGCGCCGCGCCAGATCGCGGGCCGCGTAGCGCTCCTCCTCGAAATCCCGCTCGGCGCGCAGGATGCGGCCTCCCACCGAGGCCAGTGGCGCGGCGGGCCCGCCGCCCACCGGGAAGGCCGGGGTATCCGGCTCCCCGAAGGGCCGGATGAAAAGCGCCGCCTCAAGCCCCGTACCCACGGGCCGCAGGCGCACGATGACCCGCGCGCAGGCCGCCGTTTCCTCCGCCCGCAGGATGGGCCGGACCACGTGCTCGTCCAGAGCGCCGATGAAACCGAGCAGGCGGGGCGCGCCCTCGGGGGGCACGCGCAGGCCCTGCGGCCCGAGTACTTCGGCGGCACCTTCAAGCTGCCGGGGGAGATGGTAGAGGATGTAGGCCAGCGGCGCGGCCTCCACACACTGCATTTCGCCGGGCGGCAGCCAGCGCGAGAGGGAGACGCGGTAACCGTCCCCTTCCTGCCGGACGATGAGTTCCACAGGCTTGCACGTCAGCGTGATCGGGGCGCGGTCCGGGGAGCGCAAGAGGTTGGGGTGCCCGGCCAGCAGGGGCGGGGTGCGGCGGGGGTCGGCCTCGCAGGTGGCCCCGTTCCACGTGCGCGTCCAGCGCAGGCTGGCGAGGACGGCGCGATCCTGTTCCGTGAGCCAGTCCAGCGAGGCCGCGTCCTCATAGAGGCGCTTCAGGGGCAGGGGGCTTCCCGGCGTCCATGCACCGTTTTTCTGAACCTGTTCCGCCGCCTCCACCCGCAAGCGCAGGGGATCGAGCAGCCACGCCAGCCGCTTTGGGGGGCTTTCCGGCGCGGGCGCGGGCAGGAGCCGTTGCGTCAGGGCGTCGAAGGCGCGTTCCCAGTCGGGGCGGCGATCCAGAAAGTCGTTGAGCCGCACGCGGGGCGCGCCTTCCTCCCGGGCCGCTGACCCTCCGAGGCGTTCCAGCGTGTCCTCGAAAAGGCGGGCGACGAGGGGGAGCGTGTCGCGGTAGCGGTCGGCCAAGGCGCGCACGGCGGCGCCGTCGTGCGCTCCATCCTCAAAACCGGCGTCCACGGCGCGGTAGACGGCTTCGGAGAGGGGATCGTCGGGCAGGCTTTCAAGCTGCCTCGGCGGGCGGGCGTCCGCCCGGCCCTCGGCGCGGGCGAGCAGGGCGCGGGCCGCCGCAAGGCCCTTGGCCCCTGGCTGGCGGGAAGGGAGATCGTGCAGGAGGGCCGCGCATTCCTCACGTTCGGCGGGCCGCTCGGTGCGGATGAGGGCCAGCGCGAGGCAGAGGCCGCCCACGCCGGGCAGGAGGGCCTTGCGTTTTCCGGCGGCCTTGCGGAAACGTTTCTGCGCCTCCCGCAGGGCCGGCAGAGCGTCGCCGCCCTCAAGGAAGGCGATGATCCCCTGAAAGAAGGGGCCGCGCCATTCCGTCCGGTCCACGAGGAAGGGCACGAGCTGGGCGCGGGCCTCGGTGTGGCGTCCGGCCAGCGCGTCGAAGAGGATCAGGGGCGGGCAGGGCGGCAGGTCGGCCAGCGCGGGCCGCAGGCGCGGCAGGGCTTCGAGGCAGCTTGCGAGGTTGGGGGTGAAGCGCCCGGCCTCCACGAGGGGAAGCAGGTTGTTGGCGACGATGTCCAGCGCGATGGGCGGCGGCAGGGAGGCGATCCAGCGGCCCGGCACCGGGGCCTCGGTGAACTGCCCGGCAAAGGGATCGGCCCCGCCTTCTTCGAGTGCGGCGATGTCGGCCCGCACGCGGCGGAAGGCCCCGGCGTCGCGCTCGTAGGCGGCAAGGCGCATCCGCAGGGCCGCCGTGTGGATGCCCGTGCCGCGCCGCAGCACCCGGCGCACGGCGGGGGCCATGTCGTGCAGGCCCTCCACGGCCAGCTCGTGTTCAAGCTCGGGGACGACGCGCTCCCGCTCGTCGAGAAGCCCGAGGCCGCGCAGGGCGTGCAGCGCGCCGCGGATGTCCACGGCGTTCCACGTCCGGCCACGGGGCGCGGGCGCGTCCGACTCGCGCAGGCACTCGGGCAGGAGCGAGCGCGACAGCCCGCCCGTCAGCGCCCGGAGTCGAAGCAGGGCGCGGTAGGGTTCCGAGAGGTCCTCGTAGCGTCGGCGCAGGGATTTGAGCGGATTCATATTTTCCTCGAAGGGACGCGGTTTGCGGTGCCTTTATCCGGTTTTCCTCAAAGGGACGCGGGTTGCGGTGCCTTTCTCCGGTTTTCCTCAAAGGGATACGGGTTGCGGTGCCTTTCTCCGGGACGGCCAGCCTTGCCGCCCCCGCGTTTCCCGGCAGGCGGACGCTTCCCTCCGGGCTGAGACGTTTCTTTCACGTACGCCTCCCAGCGGGAAGCCCTCCCGTAAAAAATACCTTTAAAGCAATCAAGTCCAATAGCAGCGGCTGCCCCTTGTGGGGCGCATGAGGAAGCCCCTGCCACCGTCTGGTTCCCGCAGTACAGCGGCTGTGCGTTGCCGGATGCATGGGAAAGCCCCTCCCGCATCAGGTTTCCGCATAGAGTGGCCTATGCCTTGCCGGACGCTCCCGCATCGGGTTTCCGCATACAGCGGCGTGTGCCTTGCGGGACGTACAGGGGAGCCCCTGCCGCGCCGGGTTTCCGCAGGAGAGCGGCTGCGTCTTGCCGGGCGTACGGGGAGAAGCCCCGGGGAGAATCCGCGTATCGCGGACGGCTGCGTGCGCCCCGCAAGGCTCACGCGCAAGCCCCTGATCCACGGGAGTTGAACCCGCCTTGATCCGGCCTTCCCGGAAGCAGGGGGCCTGTGTCATGGCCTTCCGTGCATTCCACGGCCCCTCAGGAGCGCGGGGGCCCTGCATTCCTGCGCCCGGCGTGACGGCATTGCGGTTCCCGGGGCGGGGAGAAGGCCGCCATCGCGCCTGATAGTGGCTTGACCTCCCGGCCTGCGGAAGCGCGTACCCTCCGCCTCTCGCCTTTCCCGATGTGGAACGGCTTTTCGATGCGGCGGGGAAGGGAGCCCCGGCGTGTCCGCAGGCGCGGTTGTCCGGGGCCTCTGCCTTCATCCTGCCGAGGGGTTGGGGGCGGGGGAAGGGCTGGCGTTGGCCGCCTCGGGCGGGCGGTGTCCGGCGGGGCCGTGCTCGCGGCGCATGAGCGCGCTGAGGCGGCGGGCTATTTCAAGGTCCGCCGGATAGTTGACGTTGAAAAAGGGCAGGGCCTCGGCCTGCGTGTAGGGGACATGGGTTCGCAGCCCGGCGGGGATCACGTCGCTGATCTTGCGGATGCCGCGATCCCGGGCCATCTGGAACCACGGCAGGCAGGCGGGCTCGTAGACGGCGACGAGGGCCTCGATGAAGCCCGTTTCCGCCTGCTGAAAGGTGGTCATGATGGTGCCGCGCTCGCGGTCGCGCCGGGCGGCCAGCAGGCGCACGAGGGTTTCGCGGTCCATGAAGGGCAGGTCGCAGGAGAGCACGAGCAACGGCCCGTTCAGGCGGTGCAGCACGGAGTAGAGGCCGCCGAAAGGGCCCATGCGTTCCACCATGTCCGGGATGACCGGAAAGGGGGCGTCCTGCGGGGCGCGGCTGGAGACGAAGACGGCCTCGGCGTACTCCCTGAGCAGGGACACCGTATGCTCAAGGAGGTCCTTTCCGTCGTCGTGGATCGAAAGGCGGCGCTTGTCCTCGCCCATCCGGGACGAAAGGCCGCCCGCCATGACAATGCCGTACACGTGTTCCTCCGCTTGTGGGGCCGTTTTCCGCTGCGGGAGCTTTGCCGCTGCGCCCTGCTTTGTCGGGCACGGGCGGCCCGGGGAACGGCGGCTTTTCCGGGCCGCCGCGCAGCCCGCCGCCAAAAGCCGCCCCGCAAAGCTCAGGGCCGACGCAAAGGCCGTCCCGTCGAAGCAGGGCTGATGGGGCACCTTATCATGTTTCCGCCGCCGGGCAAGCCGTCTCATGGGGCGCTCGTGAGAAAGGGAACAGACGAGGACGGCGCGGCTCTTTTTTCCGCTCTTTTTTTCTTGCGTGACGTGCCTGTGCCTTTCGGACGCCGCAAGCGCGGCCCCGGCTGGGAAGAAGCGGCTCAGGGCCTCCTTTGGGAAGGCACCCCCGGAAGGGCCCGGCCAGAAGCGGCTTAAAACGGGGAAAAGCGGGAGGAGCGCACCCGGTGCGGACACGGAAAGGAATCACGGGCAAGGGCTCCAGGGGGGGCCGGGAGGACAAGGGGCCCGAGGGGGCCGGAAGGATACGGCGGTCCGAAAGAGGCCGGAACGATGCGGCACCGTGGCGGAAAGGAGCCGGGGAGGACGGGGAAACGTGGCGGAAAGGGAGCTTTTGGAGGAGGGGGCAAAGGGGCCCGGAGGCCCCTTGCCGGATGCGGGCAGACCGCTTTACTTCAGAGTTTTTTCGGTAACGGCGGGCGCGTTGGGGTCCTTCTTGACCGCTTCGTGGCAGGGGGCGCAGCCCTTCTGGAAGCCCGTGTACTGCGCGCGCTTCTGCATGTGGCAGCCGTAGCAGGAATGATCGCTGTCCTTGGAGTGGAAAGCCTTGAAGAGGCTCGGGACGCCGCCGTCGTCGCCCATCGGCAGCACATGACATTCCTCGCTCGCGCCGCAGCCTACGTATTTGGCGGAAATGTCGGAGGGCTGCTCGTGGTGGCAGGTCTGGCAGCGGACACGCTTGTGCGTGGCATGGTTGAAGACCACGTTCATCTTCGGGTTCCGGCTCGCCTCAAGGGTGAGCGGATTGCGAATGACTTTGCCGATTTCCTGGATGTCGGAAATGCCTTCCGGCTCTTTCTGGTCATCGGCGGCAAAAGCGGGGAGACACAGCAGACAGGCCACGGCGAGGGTCAAGAGTTTCTTCTTCACGGTTACAACTCCGGGTGCTGAGGACTTAGGCCACAGGTCGACGCAGTTTCGCAAAAAGCTGGCGGCGCGTCAGAGGATCGGCGTCGTTTTGCGCGAATACGGCATACTTGTGGTAGAGGTTGGGATCTTCCGCGTAGAGGTATATCACGTGTACGGTGCCGTTGTCACCTAATGAGGCATTGGGAAAACGTTCTTTAAGTTCCTTGAGCCGCGTTTCCGCCAGTTCCTCCATTTCCTCGCGTTCGCCGAAGTTCATGCATCCGGTGGGGCAGGAGAGCACGCAGGCGGGGAGCATCCCCTCATGCACGCGGTCGTTGCAGAAGTCGCACTTGTGGAGGATTTTCGTCGCCGGGTCCACGCGGGGGATGTCGTAGGGGCAGGCGTCGCGCACGGCCTTGGCGTCAAGCTGCGCGGTGAGCTCGGTGAAGACCACGGCACCGGTTTCCTCGTCCTGAATGATCGCGCCGTCCACGGTAGAGGCGGTCATGCAGGGGGCCAGCTCGCAGTGGCGGCACTGTTCGGGGAAGAAGATCATCCTGAAATCCTTCCCCTCGCCCACTTCGCGCATGTGGACCGTTTTGTAGGTCACGCTCGAAAGGTCCGGCGGGTTGGTGTGGTGGCCGCGGTTGACGGTGGCTTCCGCGGGCAGGTTCTTCCACTGCTTGCACGCGATCTGGCAGCCACGGCATCCGGTGCAGCGCGTCAAATCGACAAAAAAGGCTTTCGCCATGATGGAGCTCCTTTTGCGGGCGGGGCGGAGGGAAGGCGGGGGAGGCGGGGGAGAGGAGAAGGGACCCTTTAAAAAGGGTCGCCTTCTCCCCTCCCCCGGACCCCCTCCCCTCATCCCCCTAAATTTTTCATAAACGGGGCGGGCGGCGTCCGGGGAAACGCGGGAGGTTGACTCCGGGCGGACGTTTCCCGGCGGCTTCTTTTCGGGGCGAGGCGCGGGGGCCTTTCGCGGGGCCGGTCACGGCGGCGTTTGCGCCCCCGTTGCGTCCCCCGCCGCGTCCGTTCAGTCGGTCTTCCCGGACCACAACGGGATCAGACGGGGTGTTTGTCCGCCGTCTTCAAGGTCTCCCAGCCCCGGCTTCCGGCTGTTCCCTTTTCCATACAACGCGACTCCCGCCGCGCCGCCTCCCCACCAGTCAAAGTTTTTGCGGGTGGGGGTCCGGGGGAGGGGGCTTTTTTCAAAAAGCCTCCTCCCCCGGTATGCCTACTCGGGCAAGTCCTTGTCGTCGGTCTTTTCGATGTTGACCATGAAGGCCTTGGATTCCGGTATGCCGGTGTTGGGATCGCCCACGGCGGCGGTGAGGAGGTTGGCGCTGTCGCCGCCGCGCTTGGGCACGAGCCAGCCGAAGTGCCACGGCAGCCCGACCATGTGCACGGTCTTGCCGTTGGCGACGATGGGCTGAACGCGGTTGGTCACGATGGCCTTGGCCTTCAGCTCGCCGCGCGCGCTGCTCACGCGCACCACGTCGCCGTTTTCAATGCCGCGCAGCTTCGCCAGTTCGGGATCGATTTCCGCGAAGACCTGCGGCTCGGCTTCCACCAGCCACGCGCAGCGGCGGGTCATAAGGCCCGTCTGCCAGTGCTCGGTGACGCGGTAGGTCGTGCCGACGAAGGGGAACCTGTCGTCGGCCACGGCCAGCTTTTCGCCGTTGGCCTTGAAGGCCACGGGGTTGGCGCGCTGCGTCGAGAAGTCGTGCTTGGCGAAGGGCGATTCGAGCGGCTCGTAGTATTCGGGGAAGGGGCCGTCCTCGCGGCCCGGGCCGTAGAGCGCGCCCTGCCCGTCCTTCTGCATGATGAAGGGATACTTGGTGCCGGGATCGCCGCCGCCGTCGACCACGTCGCCCACCCACTTGCCGTCACGCCACTGGATGACGGGCTTGTCCGGGTTCCACGGGCGGCCCTGCTTGTCCACGGAGGCGCGGTTGTAGATGATGCGCCGGTTCATGGGCCAGGCGTAGGACCAGTTGGGGAAGAGGCCGATCTTTTCCTGTTCCGGGGTCTGCGTCTTGTCGCGGCGAGCCATCATGTTGCCCGCGTCGGTCCAGGACCCGGCATGGAGCCAGTTGCCGCTGGCCGTGGAGCCGTCCGCCTGGAGCATGGCGAAGGCGGGCACCTGCTGCCCGGCCTTGTACTCCTTGCCGCCGATGGTCACGTCGCGCAGGAAGTAGCCGTTCATGACCTTGGCCGTCCTGGAGGGCGAGAACTCGTGTCCTTCCATCCACTTGTCCACGCCGAGGTCGAGCACGGCCTCGGGGAAGGCCCCGCCTTCCTCGCGGTAGAGCTTCTGGATTTCGAGCATCATCTCAAGCATGATGTCGCCGTCGGGCTTGGTCTCGCCGTAGCGATCCGGCCCGGCGTAGCGCCACTGCATCCAGCGGCCGGAGTTGGCGATGGAGCCTTCCTTCTCAATGGAGGTGCAGCAGGGCAGGAAAAAGACCTCGGTAGCGATCTTTTTGGGGTCCTTGCCCGGGCCGCGCCAGAAGGAACCGGTTTCGTTGTCGAAAAGGTTGACGTTGACCAGCCACTTCAGCTTTTCCAGCGCGCCGCGGCTCTTGTTGGCGTTGGGCCCGGAGCAGGTGGGGTTCATGCCCCACGCGAAGAGGCCGTCGAGCTTGCCCTCGACCATGCGGTCGAAGATGGACATCCACATGTAGTCGGTCTTCTTCTTGCCCGCGTCGAGGCGCGGCAGATAGGAGTAGGCCGTCTCGGGCGTCACCGTCGGATAATGGGACATGAGCAGGCTGGCCATGTACTTGGGACGGTTGCCCCACCAGTTGACGCTTTTGGGGTCGCTCGTCCTGGGCGTGGTGGCGTTGTAGTCCGCGAGGGTCTTCAGGTTGGAGGTGGGCACGGGCAGGTAGCCGGGCAGACTGTCCGCCAGAAGCGCCTGGTCCGTGGAGCCCTGCACGTTGGATTCGCCGCGCAGCGCGTTGACGCCGCCGCCCGCCACGCCGATGTTGCCGAGCAGCAACTGGACGATGGACATGGCGCGGATGTTCTGCACGCCCACGCTCTTCTGGGTCCAGCCCATGGCGTACATGATGGTCCCGGCCTTGTCGGGCGTTCCGGTGGCCGCGTAGGTCTCGTAGACCTTGAGGAGGTCGGCCTTGGGCGTTCCGGTGACTTCGCACACCTTGTCCGGCGTGTAGCGCGCGTAGTGCTTCTTCAAAAGCTGGAAGACGCAGCGGGGATGTTCGAGCGTTTCGTCGCGCACGGGTATGCCGTTCGCGTCCATCTCGAAGGCCCACGCCTTTTTGTCATAGCTCTTCTTGTCGGCGTTGAAGCCGGAGAAGAGGCCGTCCTCGAAGCCGAAGGATTCGCTCACCACGGTGGGGCCGTTGGTGCTGTCGACGACGTATTGCTTGAAGTATTTGTTATTATTGATGATATAGTTAATCATCCCGCCGAGGAAGGCGATGTCCGTACCGCTGCGCAGGGGAGCGTAGAGATCGGCCTTGCTCGAAGAGTGGGTATAGCGCGGGTCGACGCTGATCACCTTCGCGCCCTTGTCCTGTGCGCGAAGTACCCACTTGAAGGAGATGGGATGGTTTTCGGCAGGGTTGCTGCCCATGATAAGGATACAGTCACTGTTCGCCAAATCGTTCCAGTGATTGGTCATCGCACCGCGTCCGAACGACTCTGCCAGAGCCGCAACAGTGGCGCTGTGTCAGAGACGCGCCTGGTGTTCGATATACACCAGGCCGAGGCTGCGGAGGATGGCCTGATAGGCCCAGCACTCCTCGTTGTCCATGGCGGCGGAACCGAAGGAGGCCATGGCCTCGGTGCGGTTCACGGTTTCGCCCTTGGCGTTGGTGGCGGCAAAGGACTTGTCGCGGCTGTCCTTGACGCGGCGGGCGATCTGCGCGAGGGCCCAGTCCCATTCAACTTCTTTCCATTCCGTGGCGTGGGGGGCGCGGTAGAGCGGTTTTTTGGGCCGCTGGTCGTTGACCGTAAGCTGCCACGTGGACGCGCCCTTGGGACAGAGCGAGCCCTCGTTGATCGGATGATCGGGATCGCCTTCAACGTTGACGGCGCGGCCCTTGCCGAGAGGGTTGTCCGAGGTGCTGGTGCTGACGATGAGCCCGCACCCTACCGCACAGTAACAACAGATCGAGGTGGTCTGTTTGGTCCACTTCAGCTTGAAGGCCTCGGCCTTGGCGAAGGCGGGCCGCAGATTGAAGCCGAGACCGGTCACGGCCCCGGCAAGAGCGGCCCCCAGCCCGAATTTCAAAAAACCTCGACGTGATACGCTCATACGTTTTCCTCCCTGTTGAGCGGGACGCCCCCGCCGCAGGAACTTTCCGATATATGCTTATAGGAGCATATATCGTTTAAATCATTGCATGATTTTGATGATGGTCGTTTTAGTGCTAGTCCACCGCGCGCCTTGTGTCAATCCCGTTCCGGCAAAAAAGGCGCTTGCGCCATAAATCCCTTGCTCACCACCCGTACCCCTTGGCGCTAAAGAAAGAAAAAGCGAATAAGGCCACTATATTGAGAGGAATAAGCGGGGCGGGCGGCCTCCGGGCTGTCCGCGTCGGAAAGGTGTCCCTTCATACGCGAGGCCCTCCTTATATATAAGGATAAGAGCCGCCGTGCGGAAGAGGGCGGATGCCCCGGCTGTGCGGAAAGGCCCGTGGCACACGGTACGGGCGCGTTTCCGCAATGGAGCAGCCTCGTGCAGAAGGGGCCGCGACGGAAGCGCCTTCATCATCATCATCATCATCTTCTTCTTCTTCTTCTTCTTCTTCTTCTTCTTCTTCGGGGAGAGAAAAGCCGATGCGCCGGGATCGAGCCGTCATTACAGGCGGGAATCGGCGCTCTCCCGGGCGGCGCAGGGCGCAGGGGCCGACACGCCCAGAAGGGGTGAAGGGGGCCTTTGTGAACCCCTCGCGTGCCCGGGACAGGCGGTTTTTCCACATCCCGCGCCGTGTCCGGGCAAGGCCGCCCAGCACGGAAAAACGCCTCGCAAAAAGCCTTCGCCTATACAGGGAAAAGAAAATGCTGGCGGTTGTTTATATATTCTTGTTAAGTTTTTAATTTTAATATATCCTTGGCCGCAACAGCTCCCGGTAGCCATTGGCGGCCTTTCCCTTGGGAGGGACGGGGCCTTTTGGGGAACGCTCTTTTCGGGAAAAGATGGAGAAAGACGTATGCGATGCGGAAGGGCCTTTGCGCCTTGTATGGCAAACCTTGCGGAAAGCGTAAGCCCTGCGGCTGTGCCGGGCCGGGCTTTCTTTGCGGCTGCCTGCCATGACGGGAACACCGCCGTCATGAATGCTCTCTCTCTCTCTCTCTCTCTCTCTCTCTCTCTCTCTCTCTAGTTTTCCTTTTTATTCCGGTTTGAAAACCGAGTTCAGGTCTGCGCCCTCGGCGTGGGCTTTTTTTGTGTGTTCAACCTGCCATCTCAACGTCATTGGAAATTCCTTGTGAGGAGGATGTAATCATGACCTTATCGAAAGGCGCAATCGGGAACCTGATCAACAGGTACCGTGCCGTCCTGAAGAAGTGTCGCATGATGAACGTATTCGGGTCATTGGCCGTGGCCGGTCTGCTTGTCGCGGGAAGCGCGGGCAGCGCCGGCAGTGCCGTGGCCGAGGATGTCTATTACTACGCGGGAGTGACCGCTACGGAGGCCGCAAGCGACGCCGCGAACTGGGAAGACGCCTCCGGGGGGACCGCAAGCGGGGTGATCGGCAAAACCGAGGGGACGCCGACCGAGTACCGCTTCCTGCCCGGAACCTACGACGGGAGCAAGACGTCCGCCGCCGCATGGGTCATCGGCGCGAACGGGGACATCCGCATCGTCTCGGACGGGCCGATCACCATCCAGAAGTGGGGCCAAGGAATGCCCCCCAATCAGGGCGTGATCACGGCCCGGAACGGCTCCATCACCTTCGGCGACGACGTGACCGTCCGCGACAACTATTCCTCCGGCGCAAGCACCGGGGGCGGCGGCGCGATCTATTCCGACAGGGGCATCACCTTCGGCGACAACGCCAGCCTGATCCACAACATGACCGCAAAGCCCATAAGCGGCCCGTATAACGGCGGTGGGGCCATTTTTCTGAACGCCACCCCGGACGCCCAGCTCGTTTTCGGCAAGAACGCCCTTCTTGAGAGAAACGAGGCCAATTACGGCGGGGCGATCTACTCGCTCGGCTCGGTGAGCTTTGGAGAAGGCGCGATCATCCGCAACAACCGCGCGCCCTCGCAGGGCGGTGCGCTGCGCGTCACAGGGACGCTGACCCTCAATCCGGGTTCCCTTGTGGAAGGCAACAAGGCCGACGGGTCAAAGACCTACGGCGGGGCCGTGTTCCTCGAAGGCACGGGGAACGTCACAGGTACCACCTTCACAAACAACACCGCCGTGGGGGGCAACGGCGGGGCCGTCTATCTTCAGGGGGGCGGCACCCTGCACCTTGCGGACGGCAGCCTCATGGAAGGCAACGAGGCTTCTCTGGGCGGGGCCGTCCTCGCCAACAAGTCCGGCGTGGACGTGAATGATACGTCCTTCCTCGCGAACAAGGCCGCCAACGGCGGGGCCCTGTGCGTTTTGACCGGCACTCTGACCGTGCAGCAGGCTGGCGGGGAAAACGGGCCGGGCACCCTCTTTCAGGACAACACGGCGTCCGCGGGAGGCGGGGCGATCTATACGAGTGGCCCCGTGACCATCGGAGACGGCACGCGGCTGGAAGGCAATCAGGCCGACAAGGGCGGTGGCCTCTACGTATACGGCGATGGGACCACCTCGGCCATCGTTTCCGGGGCGTTGTTCAAGGAGAATACGGCGTCCACCTCGGGCGGCGCAATCCATGCGTCACAGGCTGACGTGACGCTGGAAGAAAGCCGGCTGGAGGGCAATCAGGGAAATTTGGGAGGCGCTCTCTCCACGCTCAAGAGCAACCTGACCATCACCGATGCCACGTTCATCAATAATACGGCTGTGCAGGGAGGCGGTGCGCTCTTCGTGCAGGACGGCAGCCTTCTTTTCCGGGTGACGAAAACCTCGGCCACGCCGCTCATATCCGGCAACACCGCAGGGGCGGCCGGCGGCTTTTTGTATCTGTCGCGATCCGACGCCACCTTCGACGTTGCCGAAGGCGCGCAATTGCAGATAGGCGATGCCCTCTATGCGGGCAATGACGCGCATATGGATTCCTTGGGGATTATGTCGTCGGGCTCCATGAAGAAAACGGGCGCGGGGGAACTCAGGATCAACTCCGTGATGGACGAGCTTCTGGGGACGGTCGGCGTGGAGGCGGGGACCATGAGCGTCGGCCGCCACTGGGAGATCAAAAACGCCGTTTCCGTGACGGGCGGCACGCTGGATTTGCCCTCGTTTTCCTTTTCTGGGGATGATGGCAAGCTGACCATCTCCGGCGGCACGCTGATGACGGCTACGGGGCAGATTTTCGAGACGGCCCTGAACGCCGAAGGCAGTAACGAGGATGTGGGCGGCGTCAAGGCCGACGTGGACGCGCACATGAATTTCGACTCCGGCCTGATTGCGTTCAACGACGCCAAATACAACCTTGAGTATGCCGGTTCCGCTGCCGCCGCGCTGGGCGTTTCCCCCGGTCAGGAGCCGGGCCAGACGGCGGAGAAGGAAATCACCTTCACCGGCGAACTGTACACGCCGCCCCTCAATCCCGTCATGAATTTCGCCATGCTTCAGAAGGCCGTGCGGGAGGATGGGCTCAACGAAATCATCTTTGGGGACGACATCGTTCTGGAATCGCGGCTGCAAGGCTCCACACCCATAGAACGCGAACTGAGCATCGACGGCCGCGGCCATACGCTCAGCGGCGCGCACCCGGCCTTCTGGTTCGCGGATATGTCCACAGGGACCATTTCCATCGTCAACATCACCTTCGACGGCCTCAAATCCGATAAGAACGACAAGTATGATCAGCCCGTTCCCTTCGCGCCTGCCGTCTATTTCAACATGGGGGACTGGAAAAGCGAAGCCGTACTGCGCATCGGGGACGGCGTGACCTTCAAAAACAACGAGTCCGTACCCGATTCCGCGGGCGGTGCTGTCCGCACGGCACAGGGGATCGTCGCCATAGGCGACGACGTGACCTTCCAGAACAACACGAGCGGCGCGGGCGGGGGGCTGTATTCGGAATCCTTTACCACCATCGGGGATCGCGTCGTTTTTGAAGGCAATCAGGCCCGGCGCGGCGGTGCGCTTGACGTCATCGACGACTATGAGGGCTACGCCGGCGATCCGGATTACCTCAACGGCACGCGCAAGGTGAAATACGTCCACATCGGCAAAGACGCCGTGTTCAAGGACAACAAGGCCATCTTTGATTTTGGGGGCAACGGCGGTGCTATCGAGGTGCAGTCCGGTGAGCTGTCCATCGACGATGGGGCTGTTTTTACCGGCAACACGTCCAATAATACCGGCGGGGCCATCTCCATATGCAACTGGAGCCCGCAACTGCCCGGCAAGGTGGAGTTGGGACAGGTCTCTTTCATCAAGAACCAGGCCACTTATGGCGGTGCCATCATCAACGAGGGCAGCCTGTCGCTGAAGGGTATGGCATCCTTTGAGAGCAACAGCGCCGCAAGCGGCGGGGGCGGCCTCTATAACAGCGGTACGGCGACGTTTGCCGATCATGCGGTGTTTTCCGAAAACACCGCCGCCAACGGAGGCGCGATCCTCAACGAAGGCGAGGCGTCCTTCTCGGCGTGGGCCGATTTTTCGGGGAATACGGCCAGCGGCGCGGCTGGCGCCATCTATAACAGCGGCACCACCTCGTTTGAGGCCGATGCGACGTTTTCCAACAACAGCGCCGTCGCCGGGGGCGCGATCCTGAACGAGGGGAACGTCTCTTTCGCCGGCCCCACGGACTTTTCCGAGAATACGGCGGACACGGCCGGCGGCGGGGCCATCTATAATACCAATGTCCTGACCTTCGCGGACGGAGCCGTCTTCAAGGACAACGCCACGACGGGGGACGGCGGCGCGATCTACAACGATGCCGCCGCCAATCAGGGCACGATTGTCAGTGAGGGAGACATCCGCTTTAACGGCGGCGCTTCCTTTACCGGCAACAAGGCCGATGGACTCGGCGGGGCCGTGTACAACCTGTACGATGTGACCCTGAATCCCGGCATGGGGCAGGAGATTCTTTTCCGGGGAAACACGGACTCCACGGGCGCGAACGCCATACACATGGCTGCGGGCTCGCATCTTGACGTGACCGGAGCGGGCACCGTGAAGTTCGATGATCCCCTCTCCTTCGCGGACGCAAGCCCTACGGTGAACAAAAGCGGCGAGGGCGATCTGCTTTTCAACGCGGCCATGGACGGCTTCCTCGGGACGTTCGAGCAGGAGGACGGCGTGACGAAAGTCACGTCGGACTGGAACATCAAGAATGCCGTAACCCTCAGCGGCGGCACGCTGGAATTGCCGTCCTTTTCCTTTGCCGATCCCGACGCGGACGGCCATGTGACCGGAGGGCTGCTGACCATCGCGGGCGGCACGCTGGTGACGGCTACGGGGCAGATTTTCGAGACGGCCCTGAACGCCGAGGGCGACAACGAGGATGTGGGCGGCGTCAAGGCCGACGTGGACGCGCACATGGATTTCGACTCCGGCCTGATCGCTTTCAACGACGCCAAATACAATCTTAAGTATGCCGGTTCCGCTGCCGCCGCGCTGGGCGTTTCCTATGGAGAGGAGCCGGGCCAGACGGCGGAGAAGGAAATCACCTTTACGGGCGATCTGTATACGCCGGGACCTGACCCCGATCCCGATCCGGGTCCGGGGCCTGACCCTGATCCCGGTCCAAACCCCGATCCTGATCCGGGTCCGGGGCCTGACCCCGATCCCGGTCCAAACCCCGATCCCGATCCGGGCCCGGGACCTGACCCTGATCCCGGTCCAAACCCTGATCCTGATCCGGGCCCGGGGCCTGACCCCGATCCCGGTCCAAACCCTGATCCCGATCCGGGCCCGGGGCCTGACCCCGATCC
>CALVEZ010000034.1 GCA_944326695.1 Candidatus Bilophila faecipullorum | reverse complement strand
CACACTCGCAACGCATGGGGCGGCACGCAGTAGCGCCAGACCTTGGCCGACCACGGGGCCGCGCACACGTCCAGCGTGAAGTCGAATTCCAGATCGAGCTTGCGGAAGAAGTCCCACGGCGTGGGCCAATCGTCGCGTTCACTGGCGAAAAGGGCCGAGGCTACCACCATATCCCGCTCTCCTTCCTGCTTGCCCGCTGGAACTTGCGGACCTGCTGGCGGCGTTGCCGCACCCTGCGCTTTTTGTTTGTTTCGGCGTCACGGTAGGCCGTCACAATGACGCAGGCGTCATCCTGCCGTTCCGCTACGACCTTGAGCCGCCCGTGCCTCACGACATAGCGGTCGCCGTAGCGTTCCAAGTGCCCCGAAAAGAGAGCATCGGCCACAAGCTGAAGGGAGATGCCCCGTTCAAGGCAACGGTCGAGCGCATGGGCGGAAAAAGTGAGGTTCATAGGCTTCCCTTCCGGTATCCAAAGGTATCCATTGTTTTACTGACGCCTCCGCATCAATGTGCAATCCTCAAGCTGTACTCGCCGCATGAAAGGCACCTCATGCAGGACGGGCAGGCCCACGGCGATACAGCGCCGGACCAGTTCCGAGAGCGTGAGCCCCCAGTCCTCCGCCAGACGGCGCAGGATGATTTGCTCATCGTCAGTGAGCTTCACGCCTGTTTGTGCTTCACGCTTCGGGGGCATGGAACTCACCTTCTCATGGCCGATGTTTCAGCCATGCATTCAAGCAAAGGGCAGCGCCAGGGACGAAAAAGTCACTCATCGGAAGTCTTCTCTTCGGGTGCTGCGGGAGTAGTGAAACCATTGGGCAAATCAAGGGTCCTTTCACCATGTAAATACGGATAGATACGTTCAGCAATGGAATCACTCTTCTCTCGGTTCATAAATTTTGAGAGTCCACACGGATTAACTCCGGTAAGCTCCGCGAATTGGACTTGGCTTAAGTTCCGGTCCTGTAAAAACTTTCTTAGTGCTGTTTGTATGCTCATATCGGTTCTTTACTAAATGGTAAAAACAAAAGCAAGCAAATTTTCCAAACAGAAAATGACAACATGTTTACCATATGTTAAATGGAAACGATGGGATTTTACGAAGATTTAGTAGAAGGCATGAAAGCCTGTATCGGTGAGGGCAAAAAGTTCTCCACAAATGCAGATATGGCTCGATACTGCGGGGTGCAGGCAGTGCAGACCTCTCGCTATATGAATGGAGAACGTGAAAAACATTTGAAAGCTTTGGGTAATATTCTCGACAAGATAGGAGCAAAACTTGTTTGGGATCACGATCAAAAAAATATACCTTCCCAAAATTTCAAATCTCAAGAATATATTAAAAAAATACAAGAGCTTGAAAAAGAAATTGAAGAATTAAAAAGGTATAAAGCAAAATGGGAAGGACATTTAGAAGAGCTCGCGGTACGCGAAAAAGCTCGTCCTGCGCCTAAACTTAAAGAGTCAAAATTTTCGAGCCAAGATACGGCGTAATCATCCCATGTATGATATGGATGGAAGTTGATTAAATGTAGAGATGCCAATCCTTGTAGCCTCTAAGCCCCTATTTTCGAGGGGCTTTTTTGTGCCCGCCGCTTTGCACGGTAGGTGAAGTGCCAAGATTTATAGGAAGGGGAGGTATTTTTGTATCAAAAGAATTACCAAATAGAAAATTTACCTTGACTTGATATTTACTATTTAGTAAATATGTTTTCAACGAAAGGGTTCCCCTAAAGGAGAAAGCCATGACCACAGCCCCCTACCTCGTGATCAACTTCATCAACGGCACTGAATGCGTCGACGAATGCGACACGCTCGAAGAGGCCCGCGAGTTCGCGGAGGAACACGGCGGCAAGGTGGTCAAGGCCGAGGACTACAGCCCGCAGGATGACGGGCGTGCCCCGTTGGATGAGGATGCCTACCTCGCAACGCCTTGGCTGGTGGACGGGTGGGGCTCCAAGGCCGAATGGCTCTACGATGGGTAAGGAACCTCCCCTCGCACGAGCCCCCGGACCAGAAGCCCGACATGATGAACAACAAGCAAAGGAGAATGGATATGACGAAGTTTGAAATCACGGCACTGGAGACGCTCGACTCCTTAACCAATGAATTAACCGCCTTTGTCAGCTTTGCCGAGATGCTGAACGCCGAGGGCGGCTACCGTCCCTCTTTCTACGCTGAATATGACCCGCGCTTTCGGGAACTGGCGGATGCCTACGACAAGGCACAGGAAGAGCAAGGTGATCCCCGCCGGGCATATCGCGGGGGAAAGGGGTGGTAGTCGCCTAGCCCCACACCAGTCCCGGCACCATGCCGGGGCTGGAAACGGGATTGGGCCCAATCCACTTTTTCAGGAGAAAGCCATGAACATGCTCTTCTGCATCGAAACGGAAAACTTCGGCATCATCCGACAGCACTATTTCAACTCCCTCCCCGCCGTCCGCCATTTCATCAAGACGGGCGGCAGGGGGGAAGGCTGGGGAACCCTCTATCGCGCCTCGTGGGACGACGGAGAACTCACTCCCATTGGCATTATCACTGACTGCAACCGCGTGGATGAGATTGAGGGCGGCATTGACACCGTGCTCGGCGCGTTGGAGGCAACGGTATGATCCCTGAAGCGTATCTCCGTCCCCAAAGGGTAGCCTTTCCGCGCCCGGCCCCAAAGACCCGCAAGGGCTTGATGCCCTTTCCCCTCCCTCAAAAACGGGATGGCGGCTTCAAGTTTGCCCTCGTCATTTTCCTGCTGGTCATGCTCATGATCTGCTTATCGGGAGGGGAAAATGTCGTACCGATGGGAAGATGACGCCTATCCCGATCTCGATGAGGAAGGCTGGACGGAAGAAGAACTGATGATCGCCGCTGGCCGCGCCTCATACCTGCGCAGGCTTCGCAGGCGGCACAACCCGGAATGTTTCGACAACGAACAAGAGCTTCCCGAGGCATTCGGGGAACCGTTCCCGGCGTGAGCCGGTGAAGGAGACAGCCATGTGTCAGACGCAAAGCGACCAGATCAACGAAATAGCCAAGGCCCTCGCCGCAGCGCAGGCGGAACTTGAGCCCGCCGCCAAGAACGCGGAAAACCCGCACCTGCGCAACCGCTACGCCGATCTCTCGGCGGTCTACGAAGCCATCCGCAAGGTTCTTCCAAAGCATGGGCTGGCCGTGGCGCAAGTCATGTTGCCCCGAGACGACGGCAAGGCCCACGTGCGCACTACCCTCCTGCACGAGTCCGGTCAGTGGATCGCCGGAGAATGCGTCATGCCCTGTGACAAGCAGGGCGGCATTCAGGGCATGGGCAGTGCCATCACCTACGCCCGACGCTACAGCCTCTCCGCCATCGTCGGCGTGGTGTCAGAAGTAGACGACGACGCCGAGGCCGCGACCAACCGCAGGGACGCAGCGCAGCGCCAGCGCCAGCAAGCCCGCGCCGCCAACCCGAATCCCATGTCCGAGGCCCAGAGCAAGGCGCTCATGGCCTATCTGAACAAGCGTCACGGCAACGACCGTGAAGCCTACTGCCGGGAATTATCGGATTTTTTCGGCCGCATCATCAAGAGCAGCCGGGAACTGACCAAGACGGAAGTCGGTGACTTCCTCAACGCCGTCAACGGAGGCTACCATGCTCAATAAGGCCATGATCATCGGCAGGCTCGGGCGTGATCCCGAACTGCGCTACTCGCAAGACGGCAAGCCCGTCTGTACCATGAGCGCGGCTACCGACGAATCCTACACCGACCGCAACGGCCAGCGCGTGGACCGGGCCGAATGGCACCGCATCGTGATCTACGGCAAGACCGCCGAGAACTGCGCCCACCACCTCGGCAAGGGCAGCCTCGTGTTTATCGAGGGCAGCCTGCAAACCCGCAAATGGAAGGACCAGCAGGGGCAGGACCGCTTCACCACGGAGATCAAGGCGCAGCGCGTCCAGTTCCTTGACCGCAAGGCCGACGCCACCGCCCGCACCGACCCCAGCCAGTGGGAAGGCGCGCAGCCACCCGCAGCGGGCGGGGATGAACCCTACGACATGCCCTTCTAGCCCCTACCGCCCCTCCCCCCGGGGCGTCACCATAAAAGCCCTGCCGGGGGCTTCGTACCCGGCTCAAAGGAGAAAGCCATGAGCCAAGAAATAGCCCTCTTTGCCACCAATGCCCGCATGATGGGCCCGAACATGACCTATGTGCGCGAGGAAACCATCATCGTCTCCGAACCGCTGACCGACGCCGAGCGGCTGGAATGTGGGCAGGAAATGGCCGACGCCTTGGGGAAGATCGAGGAATACGAGGCAGCTCTCGACACCGAACGCAAGCACTACAAGCGGCTTATCGAACTACAGGAAAAAATCGCACAGTTCGCCTCGAAGCACTTCCGCGACGGGAAGGCGGAAAGGGAGGTCCACTGCGATCTCATCAAAGACTGGGACAAATGCGAGATGGTCTGGATCGAGGCCGAGCCTCCTTACCGGGAAGTCCTCCGCCGCCCCATGACCGCCGAGGAACGACAGGGCTCCTTCCTCGAAAAGCCCCTCGCCGCTCCCGCTGCGGACGATGTGATCGACGTGGACGCGGAGGAACAATGATGGACACCCCTCGCCGCGCTACCATCACCATTTCCGAAACGCCAAAGGAAAATACCCTCAGCATCAATGTGGAGTTCTTCCCCGAATTGAACCTTCAGGACGATGCGTTCTCAGGTCTGGCGCATCTCGTCTTTACCGCGCTGGAAGCCATCAACAAGGAAGCGGAACGCCATGCCCGATGAAGCGCCGAAGCCCCGCAAGCAAAAGAACTTCGCCCAGATCAATGGCTCCTGCAAGCTGGGGAAGCTCACTGACGGCCTGGCGCCCAAAGCCTGCCCCATCTGCGGCACCGTCAGCAAACTCAGGGAATGCCCCTTCTGCCACCATCGGCGGGGGAAGAAGTGAACCCTAAAAGGAGCCCCCATGTCTGATTTCCAGTCCGCATACCAGCGCATTTTGGAGGCCACGGGCCTGCGCACGCAAAGCGAGTTGGCCGCAGAACTCGGCATCCGGCAGAGCAACATCTCCGATGCCAAACGGCGCAACTCCATCCCGGTCCAGTGGCTTTTGAGCCTTTTCGACAAGCACGCCCTCAACCCCGCATGGGTCCGTACCGGAGAGGGTGTGCCTTACCTCGCGCAAAGCACGGGACAGCCGCCAAACCTCTTTACCCTGGAACAATGCATCCATCGCCTCGAACCTATACTCAGGGCCACGCTGGTGGGCACGGTACCCGCACTGGCTGCGGAACTGCGGGAGGCACTGAGCATGGCCCCGTCCAATCCCGGGGAGCCCGGTCAAACGGAATCTGGCGAAGGATAACGCCATCCGGGGGCGCGGCCGGACAACAACGCGCAGGGAAAGCCTCACCTCATACCTTTATTCGAGAAATGCTATGAGCGAAGCAGAAAAATTACAGAAAATCGTCCATCTCATGCTGGAAAAAGAAAAGGCTGAGGGGCAGGTCGCGGCAATCAATCGCCGGATGGCCGAGGTCTTAGGGATCGCCTCTACGACACAAAGAAAACCGCCGAATAAGACTTTTTCTTCAAATCAGTTCCGGGCCGCATGTAGGGGAGCACAATGAGCCTATCACAAAGATCAGATGGACGTTTCATTGTCAAATACAAGGATGATTCCGGGGTATGGAAACAGCGTTCTTTCCGCGATAAAGCGATAGCGGAGGCTTTTGACGCTGAACAGAATGCCCCGGAAGAAGAGCTTCGTCTGACGATGGGAGAATTGATCGTCAAATACTTGCACGGAAACCCCGATCTGTTCCACGAAACCAGAGAGCGCATCATCTGGTTATATGCTGACGGAGGCCCCTGTGCCTTTATGCGCGACAAATACGCTGATTCCCTGACCCGGCAGGACCTTGAACGCCTGCGGGAAAATATGCGCGCACGCAAGGCCAGCAATAATACCACCAATCACTATCAGGCGTACACGAGGGCGATTCTGGCGTGGGGAGTGGATCAAGGGCTGCTCTTGCTCAATCCGTGGCGTGACTTCAAGAAGCTGAAGATCGCCAAGCCCCTTCACAAGGCTACCCTGCTTGACTTGAAGCGTCTCTACCCTTTCCTGCCCCCTTATCTGCAATGGGCGGCGAAAACGGCCTTCTTTCTGGCCCTGCGCCCTGGGCAGGTGGAACTCTTCAGCTTGCAATGGGATGCGTTCAACTTCCGGCGGGGAATCGTTTCAATTCGGCAAGGAAAAACAGGGAGAATCAAAAACGTATACCCGAATCCCGTCTACATGCAGGAAGCCGCCGCACGTTATACCGAAGACTTCCAGCGGGGGATCGATCTTGTATGCCACAACGTAGGAAGACGTGTCCTCTCCTACCATAAAGCATGGGGGAAAGCGTGCCGACAGGCGGGGGTCTCTCTACGCTTCTACGATGTACGCCATCTGGCCGCAACGGAGATGCTAGCCCGCGGTGCCGACCTCGCCGCAGTCGCCGCGCAGCTCGGCCACGCCTCAGTGACGACCACCGGGAGCACGTATGCTCACGTTACTCCGGGAGGGCAGTCTCACGCCGGGTCGCTCATGCCCGCAATCGACGTTGATCCTCTATGAATGGGCTTGGTGCAGCTTGGTGCACAAAAAAGGGCTTGCATTTTCATGCAAGCCCTTGAATTAACTGGCTCCCCGGGACGGACTTGAACCGCCAACCTAGTGATTAACAGTCACCCGCTCTGCCGATTGAGCCACCGGGGAATGAGGCACGTTGTTGGTGCGAAAAGAGGTCTACCCAAAGGGGGCAGCTCCGTCAAGCGTTTTTTTCTCATTTCCCGAAAAAAATTTTTGGGGCGCGCCACATCCTTGACTGTACAGCACAATTGGACTACGGCTTTGCGGATACAAACTGTGCGATCAAGTTCGCGCGGACGCCCGGGATGGAGGGGCCTTTCCGCTTCCCCGAAAGGAAGCGCGGTGCGGGAAAGAAAAACGTTTCCCGACGCGAAGGGCGTACGGCAAGGTCTTCCGGGGGCGGCTTCGACCGCGCCGCTGCGAACCGCACAAGGCTGTCCCCTTACGCCCCGGACACGACCCCCCTTCTCCCCGTCAGGCGGAGAACGTCGCCGGTCGCCAATCGTTATTTAAGATGGAGAGATTCCCTTGAGCAACCAGGAAACGACACACCACAAGCCCGTCAAGCTTGCCACCAAATCGGCTCACGCAGCCTACTTCATGCCCATGCTTCAGAGCCTCGCCGACAAGGACGAACTCAACGAAGTCATCAAAAACTGCGTGGTGAAATCCTGCGAACTCATGGATGCCGGAGTCCCCCTTCATCGCAACGGGTTCGTCAAAACCCACAACGCCGGAGCCATCCGCGCCGAATACGAAGCCTATTCCGCAGCCGAGCTTGAAGAGCTGACGGAAACGTTCACCTGCGCCGGGCGCATCATTTCCCACCGCTCCTTCGGCAAGGTGGCCTTTTTCCATCTTATGGATCGCAGCGGACGCATCCAGTGCTATGCCTCGCGCGAACTCATGGGCGAAGAAGCCTACAAGAATTTCAAAAAGTTCGACATCGGCGACATCGTGGGCGTGCACGGCAAGCTGTTCCGCACCAAGACCGACGAGCTTACCCTCGCCTGCGACGAAGTGACGCTGCTCACCAAATCCTTCCGCTCCCTGCCCGAAAAGCACAAGGGCCTCACCAACGTCGAAATCCGCTACCGCCAGCGCTACGTGGACCTCATCACCAACCCGCGGGTGCGCGACATTTTCCGCAAGCGCAGCAAGATCATCCGCACGTTCCGCGCCTTCCTTGAAGAACGCGGCTTCGTGGAAGTGGAAACGCCCATGCTCCATCCCGTGGCGGGCGGCGCGGCGGCGCGTCCCTTCATCACCCACCACAACGCGCTGGACATGGAACTGTACATGCGCATCGCGCCCGAGCTCTACCTCAAGCGCCTGCTGGTGGGCGGCTTTGAAAAGGTGTTCGAGCTGAACCGCAACTTCCGCAACGAAGGCATTTCCGTGCGCCACAACCCGGAATTCACCATGTGTGAATTCTACTGGGCCTACGCGACCTTCTACGACCTCATGGACCTCACGGAAGAGCTTTTCTCCACCATCGCCACCGAAGTCTGCGGCAGCCCCGTCATCACCTATCAGGGGACCGAAATCGATCTCACCCCCGGCAAGTGGCAGCGCCTCACCTTCCACGAGTCGCTGGAGAAGGTCGGCGGTCACTCTCCCGAATTCTATAACGATTTCGCCAAGGTCAGCGCCTACGTGCGCGAACGCGGCGAAAAAATCCTCAAGACCGACAAGCTCGGCAAGCTCCAGGCCAAGCTTTTCGACCTCGATGTCGAACCGAAACTCATTGCGCCGACCTTCATTTACCATTATCCCACGGAAATCTCCCCGTTGGCGCGCCGCAATCAGGACAATCCGGAAATCACGGATCGCTTCGAGCTTTTCATCATGGGCCGCGAATACGGCAACGCCTTCTCGGAACTGAACGACCCCATCGATCAGCGTATGCGCTTCGAGGAACAGGTCCGCGAGAAGGCCGCCGGAGACGACGAAGCCTGCTCCATGGATGAAGATTACCTGCGCGCTCTGGAATACGGCATGCCCCCGGCCGCGGGCGAAGGCATCGGCATCGACCGTCTGGTCATGCTGCTGACCGACTCCCCGTCCATCCGTGAAGTGATCTTCTTCCCGCTGCTCAAGCAGGAATGCTGACATCTATGCGTTTTGAACTCTTCGTAGCCTTGCGCTACCTCTTTGCGCGGCGCAAGCAGGCCTTCATCTACGTCATTTCGGCCATGTCCGTGCTCGGCGTGGCCATAGGCGTGGCCGCGCTCGTGGTGGTCCTCGGCGTCTACAACGGGTTCACGACGGATATCCGCGACAAGATTCTCGGCGCGAATGCGCACATCATCGTTTCCGGCCCGCTGGGGGCGCTGACCGCGCCTCCTTCCGGGTCCGGCTCCAGCCCGGAGGACGGGGCTTCCGGCATCACCGGCGTACTGCGGCGCATCGACGCCACGCCCGGCGTCGTGGGCTCCACGCCCTTCCTCTACGCCGAGGGGATGCTCTCCTCTCCGAGCGGGGTCAAAGGCGTCGTGCTGCGGGGCATCGATCCCCACACGGCCCCTTCCGTCCTGTCCATGCTCGACGATCTCACAAGCGGCAGCGTGGACAAGCTCACGCCGTCCACGGAAGGCGCGCCGCCCGGCGTGCTCGTGGGCAAGGAACTGGCCCAGCGCCTCGGCCTCGCCGTAGGCAGCCGCGTCAACCTGCTTTCCCCCTCCGGCCAGAAGACCACCGCCGGTTTCCAGCCCCGCATCCGGCCTTTCCGGGTGGCGGGCGTTTTCCGTACCGGGATGTTTGAATACGACTCTTCCCTCGGTTTCATCTCCCTTGCCGCGGCCCGCGATCTGCTGGGCTTGCCGGCGGATCAGATTTCCGGGATCGAGGTCACGGTCAAGGACGTCTACAAGGCCGACACCGTGGCCGCAGCCCTGCAAAAGGAACTCGGCCCGCTGGCGTCCGTGCGCACGTGGATGGACATGAACGCCAACCTTTTTGCCGCTCTCAAGCTGGAAAAGATCGGCATGTTCATCCTCCTGGCCATGGTCGTGCTGATCGGCTCCTTCTCCATCGTCACGACGCTGGTCATGCTGGTCATGGAAAAGACGCACGACATCGCCATCCTCATGTCGATGGGCGCGACCAAAGGCATGATCCGCCGCATCTTCATGTTGCAGGGAACCATCATCGGCGTAGTGGGCACCCTGCTCGGCTACGTGCTGGGCATCGGGCTGGCCCTGCTGCTGCAACGCTACCAGTTCATCAAGCTCCCCCCCGGCGTGTACACCCTCGACCACCTGCCTATCCTCCTCGAATGGGGGGATATCGCCATCATCGGCCTTTCGGCCATGCTGCTGTGCTTCCTTGCCACGATCTACCCGGCGCGGCAGGCCTCAAGCCTTGAGCCCGCCGAAGCCCTGCGGTTCGAATAATGGAACATCTATCCCCTGCGTCGCCGCGCGAACCCGGTCCCGTGCTCTATGAGCTTGCGGGCGTGGAAAAATCCTGCGAAGGTCCGGTGGAGCGCGTCACCATCCTCAACAACGTGAATCTGACCATCCGGTCCGGCGAGTCCCTCGCCATCGTGGGCGCGTCGGGGTCCGGGAAATCCACCCTGCTCCACCTGCTCGGCGCACTGGACACGCCCACCGCCGGATCGGTCCTTTTCGAGGGCCAAAGCCTCCCGGACATGACTCCGGAGGAAAAAGCCCATTTCCGCAATCGCAAGCTCGGTTTCGTCTTCCAGTTCCACCACCTGCTGCCGGAATTCTCCACCGAGGAGAATGTGGCCATGCAGGCGATCATCGCCGGGTTCCCCCGGCCCAAGGCGCTGGAACTGGCGCGGGAGGCTTTGCGGCGCGTCGGGCTTTCCGAACGCCGCGAGCACAGGGTGACCACCCTCTCGGGCGGCGAACGGCAACGCGCCGCCATCGCGCGGGCCATCCTGCTTGAGCCGCGCGTCCTGCTCGCCGACGAACCCACCGGGAATCTGGATCAGCGGACCGGCGACACCGTGGCCGAACTGCTTCTGGAACTCAACCGCACCCTCGGCATGACCCTGGTCATCGTCACCCACAACCGGGAAATGGCCGGAACCCTTGGGCGCTGCCTCGAATTACGCTCTGGAGAACTGTATGAAGAAATGCGTACTCGCGCTGCTGGCGCTGGCGCTCTGTAACCTGCTCTACGTCGGCATGGCTCAGGCCGCCCCCGCCGGGCAGGAGAACGTCCGCGTGGCCGTCCTCCCCTTCCAAATCAGCGGAGGGGCGGACGTCGATTCTCTGAACGACGAGCTGCCCGCGCTCTTCGCGCAGCGCCTCGCGGCGCGCGGCTTCAAGGTCGTGCCGCCCAAGGACACGCTGCGCCTGCTCCGCCAGCAGAAGGTCAGCCAGCTCAATCTGG
The DNA here is from genome assembly GCA_944326695.1 of Candidatus Bilophila faecipullorum. Taxonomy (GTDB): domain Bacteria; phylum Desulfobacterota; class Desulfovibrionia; order Desulfovibrionales; family Desulfovibrionaceae; genus Bilophila; species Bilophila faecipullorum. The sequence goes on along the minus strand of CALVEZ010000034.1, from coordinate 26,779 downwards.
CGGCGGCGCGTTCCGTGGCCCGGCAGACAGGCGCGGACTACGCCGTCTACGGCAGCTTCAACAAGACCGGCGACGCCTTCAGCATCGACGCCCGCATGGTGGACGCCTCCGGCGAAAAGAGCGCGCAGCCCTATTTCGCGCAGAAGGCGAACCTCATTGAGCTGCTCCCCGCCGTGGACGAGCTGGTCGAACACATGAGCGGCGCGGCCGTCAAAGGGGACGCGATCTCCTCCATCCAGATACGCGGCCTCAAGGTCCTTGACCCCGACGTGGTGCTGATGCGCCTGTCCACCCGCAAGGGCGACGTGGTCGATCCCGCGACCCTCAATGAAGAAATCAAGCGTATCTGGGACCTCGGCTACTTCAGCGACGTCACCGCGGACATCGAGCAAGGCGGCGGGGGCCGCGTCCTCGTCTTTGACGTCAAGGAAAAGCCCCGCATCGACGACGTCATCGTCAACGGCTCCGATGAAGTGAAAAAAGACGACATCCTCGCGGCCATGAGCTCGAAAACGGGCTCGGTCCTCAACGACCGCCTGCTTGCCGAGGACATCCAGCGCATCACCGAACTCTACCGCAAGGAAGGCTTCTACCTCGCGGAGGTGAACTACCGCATCGAACCCCGGGCCAACAGCACCTCCGCCGTCCTCGTCTTCGACGTCAAGGAAGGCAAGAAGCTCTACATCAAGGAAATCAAGCTCGAGGGCCTTGAGAGCATAGACGCGGGCGATCTCAAGAAAGAACTCGCTTTGCAGGAGCACGGCATCCTCTCGTGGATCACCGGCACGGGCGTCCTGCGCGAGGAATATCTGGAACGCGACTCCGCCGCCATCACCGCCTACGCCATGAATCACGGTTACATCGACGTACAGGTGGCCGCGCCCAAGGTCGACTATGCGGAGGACGGCATCACCGTCACCTTCACCGTCAACGAAGGCAAACGCTACAAGCTCGGCGAGATCGGCTTCAAGGGCGATCTCATCGACAGCGACGAGCGCCTGTTCAAGGTCATCAAGACCGACGAGTACAAGCAGGACAACGGCTATTTCTCGTTGTCCGTCATTCAGGACGACATCAAGGCCCTGACCGACTTCTACGGCAACTACGGCTATGCTTTCGCGGAAGTGAACCTCGACACGCCCAAGCATGAGGAAGACGGCACCATCGACATCTTCTTCGTGCCCTCCAAAAAACAGAAGGTCCATATCCGCCGCGTGGTCGCGCAGGGCAACACCCGCACCCGCGACAACGTTATTTTCCGTGAATTGCGCCTTGCCGACGGCGATCAGTTCGACGGCTCCAAGCTGCGCCGCTCCAACGAACGCCTGAACCGCCTGCGCTACTTCACGCAGGCCGACACCACCATCGTGCCTACCGACAAGGAAGACGAGGTGGACCTGCGCGTCAATCTCAAGGAAGACCGCACCGGCGCGCTCATGGGCGGCGTGGGCTACTCCACCTTCTCCCAGTTCGGCGTGACCGGCAGCATCATGGAGCGCAACCTCTTCGGTCGGGGCTACTCGCTCGCCTTGCAGGGTTTCGTCTCCGGCAAGTCCTCCTACCTCGACCTGTCCTTCGTCAACCCGCGCATCTACGATACCGACTTCGGCTTCAGCGACAACGCCTACGCCATCTGGCAGGAATGGGACGACTTTGAAAAGAAGACCATCGGTAACACCATCCGTCTCTTCCATCCCATCGGGGAATACTCGTCCGTGTCCGTGGGCTACCGCCTCGACCGCTACACCCTCTTCAACATTCCCGATTCCGCTTCGCGCGCCTACAAGGAATACGAGGGCCGCAACCTGTCGAGCGTCCTGAGCTCCAGCCTGACCTTCGACTCCACCGACTCCCGCGAACGGCCCACAACAGGTACCGTGGCCCGCATCTTCCTCGAATACGGCGGCGGGGGCATCGGCGGGAACGATAACTTCTTCAAAACCGTTGGTGAATTGCAGGCATTCCATACCCTCCTGCGCAACCCGAACCACATCTTCCACTGGCGCGGTCGGCTCGGCGGGGTCTATGAAAACTCCGACAAGCCCGTCCCGGTCTTCGACCGCTTCTTCATCGGCGGCATCGACTCCATCCGCGGCTACGACTCCGAAGATTTGGCGCCCCTCGATCCGGAGTACCACGACGAGATCGGCGGCGACCGCATGGGCTTCCTGAACCTCGAATATATCTGGACCGTCGAGCCGGAACTGGGCATTGCGCTGGTTCCCTTCTTCGACGTGGGCTTCAACAACGACTCCAAGCAGGATTCCAACCCCTACTTCACCGATCTCAAAAAGTCGGTGGGCCTCGAACTGCGCTGGCGCTCGCCGATGGGCGACTTGCGTTTCGCCTACGGGTACCCGCTCGACAAGAACGTCGAAGGGGAGCGCACCAACGGCCGCTTCGAGTTCTCGATGGGTCAGTTCTTCTAGCGGCGCGGCCGGGCGAGCCGGCCCGCCGCAACCCGCGGCTTCCGTCTTGGAGGCCGCGGGCTTCCTTTCGCCGAGGATTCGCCCCCCTTCATGGATACGCTTCTTTTCCCCGCCCCGCGCCGCCGCCTCCTGCCTTCGGGCTGGCTGGCTCTGCGCGTGCTGCCGTTCCTCTGCGCCCTCTTCCTCGCCCTCTTCGCGCTTCCCCGCGCTGAAGCCGCGCCCGCCTTCGAGCAACGCTACGAGAAGGCCAAACAGGATATGGAGCAGCTCAAAAACGACTCCAAACGCGGGGGCTGGCGCGAGCCGTGGGAAAACGTGGCCGGCGACTTTCTGGACATCTACGAAAAGCACCCGACATGGCGCAACCGCCCGGCGGCCCTGTACCGCTCGGCCGTGGCGCTGCAGGAACTGGCGGCCCGCTCCATGCTGCGTCAGGACGCCCAGAACGCCGTGGCCCGCTACGAACAGTTTCTTAAAGACTACGGCACGCACGTTCTGGCGGATGACGCCCTCTTCGGCATCGCCCGCCTCCGGGCCGAGCGCCTCCGTGATTTTGAGGGCGCTCAGGAAGCCCTGAAACGCCTTCAAACGACCTATCCCCGCGGCGACGTCATCCCCGAGGCCAAGGTCTACGCCGAACGCCTCACCTCCGCGCTTGAAGCGGCCAAACAGGGCGCAACGGCACGAAAGGCCGCCGCTCTGACGGACATGCGCTGGGAGAACAAAAAAGGGCTGGCCGTGGTCACGCTGGAATTCGACCGGCCCATCGTCTGGTCGCTCCGCTCGCAGGCCGCCAACAAGAAAAACGGCACGCCCACCCGGATCATCCTTGATCTCGAAGGGGTTGCACCCGCCTCCACCATCCGGCCCGGCATCAAGGTACAGGGGAATTCTCTGCGCCGGATGCGCCTTGATCTCTCCGCACCGGACAAGACGCGGCTCCTGCTCGACTTCCGCACCCTGAAGCGCTTCACTGTACAGACGGCCTCTTCCCCTTTCCGCCTCATCCTGACGACGTCAGCCACGGACGCCGCCCTCCCCCGGGGCATCCCGGTAGGCAAAAACCTGCAATCAAGCGATCCGCTGTTCCGGTTTTCCGCCCGTACGGTCGTGCTCGATCCCGGGCACGGCGGCAAGGACCCGGGCACCATCCATAACGATCTCGTCGAGCGCGAAGTGACCCTCGACATGGCCAAGCGGGTGGGCGCGCTGCTTTCCAGACAGGGCATTCAGGTCCTCCATACCCGGACCGACAACACGTGGGTTTCCCTGTCGACGCGTTCCTACATCGCCAATCAAGCCCGGGCCGACGTGCTGGTTTCCATCCATCTCAACGCCAGCCTCAACGAAAACGCCTCGGGGCTGGAAACCTACTTCCCGGCTCGTGCCGGGAGTTCGGACACGGCCAAGCTCGCCGGGCTGGAAAACGCCAACGGCGACCACAAGGGGGCCGATCCCGCCTCGCTCCAGCCGACGCGTGCGCAGGAGTCCCGCCGTCTGGCCGATACCATCCAAAAATGCACACTCTCGATCATGAAGGAAAAAAGCTTTGCCGTGCACGACGGCGGCGTGAAGCCGGGCCCCTTCAAGGTCCTGTTTGGCGCGGCCATGCCCGGGGTGCTTGTGGAAATCGGCTACTGCTCCAACCCGCAGGAAGCCAAAAATCTGCGTTCCTCCGCCTACCGGGAGGCGCTGGCTCAGGGACTGGCGGGCGGCATCCTCGCCTATCTCGGCAGCCTCGACAGCGCCGGACAAAAAACGCGCTGATCATCGCCTTCCGTTCCGCCGCTCTTTTCATGTATCTTTGAAGAAAAAAAGCGCGAGACCGACACGGAACGGGCTTTTCATTTTCTGGGTTCAATAGCTTCAAAAAAATACCCTTTTTTCTCTTTTCCCCTTTCGCGCCCCACCCGCCGTGAGCCGCGAGCTTGACGACTCACGCGTTGAAGGCTATCCCTTTCGATCTGCGGGCCTTACGTCCGCCCGTGTCCGTTCATCCTTAAGGAGAAACATATGTTCAGAGTCATGTCCCTCGCTCTTGTGGCCTGCCTGCTGATGGCGGGTTCCGCCTTCGCCGAGATGAAAATCGGCGTCTTCAACTCGCAAGCCGTCGCCATGGACAGCGACGCCGCCAAAGCCGCCCAGCAGAAGCTGCAGTCCCAGTTCGGCGCGGAAAGGAGCCAGCTCGAAAAGCAGGCCAAGGACCTTCAGACCAAGGGCGAAACGCTCCAGACGCAGGTCGCCAAGATGAACGCCAAGGAGCGCGAGGAAAAGCAGATGGAATTCCTCCGCCTGCGCCGCGCCTTTGAGGAAAAGTCCCGCAACTTCGCCCGCAAGGTGGAAAACACCGAAAACCAGATTCGCCAGAACATGGCCCAGCAGATTTATCAGGCCGCGCAGACCATCGCGCAGAAGCAGAAGCTCGACCTCATCCTTGACGCCGCTTCGGGCAGCGTGATGTACGCCACCCCCCAGCTCGACATCACCAAGGCCGTGCTTGCTGAAGTCAACCGCCTGTGGAAGGCTTCGGGCAGCAAGTTCCCCGAACCCCGTACCGGCCAGAAATAAATGGGTGCCCGCAAACTCTCCGAAATCGCGGCCCGGCTCGGCCTGACTCTGCGCGGGGACGACGCCGAAGTCATCGGCGTCAACACCCTCGAGAGCGCCGGGCCCGATGAAGTGAGCTTTCTGGCAAACCCCAAATACGCTGACCAGCTCGCGGAAACGCGGGCTGGCGCCGTTATTGTCCGTCCCGAACACGCCGGGGACGTGGCCCGCGCGCTCGTCAGCGACAACCCCTACCGCGACTTCGGGCGCGTCCTCGAACTTTTCGCCGCGCCGCAGGGGTCCTTCAGCGGGATAAGCCCGCTGGCCTTCATCCATCCCGAAGCGGATGTGTCCGAGGGCGCGACCGTCTATCCCTTCGTCTACATCGGGCCCCAAGCCCGGGTGGAAAGCGGGGTGACGCTCTTTCCCGGCGTCTATGTGGGCGAAAAGGTCCGCATCGGCAAAGGTACGACCGTCTACCCCAACGCCGTGCTCATGGCGGGCACGGAGGTGGGGAACAATGCTGTCCTGCATCCGGGCGCGGTGCTCGGCGCGGACGGCTTCGGCTTTGCGCGCACGCCCGCGGGCATCCAGAAAATCCCGCAAGTGGGCCGGGTCGTCCTCGGCGACGAAGTAGAAGTGGGGGCCAACGCCGCCATTGACCGCGCCGTGCTCGACACCACGCGCGTGGGCGACGGGACCAAAATCGACAACCTCGTCCAGCTTGGCCATAACGTCCGCATCGGACGCAACAGCTTCATCGTCTCGCAGGTAGGCATTTCCGGTTCCTCGACCATCGGGGACAACTGCACGCTGGCCGGGCAGGTCGGTGTGGCCGGGCATCTGCACATCGGCGACAACGTGACCATCGGCCCGCAGTCCGGGGTCGCCAAGGACATTCCCGACAACGTCACCGTGGGCGGCACCCCCACCGTGGACCAGCGCACCTACATGCGCACCTTGGCCCTCATGCCCCGCTACCCCGAACTGTTCAAGCGCCTCTCGCAGCTTGAGAAAGAAGTGAAGGCACTCAAAGGCGAGGCCGAGGACTAGATCATCTCAGACTTTCAAGGAACACACCGCATGACCCAGCCCGTATCGTTCGACATCCGCCGGATTCTGGACCTTCTCCCCCATCGCTATCCTTTCCTGCTTGTGGACAGGGTTAACGAAATCGTGGATGGGGAATACATCAAGGCGCACAAATGCGTCAGCTTCAACGAGGCGTTCTTTCAGGGGCATTTCCCCGGCGTCCCCGTCATGCCCGGCGTGCTCATCATCGAAGCGCTGGCGCAGGCGGGCGGCCTCCTCGTTCTGCACGGCTTTGATCCCTCCGAAACGGCCGACAAGCTCTTCCTCTTCTCCGGCCTTGAAAAGGTGCGTTTCCGTCGCCCCGTCTACCCCGGCGACCGGCTTGATCTGGAATGCCGCCTCATCCGCCACAAGCTGAAACTCTGGAAAATGGAAGGCCACGCCTATGTGGACGGCGTCCTTGCCGCCGAAGCGGAACTGACCGCCGCCGTCACGGATCGCGGAGAGATGGCATGACCTGCTGCACACTGGCCCCCTCGCAGGGCATCCACCCCACGGCTCTTGTCCACCCGGGCGCGAGCCTCGGGGAAGACGTGGAAATCGGGCCCTACGCGATCATCGAAGAACATGTGGTCATCGGGGACCGCTGCCGCATCGACGCCCATGCGGTCATCAAGAACTATACGAAAATGGGACGCGGCAACCACATCCATTCCCACGCTATGGTGGGCGGCGAGCCGCAGGATTTGAAATTCCAGGGTGAAGTGACGTGGCTTGAACTCGGAGACGGCAACCGCATCCGGGAATTCGCCACCCTCCACCGGGGCACGCAGGGAGGCGGCGGCGTAACGCGCCTCGGCAGCCGCAACCTGTGCATGGCCTATACCCACGTCGCCCATGACTGTCAGCTCGGCAGCGACATCGTCATGTCGAACGGGGCGACGCTCGGCGGCCACGTGCGCGTGGACGACTACGCCATCATCGGCGGCCTGTCCGCAGTGCATCAGTTCTGCCGCATCGGTACGCACGCCTTTGTGGGCGGCATGACCGGCGTGGCGCAGGACCTTCCGCCGTGGATGCTGGCCGCCGGAAGCCGGGCACTGGTGCATGGCCCCAATCTCGTGGGCTTGCGGCGCGCCGAAGCGGGTCGCGACGTGATCGCCGCCTTCAAGCACGCCTTCCGCCTTGTCTGGCGCAGCGAAATGCCGCGCCCCGAGGCCCTTGATCTGCTGGAAAAGGAATACGCCTCCCTGCCGCAGGTGATGGCCTTCGTCTCCTTTGTGCGCGGCAGCGAACGCGGTCTGTGCCCGGCAGAAAAAAATGTGGAAAAAAAGCTTGACGGAGAGAGCGTATCAGGCTAAAAGCTTCTTCGTTGCTGACGCAGAAAGCGTTAGACACACCATGCCTTTGTAGCTCAGTTGGTAGAGCGCATCCTTGGTAAGGATGAGGTCTCCAGTTCAATTCTGGACAAAGGCTCCATGAAATCAAAGCCCTTACGGTGAATAACCGTGAGGGCTTTTTCATGTCTGGTACTCAGGCTTGCGTCCGCCATCCTGTTGTCCGTTGGGAGAACAAAGAACCCGCCTTTCTCCCCCTCTTGAGATCTTGGCCTCTGCCGGGAAAACGTGGCTCACGCAGGCACCGTGTACGGCCTCCCGCCGCAGGGCAAGGCAGAACGCCCTTACAGCCGAACGCAGGCCGCCGTCACCTCCGCCTTGCGGCGCTTCCCGGGTTCCGGGCTTTTGTCGACGGGACTTCCCGGCTCCTTCCTCACCCCATTTTTTCTTTGCCCGCATCCACGGAAAGCGTTTCAAGGGAAAGCACCTCAAGCGCCGAACCGTTCACCCGGAACCGGACATTGCGTCCGGCAAAGGCAAAGCCATACACCCGGTTGGGATCGTCCTGATAGGACGGGCGCGGATCAAGAGCCAAAACCTCGCGCAGCGTCTCCCATTTGCCCTCAGGGAGCCCTTGCAGGACTTCGGGCGCGGCGTGCACCTCAAGCCGGGGCTCAGGTCTCGCGCCCGCAAAGCCGCCTTTCGCCTGCGGGATAGAGTCGGCGTAGGGAAGGTAGGGTTTAATATCGAAAATAGGCGTCCCATGCAGCAGATCGGCCCCGGAAACCCGTAATAGCGGGCCTTCCGGGGACTGAAGCACAATCTCTTCCAGCTTCACCGCCGACAGCCCCAGCGGATTCGGTCGGAACGGAGAGCGCGAGGCAAAAACGCCTACCCGCGTGTTACCGCCCAAACGCGGAGGCCGGACCGTAGGCGACCAGCCTTTGTCTGTGGAGGCGGAAAACATCCAGATCAGCCAAATATGGGAAAACCCTTCCAAACCCCGCAGGGCCTCCGCACACCGGTAAGCCGGTTCAAAAACAATCTCGGACAGGGCCGTCTCCACAACACCACTTTGTCGGGGAATACCAAATTTTTCCTGAAAATCATTACGGATGTGAGCGATTATATTCATGGCAGCATCGTCCTTTCGGGCATCATCAAACATCGCGACGGCTCAGTGGAACCGTCAAAGCAGCATTAAAGGGAGAATCCCAACCCTCCGATGGATGGCGAAAACGCAAGCCTCTTGCGCCTCGCGGCCCGGTGCGGGGAAGGGGCGTATCTAAAAAGGACGCAGAATCCCGCAATACATCGGCCTGCTCGCACAGCCTCGGAATTTCACGGGACTCCTAGCCCCTCTTCGCCTTCCACCGCTTCCATACCCACGAGCCAATCCACACGATGACGCCGGCCAACAGAGCCGCCGCCCACTGTCGCCCATTCCATGCAAGCGGGTTCCATGTTCCGTCCATGAGGCCCGTAGCCAGATAGACGCCCAACAGATACGCGGAAAGCTGGCGTGCACGTCGCTTCATGATGAAAAGCCCTCCTCCCGTGCAGGGTATCCGCCGTGCCCTGCCCCGGCAACAGAAAATCTGCGCCGGAGGAGCGGTCAAGAAAGGCACAAGATGGCGCCCGCCGTCCTCCTCCACGCATGAATCCCTTTGTCACCACGCCTCCAGCCTCGGGCCTGTGAACGTTCTTCTACCTATCCGTATCTTGAGAGAGGGTGGAGAACATCACTTTCCCCGGAGGAATACAGGGCACATGGAGCCAGCTTGCGAGGAACGAGCGGCAATCGAATAAAAACGGTACCGTATTTGTTGCGTGTTGACACGCCCTCGAACATGGTCCGCTTCCGCATGAAGGGACCACGTGGACCTCGCGCAAATATTCTTCCTTCTCCACCGCCTCCTGTGCCAGCAAGAGAGAAGAGAAAAAGCTCTCGTAGGCTACGGGCCTTCCGGTCCCGGCCATACAGTGGGCCGTCAGCCACCCGGGATATCCAGCTCCTTACAATCAGGGCTTTCCTGCAGGACAGGCTTTCGGCGCTTGACAAATCCCCACGTGCATGTTTCCGAGATACACTCGACTCAAAATGCCCGACGCACAACTTTAACCGTGGAAACGCCATGATTGGACCGATTGTAGACAGTAGCGCGCTTTTTCTCGGCGGCGTGATCGGAACCTGCTGTTCCGCCATCATCCCCGCCCGCATCAAGGAAACCCTTCCCCTCATCTTCGGAGTCATCACCCTTTGTATGGGCTCCGTTCTGGTCAACAAAGCCGCCGCCTTTCCCGTGGTGGTCATGGCGCTTATCATGGGCTCCTGCTTGGGAGAACTGTTTTTCGCCGAAACCTTTCTGGCGCGCTGCATCCGTACCCTGTTCCGTGTGGCGAAGAGCAAGCATTACGGAAACGAGACCTACATCGTCAATATTATCACCCTCATTTCGGCTTTTTGCTTCGGCAGCATGGGCATTTTCGGAGCCATCAACGAGGCGATGACGGGTGATGCGACCATCCTGTTCACCAAGGCTGTACTCGATCTTTTTAGCGGGGTCGTCTTCGGTACCCTTTTCGGTATTTCCGTCAGCCTGATCGCCATTCCGCAATTCCTTATCCTCGCCCTCCTCTACCTTGCCGTCCACCTTGCCTCTCCTCAAATGCCGCCCGCAGCCCTTGGCGATTTCACGTCCTGCGGCGGAGTCATCTTTGTGGCTACGGGCCTGCGCATGTGCGGCATCAAAATTTTTCCCGTCATCAACATGCTCCCTTCCATGGTGTTCGTCGTCCCCCTTTCCCTCCTGTGGGCGTACTACGTCGCCTGAGCGCCGTCCTTTTTCCCTAGCCATCATAGCCCCTTCAAGCCCACGGCGGCCCGCCGTGGGAGTAAGGCCCCAGTTCCCTGCACAAGCTCGCTGGCCCGGTCCTGCGTGCTGCGTAAGGGAACCCACTTCCATTGCACTTTCTTTATACGGATTTCTGGCCCATGCCGGACCCGATGGTGTGTCCACAGGGGCTCTCTGTCAAAAACGGACCAGCGCCGGGTAAAGCCATGCTTCCGCAAGAAACGCCCGCCTCCCGCCCCTTTCTGCGGAATGGCGAGACTCCTAACGGCTTACTATGGGTGAAGTGAAAGTCCCTTTGCCTCCACCAGCGGGCCAACGCAAAAAAAAGCATTCTTTTGTCGCCAGTGAGAGTTCTCCAGAGCTTTTTTTCACCTCGCACATTGAATCCGGGTGCAGGCAGTGCCTCTTCGCATGTCTTCTTCTTTCACACCGTATTTATTGTATGATTACTTTTGTTATCTTTTTCACTTGACAATCATTTTTCCGAAGCCTATTTAGTGAAAAAAGACACAATATGTTTGATTATTCAACCTATCATACAGTCAGAAGGAGCGCATCATGTGGGACGCCGAGTTTAATGAATGGGAAGTACGGGAAATTCGCACCAAGACGACAGCCTATCTCGGCGCGGGCGCCATTGAAAAGCTGGACGACATAGCCGCCGAACTCAAGGCGCGGGGCATCAGCAAGCTGCTCTGCGTGACCGGCGGACGTTCCTACAAGCTTACGGGAGCGTGGGAGCATGTGCAGAAGGCCTGCGCGAAGCATGGCCTTACCACCACCCTTTACGACAAGGTAACGCCCAACCCCACGACCGACTCCATCGATGAAGCTGCGGAACTCGGGCGCTCCGCCGGGGCGCAGGCGGTCCTGTGCATCGGCGGGGGAAGCCCCATCGACGCGGGCAAGAGCGCGGCCATCCTGCTTGCCAATCCTGGCCGGACCGGTGAGGAACTTTATACCTACCAGTTCACGCCCACCAAGGCCGTTCCCATCGTAGTCATCAACCTGACGCACGGTACGGGCAGCGAAGTCAACCGTTTCGCCGTGGCCAGCATCACCAAGCTCAACTACAAGCCCGCCATCGCCTACGACTGCATCTATCCCCTGTTCTCCATCGACGATCCGGCCCTTATGACCAAGCTTTCCCCCAAGCAGACCCGCTATGTGTCCATCGACGCCGTCAATCACGTTGTGGAAGCGGCCACCACCACCGTTGCCAACCCGCTGGCCATCCTGCTTGCGGAAGAAACCATCCGGCTCGTCGCCAAGTACCTGCCCAAGGCGTCGGCAGACCCGGACGATCTGAAGGCCCGTTACTGCCTCAGCTACGCCTCCATGATCGCGGGGACGGCCTTCGACAATGGGATGCTCCATTTCACGCACGCCCTTGAGCACCCCCTGAGCGGCGTCAAGCCGGAACTGTCGCACGGCCTTGGCCTCTCCATGCTCCTGCCCGCCATTATCGAAGAGTGCTACCCCGCCTGCGCGGCCACGCTGGCCTCCATTCTCCGCCCGATCATGCCCGACCTCAAGGGCGACCCGGATGAAGCGCACAAGGCCGCCAAGGGCGTGGAAGAATGGCTGGCGCAAATGGGCGTGCCGGAAAAGCTGGAGGACGAAGGCTTTACCGAGGACGACATCGACCGCCTGTGCGAACTTGCGGAAGAGACGCCTTCCCTCGGCTTGCTGCTTTCTCTGGCCCCCGTACCCGCAGACCGGGAACGGATCGCCCGGATTTACCGCCGCTCCCTCAGAAAGATGGAATAAAGGCGAAAGCCCCGCAACAACGAAAAAACTGAAAACGGAAGGGAGGAAAACCTCTTCCTCCCTTTCCTGAAAAACCGACGAATTCCGGCGGAAATCCGTCCCGGGTCTGCTGCCGGACACGGAATGCCGCGTAAAACGGCGTTCCATCGCCTCCCCTCTTGCTCCTCCCACAAGGAGGGAAGATTCCCCGCTTCTCTCCTTGATCCCGGAATCCCGTTCTCCTCCGGGATTCCCCTGAAAAAAGCGCCCCGGGCCAAGGGTCCGAGGCGCTTATCCTCCCGCGGGGGAGCGCTTCATCAACAAAGGAGAAAGGCATCTCTTGAAAGACGCCTTTCCGCCTCATGCGTTTTTATTCGTCGTCATCCTGAGGCTTCAAGTGCTCGGGGACGATCATCATGTCGATGATGATGGGCTTCAGGAAGCTCCATTTGATGTCGTGCACGTGGTAGACTTCCATCATGTCGCGGATGGCGTCCCAGCAGTTGTGGCAGGGCGAAATGACGAGCTTGGCACCCGTTTCGCGTATCTGCTGCAACTTCATGTACAGGCCCTTGTCGCGCTGCGGACGGAACTTGCCGATGCCGTTGAAGCCGCCACCGCCGCCGCAGCAGAAGTTGTCCTCACGGTTGCACTTCATCTCGCGGAAGTCTTCCGCGATCTGGCTCATGATGTAGCGGGTGTGCTCGGCCAGACCGTGGTTGCGGATGTAGTTGCAGGAGTCCTGCAAGGTCACGGGCATCTTGAGGCGCTTGGCGGGGTCGATCTTGATCTTGCCCTTGCGCAGCGCGTCGGCAAGCCATTCCACATAGTGCAGGAAGGGAACCGGCGGCTTGCCGTCTTCCCGGCCCGCCCAGTAGGGGCCTTCCACCACCGTGGCGCGGTGCGCGTGGCCGCATTCGGTGCCTACGACCATCTTGGGACGCAGGCGCTCGACCGCGCCGTAGATGCGCTTCACGTTGTTGGCGCAGGCTTCCCAGTCACCCGCAAACATGGACAGGGAGGTGTTTTCCCAGCCCACGGACGGCACGGTCCACTTTTCACCGGCCACGTGGAAGAGGATGGCGGCCTGCGCCACGTCTTCGGGGTAGTGCTTGGGCTCGCGGGCGTTCAGGATGTACATGACGTCGCAGTCTTCCTTGTCCACCGGAATTTCAAGGCCCGGCCACTCTTCCGAGTTTTCGTCAGCCATCCATTCACAGGTGTCCACCCAGTCCTCGGTGGTCACGTCCATCTGCGCGCCGTAAACACGGTGCATCCCCGCGCCGATCTTGAGTTCCCACGGCACGAAGCCCTGCGCGTACAGGATGCCGCGCAGGTAGCTGAACATCACGCCCATGTCGATGCCGTGCGGGCAATAGGTGCCGCAGCGGTTGCAGCAGGTGCATTTCGCCCACGCCACTTCCATGGCATTGATCATGAACTCGGTGTCGACCTGCCCCTTGCGACGGATCATCTCACCCAGCGTGGACTGAATCTTGTACGACGGCACCTGTTTGGGGTCGCGGTTGTTGGCCATGTACAGGAAACAGCTGTTGGCGCACAGGCCGCAGTGGGCGCAGATTTCGAGCCACGTCAGCGTGCGGGACTTGCAGGTCTTCTGCAGGCTGTCCCACAGCGCGACCGTGTCCACTTCCAGCGTTTCCATTTCTTTATAGTACTGCTGCCCGCCCTTGTCGCCGAGAAGCGCCTTCAGGTCCTCCTCGGTGGTGATGGGGCGTCTATTGCAAAACTTGCCTTCAGGCATGTTGTCCTCCGTTATTCCGGCAATCTTCAGCGATTACCACGGGAAAGCGGGGCCGCGCGTCGCGCCGCCGCGCTTGATGGCGAAGTCCATGCCAAGCTGACCGCGCGACATGAAGTAGAGCACGATGTGGGAAAGCTTGGTGAACGGCGCCAGAATCAGCACCAGCTCGGCCGCAAAGATGTGCCACAAGAGCCAGCTTTCGTAGCCGGGAGCCTGCATACGGGCGAGGAAACCGGCCACGAGCACGAACAGGACCAGAACGAGGATGCCCCAGTCGGCCATGTTGGTCAAAAAGCGGACTTCCGGCAGCGCGATGCGGCGCAGCACCATCATGATGCCGCCCACGATGGCCAGCACCGTGAAGGCATCGGAAAACCACATGGGCAGGGACGGCAGGCTGAAGCCGAAACGTTCCTGCATGATGACCATGTGCCCCGCCAAAAAGAGGGGCACGATCACCACGCCGATGTGGAAAAGGAAAAAGGCGATGGTGAAATAGGGCTGCCTGCGCCAGCTGTGCGTGCCGAAGGGCACCAGCCACTGAAAGACGGAGGAAAGCGCGCCTTTCATGCCGATTTTGCGGCCCGGGCCGTAGGCCACGCGCTCAAGGCGCCAGTCCAGCCCGCGGATATACAGGACCACACGGCGGGCCAGACCGATCACAAAGACGAGAAAGGCGACCCACAGCATGGGACCAGTGAGGAATTCATACATAGCTCAGCTCCTTACGGATTACTCGGGTCTGCCGGTTCTCTCGTCGCGTCCGAAGAGGAAGCGCCAGTATCCGAGGAACCCCACGAGCGCGACGCCCATGAGGACATACGTCCAGCCCTTGGTGTAAACCATGAACGAATAGAGCGTGGGAAAATCTTCCATTGTTCGCTCCCGGCGCCCTAGTGGGCGTCCTTAAAGTCGGGGTGTTCGTACATGACCGGCATCTTCGAGCAGACGAAGCGGTACACCGTCACGATCATCGTCACGATGAAGATGGACAGCAGCACTTCGGTGATGCTCGGGAAATAGCGGTCGGCGCTGTCAAGCTGCCAGTTGAAGGCCACCAGACACACGTTGAAGCGGTTGACCACGATGCCGAGCACGGCAAAGACCGAGGCCACGCGGATCAGGGTGAGCCGCTTTTCGCGCACGCCGAGGGCGTACAGGAAGGCGGGCAGCAGCACGAAACCGACCATTTCCACGGCGAACCACGCTCCGTAGCCGGTGGCGAGGTAATGCCAGTCGTTGTCCATCGTGACGTCGAGGACCTTGATGATGAAGTAGCCGATCAGCACGAAGGAGGCCGCCCGGCCAAAGCCGAGGACGACGCCGTCCGCCTCGCGCAGATGGGTTTCGTCCATCTTGTGGTGGAAAGGCTTGTGCGCCAGCGTCCCTTCAAAGATAACCATCGACAGGCCGGCGACCATAGAGGAAATGAAGAAGAACACCGGCATAAACGGCGAGTACCACAGAGGGTGCATCTTGCTCGGGGCGATGAGGAACAGCGCGCCGAGGGAAGACTGGTGCATGGTGGACAGCACCACGCCGAGGATGGTCAGCGGAATGGTGAAGCACAGCACGCCCTTGCGGATGGTGTGCATGTAGGGGCGCAGCCGGGTCAGCCAGCAGGGGGCCTGCTTCATGCCGAGGAGCCATTCGAGGCCTACGGGAGACCATTCCACGAAGAGCACGGTCAGGTAGATGCCCACGCACAGGCCCACTTCAAAGAGCAGTGACGTGGTGCCCTGCGACACGAGAAGGGGATAGGGCAGGCGCCACGGCTGACCTACGTCGTAGAGCAGAGCCACGACGACGAAGGCATAGCCGAGGAAGGCAGTCAGGATGGCCGGGCGCACCGCGGAATGGTACCGCTTCATGCCGAAGAGGTAGCAGGCCGAGGAGGTCACGTAGCCGCCCGCCGCCAATGCGACGCCGCACAAGAGGTCAAAGGCGATCCAGATACCCCAGGGGTTATTGTCGGACAGGTTGCTCACCGCGCCGATGCCGAAGCCGAAACGGGCGATGGTGATCAAAAGGCCGATGAAGAGGATGACCGCCGTGATCAGGTTGCCGGGCGTGCGCGGGATGGAAAGCAGGGTCTTGCCCACGAATCCCTGCATAAACGGCTTGGCGGCCATGACATCGGCCATTCCGTCAAGCTGCTTTGATATCTTTTTCCAGAACTTCATTGCTTACGCCTCCCCGCCGCTGGTGTCGTTCTTGCCCTTCCTGCCCTTTTCAGGCTTTGAAGGCTTGGCGGCAGCCTTGTTCTGCGCGGCCTTGGCCTGTTCCGCAAAGCGGGCGGCGGCTTCCTCGGCGGCCTTCGCGGCAGCTTCTTCCGCAGCCTTGGCCACGGCTTCAGCCTTTTCCGCCTCAAGCTGCGCGCGCAGCGCCTCTTCGGCCTCGGCTACAGCCTTCTTCACCTCGGAAGCGACCGTGCGATCCCTTTCCTTGGCGGCGTCCTTGGCCGCCTTGTCGAGGCTGGCCTGCAGCTTCTTCGCGGCTTCGTCCTCAGTACGGGCGACAGCCGACATGACGGCCTCTTCCCGCTCTTCCTTGGCGATCTGTTCCTTGCGCTTGGTGATGGCATACGCCCCGCCGAGCAGCACGGGCCAGATGCCTACGACCATCGGCACGGCGCCGAGCGCGCCCGCCGTGTATTCGGCGGCGGCCTTGGTGCCGAGTTCCTCGTTCAGGCCCACTTCCTTGAAGGGCGCGCCGGAAATGGTCATCCACGCGGTACCGCCCATTTCGTGCTCGCCGTAAACGTGATCCTGATAGCGTTCGGGATGCTCGGTGATGCGATCCCACGCGATTTTCACAAGGTCCTTGCGCTTGCCGAAGATGAGCGCACCCGTGGGGCAGGCTTCCACACAGCCGGGAAGTTTGCCTTCCTGCAGGCGCGGGTGGCACATGGTACACTTCTGCACCAGCGGGTTGAGCGCGCGCTCGTAGGTGTAGCCCGGGATGTTGAAGGGACAGGCGATCATGCAGTAGCGGCACCCCACGCAGAGGGTGGGATCATAGGTGACGGACCCGTCGGGGTTCTTGGTGAACGCCTTGACGAAGCAGGCGCTCGCGCAGGCGGGTTCCTCGCAATGCATGCACTGGCTCTTGCGGAACACGTCCTTATCGAGATTGGCCGGGCGATACTTGTTCACCACGGTCCACTCTTTCGCGGTCGTGCGGCGCTTTTCGTTGAGCACGTTGAGATCGGTAAAGGGCTTTTCCGGTTGGGGGAGATGGTTGACCTCGTTGCAGGCCTTTTCGCAACGGCGGCACCCGATGCACAGCGTGGTGTCGTGCAGCACGCCGTTGCTGTCGGGATACCCGTGGAAAGTCCCGCCCGCGGCGGACGCGGATTTCGCGCCGCCGAGAGCCCCGATACCAAGGCCACCCATCAGGGTCAGAAATGATCTACGGTTCATATCTTCTCCTCACCGCCTAGTTCACGCGCGGGGTGTGGCAGCCCGCGCAATCGGTGGCGGCAGGCTTCGCGATCTGCATCCGATCGTGACAGGCCATGCACTGTTGATGATACGCGGCCTTGAGCGACGGCTTGTTGACGCTCGCGGCCATCTTGTCAGCCTGAATGCCGTGGCAGCTCGCGCACTTGGGCGGCGTCTTCAAATCGGCCACGGGGCTGTTGTGGTGGCAGGCGGCGCACATGGACAGCGGCGACGTGTGGAAAGCGGCGGCAAGGCCGTTTTCGCCGGTCCCCTTGACGAGGGCCTCGTATATCTTCCGATGCGGGAAGACGCTGGGCTCGAAGTCGTGCGAGAGCACGCCGATGGTCACGGTTTCGGGAACTTCCGCAGGGTCCAGCGGCTTCACGGGCTTGGGTTCTTCGGCCACATTCTGGGCCGCGATGTCCGCAAGCTGTTCCTTGCTGAGCTCAAAGGCGCTTCCGTCCGCAATCTGGGCGGCGGTGATGCCCTTCACGTCCTTGTGGCAGGTGGCGCAGGAGCCGGGGGCCATGACCGGAACGGCACCGTGGCAGCCGGCGCATTCCTTCTTGGTCATCACGGTCTGCTTGTGGCAGCCCACGCAACTGCTGTCGGACGCCGGGGCGTGCATGGCGTCGGCCAGCTTGACGAAGTTGCCGTCCTTGTTGCCGTCTACGGTATGGCAGACGGTGCAGGACTCAATGCGCACATGATGGCAGGTACGGCAACTGTCCACGGACGCCTCATGCGCCTTGTGGTTGAAGACGACCGGCTTCATGCCCGCTTCGGGAGCGCCGACGGGACGCTTGGCGTTGTTCACGGGCAGCAGGACGGTGGCGTCGGGCTGGCCGCGCATGAGACGCGGAACCGGGCTGACCTGCTTGAACTTGGACTGGGCCGCCTCGGTGTGGCAGCCGGCGCAGGTGGTGGGGCCGGTGACGATGGCGGCTTCGATGGCCGCGGCCTCGGCAGCGGCTTCCGCCTTGATCTGCTTGGCGGTCAGCGTCTTGTTGCTCTTGGGAGCCTGCGCCTTCTTCGCCTCGGCCTGCGAGGTGTAGTAGGCGCGCGACGTCTGGGCCACGTTCTCGTGACACCACACGCACTTGGTGTGCACGGCGGTCTGAAGTGAAGGCTTGGAACCTTCGGCCTTGTCGCCGTGACAGGAAGCGCAAGCGTCCTCCTGCCCCTTCTTCCACACAAGCTTCTTGAGCTTGGCGTCGTAGACGTGGTGGCAGACGCCGCAGTTTTCCTGCGGATCGGCGGGGTTCACGATGGCCTCGGAGCTGACGTGGAGATAGTGCAGCGACTTGCTTCCCATCTTGACGGGCGCCTGCACGCTCTTGAAGGGCAGCTTCGTGTTGTGGCAGGCACGGCACTCGCCGTCCAGCGGACCGGTTTTCAGGTTGTCGGAGGCCATATTCTCATGGCAGCCTATGCAGCCATTGTGATACAGCTTTTCCAGCTTTTTCGGGTCAGTTCCGTCGCCTTCGCGCTGGAATTTGACGGTGTGCCCGGTCGCGGCGGCCGTATGACAGACGGAACAATCCTTCCCCGCAGCGGCGAGGGCCTTGGTGTGTTCGTCATGCAAAAACACGGCGGGAGGCATTTCCAGCTTCTTCTTGAGCTGGCCGATGGCATCGATGCGAATCACGTCAGGCCGGCTGTCCGCGGCCAGCGACGGTGAAGCAAACAACGCGATCCCACCCAGTCCGATCACGGCAATCGCCGCCAGCGCAATCCCACGCAGCAGTTTTCGACCGTTTTCCATGGTGGCAGTCCTTTGCAAATAAGAAAAACAAACGATTCCCCTGACAACAAAACCGGTCTGATCACAGTATGATGCCATACGCTCTCAGACAGGTGCCTAGCTTCTCAAGCTGGTATCGTGAAAAAAAGCCTCCGTCAAGGGGAGACTGCCGGATCAGACATCCCTTGCGGGACGCCAACATAGCCCGATTCGTGAAAAAGAGGACGAAAGAGGGCAATCCCTGTCCGGGATGGCCGCCCCAAGCCCTTTTTTGCCTCTAGAAGCCGGGAGTCCTTTAAAAAAGGATTTCTTCAGCGACGACGTATTCCACGAAAAAACCGCAGGGCAGGAACCCCGCCCGGCGATAGACGGGCTCCCCTTCCGCCGAAGCCTGCAAGACCGCAAGCCCTGCCCCGGCCTCCTTGGCGGCCGCAAGCAAGGTTTCGGTCATAGCCCTGCCGAAGCCCTTTTTACGATAAAGTTCACGTGTGCAAATCATGTGCAATCCCGCTATGTTGCCTCTTTCACTCACAAAGAGCTCTCCGCTCGCGACAGGCACGTCCCCGGCCAGCCCCACGAAAAGGCGCATGGCTCCAACAGACTGTAAAAGCACGTGTTCCGTCATCTTGTAAAAGGTTTTCACATCCTCGTCCGGCGGGTTCCAGTTGGCGGCCATGACCTCGGAAAAGGCGGCAAGGTCCCCCGCCGTGCGGACGGGCACGATGCGCAGGCCCTCCGGCATCTGCGGGGCCCGCGCCTCCCGTTGGGACAGGGGCAGGAACATGCCGGACTCCCTTTCGCCCACGCGGTAGCCCCGGCCCTCGAAAAAGAGGCGCTGCCGGTTGAGAGCCCACTCGTCCCCGGCACAGGCCCACACGGTAAAGGGACGCTCCGTAGCGGGGGGCAAGGGCCTTCCCGGAAGATCAAGCAGGCCTGCGGGACGCCGGCCGGCAAACCATTCCGCAGCGGCCCGCAGACTTGCCTCCGGTTGCTCGGGCTCGGCGGCCTCTCCCCGGGCGTCATACCCCCACAGTACCTTATTGAAGGTGTCCGACCCGAGCCCCGAATCCACGAGGACCGCGCCGCCCATGTCCCGGATCAGCATCCCGGGCGTTCTGGCCTGCAAAAAGGACACGTGGCCGAAGAGATTGGCCCGTGCCGCCTGAAAATACGTGTCCATGTTCAATCCTGTTATATCTACGTTTTCATGTTTCCCTGATGAAGAAAGGGTTACCCCATCGTCCCCGGCCTCCGCTCACCACTCCGGCCCCAAAGCCCCGAAAAAAGGAAAACGCGGAAAAACCGCGCAGAAAAAAATGGAGAAACGTCCGTTTCTCCACGGCGGCGCAGGCTCTCGCGCCCCGGACCTTGCCCTCGGGCCGGCGTCATGCGCCTGCACACGCTTCATACAAGATGTGCATGACCTCAAACGAGGCTAGGCGCGTGTCATCCTGAATTCTTTCAATATGCTGATTCCGTCAGATAAAAAATACTCGCGCCGTTTGGAATTCTCCTCACAGCATCACTATGTCATCCGCCTTGTGACGACACCGCCTGGACTTCTTTGAGCACGACTCCCGCAGCATTCCAGATGAACGCCGCCTCCGTGCCGCCTCCCCGCGACGCACCGGAAACCCTCCTCCAGCCGAAAGGCACCCCAGAGGGAAGAGAAGGCCCTCTATCGCCATCCCGCGTCACTCCGCGCATGGGCGACCACCCCGGCGTATACCATACGGATAAGGCGGGCGGCCCTCCCGCGTAAAGCGAGACGGGCCGAGCAGGGAACGCCTGCCGGTCACGCCATCCCGTCCGCGGCCCTTCCCTTCTCACGTCGGGCGCGACGCGGCAGGAATCCTTCGGCTTTTAGGCGAAATCGGGATCGACGGCGGCGCGGCCGTTGGCCAGCATGATCTTGACGTAGTGCACGGAGCGCTCGTCCACGGGAATCACCGGGAAGGGCTGCCCGCACGCCCCGCAGCGGGTCATGGCCGGCTGCGTGGGGGAGATGAGCGGGTTGCGGTATCCGCAGGCGGGACAGCGATAGTAAAAGACGAGTTCCATGCTCTCGGGCAAAATGGGCTGAGGGGGACGCTGGTTTCCGTTCATGGCTCAGTCCTCCGGCGTATCAGCCACAAGCGAGTCGCCGCTCATGACCGTGGGTTTGTCCACGCCCCACAGGTGCAGGAGCGTGGGTGCAATATCCCCCAGCTTGCCGCCGGAACGCAGGGGAAATGCCCGCTCGACGCCTCCGGCCCGTTCCACGACCACCAGCGGCACCTGATCGCAGGTGTGCGCGGTCTGCGGATGCCCGGCCTCGTCCAGCATGGCTTCCACATTGCCGTGATCCGCCGTAAGCAGCAGGCGGCCGCCCGTAGACAGCACGGCCTCGGCCAGACGGCCCACGCAGGCGTCGACGTATTCCAGCGCCTTGACCGCCGCCGCGATGTTGCCGGTATGCCCCACCATGTCGGGGTTGGCCAGATTGCAGACCGCAAGGGTGTAGCCGTCCTTCGAGCCGTCGCCCCATGCCTCGATGAAGCGATCCGTCACTTCCACAACGCTCATTTGCGGCTTGAGATCATAGGTGGCCACGTCCTTGGGCGAATCCACGAGCACGCGGTCCTCGCCCGGGAAGGGCTCTTCACGCCCGCCACTGAAAAAGTAGGTGACATGGGCGTATTTTTCGGTTTCGGCAATGCGAAGCTGCCGCAGCCCGAGATCACCCACCACCTCGCCGAGCGTCTGAACGAGGTTTTCCTTCGGGAAAGCCACGGGGACATGCAGGGCCGCATCATAGGAGGTCATGCTCGCAAGGCCCGCCAAAGAGGGTACGCGGCCGCGATCAAAACCGCTGAAATCCGGGAAGTGGAAGGCGCTCAGCAGTTCCCGGCCCCGGTCGGCGCGGAAATTGAAGAAAAAGAGGCCGTCGCCGTCGCCCACGCAGGCATCGGCGGGAACCCCGAAAAGCTGCGGCTTGAGGAATTCGTCCGTCTCGCCCGCCGCGTAGAGCGCCTTGACCGCCGCCACGGGATCGTCCGAACGCGCGCCCTCGCCGTGGACCATGAGGTCCCACGCCACCTTGACCCGTTCCCAACGCTTGTCGCGGTCCATCGCGTAGAAGCGCCCGACGAGCGAGGCCTGCTCCACCGAAACGCCGGGGTGCGCCCTGCGGGTGCGCTCCATCATTTCCCGCAGACGCTCAAGGAATCCCGATCCGCTGGTCGGGCTGGTGTCGCGCCCGTCCATGAAAGCATGGACGCGCACGTCCACGCCCTGTGCGGCGGCGATGTCCATGAGCGCGCCGAGATGATCAATGTGGCTATGCACGCCGCCGTCCGAAAGCAGCCCGGCGAAGTGCAGCCGCCCGCCCGCCCGCCGGACCGCGGCGATGAGCCCGTTCAGCGCCGGGTTTGAGGCCAGTTCCCCCATTTCCACCGCCACGTCGATGCGGGTCATGTCCTGATAGACGATGCGGCCCGCACCAATGTTGAGGTGCCCCACCTCGGAATTGCCCATGAATCCCGCGGGCAGCCCCACTGCCCGCCCCGAGGCGTCGATACGGGTCGCGCCCGGCAAATGGATGAGTCTGTCGATGTTGGGCGTCTTGGCGAGGCTGGCGGCGTTGCCGGGACCGGCCGGGGCCAGCCCGTAGCCGTCGAGGATAAGCAGGAGGGTCGGCGTGAGGGACATGAGGCACTTCCTTGCCCGTAGGGGGCTAGTCTTCGTTCCCGGGATCGTTTTCGGAGGCATGAGAGGGATCGGGCGCTTCGCCGTAAAGCACATGAGACTGCTTCCAGAGCGATTCGATGCGGAAAAGCTCGCGCATCTCCTGCTGGAAGATATGCACGACAATGTCGTTCAGGTCGGCGAGAATCCACTGCCCGGTCTGGTAACCTTCCATGCGCAGGAATTCGTAATTGCGCTTCGTACACTCTTCCATGAGGCCGTCGGCGAGGCTCTTACCATGCCGCAGCGAGGAAGCCGTGACCACGATAATCACGTCCATGCACGGGCTCTTGTCGGCCACGTTGAGCGCCGTCACGTCGCGCGCCTTGTTTTCCTCCAGCCACTTCACAAGAACAGCCGTCTTTTCGGCGGCTGACGCGGTGGAGAATTTGCGGTTCGGCTGCACCCGGGCACCGGCCGGTGCCGCGGCGTTTTCCTGAGACGCCAGAGAAAGGGGATTGTTCTGTTCCATCCCCGACGGATACCTTATTTCCGAGCCGATCGCAATTATGCCCGTCCGCCCTTTTTCCCCACCCCGGCCTCCCCCCTTGGCACCCTTCGTCCACGTTCAGGCCCGGGTTCACTCCGGCCCACTTCTCTCATTTCCCATGCCATCCGAAACCCGGGGCTCCTCCAGGGTCCAGAGGGATTTCGCCACCTTCACGCACGGCGAGGCCCGACGCCTTCCTTTTACACCGCCTCGCGCGTAAAGGGCTGTTCTGCTCTTGACCCTCGGGGGTAAATGGGGCAATCCTCACTTTTTCTGATTTTACGCATTCTGTTGGAGGACAGCATGATTTTCAACATAGACAAGGAAACGATGCCGCGCGAAGAGATTCGGAAAATCCAGCTCGAGCGGTTGCAGGACCTGTGCCGCCGCGTGTACGCCAATGTGCCCTTCTACCGCCGCAGCTT
Organism: Candidatus Bilophila faecipullorum; assembly: GCA_944326695.1. GTDB lineage: Bacteria > Desulfobacterota > Desulfovibrionia > Desulfovibrionales > Desulfovibrionaceae > Bilophila > Bilophila faecipullorum. The sequence goes on along the minus strand of CALVEZ010000034.1, from coordinate 3,237 downwards.
CGATGAAAAGGGCATCAAGCCCGCCGACGTGCAGTCCCTTGACGATCTCAAGCACCTGCCCTTTACCCTGAAACAGGATATGCGCGACAATTATCCCTATGGGCTCTTCGCCGTGCCCATGGAAATGATCGAGCGTATCCACGCCTCCAGCGGAACCACGGGCAAGGCGACGGTTGTGGGCTACACCAAGCGCGACATCGAGGTCTGGGCCGAATGCGCCGCCCGTTCCCTCGCCGCCGCCGGCGCCACGGCCAACGACATCGTACAGGTTTCCTATGGCTACGGCCTCTTCACCGGGGGCCTCGGCGCCCACTACGGGGCCGAACGTCTCGGCGCGACGGTCATCCCCATGTCCGGCGGTTCGACCAAACGGCAGGTCCAGCTCATGCGCGACTTCGGCGCGACGGCCCTCTGCTGCACGCCTTCCTACGCGCTCCATCTCTACGACGCGGGCCGCGAGATCGGCATCGACATCAAGGACCTCCCCCTGCGCCTCGGCGTCTTCGGCGCTGAGCCGTGGACCGACGAAATGCGCCATGAAATCGAGGAGAAGCTCGGCATCACGGCGACCAACATCTACGGCCTGTCCGAAATCATGGGTCCGGGCGTGGCCCAGTCCTGCGCCAAGGAACAGCACGGGATGCACCTGTGGGAGGACCACTTCCTTCCCGAAATCATCGATCCCGCCACGGGCGAAGTGCTCCCCGAAGGAAGCACCGGCGAACTCGTCATCACCACGCTCACCAAGCAGGGCATCCCGCTGGTCCGCTACCGCACCCGGGACATTACCTCCCTCAACTACACCCCCTGCTCCTGCGGCCGCACCCACGTGCGCATCAACCGCATCACGGGCCGCAGCGACGACATGCTGATCATCCGCGGCGTCAACGTCTTCCCCTCGCAGATCGAAAGCCTGCTCCTTGAGGTGGACGGCGTGTCTCCGCACTATCAGCTCATCCTCACCCGCGAGAACAACCTCGACAACGTGGAGGTGCAGGTCGAACTCGACGCCGCCCTCTTCTCCGACGCCATCAAGGACCTCCAAAAGCGCGAAAGCCGCATCCAGAAGGGCATCAAGGAGTTCCTCGGCGTCACGACCAAGGTCCGCCTTGTGGAGCCTCACTCCATCCCGCGCTCGGAAGGCAAGGCCGTGCGGGTTATCGACAAGCGCGTGCTGTAGGCGATGGACGAATGAAGATTGGGGAGGGGAGAGGAAACCTTTCTGGAGAAAGGTTTCCTCTCCCCTCCCCAAACCCCACCCCTCTCCTTCCCAAGACTTTCAAGTGGTGGGGAGGCCGCTCGTCGGCTTTCCCCGTAAAAAGGCGGCATCGGGATCATGCCGTCTTTTGGTGTGGGAGAAGAGAACCTGTGGGGAGGCTGGCCCGGATGGGTCCTCTTCCATCCATACGTGCAATGGGGGGTGGCTTGAGGTCCCGCCTGACGCGCATCCATGTCCTTCCATGTCACCCGTGCGACGGGGGGTAAAAAGAGGCACAGCATCTGATCCCCCACATCTTTCCGTGCGACACACGAGACAGAGGGTGGCGGCTTCAGCGATGTCCGCGGTTATCATGGTTTCCATGCCATACGCGAGACAAGGGCTCGAACAGGCCGACGCCGTGGCCCGCGTGGTCCTTCCATTCCCTCGCGACGGGACGGGGAATTCGTTGATGTGCTTGAAGCCATCCAGACCTATACCCCCGTGCGAGGGGCGGAAAACGGTGGTGGGGACAGGGAAGGCGTTACGGTGAAGAAGCCACGGAGAAGGCGGGGCGGAGGAGGAAAGAGCCTCGCTACTCGAAACAACGCGGGGGCAAGTGACGGTCGCCCGCCGCAGGGCATGATCCGTGCTGTCGGAAAAAAGGCTCCTCCCGATAATTCCGTCACGAAAGCGCATACAAACGGCGGGGAAGCGTCTTGAAAAAGGCTTGAAAGGGAACGCCGCCGTCAGGAGATGTTTCATGGCTTCAAAAGATAGGCCCATGCCCTTCCGTACCGCCATGCCGTGGGCAGGCTTTGTGGCGTTGCTCTTCCTGCTCAACTACATGTCCCGTTCCACCCTGACGCCCCTGCTCGTCTCCATCGAACGCGATCTTCATGTGGGCCACGCGCAGGCCACCAGCCTGCTGCTCATGCAGAGCGCGGGATTCAGCGCGGCGCTGGCCCTTTCCGGCTTCCTCCTCTCCCGCTTCAGGCCGAGACAGGTGGCAGCCGTTCCCCTGGCGCTGGCCGGATGCGTGCTCCTTCTCATGCCGTTCGTCCAGACCCTCGGGCAGGCCCGGGCAGCCTTCGTTGCCTTCGGCTTCGGCGTGGGCTTTTACTTCCCGGCGGGCATGGCAACCCTTTCCTCGCTCGTCTATCCCAAGGATTGGGGAAAAGCGGTCGCCATCCACGAGCTGGCTCCCAACACCGGCTTTATCCTCATTCCCCTGCTCGCGCAGACGGCCTTGTTGTTCACTGACTGGCGCGGCGTCTTCGCCCTCATGGGCGGGCTGATGATCTGCACGGGCGCGGCCTTCCTGCTGTGGGGACGCGGCGGGAACACCCGCACGGACCCACCCTCTTTTCGAGGCTGCGGGGTTCTCCTGCGCAATCCCGCAAGCTGGGCCGTCGCCCTCCTGCTGACCGTCTCCATGATCGGTGAGTTTTCCATTTACAGCGTCCTTCAGATTTTTCTCGTCAGCGCGGTCCACTTCGGCCCGCAGGAGGCGAACCTTGCCCTCTCCGCCTCCCGGCTGGCCATGCCGCTGGTCGTCATCGCAGCGGGCTGGGCCGCCGACGTCTACGACGCCCGGCGTATCGTGAGCCTCTGCTTCCTGCTTCACGCCGCGGCCCTCTGCCTCATGTCCGTAAGCGCGGACGTGTCCCGGCTGCCCGCGCTCGCCGGAGTCCTCCTTCAGGCGGCTTCAATGGCTTTCGTCTTTCCTCCCCTCTTCAAGGTTTTTGCCCAGAGTTTCGCGGCCAACGAGCAACCCATCCTGCTCTCGGTCAGCATGCCGCTGGCGGGTCTCGTCTCGGCTGGGGCCGTGCCCTATTTCATCGGCTACTGCGGCGAATATCACACCTTCGGGCTGGCCTTCCTCGTCATCGCAGGGCTCTCCACCCTCAGCGCGCTTGCTGTTTTCGTGCTGCGGGGGAAGGAGTGAACGGAGAAGGGAATATCGGGGAGGGGAGAGGGAACCTTTCTGGAGAAAGGTTCCCTCTCCCCTCCCCGAACCCCTCCCCTCTCCCTCCCAA
>CALVEZ010000033.1 GCA_944326695.1 Candidatus Bilophila faecipullorum | reverse complement strand
ACCGCTTTTGATGAATTGCGCCGCCTTGTGGGGGAAGAGTCCGTATCGCCTTCCGTGCGGGAAATTCAGGAGGGAGTAGACAGGCTCATAGAGGAGCTTGGACGCATTGAGGAAGCCCTTTATGGCGGAACCTTCCTTCCCTTGGAAAAACGGAAAATACCTCCATGCCCGTGGTGGAAATTTTGGCGAAGAAGACGATGAAAAGGGCGGGGAGCTTCCCCGCCTTTTTTCTACGCAGTCTTAACGCGTTCAGCCGAAATCCGGACATACTCCGGCGAAAGTTCGATGCCGATACATTTACGCCCGGTGGCGAGCGCGGCCAGAGCCGTGGTTCCGCTGCCGAGGAAGGGGTCAAGGACCGTGCCGCCTTCGGGAGCGATAGCCATAAGTTCCTTTAGAAGCGGGAGAGGCTTGCCCGTAATATGGGCTTTTTCAGCGGCATTGACGATGCACTGGAAAACACCCGGCAGGCATTGTCGGCTATGGCGCTGCAAAAGCCCCTTACATCCGTAGACGATAAACTCGGCATCGCGTCGAAATTCCCCGAGCATGGGCCTTACGTTGCCCTTGTGCCAGACCACGATCCCGCGCCACGTCCAGCCCGCCGCCTGTACCGCGTCAGTCACACTCGGGAGCTGACGCCAGTCCGTGAAGACGAGAAGCGGCGCGCCTTCTTTTGCGATGCGCCAGCACTCGCAAAGCCATTGTGCCATCCACCATGTGAACGAGCGTTGATCCTTGGCGTCGCCGAGCATAGGCGGATAGGTCTTTTTCGTTCCTGTTTGCTGGTATTTTGTGGCTGGAGCTGCCTGCTTGCCGGAGAGTGTGGCCGCTCCGCTACAATACGGCGGATCGGTAATGACGGCATCAACCGAGTCGGATGGAAGCAGAGAGAGGACAGTAAAAGCGTTACCCTGATAAATTGTAAGCGCATTATTCTCAAAAAACGGAATCATGGAAAAGCCTTTGAGGAGGCTCGTGGCCATCTGTACCGGGGCGCGTGGCCCTCACATGGTTGATTGCCCCGCATCGTGGGCATTTGATGCTCAGATCAAGGGCCGTCCCCTTGGCAAGCATCTTGTTGCAGTGTCCGCATCTGATTTCGTTGTCGTGTGCTCCCTTCATTTTGATGGTCCTTGCCTTGCGCCCCCGCATCCGTCCCGATATGCGTTTACGCGCTCGCGGTCTGACTGTGAGCCATAAACGCAGGCGGATACTCTGCACGGTGCCTTTTCATCGTGTGGGGCCGTGGTCCGGCGTCTCGCCGCCGGGCCGGTGGGGGAGTTCGCAGCTCCCCCGCCTCTGCCATGTGTCTTTTCCTGTCCCCTTTTTCCCTCCTTAGCTTTCCTCCTGCGCCAGCCTGAGCGTGAGCTTCAGGTTATCCATGACCGTGCCCGCCCGGATGTAGAAGACCAGCATTTTCACTTCTTCGGCGGGCGTGCCGGTGGCCGTCCAGAGGCCGTCCCCGATCTTGGCGTTGAGGAAGATTTCCGCGGCGGAATGGCGCAGGGTGACGTTGAAGCCGTCCGCGCCCGATGTTGTGAGCGTGCCGCTTTCCCGCGTCACCGTGAGCGTGGCTGCGCGGCCGGGGACGACGCCGGGCAAGGTATCCACATCCCATGCCGAGGGGCGCGGTTCCGAGACGACCAGCCCGTTGGTCAGCTTGACGTTGAGGGCCGCGGCGACCGTGACCGTACCGTCAAGCGTGACGGTCCCGTCTTCGTGGATGGTGACGCTGACGCCTCCTCCCGTGGCCGTAGCAGAGAAAAGGCTCGGCAGGAGCAGATTGAGCGGGACGCGCCGCCGGAAGGCCCACCGCCAGCCTTGCCAACTTTCATAGCCGTCCCGGACGGAGAGGAGTTCGACGCTGAGCTGTTCCAGAAGCCCGCCGCAATCCGCCTCTTCCGTTTCCCATGTCCATGTGTTCCCCGTCAGGCCGGATGCGGCTTTCTTCCTGACCCCTGCCCCGTCATAAACGCGGAGCGTGTAGGTGGTTCCGGGCTCGGGGCCGATGTCCGCGGCGGTCTGAGCGACGACGACGTCCTGCTGTTCGATGCGGTCGCGGTGACGCCAGCTTACCGTGAGCGGCCCGGTGATTTCGTCGGGCAGGTATGCGCCGTTGATACGCAGTCCCGCGGGCGGATAGGGCCGGATCAGGCGGGAGTTCATGCCGAGCGAGACGGAGGGAGCACGGGCGGGATCGACCACCCCGCCGGGCCCGTAGGTGGCGAGCACGCAGGAGGCCGATGACCGGGCGGCGAATTGGGTAGTACAGACCCCGCCGCCTTCGTTGGAGGGGAGCCAGAGCCGGGCCCCGGTCTTGTGCGCCTGCGGGAGCGTGTCCAGAACGCCCCGGCGGACGTGCAGCGCCGTGGTGGTCCACGCCGTGATCTGGATGATTTCCTCGTCGATGAAGGCGAGATCGTCGAGGCGCAGGGGAAGCGCCGCCGTGCTCCCCACCTCCCATACCTCGTCCACGGGGCGGACGCCGCCGGGCAGGAGGATGGAGGCCGAGAACGTGCCCGCGCCCGCGTCCTCCCAGCCGTTTTGTGTCCGGCGCTTGTGCATGTAGCCGTAATCCGTGGACGCGGGGCGGGCGGCCAGCGTCATGAGGTAGCCCGCGGCGGGAGGCAGCCCGTTTACTTCATCCGGGCCGAGATCGAGCAGTGAGGGTGCAAGGTGATAGGGCAGCTCCAGAAGTTTCGTCACCGTGGGGGAGGAAGGCGGGGCAAAAGGCGTCTGCCATGCGGATTCGGGCGCGGGCGAGGCGATAAGCTGCATGTCCGCCCCGAAAATGTCCTCCGCGCAGGTGAGGGTGACGGCGGGCTTGTCCGGGGTACCGTAGTCGGCTTCCAGCACGCGGCAGATCATCCGCTCAAGGCCCATCTCGGGATAGGCGAGGACGAAAAGGTCGCCTTCCTCAAGCGATTCCAGCGCGCTTTTGCCTTGCAGGGTAAAGGAGCGCAGGGGGTAGCTGCGCGCCCGCAGCTCCCGGCTGAGGATGCGCGGGGCAAGGTCGGGAATGGCGTTGGTCAGATGCTCGAAGGTGACTTCTACGGCGTTGATCCGGCCCCCCTGCATGTCGATGTTGGCAAGGTTCTCCTGCGTGATGCTGGCCGCTTCCTCGCCCGTGTCCGTCAGCTTCGTGTATTTGAGCGTGACCTTGTTGACGAGGGCGTCGAGGCTGACGGCGGCCATGTCCGTCAGGGCGGAGAAGTCCCTCGGGCCGATGACCGGAAGGCTCGCCGCGTCGTAGCCGCCGCGCAGCAGGCGCAGGCGTATCCTGCCCGTGGCCCGGTCGCGGGTGCGGATGCCGTCGATGCAGTCAAGAAGCCCCTGTATGTAGGTTTCCGTCTTGTCGGTGCCGCTCCAGATCGGGGAAAGGCCGAAGTTCTCGGCATAGAGGACGTCCGCGGCCTGCCGGAAGCTCGCGTCGTCAAGGTCGTCCGCCGTGTACTGCCCGCCGAGATCGGGATTGATCAGCGCGTCGCGGATTTCATGGGCCGGGTTGATCTGCGTGCCCGCGATGACCGCCTTGGCCGGATACCAGTCATAGGACGTATGCCGGACAAGGCAGCGGAGCGTGCGAAACTGCGGGGAGAAGCTCGCCACGTAGCTCTTGTCCATGCTGAGCGTCACAAGGCCCCGATGGGCGTAGACATCCTCCCCGAGGTACTTGCGCATGATGCGGTTGGGAAGCTGCGCGGGCGTGCCCATGCTGACGATGAACGAACCTTTCAGCCCTCCCGAGCCGCCGGTGCTGTTGCCGCCGAAAAGGTCCGCCCTGTCGACCGTGATCTCCTGATCCGCCGCCTGCCCTTCCCACGCCACGCGATCCCCGTAGACGATCTTGAGCAACTTGTCGGTTTTCAGGCAAAGCCCGAAGATGGCGGCCATGAAGTAGTCGTAGCCGACGACCTGTTTTTTCTTTTTGGAACTTCCCATCACGCCTCCTCGCGGCGCGCGCGTTCGCGGGCGTTCTTCGCTGTCTCGATGCCCATGTGCTGCCCGGTGGCCACGAGCTCGTCGGCGGTGACGCGCCCGGCCATGAGCGCGGAAAGGTCGATCCCGGTGCGCTGGCAGAAACGCCGGATGCCCTCGGCGCAGTGCAGATGGTCCCCGTGCCGGATGTCTTCGGGCAGGACAAAGACGCTTGCGGAGCCGCTCATTGCTTGACCTCTCTGGTGCCTTCGGGCTGCCACCAGAGGCAGTTGACGGAGACGAAGCGCGTCCCCCGGACGTGCGGGATGGGAATGCCCTCGTCCGCCGTGGGGGAGGCGAGCTCGCCGGGCTCGGGCGTGGCCCCGCTGGTTTTGGGGCGCGGGGCGAGCAAGATGGAGATGGCCGTAAAAACAAAGGAAATGGCGAGGGAAACAAGGAACGAAAACATGGCTTATCCTATGGGCGAGACGAAAGGGTTTTCCGTGGGTATCCAGCGGTGGCCGCCGAAGTTGAGGCCGTTGGCAAAGCGGGACACGCAGCAGGCCCAGCTTTTGTCACAGCCCGGATAGAGCGTCACCGCGTCGCCTTTTTGCAGGAGCAGGGGCCGTTCCAGTGTGAGGACGTTGGCGGCGTTGCCCATGACGTAGCGCCGCCGCCCGTCGGCCGCGGTGATGAGCTGGCCTCCGGCGAAGCGCCCGTCCTCCGTCCCGGAGGGAAGGGAGAGGGTCAGCGTGGAACCCGCGCTTTCCGAAATCAGTGCCTCAAGGCGGTGGGCCGTCCGGTCCACGCGGCAATGCGGGCCGTAAAGGGTGTGCGGGCAGTTGATCTGGTAATTCCTGATCAGACCGCTGCGCTCCATACGCGCCGCTAGGGGCTCGCAGCTCAGATCGCAGGTGTAGGCGTTTTCAGAAAAGCTGAAGGAGGCCCCGTTGACCGTGCCGCTCCACACGGCGGGCAGGTCCGAGGCCCCGCGGACGCCTCGAAAGACCTTGAGACGCATGGCGTATTCCGGCGTCCCGCTGAAAAAGAGCGCGGCCACGGCGTTGGTCGCGGGAAGCGTGATCGTCAGAACGTCCTTGGCGAAATCGTTGGAAAAGTGGAGCCCCCCGCGTACCAGATATTCGGGCGTGTACATCTCTCCATTGTAGACGTAGGGCTCGCCGGAAGTGGCCGCATAGCGGTACGTCTCCCCGCCAAGCTCGAAGCGGTAGAGCTCGATGGGCGCTTCCCCGAGGAAAGCGGCCACGCCGGAAAAGAGGCTCATGCGTCCACCTCCACCACGGAAAAGGTCACGTCCGCCGCCCACTGCGTGTAGCGCCATGTAAAGAGGGCGCTGTCCCCGGCCAGTCGGACGAGCGTCAGAAAGGAAATGACGCGGAAGGCCGCGGCGGGCAGGCTTTCAAAGGGCAGGCCCTCGTCGAGGGACAGGATTTCCTCCGCCGCGGGCCCGGCGGCCACCGAGACGATGCGCCGCAAAAAGACCGAACCGTCGGCCAGTTCGATGCGGATGCGGTCGCGCCCGGGCGCAAGGCCCGAGGACGCCCAGCCGCTGCGCCGGACGGCAAGGCCTACGGTCTGGCGGTAGTCGCCCGCAGGCACGAAGTCGTGCCGCCCGGTAGACAGCCAGAAGGCGGTGCAGCCCCCGCGCCACGCCATGAGCGCGCCGCGCATGGCCGCGATCTCTTCCGGCGTCTGGCAGGGAACAAGTACGCTCCATGTGGCGCGCGCGTAGGGGCAGGGATTGAGCGTCCGGACAGGACCGAGCCCGTTGTCGAGCACCACTTTGGGGACGCTGACGTCCCTGCTCAGGCCCTCCCCCGTGACGTAGGTGGGCATGTCGAGCAGCGGGAAGCCGTCGTAGGTGCTTTCCGGCAGCCGTTCCGCCCAGATGAGCGGCGAGGACACGGACCACTGTACGCGCAGGGCCGAGGCATCGGCGGGCTCGTCGGTGCGGTCGAATGCCTCGATGCGGGCGTCGGCGCAGGGGACGGCAAGGCACATCCCGCCGAGCGCGCGGGCAAGAGGCTTTTTCAGGGTGAGCCCGTCCGGAGACGCGGAGGCGACGGAAAAGGACTCGAAGGTCAGGGCGTCCCGCCACAGGATGCCCCGGCCTCCATCCCGCCACGCGCCGCCCGAAGTGTCGAAGGCGAGACGTTCCGAGCCCGCCGCCGGGGACGGGATGCGCACAGTCTGCTCGAAAAGAGGCAAAACGAAGCTCCCGGCCCGGTGAGAGTAGACAAGCGACTCCGCGTAGGCCGCCTCCCGGCCCACGGCGGCATAGACCGCGCCGTAGGACACGCGGGGTACGTCGCGCAGGGGCCGCCGCTCCTCGCTGTGGTCCAGCCCGGTCACGATGTGCGTCAGCCACTCCCACGTCTCGGCAAGGCCGCGCTCGGGCGCAAGCCCCCACACGAGCCCGCGGGAGCCCGTGATGGCAAGGGGAACCGAAACTCCATCCACGGAAAAAAGCAAAACGCCGTCAACATCGGGCGTGCCCTGCATGGAGATGACAATATGAAAAGCATGTTCCAAAGGAGCAAAAACAAGTTCTTCTCCAAGCGTATCGGTAATGCCCTCATAGTTTTTCCTTTTTAGGGCAAGGGACTGGACATCAAAGAAGGCATTCCAGACAAAGCACTCGGCAGTGAGGGTCTGGGTCAGTAATCCCACATCAATAAAAGAAGGTAATACATGAATATTATTGTATATTAAATCTGAAATTTTCTCCACAGAAAAGGAATTTCTTTTCTTGGGTACTTTTGGAATCGACGGATGTTGGACGATAAGAGCTTTTACTCCTTTTCCCTCAAATGCCGACTTTGATGGAGAAGGGATATGATTCACCCTCACGCAGAAAGAAGGAAGTCCAAAAAGACAGGGGGAAGGGAGAAGAGCAGAGATCACTCTTGTACCTCGATGGCTATCCCTATTATATCAGTATCAGAAGCATTCGGGAAAACGATAAAAGATTTTCCACCAATACGGATAATATCTTTGCCTTTTAGACCCGTCATATTTACTGCATAATAAGGCAATTCGCCTATAACTTCCTGATTATTTTCAGAACATTTATAGAGAAGTGGTTTTACTAATAAATATCGTAAGGTGCTTGGATTTTGAACTATAGCCGAATCGTAGTATATGACTCCTGAATTTTTCAATATACCTTTATATGAATAATTAAATCCATTTTTTTCATTTATGAGAGAATCATTTACTACATAGCCTATATAACTAGCGTTCACAACAATAAAAGTTGTATAAAGAATACTCGTTCTTACAATGCTTTCTGGTACTTATTCTGTATAACCGTTAGGGGTTGATGTCTTTTGAAGGATAGGAAGAATATCAATATTTTTATCTTGATAAAGCATTCCCACTGTCGTACCAGAAAGCAATACACAGGTAGTACCTGTATTGACGCTATTATATGTATTCGGAATCATAGATAGCATTGAGAGCATAGAGCCTAATACACCCATGCCGCTCCAACCTGAATTGATGACAGTATTTAATTGATCATTTTCATATAAACCATCACAGCAGCCGATCATAAAAGGTATCCAACCTGAAAATTGGATAGAACGATTGTCATAGGTGAATGTGTGCGATAATATTTGAATAATTACAATAAGTTGCTTGTTGATTAATATCACCAATTCTTGAACAGGAGGAATTACCCACCAAGCAAAACTTGCATGGTTAGCAAGTCTCCTAAAAATAGGAAAATACGTTCTCCCTGCCATATAACCTTGGTATATGATTTCAGTAAATCTTCCCGGCTGGTTATCCCATGTTTGATTTGCATCAAAACCAGTGTTTCCATGCGCGTATAAAGCATATTTATCCTGATCTTCTGCATATCCGGGGATAAATTTCAGCGAGTAATAAATGTTCTGTTGACCGTTTCCTAAGCTGTGCAAATAGAGTTCATTGTTACTTAAATCGGTTTTATCGATAATCTATCCGTTATCAGAGGCGCAGCGTGCAATATTTGAAAATACATCCTCTTTGGATTGTATATTTTTAAAGGTATATATTTTACATGGTGATTGCATTTTATTCATCCCCTATGCACATAAAGCTGTGCCATTCCACCCGACTGACATCAGGAAATATGACATACCGGGAATTGATTTCATCTTCGGGACTTATATATTTATCTGGTATCCAATAGACACCAAACATTTCACCTATTATTTCATTTGGTGTTCCAACATACACTGGTAAAAGAATTCGAGGTTTTTCTCCATAAAAAAGGCCGATAGAGCCTTTTTTTCCTTGATCTATCTTCATGGAATCCGAACCAACACCATAATTAGTAGTTGGAATCATAAAAAAATTACTTGTCCATATTCCATGAGGATTGCATATTTGATGGCATGACTGATAATAGCTTTTGTTATCGTAAATACTGAAAGGGTATACGCCCCTTCGAGTAAAAATGAGGCTGCGCCTTCCGCTGTCAGCATCTTTCTGAGCCCCTGTGGTTATGGAGCCGTAGAGTGTTTCCTTTTCCCAGAGAGATGTATATCCATCCGTAAAACACGCCAAGGGAAAAGGATTTTCACTCGGCAAACAAAGACGCTTAAGCTGTCCTAAATAGGCATTGGCGTATAAATTGTTACAATTGACTACAACAATAATTCGCGCTTTATTGCTCCATATCCACAAGGAAATTTCATTATTCCAACAGGGTACTAATGAATGCGTCTTATCTTGTCCGCTTCCATTTCTGATAGTAGTATCTAAAAAATTAGTTCCACCGTCGGAAACTAAACCATTATTAAATAATTTATAGACTTTACAAACCAGTCCGCCACTTATGCCATCATACTTGGTGGCCGCGTACAGCCCAACGTAGACCTCTTCGGTCCCGGCAAGGCCCGTATTCCGAAAGACCGTAGCCGGGCCCCATTCAAGGGCGTCCTGCCGGGCCACGGTCCAGTCCCGCCCCGGCACGGAGGGATCGCCGGTGATGAAAGCCGTAATCTTGGCGAGCAAATCCGCGTGGTTCGCCGCCGTCATCTTGCCGCTGAAAGCCATCAGGCACGCCCTCCCTGCGCCACGTTTTTGACGGCGGCGCGGTTCTGGTTCATCTGAAAAAGAAAAGTCCTCGCCCCTTCGGGGCTGCGCATGTACTTCTCGATCTTGCTGTTGTCGTCGACGATGACGACCGAGGGCGCGCCTTGCCCGTTGCCGATGCGCAAGGCTTCGGCCACGCCGCGCATGACGGCCAGAAGCTGGTCGAGCTTGCCGCCGAGCCCCGCCGTATCGCCTCGGGAAAGCACCTGTTCCCCGGTCTGCAAAATGGCCGGACGCTCGTCGGGGCGCAGAAAGCCCCCGGCATGGTAGCGCGGCGCGTCCGAGAAGAGGGAAAACGGCACGGCGCGGCTTGCGCCGGACGTCCCCACCCGGCCCCCGTCATGAAAAAGCCGGACGGAGGCGAGGTTGCCCATAATGCCCTGCGTCGCCGTGCCTGCACTCACGGCGTTTGCCGTGGCCCCGGCCCCAAAAGACAGGCCATTTGCCAAAAAGCCGAAGATGCCGCCGATAAGCTGGTTGGTCGCCGCGTTCGCGGCAAGTATCGCAATCTGCCGGGAAATATTCGCAAAGTATTTGTCCACGGCGAAGCTCCCCTTCTCGAATATCTCCTCCAGCGCGGCCCCGCCGATGTTCCCGACGGACTGAAAGGCATTGGTGAACATGTCTTCAAACTGCCGTGCGCCGTTGGTCGAGTCCGCGATGAAAGAGCGGACGGACCGCTCCAAGCCTGCGCTCCAATCCCGGCTGTTCTGGAGCCGGGACAGCTTTTCCCATTCCTGAATGAATTTCTCATGCTCGGGGCCGAGGGCGCGGCGGTAGATTTCCGCCTGCGCTTCGAGAAGCTGATTCTGGTACGCGGTGGAGACGGAATAGTCGCCGGAAAGGGCCGCCAGCTTCTCGTAAAAGTCCGCGGCAACTTGCAGGTTTTCCACCTTCACCTCGGTTTCGAGGGAGGTCTTGTAGGTCGTCATCCTTTCGGAGATCGCGGTCTTCTCCTTCGGCGTCTTGGCAAGGGCCTCCAGCTTGCGGCGTTCCTCCTCAACCCGTTTGGCAATGTCCAATTCCTTGACCTTGCGGGTGTTGCCCGCAGCCTGCGCAATCTTGAGGTCCAAGTCCGCGAAGGCGTCGGCAAGGTCGCGTACCCGCTTGGCGTCGGCGGCTGCGGCGTATTCCTTGGTAAGCGCCTTCAACTGGTCCAAGGAAAGGTGGGCGTCCTTCCCCTTTTTGGCGATGTCGTCGAGCTTGACCTTGAGCTTCTGCTCCCATGACGCGGAGAGATCGCCGTTGAGCTTGGAAATTTCGGCACGGATGTTCTCGATGTAGCGGGAGGCGGAGGTATGGTCTTTGGCGGCGTCGCGCTGCTTTTTCTGCCATTCCGCAAGCTGTTTGGTCATCGCTATTTCTCTTTGGGTGGCGTCAACAAGCAAAATGACGTTGGCCTGTTCCTTGCCGCTCATCTTGTGATAGGCGTCCCCCAATTCGTTGACCATGCCCACAAGACCATCTTTGCCGTATGCCTTTACCACGGCGGCGATCTTTTCCGGCTCGACATTGGGAAGAAGCTTGACCAGTTCGTCGGCCTTGCCGAGCCCGAGCATTTGGGCCTGCATCCCCCGGATAGACTGCTCGATCTTGGCAATCCCCTTCTCGGCGTCATCAAGATTTATGACCCACGGGGAGGCCAACACTTCTTTGGTTTGCCGGGCTTCCTTCCCCAGCCGGGCGCAGGCTTCCTCCACTTCCTCAAGGTGCCTCTTGCTCTTTCCGGCTTCTTCCTGCGCCTGCGCATAGGCGAGGATCGCCTGCGTGCCCTCAACAATATTCTGATTGTCGCGCCCGAACGCGGCACGCGCCTTTTCCATGCGATCAAGGGCTTCGTTAACAGAGATGGCTCCTGTCCGCAGGCTTTGGAGAATGTCGAGAACGGGCTTGAATCCTTCCGTCGTTCTGAACACATCCCCAAAAGTGGTATTACCGAAAAACCTTACCTGCTCGCTTACCTTTGCAAGCTGCTTTTCGGCCTTGTCCACTTCGACCTGAGCGGCGGCCTTGGCCTGCTTCGCCATTTCCTCGGTCATTTTTCCCACGCCCCCGGCGGCGTTTGCGGCTTCCTGCGCCGTGCGCGTGTATTCGTCGGCCAGTTCCGACATCATGCGCTTGTTGGCCGACGACTGGGACGTCAGATAGGTGAGGCCCGCAGCAGCCGCCATGAAGGCCACTCCCCACGGGCCGCCGAGGAAGGAAACAAGACCGCCCGCAGCAGCTTTCAGGCCGGAGAGGAGGTTGCGTCCGGCACCCATGTTCATAATGGCTGCGGATGCCTGATTCGTAGCGGCTGAAAGTTTTTGCTGCGCGACGCCGAGCGCATTGGTCGCGGCATACGTCTTGACCTGCGCGGCATGGAGTGCGGATGTGGCGGCGGCTTCCCGGGCCAGCGCGGTTTGCACCTGACGCGAGGTGACGGCAGCCTCTTTCGCGGCGACGGCCTGCGCCAGCTTTTGCCGGGCGGCCTGTTCCGAGGCGAGGGCGGCGCGCTGCACGGACTGCGCTTCGTTGACGTTGGCCTGCGCAGCCTTTACGGATTCCGATTGCAGGGCCTTTTCGGTGGCAAGGCGCTGGCGCTCGGCGGAATCAACGCCGAGGAAACGATCCGCGAGCGTCGCCTGCACGCCGTGCAGCCGTACATCGGCGGCTGCCAGCTTGACCGATTCCACAATGCCGAGCTTCCGGGCAAGGGCCACAGCCGTGATAGCCGCCGCAAGCAAGCCCAACGCCATGATTTCCGGCTCGTGTTCGCCCGCGATCTCGCCGATGCCGTTGAGTCCCTCTATGGCTCCCCGCAGGGTATTGATCCCGGCTATGGCCGCATCGGAATCAATAAGACTGGCCTTGAACAATTCCCACTGGGTCGACAGCCGATTGAGCGAGCCTTGTATCCCGTTGGCGGCGGCTTCGGCGGCGGCCCCGAATTCGCTTTGCATGACCTTGGCGAGCTTCGGGAGCAAATCCTCGGCGGTGAGCTTGCCGTCGGCCATGAACTTGTCGAGCTGCGCCGTGGTCATGCCCATAGCCTTGGCCGCAAGCTGGAACGCACTAGGGAGGCGCTCACCAAGCTGCCCGCGCAGTTCTTCCGCCTGTACCTTGCCCTTGCTGATCATCTAGCCGAGGGCAAGGAAAACGCCCTGCATGTCGTCTTGCGACAGGGAGAGCGCGGCCCCGGCGGATGAAACGGCCTCAAAAATCTCGTTGAGATGCGGGGAAAGGCTGCTGTCTTTGCCCGCCGCAAAGAAGGTCTTCGCGCTGGCGGCGGTCTGCTGAAACTGCAAGCCCAGCCGGTTGCTCACCTCGTGGAGATAGGCAAGCTGTGACGTGGCCGCGCCGCCGGACCCGTAGATCGTGGTGTAGGCTTTATCGAGCCGGTCCATCTGGAGGGCGGCGTCGAGCGCGGCCTTGCCGCCGAGGGCGAGGGCGGCGGCCCATGCCAATATCTGGAGCTTGGCGGCGGCGAAACCGCCCGTCAGGGTAGCGAGCGCCCCGCGCGTGTCGCCAAGCTCGGCGCGGAGGGCCGCGAGCTTTACGGTTGAAAGCCCGGCGTCCTGCGCGAGCTGGCGAAAAAGCCGCTCCCGATCCACGCGGGCCATAGCCGCGGCGAGCGATTGCATGTGCCGAGAGGAAGCGGCGGCCTTGACGCCTGTCTCGCCCAGATGAGCTACGGTCCTGTCGAGCTTGGCGGTGCTGGCCGCCTGCGCCGCCCCGCCGAGGCTGCTTCCGATCTTTTTGAGCGACGCATCGACGGCGGCGAGGTCGCGCGCCGCTTCCCGCGTGCCGTCCGCGCGGACTTCGATCCCTACCGTCGTCGATGTGTTCATAGTCTTTCCTTGTCCTTTTTCGTCGCTTGGGCATGGGCGCTCAGATAGGCGGCGTCCATGCGTCGCAGGGTCAGGGCTTCATAGGGAGACAGGGGCGTCGCGGTCAGCCGGGCCCATGCTTCAATGTCCACCCATGACAGGGGGAGGAGGCAAAAGCCGTTCGAGGCCCGGGCCTCGGAAACTTCCCAAAACCATGCCCAGAGATGTTCTCCCGCAAAGGGGACTTCCGGCTCCTGCGCCTCTTCCGGGGCAAGCCCGAGTTCTTCGGGGCTTTTCCCGGTCTGCCTGCAAAGCTGGTCGATGTGGTCGCGCAGCGCGGAACCGTCGCCTGCCCGCCTGTTCGCGGCGACGCAGGCGGCGACGGCTTCGCACAGCGCGGCAGTCAGTCCTGCAAATAGTTCGCGCGGTCCGAGATGAAGGTTTCCACTTGCTCGCGCAGCCACGGAAAGCGCGTGTAGAGGGTGACGGCGGCGTCCTTGCTGAACGGAAGGGCCTTGCCGTCAAGAACGGCCCCCGACCAGCCGAGCGTGCAGCGGGCCAGAACCTCGATGTTCTCGGTCTGGAGGTCGTCAAGGTTGATGGTACGGCGGAATCCTCCTTTCGCCCGGCGGTTGGCGATGGCGGCCGTGGCTTTGCGGTGGACGGCGGAATCGGCCCCGGCAAGGCGGATGACGACGCCGAGCTTTTCCCCGGAAACGGGGTGAAGCACTTCAAGGTCCGCGCCGTCATCGGCTTTGGCGGCGGAATCAAGGGAGGCGAGATCAAGCAGGGACATGGCTATACTCCTTCGGGCGCGGGCGAGGCCGCGAGGTTGCGGGTGATCTGGAAGCTGGTGCCGAGCGCGGCGTCAAGGTTGGCCTGCCACGGCATGGAAAGCTGTATCGAGCTTTCGGACTGCACGCTGTGCTCCGCCCCGGTGTAGGTCAGGTTGGGGATAAGGAACGTGTAGGCGTCATCGCCGTGCCGCAAGGTGAATTCCAGCTTGGCGGGCGTTTCGTCGAGGAACTTGCGCAGCAGCGCCCCGTCGGTAAAAAAGGCGGTCAGGGTGCCGGAGAGCTTGGAGCGCCCGAGACTCACGGCGGCGGCCGAACGGTTGAAAACCGCGTATTGCGGCTCAACGCCATTGTTAAGGGTCAGCTCGATCCCCGTGACCACCGCGATTTCCGTTCCCCCCTCCTTCAGTGTCCCGGTGAAGGAGTCGAAGGGGACGGGAGCCGGAGGAGCTTTCGGCGCGGCGTCAAGCGGGCTGGTGGCGTAGGCGCAGGCAAGCCCCACGAGGCCGAGCGTCCCGGTGATCACGGCGGACGGCTTGACGGAGAGGGAAAGCTGATTGACGTAGCAGCCCGTGAAGACGCCGTACTGCCCGATGTCCGTAAAGGCACGCTCGATGGTAAAGGTATGCGCGGATTTTCCAGCCTTCAGCACGTTGTCCGTCCACGTCCCGAACAGTGCGGCTTCAAGGAAGGGATCGTAGTCCCCGGCAAGCAGCTCGAATTCGATGTCCCCGGCGATCTTGTCCGTGCCCGTCCGCGTAAAGGGAATCATGCGGTCATCGCGCAGGGCCCCGCTCTCGATGGTGTCGCGGGAGGGGGCGAGCGTGCAGGAGTTGTGCGTGAGAGACGTGGTTTTCGGGTTGGCGGGCGTCGTGCCCGGCGTGACTTCCGCGACATAGCGGAGGCCGTGGTTCGCGCCGCTGGCAATGGTAATGAAAGGCATGGCGTTATCCCTCGGACTGATAGGCGTAGAAGGTGATGTTCACGACGACCTCCGTCCGTTTGCCGTCACAGGCGGGCGCGGACGTGCGGGGCGTGGTGATGGTCCCGGTCCCATTGTCGAACTGGAGTGCGTCCCCGCGCGGGAAGCGGCGGGCGACCTGTTCGGCCAGCGTCGCGGCGAGGGAATCTTCCCCGGCCTTGACCACGGCCTTGATCTCGATGTGGCCGTCAACCTTGGTCAGGCCGTTCGCACCGAGGCTGGCTTGCTGTTGGTTCTCAAAGACGATGCGCGCCCGCAGGTGGCTGGCGTGCGGCGGGACAAAGGGCTCGCCTTCCCAGCCGAGGGGCAGGGCCAGCGCACGGGCGGCGAGGCGGACTCGTTCTTTCAGGGTGTCATAGAGATTCATCCGGTTTCTCCATCGGCGGGGTGAGCGTCAGGGGCTGGCCCCATGTAACGGCCCACACCCATGCCCCGTTGTTTTCAAGTTCCGCGTCTTCAAGCGGGCCGAGGGAAAGCACGCGGGCCGGGCCGAGGTCGACCAAGCCGAAAGTGTGACCGTGCAGGGCCTGCGCCGTCCGTTCGACGACGGCGAGGCCGTCCTTTTCGCGGGCGGCCTGATCTCTGCGCCCATAGATGACGACAAGGGCGGCGAATTGCCCGTACACGTCAAAGTCGAGCGAACGGGGATCGGCGGCGTTCTGCGCGCCAAGCGCGGTCACAAGGATCGTCGTCGTGCCGAGCGTCTTTTTCAGCACGGCAGCGGCTTCGGCCCCGCCGGAAACGCTGTCCACGCGGACCTCGGGCACGGCGCTTTTCAGTGCCGCAATCGCGGCGTCGCGCACTTCCGTCAGGCTCGGCATGTCCAGTCCCTTGCCCCGGCGTCGATTTCCACGTTGTCGGACGCGCCCCCG
Organism: Candidatus Bilophila faecipullorum; assembly: GCA_944326695.1. Classification (GTDB taxonomy): domain Bacteria; phylum Desulfobacterota; class Desulfovibrionia; order Desulfovibrionales; family Desulfovibrionaceae; genus Bilophila; species Bilophila faecipullorum. The sequence goes on along the minus strand of CALVEZ010000033.1, from coordinate 23,705 downwards.
GACGAGGCCCCGGCGCATGGCAGAGACACGACGCCCGAGGCGACGTCCCGCAGCCATGCCACCGTGGTCTTGTACCGGGCAACGATCGCGTCCTTTTCTGACACGTCCCCGGAGGTGAGGCGATAGCGGACAATATCCGCAGTTACCATCATGACCACGGGCGGCACGGGGTCCGTGAGCGGCACGGCGTAACGGGCGGCAAGGTAGCTGTCGACCTCGGAGGCGGCGTAAGCGATGGCCGCCTCCAGCGCCTCGCGGTTCAACTCTTGCGACGCTCCCCGGTTGGAGAGGAGGTTTATCTCCTCCTCCCCAAACAGGGAAAACAGATTCTCGACGGTGGCGTAGGCCATTACGCAAGCCACGGGCTGACGACGATGGTTGCGGCGTCGAACCAGATATTCGACGCCCCCGCGTCGTCGCGCTCGGCCACAACCACCTTGCGGGCCGCCGCCTGATGCGCAGGTGGCACTACAAGGAGCGTCCCGGCCTTGCCGCCAAAGCCAAGGCCCAAAGGCCGCCCGCCGTCGGCGGTAAAGCCCTGCATGAGGGTGAGCGCCTTTTCAAAGCTGGCCGGGTTGAGGGGCTCGGCGCTCATGACCGCCTGCTGCCAGAAGCCGTAGCCGCCGTTGCAGCGGTAGCGGATGCCGTAGGGGAGCTTGTCGTTCATGAACACATAGTCGTTGTCCGGATTGGTGATGACCTGCAACTCGGGCGTGGTGCGCTCCTGAAAGATGAACGGTTTCAAGGGCCGGGACACGTCAAGGATGAACCACGGCGCTACCGCGCCCTCAGCAGGCTCGATCAGGTTCGCGGCGGTCTCTTCGGTTCCGGTGCCGTCCACGTTTTCAAAGACGGGATGATCCTTGGCAAAAAACATCTTGCCGTCATAACAGGCCGTGCTTTTGCCGTCCCTGAGCAGGCCGAAGATAATTTCGTCCGGGTGTGTGGCGGCGGCGTAGCCCATTTCGCGGAACAGCGGGGAATAGACGCCAAGCTGATCGTCCTCCACGGCTGTTCGCGGAATGTCCACCGTGGCCTCATAGAGCTTGTTGGTGACGGAGTAGCCGTATTCCTTGATCGACTTGAAGGCGCGTTGCCCGGTCCACTCGGAAAGTTTGGGGAACTGCCCGAGCCAGCCGTAGGTGTTGGAAGCGTTGCCTGACGGGACGCGGGTTGCGACGGCGGCCCACTGCGTCGGGGCGGCGGCCTTCGCGTCCTCGAACTCTTTGGAAAAGCCCGTGCGCAGGGCGTTGACGAGCCCGCTGGTGACGACGGCCATTTACTTGCCCTCCCTGACCTTGGCAGCCATGAAGTCGGTTTCGGAAAGTCCGAGCTGCTTGCAGACGAAAGTCTCTTCCTCGGTCAGTGCGGCGGTGTGCGGCGCGCCCGTGGGCGTCCTCCCGCCGGTTTGCGTGGCTTTCAGTGCAACGAGCGGCACGGCGGAGGCGATATAGCCCCTGATCGCCTCGGGATTGTTTTTCGCGGTGGCCTTGGCCCAGCCCTCGCAGGACTTCGGCAAACGCCCGTCGGCAAGGGCCGCGTCGATCTCGGCAGTGAGCGCCGCAAGGCTGCCGTCGCCCTCAAGCTCCTTGACCTTGGCGGCCAGTTCCGCCGCCTTTTCCTGCGCGGCGGTGAGCATTTCAGCCGGGACGAACTTTGCCGGGTCCGGGGCGCTTTCCTTGGCCGCTGCGGTATCCGCATCCTTGGCGGCAAGCATGGCGGTCAAGGTCTGGCCGTCACCCTGCGCCTTGAGCGCGGCAAGGACGGCGGCTTCGTCGGCGTCGGCGGCAAGGCCGAAAAAGTACCGAAGTGCCTCAAGCGTTTCTTTCTTCATGGGGGAATCGTCCTCTGCTCGCGCGGTCACGGCGGCCATGCCGTCAAGCGCGGGATAGTTTGTCAGGGCCGCGCTTTTCACTTCAAGCACAGCCCCGGTTTCGGGATCAAAGCTAAAAACGGGCGAGATGTAGCGGTACTCGTCAGCACGAATGAAGGCGCGGGCGGTATCCGTCCATTTGACCGTTGCGTAGAGGCCGTCCTGCCCCGCTTCCAGCGACTCGATCCAGCCCGCTGCCGGAGCGGGCTTCCCGTTGTCCGGGGCGTGGATGGTCTGGTGCTCATAGTCCACCACAAGCGGCGTTTCGCGCGCACGCCAGCGGGCGATCAGCGCGGCGGCGTTCTCGGCGTCAAGCCTCCACGCCTTGACCTTGACGCCCTTGAGCGTGCCGGGCCTGCCGTCGCGGGCGGCGAAAGCGCCCATAGGGAAAAGCTGAATGCGTCCGGGCGTGGGGCCGCCCGCATCGGGGAGGACGCGGGCGGCGATGGAAGAGGTGTAGGTGGTGCTCATGGCGTCAGAGTAGCAGGGTTGCGGAACCGTGCCAGTTGACGCATGTCAGCGGGTGAAAAGGCGGGGGAGCGGGTACGGACGGAAAAACGGGAGGAGGAAAAAGAAGCGGCACGCAAATGAAGGCCGTTAGACCCCCGTTAAAAAATGCGCAGAAGGAAAACGCGGGCCGTTCTTCATCCGGGGAGAAAAACGGCCCTGAAAACGGATTTTAGGGCTTGAGGGCTTCTTGCAGATGCCGGGTGATGGTTCCGAGCATGTCCTCAATGTCCTTCGGGCTGACACCGATAAAGGGGCGGGCCGGGATGGTCACGGTATGGGCCTTGCGGATGGTATCGACGACGCGCACGCGTTTGTGCTTGGCCTTGGCGAACTCGATACGTCCCTTCCACTTGCGCAGGCGCACGGTCGTAGGAGAGGCTTCGCGGTGGATGGTGGCCCCGAACTGGTGCGCGGCGGCATAGGGAACATTGGTGCCGACAAGGGCATGGTCCGGGCCGATTTCCCGGACGGCCCCCTGCCACGACGGGCGAGCGATACTGCCCACCAGCAAGCCACTGTCCTGTAGCATGTTGGCGATGGCGCGCCCTTTCTTGGCGCGCTGACGCTGGCGGGATGCAGACAGCGGTTGCCACGGCGCGCCCGTGGCCGGGTCCGCCGTCTGCTCAAAGGCGCGGGCCGAGGCGTCGACCATAATCTCCGATATCGCGCGCATGGTCGGCGTCGTGTCGGTCAACGACGCGATAAGCCTCCCCAGAGCGGCGCGCAACGCCTCGTCTGATATGCTGATTTTGACAAGTTCGCTCATTGACTCCCCGGCTGGGAATGGGTACTTTAAGAAAAAGCCCTGTGAGTGTACCCCGATTGGCAAGGGGCGCGGATGCTTGAGCATCTGCGGTATGCGGGTTCAATTCCCGCCCTCACGGGGTAATCTTTTTTAAAGTCCCGTTATTGACGTTTTTGCGGACTTCAATTCGAGGCCACCTATAGGCCGTCGCTAGTCCGTCAAGCCGCCCATGCCGCTTGGCGGTTTTTTTGTCCCTTGTGGGCATGTTCAGCGGCATGATGACGCACCATTCAGGATCGGGATCAGATAGGATATACAAAGCGTTGCCGTGAACGGCATCCCAATAAACGGCCTCAGGCTTAGCGAATCCCTCAGACAACTTTTTATATTGTTCCGAGGAGAGCGCCTTGCCTTCTTTTTGATGGATTGGCCGATCGGCATGAATAACCTTTTCGTCTGTCATAACGGCAATGCGGGCCGGGACAAGCCCGGCGGCTTTGGCGGCGGCCACCACTTCCGGCTGGACCAGACCCACCACCACGGCGTCGCCCGTCTTCCACTTTGAAGCCAGCTTTTCCTCCATCCACCGCCCAAAGGCCGCGTGCCGGGCCGGGGCGTCGTTAAGCACCTGCACGACTTGCGCATACAGTGCATCGCTCTTCAGGAGTTCCAGCTTTTGCGCCAGTTCGCAATCAAGCCGGAATGTCGCATAGCCCGCGCTGTACGAAAAGCCCGTGTCCGTCCAGTGCGTGAGGCCGCCCGGCCTTTCCTGCCAGCCCCAGACATCTCGGACAATTTGCTGATCTTCCGGGGCGCGGGGATTGACGACAACCTCCCGGCTCACCATGCGGCCTTCGCCGCTTTCCGGGGTCAACCCTTCACGTTCAAGCTGCGCGTCCGAAAACGCCCGCACCCGACAGCGGCAATAAAAGCCGTTAGGGGGATAGTGCGTTTTCCAGAACGGATCATCATAGCGGAAGACCTTGCGGTGGAGCGCCCGGTGGTGCGGACGGGTACGGCTGTCCAATACCGCGATATACATCCACCACGGCCTTTCCTCGGCGTTGGCGAGCATGGCCCGGTACCGCCCGTACATGTAGGCGCTCTGCACGTTCTGGGTAAAAATGAGCGACAGGCGCGCCGGGAGGTCCGGGCCTTTTTCCGTCACCTCGCCCGTTTTCGGATCGATCTTTTGCCGCTTGCCGGTCCAGCCTTTCGCCCGCAGGATCGGGGCCAGATCGTCAATGAACATCTTTTCGGTTTTGCCGTTTTTCACGGCGTCAACGAGTCCCGCTTTGACGTCTTCCAGAAGATCAAGGCGCGTCATGCCGGACACGGTGACGGATTTTGCCTGCGCCTCCTGCCAGACGTCATACCAATGCCGCGTCGGCGTGATCCCCTTGCTTTCGAGGTAGGCTACGGCGTCACGCGGCGGAAGCCCGAGGGCGTAGACGAGATCAGGCGTCTCCATCGGCTTCCTCCGCCGCGCTCGCCTCGCCCACAACGGTTGCAAGGAAGATCGCCCGCGCCATGAGTTCTTGCAGCGTTGCCGTATCCAGCTTCGGATAGAGATCGCCAAGGCGCACCAAAAGCTCGACGGGCTCCATGCCCTCGCGGATTTCATCCATGAGCGGCGCGAGGAGATCGGCGCACGCCGCCGACAGGGACGCCTCCGGGAGCATGGCGTCGATCGCGGTCTGGTCCGGGTAGGGGTCCGCCTTGCCGCCGGTTCTGGCCTGTGCCGTCAGGGGTGCGGGCGGCTGCGGTCCTTCCTGCTGCCTGACGGACAAGACCTTTTCCCCTTCCTCGGCCTGCGGGATTTTGAGCTTCTCGTGCGCCCACGCCGCCGGGATATCCATGACCGCCGCCAGTTTCGGCAAGGCGTCGGCGAAAACCTGAATGTCTTCCGCTTGTCTTGTGTCGAAGCGGAAGTATGGGAGCAAGGCGGGCTCGGAAACGCCGCAGTTAAGATAGGCCAGCGGCGCGATGATTTGCCGGGTGATCGTCGCGGCGATCTGCGCGGCGTCCGAAGTTAGAATGTCGTGCCGCACCTCATTATGCACTTCGCCAAGGGCGTTGGTAGACGTTTTGCCGTCAGCCTGCGTGGTCAGGGTGCCGCCAAGAATGGCCTTACTCATGCCTTGTTCACAGCGGGTGACAAGGATGCCCGGTATGTCCTGCGTCGCGTTGGCCGGGGATTCAAAGAGGATTTCCATGCCCTGCGGGATAATGCCCGAGGCGTCCCGGCCCAGATTGGCAAGCGCCGTTTTCAGGGCGGCCTTGTCCTCCTCGCGGCTGCCGGGCGGGTATTTCCCCAGACGGAACGGCAGGCCATGCACCTGCATATACATGATCGCGCTTTCCAGCGCGTAGGCGCGGATCAGGTAGGCCCACGCCACCGTGCGGAATAGGCCCACACGGGGAAGCCAGCCGCTTTTGCTGCGGTGCGTATGAATGACCCAACCAAACGGCCACAATACGGCCCCTTCATAGGAACCGTCCCGCAGGCGCAACTCGTTGCGGTTTTCGCGTAGCACCTGAAACCAGCTTTGCGGGCGGTGGTGGAAGGCCGCCGGAATGTGCAGGCCGCCCGCCTGCGCCCATTCGATTTCAAGGGCCGCGAAGCCGTGGCCGATGCCGTCCGCAAGATCGAGCAGGAGATCGGACGTGGTGGGCAGCATGTCGAACTGCTCGCGCACGGCGGCCGCTACATCCTCGGCCCGCTTGTCCTTGGCGCGGCCCGGCAAAATCTCCCAGTCCAGCGTGAGCAGCGCGCGCTTGCGCTTGCCGATTTCGGCGGCAAGGTGCTCGCAGCGGTCCTCCATATCAGAAAAAAGCACGTGCTGCTCGGTGATATCGCCGTCGTCCGCCGCCTGCAAAATACTGGCAAGCCGCGAGGGGGTGAGCTTGTTGGTCATGTTGCCCCACCGTTCGAGGTAAAGCATGGGCGTCAGCCCCCCGCCCGTTTCCGTCTGTTGCGCAAAAAGCGCCTCTTTCCGACGTCGCGCCGTCTTGAACCAGTCAAAAATCATCTCCATCCCCCATATTCACCGAAGTCGTCCACGTCGTCCTCACTAGGCCGCACACTCCACGGACTTTGACGCGGCACGCGCTCAAAAGCATCCCGCAAAGATACGAATCCGCCCACAGCCAGCCGCCAGAGCATTTCAAGGGCGTCCGGCCCGTCGTCGTGATCAGCTTTCGGGAAGTGCCGCAACTGGTCGATCAACGTCTGCTGCGACGTGTGCAGCCGGATGCGGCCTTGCGAGAAATAGGGCTGGAGCGTCTCGATCCTGAGTTGCTTGTCAGTGCTGTTGATAATCGGACGCACGGGAAGCGCGAGGCCACGGGCTGCGGCCCGCTGTGCCAAAACGTCCGCAAAAAAGGCTTGGAACTGCACGGCCTCCACGGCCCAATTCAGGCAATGATACGCGCAGTGCAGTGCGATCACATCTTCGATGATACGATCGGGGTGGCGTTTGCGGATAGAGGCTTCAACAACGTCAAGCGTCATGGTGTCGCGCAACAGCCCGCCGATAAGGATCGCGGACGGATCACGGCCCGCGCCGAGCTTGCCGAGAGACGGGTCAACGGCCCCGAACAGCAGCCAGTCCGCGCGGCGGTCAACCCAGAATGTGATGCAGGACGCGAACGGCGCGTCGTCTCCAGAGAGGGGATCGTTTTGCTGCTCGGAGTCAAAGGCCGCGTGGGAGTCGGCGCGTTTGGTCATAAGCTGATACAACGGGCGGCCCGCAGGCCATGACACGAGTGCGCCGCGCTCCATGTCCTCCCGCCGGACCTCGTAAAAGGCGCGGGCCGCCGCCGGACCCTCGGTGTGCAGGACGGCTTCCCATGCGTCCCACAGGTCCATGCGTTCGGGCCACTGGACGATGGAGCGAAACCGTTTGGCCTGCCATGTGGGCTTGTCCAGTGTCCGAGCCAGCACGGAATCGTAATGCAGGATCGTACCCACATAGACGACATCCATACCTCCATCGGCGGCCCCGAGGTTCAGGACGGTCTTTTGCAGCCAGTCTTGCAGCTTGTCCCGCTGCTCGGGCTTGGCGACGTTCTCGTCGTTTTCGAGATCGTCGAGAATCACGAGGTCCGGGCGGTACGGACCGTGGCGCAGGCCGCGCATACGCTTTCCAGCGCCGAGGGCTTGGAGCTTGACGTTTTGAGCCGTGAGAATCGTCCCAACATTCCAGACACGGCCCCGCCCGGTTTCGGCGGGGAAGTCCATAGCAAAGCGCGGGTTGCCGTCAAGCTCGGCCTTGACCGCTTCAAGCAAGATAGCGGCCTGCTCCAAGGCGTCGGCGATGATTAGTATGTAGCGTTTGCGCCCTGTCAGCACGCACCACAGCACGAAAAAAAGGGAAATGAACGTACTTTTCGCCTCGCCGCGCGGGGCGGCAAGGGCGATATGCTGGCCTTCGCGGGCTTCGGCCATGCGCGGCAAGGCGGCGTCAAGCCATGTGTGCAGCGCCGAATCCCCCGTGATCGTGCAGTAGTGCGGAAAGTAGGTCCGGCGAAAAAAAGTGAAGTCGGCAAGCGCCCGCTTCCGGCGCTCGGTGCTGGCCTTGGCGTCGGACGGGAAGCCTTCGCAATCGGCCTCGATCTGCTGTTGCAGGGCGGCGGCAAGGTCGGCTATCGCATACTGAAAATGCTTTGCGGAGAGCTTTTTCATCAGCCGAGTTCCTTGGCAATCAGCGCGCCGAAGGGCTCCAGCACTTCCAAAAGCGCCGGGGCGTGCTGCGGGAATCGCTGGCTTGTGAAGTCGACCAGCTTGCGAATGATACCGAGCGCGGTAGCCAGTTCGTCCGTTTCCGGCAAAATTCTCTTGCTGGCGGCGATAGTCTTTGCGAAGGAGTCGGCAAGCGAAGACAGCGCCTCCACTTTTTCGGCGGGCTGCATGTCGTCATTTTTGCCGATCCGTTCCATAAGCGTGCGGTGCTGCAACACGTAATCGTTGAGCATCTGGCGGGCTACGGCTTCCATGCCCTCGCCCGCCAGACTCGACGCCGCCTTGACCTTGTCCCAATCGTCGTCTTCGGCCTTTTGTGCGTCGGCCTTCCAGCGCCGTGCCGTACCGATTGAGACGCCGACCAGCGCGGCGGCCTCTTCAAGGGACAGCGCTTTGTAGCAGTAGGCCGAGCGCAGGGCCATGCGCTTGCTCTTCGGGTGGGCCATTACGCGCGCACCCCGAGGATAGCCTGCGCGTAGACCACGGCCACGGCAATCACCGCCCCGGACAGGCCGCCCGAAAGCACGCTGCCCGTGGCGGCTTGTTCCTGCGCCGTGTCGACGCTCGCCTTCAGATCGTCGACCTTCTTCTCAATACGGGCCAGCACCCGCAAGACATCGGTATCGTTGCTATGTGCGGTTTCCATGATTCCCTCCCGTGCGTACCGAGTCGGCGACGCGATCCAGCTTGTCGTCGACCCGTTCCAGCCCGGCGAGGATTTGCCCGGTCCTCTCCCGGCAATCCTCGCGCGGTACATAGTTTTTGTGCATTTCTTCAACGGCGCAGCGTTGTTGCTCTTTCAACTCATCTACCCGCCCTTCAAGCCGTGTGGCCCAATACGCGAGCAGCCCACAGACAAGGCCGAGAAGCCCCATAACAACCGTCTGTGCATCAAGCGTCACGGCGACACCACCCTCGCCAGCGTAGCAAGCTGGCTTTCAAGCCCCCGGCAATAGCCGCCATAATCCCGGATATGAGCGAGCACATCTTCAGGACTCGCTAGTGTGTCACCGCGTAGCCCGGTTCCAGCGGTTCCGGCCTGTCCGGCATTTTGAGCAGTTCCGGCGGGATCGGCACCTTCACCTCCGGGGCCAGCACCGGCGGCGAGGCCGAGGGCTTCGTTGTAGAGGCGCACCCACTCAAGAGACAGGCCAGAGCAATGGCGGCGAGCGGCAAGAGCCACTTTTTGCAGACGTGCATCAAAAGTTTGACGCTCTTTTGCCAGCTTTTTGCGGGCGTCTGAAAGCTCGGCTGACAAAGAGGCCACGCGGGCGCTTTCCTTTTCCAGTCTTTCGCGGGCGGCCCGCTCGGCTGCGGCTACGGCCTCGGCGCGGGCCTTTTCCTTTTCCGATACCTCGCGGGCCATGTCAGCGATCCGCGTCTCATAGCGGGCCTCCTGCAATTCAAGCTTGCCGTACAAGTGGGCGATCCAGCCGCCTGCCACGAGAAGGGCCGCGCCGATGAGCGCCACGGCACGGCTACTCACAGCGCACCCCCGGCCCCCAACCGGCCTTGATGTAGGCGGCCTGACGCTCGAAAATGAAGGAAACGTACCGCTGGTTTTCTCGCTTCGCTGACGCCCGGCGGCCCGCGTTGACCGTCTCGACGCTTCCAAAGTAACGATCGGGGTTGAGGCCCTTGCGGGCGGCAAGATCGCGGTCCCGGTTGGTCCAGCCCGCGCCGCCGTTGTACGCGGAGAGCGTGAAGGCCATACGGTCGCAGGGCGTCAGGGTCTTCTTTTGTGCTCCTTTCGCCGCCAGCCGATCCCAGAGATACTTGTCATAGGTGACGCACGCCCGCAGCGACCAGCCGGGATTGAAGGGCGCGGGCTTGCCCACTTCCGGGGCCACGGCGGGAAGCCAGCGGGCCGTGGAGGGCATGAACTGCGCCAAACCTTGCGCCCCTGCCGACGATACTGTTTCATTCCTCCACCACGATTCGGTATGAATTTGCGCCGCAAAGACGGACACAGGCGCATCCAGCCCCCACACGGCGCGGGAGGCGCGGATCAACGTGTCGCGGTGCTGATAGGCGGCGCGGGGAATGGTGACGGCTTCGGTCTGTGCCGCGCCCGCGAACGTCGCGCAGATGCCCAAAAACAAGGCCGCGACGAGCAGCACGTCAAGCCCGAAGGCTACGCCGGTAAACAGCCATTCCAGAAAGGCCATGCCCCACTTTTTCAAGACGGCGCGCATAACTAGAGCCCCAAGGAAACGGCAAGTACAAAAACGGCCACCATAGCCACACGGCGCAGGCACGCCGCAATAAAGAGCGTCCGGCAACACATGGCGACGGGATAATCCGCCTCATGCGGGCGATCCGCGTCGGGGTTTTTCCGCCAGTCATCGTCAAGGTAGGAGTCAGGCGAAGCATAGGGGAACGCCGCCATATCGAAAAAGACGGCGATCACGGCGGCAAGCATACCGAGGGAAAGTTTATATCGGACGATCGGGAACTGTTCCGGCGAGCAGAACGCCACAAGGCCGGTCACAAAAAGCGCCAGAACGGCGAAAAAGAAGAATTGGAAGCGCGGATTGAGCAGTCTGATAAAGAGCTTCATCGGGAATCCCCTGCGGGTTTGCGGGATTCCAAAAAGAGGAATCCCCGGTTACTGGTAAGCTACCAGCGCCGGGGATTAGCGAAAGCTGAACGGTGTCAGCGGGTGGGATTGGCGGGGAACGGTCATAACAGCCGCCCTTGCCGTTGCAACGGAAAAAGAGAAGTTTTTTCTTCCGGGACACGATGAAGCACGCGCCAAACGTGCCTGTCGGAAAGATGATATTTAAGGGCAAGCCCCGTCACGATCTCACGTTCAGACAGCCCCGCGCGGGCCATTGCGTCCCGATCCCTGATAAGGGCCGCGTCGCGTTCATCGGCGGCGGCCTGTCTGCATGTGGGGATGTAAAGATTCGTTCCGGCATATTCCCGACATAGGGCCTTTGCCGTATCCTCCCCGATCATATCGCACAGCCTTCTATAGCGGGCCTCGCCGACGGGCGTCAGCCGCATAGGCACGGGGATCGTCGTCCCGCCGAGAGCCCTTATAAGGCGCAGGGTCACAGCGGGACCAAGGCGATCGATGATGTCGCGAGCGTTGCGGGGCAAACGCGCATCAGACATTACGCCCTCCCCTGCGCCCGCTGGTGCTTAACCAGAGCAGTGATTACGCCACCGAGCTGCTCGCCGTCGAGCCACGGGATGCGCACGCCATACATCTTTTCCGCGATGGATTCGACATATGCCCATGACTTTTTCGTGTCGAGGCGCAGGGCATTGATCTTGCCGAGCAGCGCTTCAAACTCCGGGCGGACCTTCGGCCCCTTCGGGCGGCTGTCCTTCCATCCGCGCTTGCGCAGGGCGGCAATGAGCATAACCAACTGGCGATCGGTGCAGTCTGCCGAGGAGCGTTTGCCGGTCAGATTTTCCAGCATGGCGCGGTATGTGTCTTCATCGAGGCCGAGGTCTTTACGGGCGATATGCAGCTTCGCCATAAGGGATTTACGCGATTCCATCTAACACCTCACAAGATGGTCAACAGGGTGAAGCTCAACACCGCCATAGATAACAACGGCAACCCACCAACGCCCGTCGTCGGCGCGGATGGGCGCGCTCGCCACATAGCCGGACCAGTACGGCGACGCGCCGGGAATGCCGCGCGGCACTTTGACGCGGGCCTTCACAGGCAAATCCGGCACGGCTACGGGCGCGATCTCGCCGCTCGCCGCAAACTCGGCGGCGAGGGCGGCGACTTCATCGGCGCAAAGGAACAGCTTTCGATCCTCCAGATCGTACCAGCGCCGATCGAGCCGGACCCGGAAGCGCCCGGCGGGGCCGCCGTGGTTTTCCGCCGGGGAAAGCTCGATCTTCGTGCGGCTGGTGCCAAAACGTACACCGATAGAGCCACAGAAAACTTTATCCGGGCGCGTCATTTTCCGAACCGTTCCCGCGCGGCCTTTGGCGTGGGGGCCGTCGGGGCTACGCTGTTTAGGGCGTCACAGCACACTTTGAGCATGTTCTCGGCGGCTTCCGGGGCGTTCTTGTCGATGAAGAAAGCCGCCGCGATGCGCTTCTTTGCCGTGTCTTGTATGGCGGGAATGCCAGCGCCGGATCGGGTGGGGATGAAGCGGGGCATGTATCCTCCTGTTGTTGCTTGTGCTCATCAGGCCGGAAATCATCCGGCGACGGCCCGTGTGGGCCGTTTCGCAGGGTTAAGGTCTGCCCCAAAACATTTGTATTTCAACGGCGATATGCGCTACATCGCTCAGTCCGCTCGCAGCCGCCCGAAGCCTCTGCAAGGCATCGGGACATTCAAAATGCGCATGCACTCGGGCTACGGAAAGGGCCTGCTGTGCGCCTAAAAGATGCTGGCCGACCTCTGCCATAGCTTCATCAAAGGTGCGGAAAGGCAGTGGTGAAGTGTCCTTTTTCATCATGATTATCCTGATTCAGTGTGCTGGAAGCCGTGCGGCTTCCGTTTGGCGAATCTTTACGCTCGCACGGCGGAACTTGTACCTTTCGACCTCTCCAAGCAGAGCAAAAACAAGGCGGCAGCTTAAATAAAAAACGCCGACAAGAGCAAACAAAGAGCAAGTCAAAGTAAAAACAAGGGCACAAAAGAGCATAAGCGTTGCTAACGTTTCCGGTGACAGCCATGAAATCATGCTTTTCGCTCCTTGATTCGTCTGATTACATCCGGCGGGAAACCCGCATCGCGCAGCAAATTGAACGCCCCCTCCCGGACTTGCGCCTTGATGAAATCGCGATGCCTTTCCGAAGCCCCCCGCCATACTTCCGAGCCGACAAGTTCCGCCATATCTTCCACGCGATACCGCGCGTTGCGAGTAAGTCGATCAGCGTACATCCCGGTAAGCCTGTTCACATCTTCTTTGGAAAGCGTCGCCATACCCTTTACATCCTGTTTTTCTCGTTACGCATTAAGCGCATCCTTGGCGTGCTGGTTGGCAAGGTAAAGACGAAAAGCCGTCTCTTCGGCATCCGACAGAGCGGACACTTCACCGCGCATGTTCTTGATGATCGTGGGGAGCAGGTCGGCGATGTCGTCAGGGTTAATGCGCAGGGCCGTTTCAAGGTGGGCGATTTGGCGTTCGAGCTTTTCGGCGAACACGGCGTTATCCTTTGTGATTAGGGTTGAATTCACATTTTTGGCACGCCCGCCAGCGGCGCAGGGCCGCCGGGCTGGACGTGGGCGCTTTTCCGGCGTACCGGGCGCAGGCGTCGTCATGCAGTAAGGCCCCGTCATAAGGGCACTCATGGCGCGTGTAGCGGTCAATGATTCGTGCGGCCATGCGATCCGTGCTGGCCGGATACCGTTTAGCAATCAAAAGGCTTACAGCGCCGTGGCTGACATTCAGCTCGCGGGCCGTCGCGTTGACGCCGATCTCTGCGACGCGGGCGCGTAAAAGGAGGAGCCAGTCATCAGACATGGTGCACCTCCCCTGTGTTTGGATCGGTGAGCGTCCTTGCCGGGGTATTCAGGGCCGGAGCAAGCCGCCCGCTGTTGCGGACAAGCCGGAAAAGCTGCGGATTGCGGGGCGTCCGCTCGACGTACCCGGCCTTTAAAAGCGCCCGGATGTAGCGTTTCACTCCTTTCTCCGCGTCCTTTTCCGTCCCATCCGCGAGAGTCATCAACAAATCGTCGACACTCCATAGCGTGCGCATACGGATTAGGTTCCACACCCGCGTGCGCAGGGAAAAGCGGGAACGGGCCGCGAAGTCGCCTTTTTGCGCCCCGGGCATACGCTCTGCTTCAGAAGCGACGAAATCCTGCCCTTTATCCGTAATTTGATAACAACCCTCCATCTTGACGATGTAGCCGCGCCCCACAAGGAGCTTGGCTGCGGAGCGGATGTTGTCGGCGGGAACGTCCAACCTTGCGGCAAGTTCGCGCGTCAGCATGACCTTGCCGCCCGCAAGTTCTTCAAGAATGGATTGTCCGATCGTCTTCGTCATGTCAGGCCACCTTCTTCTTTCCGCCCGACTGCTTCACGGTAATGGGCGTCCTGTTCTGCCAGTCATGGGAAAGAGGAATCCCGGCAAGGTCGTCAACGCCCACGCAGGAGAGCCGGTTGGTCTTCGCCACGCGCTCAACAACGGGGATCATGTTCAGCACTTCGCGCATGCAGCCGCGCGAGAGGCGGTGGATTTCCGCCATAAGCTCAGGCGACATTTCAACTTCGGCGAGTTGCTTGCATGCGGACTGCACGTCTTCAAACGTAGCGGGCAAAAACTCGACTACCCGTGCGATACGGCTGGAAATCTGCCCGTATCGCTTGATGTCGTTCTGAATATTTCCCATGCCGATCAGGATCACCGTGTTTTCGGCGCGGTCGGAAATGTCCCGGATTTTTTCAAGGGACGCCGCCTGATTCGCCAGTGTAAATTCCGCTTCATCAATGATGATCGGCCACTGGTTCGTTGCGATCGGCTTCAAGAGTCGCGCGAAAAGCTGCTGTGAGTTGCCCCGCCCGTCGATTTCCAGAGCGGCGGCAAGCTCGGAAAGGGCGTATCGGGGCGTCCAGTCCTTGTTTGCCCGCAGGAAAATCGCGCCGGTTTCGGCAGCCCAACTGCTGACAATGTGGCTTTTGCCGAGGCCGGGGACGCCGTAGACGAGCATCATTCCGGCTTCGGCGGCACCGCGCTGTTCAACGGCTTTCACGGCACTGACGAACTTACGGTAATTCTCTGTCTTTACGAACATTTTGCGCATGACGTTTCCTCCCATGCAATGCCTTTGCTGATGAAAATATCAAGATAATCCGCGTACTCTTCGGTCTGGACGTACCATTCCAGCCAGTCGCGATCTTCCTGCGTCCATGAAACCGGGTGAGTCATATGATGCTCGTACCTTTCATAGGGGAACTCAAAGGTAGGCCGAGCCTTACCGGGGCGAACGGATTGCGTAAGCGCCTCTTCTTCCTCGTCCCGAAAAGTCGGTTCGAGAGCGACCAACGGCTGTACATCGACCACCGGCCCGATCGGGCGGCGGATGGAGTTGACGACGGTTGACGTAGCTTCAACAGCGTTGGAGGCGTCTGGGCAGACGATGGTTGCGCCGGGAACCAGCTTTTGCGCGCGCTTTTCAATCCTTCCGATGGCGTCGCGCATCTTTTGGGCTTCCCGTTGCTCTTGTTCGGAAAGCACCATGTATTCAATAGTGTTGCCGTCAAGAAACGCCTCACAGATCATTTCAACGTCCAGCGTCCATACCGTTACCCGTTTGGGATCGCGCATGTCATAACGGACGTTGACCTTTTCACCGTGGAACGGATCAAGTTCCTTGGCGTAATATTCGCGTCCGGCGAGCTTGAATCGGCAGTTTTTGATCGTGCATTCCTTGGTGGGCATAAACAGCTCATCCCGAACAGTTGAAGGCACCGCCAAAATTTCATAATCGGGATTCTCGGCGAGCTTCATTTCCCAATATTCATTGGGTGAGTAATTCCGCCGCTTGCCGTTGGCGTCGGTAAACTTCGGGAGTGACGTGTGCGGTGTGGCGTTGTACTCCTCAATGCGGTACTGGAGCGCCGCGAGAAGCTGGTCAAGCGTGGGCAACTTATCGGATTTTCCGGTCTTTTCGATTTCTCTGCGGGTAAGCAGATAGAACTTTCGAGCCGCATCCGCGTCCATGTCGCGGTGCGTGCAGGAATCAAAACGCTTGGAGAGAGGGGTGCAGATGGTTTTGACCGCTATTTCCATAAGCCCCTTTCCCTGAGGAATAGACGGGATCGAATGCTTGGCGACAATGCCGAGCTGCGTCAAAATGCCCGTGCCTTCCTTGGTGAGCATGGCGTTTTTGTAGCCCGGCCCGTTGTCGGTATAGAAAAATTGCGGAATGCCGTAGCTCACGCAAGCCGCCCGGAGCGCGTCCAGCACGGTGAGGCCGTTTTCCGACGTGTCCACGGACGAGCCGACACATTTGCGCGTGGCAATGTCCAAAATGAGCGTGATTTCCGGCTTGAATGCCCGTTTCTGGTAGGGGTGATAGAACATGGCGTCGAGCGTGGTGCCGTCACCCGTAAAACCTTCCACCGGGAGCATGTTTTCCGTCGAACGGCGCTTGTACGCGCAGAACTTCCGAAAGGCGTTGCCCGTGGCGCGCCCGTGCATCCGTTCCTTTTCCGGCATTTTGTTCAGCCAGCGCCGCACGGCATGAACGGACGGGACGCTCTCCGGGTGTTCGGCCAACGCTTTCAGGATGCCGTTGTTGTGAGGCTTTCTAGCCATTTCTTTGCCGGGAAGGGCCGAAAGCAGCACCGTACCTTCGGGCATACCTGCACCAACCCATTTGATCAGCGTCACGAATTCATTGTATGACTGCTGTACTGAGGGTTTTTGAGGCTTTTGCCAGAGTTGCAGAAAGACATGGAGCCATGCCGGAGGTGTCATATCCTTTTGCGGATTGACGGGCACCAACCCGATGATGCCCTTTGCTTCGTATATAGAACACCAACCATAGAGTCTGGTAATGGAAATTCCACGCGAAGAGCCGCGACGGGCGTTGGCGACGTAGGCTGCATCCATGAGGTTTTGTGGCAATGTGCCATTTTTATACCCTTCCACTAGAGCGATGATTGCCGTCCGGCGCGTATGCCCTGCGGTTTCAAAATTGTATACGGCATCTATAAATGCCTTGCGGGACAATACAACGTCACGGTCTCGGGCCGGAAGGTGAGCAAGGGAAACGGCGGGCTCCTGACGGACGGCGGGCGTGGCAGGCTCAAGGATGACGGGGAGGTCTTCCTGCTCGTCAACCAAGGCGGCCACCGCTATCTTTTTGCGCACGTCGGCGGGGAGCTTGATGGTGGGGTACTCGAAACCACCGCCACGACCGGATCGCGGACAGGCTCCCCATCTCTCAGAAGAGGCTCGACGGAGCACAGTCATCTTGCTTACTCCTAAAATTTCGGCAAGCTCATGCGCTGAATACTTTTCTCTAATCCTGTCCATTTCCTCACCTTCAAAAGTTGCCCCGGCTTATGCCGTGCCGGGGGACGTCCCGCGTGGCTTCGCGGTATTCGCCGTTGTGCAGGATTTCGCCGCCCGCCGCATGGAAACGGACGGCCTACACGGGCGCGGTAGTGACCGTGGCGCTCATGGGCGCTCTGCGGTCCCGGTTTGTAAGGTTCCGCCTTCTCGGTTAGATGGGGCACATCAGAATCAACCATCTAACTCCCGGACCGTCCGGGAATGCCGAAAAGACGGAAATGTTGAGATTTCTTACCCGCGGCCTGCCTTTTCCGGGCTGTCCGCGGGTAGGAAAGCAACTATACCGACATGCCGATCTTGCGCATGAAGTTCCGCATCTGATTGACGGAGAGCAAGGCTTCAGAGGGAGTACGGCCCCGGCCATCCACAAAAGAGCAATATTCGCTGTGCAGCATATAGACGGCGTGGATTTCGTACTTGTAACGGCGAGGTGCGCGGGGATTTTCAAGAATCATATAATTATAATCCCCGAAATAGGCCTTCAATTCCTCGCTGGCGCTGGTCAAAAAAGCCTGAACGCGGCTAGCGTGGACATACATGAGGCCGAAAGGGGATGAGATATGACTAGGACGCCGGGGCAGGGGTGGGCCAAACAACAGATCGGGAGTAGTCATATTTTCCTCCTTACTTTGATTCCTTGTCTTGGCGGATACCATACAGACGGATCTATTGAGATTCGCTATTCCCCCTGTCATGCCGCCGTCTCCTTTTCCGCCCATCGTTCAGGATACCGGGGGTCAAATAGGTACTTTTCAGGCACGCCCGCAGCCCGGAGTGCGTCCAGTATACGGGCGCTATGGTTCTTTCCGAGGATGGTTGCGGAGACGGCAGACAGAGAAACCTTGAGTTCATAGGCTACCACGGTTGCCGTCCGCCCATTGCGCCGCAACGCCTCATGGATGCGCATAGAATAGAAGCAACGCCGTTCTCCTATTTTTGCTCTGATTAAAGTCTCGTTGGTTGCAAAATTCATAGTTCCTCCAGCTCATTACGCGGTCTAGCCCTAGTTTTGTAGTGAAGCCAACAGCTAAAAGTTGATTTTGAATCTGTTGCCGGGTAGATTGAGCTATCAACCTTTTTTCTCAACTGCCCCCGAGGTCTTTTTATCCAAATATGGATAAAAAAGTCAACAGATATGTTGTTACAGAATGAAAATATGGATAGTTTGTTATTATCCTTTAATTTCAATCTGATATGATCTTTGTGGGGTGTTACAGAACCTGTTACAGATACGATAAGAAACCGTAACACCTTATGAATACATTAGGAAAAAGAATAAAAGAGGCTCGCGGGAAAATTACTCAGCAGAGTCTATCTAGCCAGATTGGGATAGCTCAAAACAGTTTAAGCCGGTATGAGAGAGATGAAAAAACACCCGATGCTAATTTTTTAGCACTATTTTGCAAAAAATTAAATATATCACCATATTGGCTTCTCTTTGGACATGGCCCCATGTGTGGTAATGAGCAGCCAAGTGGTTTTATTGACGATAAACGCCTTACAGAAGCTATTAGAATTGTTGAGCAGGGCCTTGCTGAAACAAATAGAATTATGCTTCCCGAAAACAAGGCAAAACTGATTACAGCAATTTATGATTTTTTATTAGATGAAAAACAAATAAATACAGAAAAAGTTTTAAATATAATAAAAGCAGCTAACTAAAGGAGGGTATATATGGCAAATATCAAAGACATTGAATAGATGTTTATTAAAAATTCTATTGAAAAGTCTAGAGAATCTTCAATAACTGTCAATGGTAATGTGTCTGCAATTGGTAATGGAAATACAATTATACATACCCAGAAAGTTATAGAGAAAAAAGAATATATCATAAATCCGGGTGAAGAACATATTACAAATGAACAGGCGGCAAAAATACAAGAGCTTGTCCGCAATGTTGCAGAAATGGAACAATTGACTAAAAAGAATCCAAAAACAATACAAGCAATATGGATAGCATTAAATAGGTACTGTGGTGCCCCAAAATATAGAGCTATAAAATATACAGATTATGAAAAGGCCGTAAAATATCTCCGGTCGTGGGGAGGGAGATTGAATTCTACAGCAACTGCCCGAAAAAAAGACCCGAACTGGAGGAATAAGAAATATGCTTGCATTCGTGCGATCTGCCATAACCCTGATTTTGATGAAAAGCGGCTTGCCTATATGGATAAAAAATTCGGGACACAACATTTATCACATCTTACCGATGAAGATTTAGAAACTGTCTATCGTTATGTCGCAGGGCTAAACCGCAAAAAATAATTCAAAAAATATACAGCATTACAATATTACGTCGGCCTATTGAGACCGCGAGATTGTACACGTTTTGGTGTATGTTACGACACCCAACAAGAAACGGGCAGCTCCAGTGAAGGAACCGCCCGTTTCGTTTATTCCGTGAGCATTCTGACCCAAATTGCGCGCTAAAAATACCCCACTGACGATCGAAAACGATCAATCTGTACCGAATGACGCGCTAAATTTTCCGCCTTAAAATTTTTCCTAACATACCGTGATGGAAGGCCAATATACCTTTTTCCCGAATTGCCCACATGTCCCGAATTGATCGCTACCCCAGTGCCCAGCCGGACATGAACCGGATGCCGTGACGGTCAAGGAAGTTGAAGGCACGGGCCTTCAGAGTGGAGAACACCTTGAGACTATTGGGATCAGCGATACGCTTGGAACCCAGAGAGGCCAAATCTTCAGGAGGAAGTTCCGCACCGCCGAAGTCTTCCAGCACCATCTTCTTGCGGGCAGACCAGAGATTGACGTTGAGACTCAGGGCGAGAAGGTTGTCGAGAACCTTGATGTCGGAAAGAATGGGGGTATCCATGATAACTCCGTTAGTTGATTAAAGGTATTAGAGATTTAAGGTGGTAGCCTTCAGCGAGTTTTTGGAGGGAGCGTTCCAGCAGTTCCCGGACGGGATTCCCATCCACGCAGTCATCCGCAGGTATGGTCAGACCTCTCCTTCCAGAACGTCCACAGAGAAGCTCCAGGGCATGAGAAAAGGCTTCCCCACGCCAGAAGCGTGAAGAAGCCTCGTTTTTTAGGACAACCTGCGGAAGCTGAGGAAGCGTGTCGAGATAGCCGGGATCGGCTTCCATATACCCGAGGATTGAGGCGAGCCATTGCTCCAGCATGATTGCCGGAGCCTTCTTTACTCCCCCAGATGGCAATCCATCGGAAACATCCGCTGAAGAAGTTCATGCAGCATGGCACGGGTAGGCCGGGACGCCCGAAAACCCAAAGCCCTATCCAGCGCGTAGGACAACGGCTGGATGCCCTGATGCGCCAACGGCTGAAAACGCAAGGTCAAATCCGCCCAACGAAGCAGCGTTCTCGTGGAAAGCGTCACCTCAATGGTATCCGTGTAGGCATCGGATGCGCCTATGAATTGCTTCCTGATTTCATTGGCGAAATCCACCATTTTGACGGCGATATGTTCAGGCAGGGCCGGATGGAGCTTCGCCAGCAAATCCTTTTCCACCACGGCATCCGGGTAATTGACCTCGCACAGCATGAAACGATCAAGCCACGCGAGATTCATTCTGCCTGTTCCCTGATAGAGCCCCGTATCGTCTCCACCTCCGTTGGTGTTGCCCGTGCAGGCGATACGGAACATTTCATGCGGATGAATGACTTCCCCACCGTTCTCCGGCAGGCACAACGGCGCACCTTCCAGAACACCGTTGAGCCCCACAGCAACCTCTGGTGAGAACAAATCCACTTCGTTTATCAAGAAAAGACCTCCATAACGCATAGCCAAAGACAACGGGCCATATTCATACCGCATGGTTCCGTTATGCAGGGAAATGTGACCGCACAAGTCCGCAAACTCCAGACGCGCATGTCCCGTCACCTCAAGCACCGGATAGTTCAAGCGTGCGGCAAGCTGCTTGATAAGACTCGTCTTTCCCGAACCCGTAGGGCCATAGAGGTAAAGCGGATCAAGTTTGTTCATGAACCAGACGGCGGCATCTCGTGCCGATTCATGAAAGCTGTAATGTGGGTCAATGGCGGGGGTATACAGGCAAGGATTCTGGAATCCCCATATGATATTGCCAGTCGGCACACCGCTGAAAACAAGCCCGGCATCCATTTCGACGGGCGTGAGGGCTTCCAGTTCCTGAATGGTCTGTGATTCCATGACAATGCTCCTTTCAAAAGGTTTAAAAACAGAAAATCCCGGCCTCTCCAAAGAGAAACCGGGATGTTTCCATGATTCATGCTGTGTGCTGTTTTTTCTTAACAAGTCCAAGGATTAATGATGGGAACTCCCATTGGTTCAAAATCCTTACAATTTCTGGTTACAACAGACATTTTGTGGGTAAGCGCAGTTGCAGCAATAAGCGCATCTCGATCTGAACGAGGATCAGGGACATGCAATTCCGCGCAACGCATGGCAATATTCATGTCCACGTTCAATATTCTTCCAGAGAAGGCGGGAATAACCTTTTTTATAAACCATTCCTGAAAAATATTGCCTTGAGTCAAATCCCTGCGCTGTACGGAGAGAATACCCATTCGGATTTCCAAAACGGAAATAACGGACAGATACATGCACTGAGGCTCTATATTTCTGGCCCATTCGACGACACGCGGTTCAGCCCTGTGAGCCTTTCTCAATTCAGAAATAACGTTGGTATCAACAAGATACATCATGATAAATCCACATTCGCAAATAAGGTCTTCTGTAAGGGGGTCGGCTCAAAATCAATCTCCGCACTCTCTGGGCATCCTAACATGTCCGCCATATTGCGGTGCGTTGCTGTGATTTTCTGATACTCTTCTATAGTAAGGAGCACATGGGCCAAACGTCCCCTGTCTGTAATAAACACAGGGCCTTGCATAGCCAGACGTTTGGCTTTTCCGGCATCCTGATTGAACTCTCGGCTCGACATGGTGGTCATGGGACACCTCCTTTTGTAGAAACATATCTACATGCTGTTCGAGTTGTCAATCCTTTTTTGCAACAACTCACAAGGACAGGGCATAGAGTCTCTCAAAGGGGTCCCCCTGCTTCTCGCATCGAGCTAAAAGCGTCCGGGCATCCTGTTCTCCCAGCAGCGTTTCGAGTTCCTCATTCAGACGTTTTCGATCCAGCGTTACCCTCCCGTTTTGTGGGATCACCCGGAACGTGTGGTTGCCTGTGTTGATCCATTCTCCTTTGACCGTATGGGAAAGCTGGTAGGCGACTTTCAAACGGGATTCCAGTTCGCCGATCTCCTCTTCAAGGGATTTTTTCTGTGCTTTCAAATCCATAAACTGGGCAAGCGCAGCCTCCCATTCTGGATGCGAGGAGCCTTTGAAACGCGGGCAATCCTCCTTCCAGAAACATGACGGACACAGGGGAGCAAGCCCCTGCGCCGTTGGAACCGCATTCAGGTTCACTTTGTTTTCCCTGAGATCATGCATGGTTTCCCAGAAATCAGAAGCCATATCCAGACACCGGGCAACATCCGTATCTTCAGGAAGAAACGGGCCAAAGGCTTTGGCATCGCACATGGAGAGACAGAGAACCCACCCTTGAATGTCACAAGCTGAAGCTTCAGGAAGGGATACCCCAAGGCATTCGTTACAGATTTCAGGGAATGTCCTGTGGTGGAGGACTTCTCCGGTGTCCAGTACCAAGTTGAAAACCGGATGGTTCCAGCAGGCTTTGAGCAATGCTGTCTGACCGCCGATCTGCATGGCGTAGCTTTCAGAAGGAGTTATCGGCAGCCTTGCGGTGGATTTGACTTCCAGAATTCGTACTGTCGGTTGGGGTTGGGTAGCGATGAGCGTGAAGTCCAGATGGGCCTTGATGGGGACGTCTCCGTACATGATTTCGATTTCAAGCTGAGACAGGGGAGACAAGCCATATCCGACGAGAGCTTGATGGACACCCGTCTCGAACCAATGACCTCTGTGAAAGGTTATCCGGCGCTTGAGAGCTTCGGCAGTGTTTCTGTGTTCAGGAGTGAAGAGCCTGGCAGCCAGTGCCGCCCGTGGGCAGTCCAGCATCTTGGCGATATCCGATAGCCCGACATACCGGGAACGGTCGCCAAGGAGGATCGCCGTTCGCTGCCTTGCGTAGCGTTCCAGTCCGCGGCAGAGGATTTCAAGCAGCCCTTCCGCTCCTGTATTTCTGGTCGTTCCGTCCATTCGTTTCCCCCTGTGATAAGAGCCAAAATGGAAAGGGCCGCCCCATCAAGGACGGCCCTTTCCGCTATGTTGCATACTTCCACCAGATTTTTCGTTGGGGGTTCCAGTGAAACCCCAACGCCGAGAGCTGTTCCTTCTTCGCCTCCGTGTTTCCTGTAGCAAGAATGCACTCCCGACCACCCTGTGCCGGTACGATTTGGTATGAAATTCCATCCAGATGAGGCAATTTTGAAAGTCCGTCTGACGCTTGATTTGAGGCGGGTGAAATCTTTTTTGCTTGTCCTGAATCATCCTGATTCGTTTTGCCTCGCTGTGGGGCGGCTACGGTGTTTTTCTGGCTCTGAGGACGGTTGGGCTTGCCTGAAGCGAACTCGCCGTCCGTATCCTCCTCCGTAACGATGCCGAGCATGGCGGAAAGCGCATACCTGCGCATATAGGTCATGCTGATGCCCACGCCCTGCGGATCGGCCTTGGGCAGAGGAACCACCGCAAGGCTCGACTGCCATTGTCCTGACTCCGCGTGGGTGAGTTTGGTGACCAGCCCGAGATATCCTGGTTCGGCAGGAACCGGATACTGACAGAGCCAGATACCATTCGAGAAAAGGAACCCACCGGCATAGCCGGTGGTTCTTCATATGCGCCTGTAAGGCTCTGTTACCAGCAGCGCCCTAACA
>CALVEZ010000032.1 GCA_944326695.1 Candidatus Bilophila faecipullorum | reverse complement strand
TCTGAAATGTCGTGTCTGCTCATGCAAAACAGCAAACCAACAGAAGGACAAAAAGTCTAGAACTTATTTGGAGACAGTTCCTAGAGTAAGTCGTCCTCATGCTTACGCATCTCGCGGTGTGAGGACGGCCCTCCTCCATGCTGAAAAACCACCTTTGCCGAAGGGAAACCTCGCAAAAGGAAAACGATTCGGCGTGATGCGCCCGCGCCTTCGCTTTTCTTTGTCAGATCAGCCGTGTGGAAAAACGGCTTTTGCGATCATTGAAGAAGGGCCGGGGAGCGCCCGCTACCACCAGAACAAAGGATAACGTGACTCGCGGGGAATGTTGTTGACAATAAGGGCAATGCCAAGCATCAGCGCCGCCCCCGCCAGACAAGGCACGAAGGCATACCAATATCCGAGCTGATGGATACCCTCTCCGCCGGTCACGGCGATGAGTGCCGTGGCTCCACCCGGAGGGTGGAGGGTTTTGGTCAGGTGCATGAGCGCGATGGCCGTCGCCACGGCAAGGCAGGAAGCGAGCCACAGCGTGCCCGAAAACAGCAGGTAGCACGATACGCCCACCAGCGCGGAGAGGAAATGCCCGCCCACGAGGTTGCGGGGCTGCGCCAGCGGGCTGCGGATCGCCCCAAAAGCCAGCACCGCCGACGCACCAAAGGAGCCTATCAAGAGAGGGAAGCCGTAGTTTCCCGTCGCGTGCCTTTCCAAAAGGGCGATGGCCGCAATGCTCAGGCAACTCCCAAGCCACGCCCACAGGATTTCTTTGCCTCCGGCCCGGGGCGGCGATTGTTGCCCTCCCCTCATCTTCATCAGAAGCATGTGCATCAGCATTTCCCCAACGTGTTTACAAGGTCCGTGCGCGAGACGATGCCGACGGTCTTTCCCGCCTCATCAAGAACGGGAAGACGGTTGATCCCGTACCGCCGCATAAGCGCCACCAGTTCGGCCAGCGGCGTAGCGGGGGAAGCCGTGCGCACCTCCCGCGTCATGATCGCCGCAACAGCCTCCTTGAGCTTGTCCGGCAGACGGCAGGTCCCGCGAAGCAGAACGCCCAAAAGGTGCATGGGCGTTTCCACGCCGTCCCCGCACAGGCGGAGGATATCCCTTTCCGAGACGATTCCGGCCAGCCCGCCCCGCCCGTCCAGCACCGGCGCGCCGGAAATGCCGTGGCGCTCCAGAAAAGCCACGACATGGGAAACCGGATCGCTTTCCCGCACGCATAGCGTGGGCGAATGCATGACGTCCGCCGCCGTCACGGAAAACAGCAGCCGATGGCGGGCGAGGCGGCCCGCATGGTTGTACAGGGCCTGAAAATCTTCCATCGTGATGTCGACGTAGGCTTCCATTTCCTTCATACTGCGGAAAATATCCTCCGTAGTGGGAAGCGGAGACTCCGGCGGACGCAAGGCGGTCGTTCGATTCATGATCCCTCCCGGTGACTGGAGCTTTCAGGCGACCCTATGCCCTCCGGCCCGCCGGGGCTGTGATCCCCGTCACACCGCTCGCCGCGAGACGGAAGATGGTAAAGGCACGGCAATGGACATTCCCGCAGCAAGACCTATATTGTAACAACAAGGTGTTTTTTCAGGAAAAAAAGATGCCCTTCACGGGAAGGAGAAACGGACATGGCTAGCGGCTGGACC
The DNA here is from genome assembly GCA_944326695.1 of Candidatus Bilophila faecipullorum. Classification (GTDB taxonomy): domain Bacteria; phylum Desulfobacterota; class Desulfovibrionia; order Desulfovibrionales; family Desulfovibrionaceae; genus Bilophila; species Bilophila faecipullorum. The sequence continues at coordinate 38,195 of CALVEZ010000032.1, read as the reverse complement.
AGCGATGGAGCCGTTCACGAGCAAATTCAGGACTCCATCAACGACGAAGTGGCGCGGGCGCGGCGCTGCCTGCCCAAAGGCGAAAGCCTGCATTTTTGCGAGGAGTGCGGTGAGGCCATTCCCGAAGCACGGCGCAAGGCCATGCCGGGCGTCCGGCTCTGCCTTGCCTGTCAGGAAGAAGCCGACAAGGAGCAAAAGGCCGTAAGCCTCTACAACCGCCGGGGCAGCAAGGACAGCCAACTCCGCTGAGACGGCGCACGGCCAGGAACGGCAAACGTTTTCCACGCCGAAGGCTCTCACGGGCGGGGATGACTGATGTTGAATACCTGTACCCCGCCCGGCTGAATCCGGACAGGAAGGCGGCCCCGCGAAAGGCGGCGCGCCGAAGGGGAAGCGAGTTCCCCTCGGTGTGCTGCCGAGAAAAAGCCGTGCGCTTCGTCTTCCCCGCGTATGGAGAGCGAAAGGCCAGAAGGATTTTTTTGTTCCCTCCTTGCGGGAACGGTGAAGCGCAGGCAATCCCGGTCCCGAAGCCTTCGTTATCGCCTTGTCGTTTCGGCCAAGAGGCCCTCAAGCCCCCTCCCTGTGCCTCCATCCTCCCATCCCCCCCGGCGAGCCCTCCACCGGACATCTTGACAAAAGGTGGGGAGCATGAAAACAAGCACTCCGCCTTGAGAAGGCACCGGGGAGGAAAAGACGCATGAAAGGCGCGGTGCTGGGCATTTTTCTCGCAGGCCTGACGGCATGTGTCCTCACGGGAGCCACCATCCTGTGGGCGCTGCTGCTCGGGCTGCTCTGCTTTTCGGCCTACGCGCTGCATCTGGGCCATGCCCCCCGTGCCGTGGGTACCATGCTCCTCACGGGCGTCCGCAAGGTAAGCAATATCCTCCTCATTTTCTGCCTTATCGGGATGCTGACCGCCATCTGGCGCGCCGCCGGGACGATCCCGCTGATCATCCGGGATACGCTCCCGTGGGTCGATCCCGCTTCCTTCTACCTTTCCGTCTTCATCCTGTGCAGCCTGATGAGCCTGCTTCTGGGGACCTCTTTCGGCACCGTGAGCACCCTTGGGGTCATCTTTATGCTCCTCGCCCGCACGGCGGGGCTGCACGAAGGCCTGACCGCCGGGGCCATCATGAGCGGCATTTACGTGGGGGATCGCTGCTCGCCCATGTCCTCAAGCGCGGCGCTGGTGTGCGCCCTTACCAATACCAATATTTACGACAATATCCGGCGCATGTGGCGGACCGGGGTCACGCCTTTCCTGCTGGCGGGCCTCGGCTATAAGCTTTTGTCGCCGAGCGGGGCCGCCGCCTGCGTGGACAGCGGGGTGGCAGGCCAGCTTGACGCATGGTTCCGCCTCAGCGGATGGGCGCTCCTGCCCGCCGCGGCCATCGTCGCGTTGAGCCTTTTCCGCGTGGAGGTGAAACGCGCCATGACGTGCAGCATCCTCGCGGGCTGCGGCGTCTGCCTTTTCCTGCAAGATATGCCCCCTTCCGACCTGCTGTCCTGTCTGCTGTGGGGCTATCGCCCGCCGGAAGGCGCGGAAATGCTCGCCGGGGGCGGCATCCTTTCCATGCGGATGGTGGCGGGCATCGTCCTCCTTTCTTCCTCCTATGCGGGCATCTTCGATGCAACGGGCCTTCTGCGCGGTTTTGAAGAAGGCATCCGGCGCATGGCGGACAAATGGGGCGTCTTCCGGGCGACGGCGGCGGTGAGCATCCCTGTTTCGGCCATAAGCTGCAACCAGACGCTGGCCACCATCCTTACGGATCAACTGTGCCGCCTGCTCGCCACCACGCGGCAGGAACGCGCGATCCATCTGGAGAACAGCGTCATCCTCATCGCCGCGCTTGTCCCGTGGAGCATCGCGTGCAGCGTGCCCTGCGCCACGCTCGGGGTCGGCATGGAATGCCTGCCCTATGCCCTTTATCTCTATCTGGTGCCCGTGCTCAACGGCCTTGCGCGCGAAAACCGTACGCCTGTTGCAGTACCCGGGCGCTCCTAGCCTTCCCTTCAACCAAACGAGGTACGCCTATGGACGTCATCGGTCCCTTCATCTCCTTTCTCTGCGCCGTACTGATCGGCATCGTCGTGGGCAAATATATTTCCTCGCGCCGCAAATAACTCCCCTCGGGCTCCCTCCTCGGCGTTTGAAGCCGTCAGCGCGGCCCCATAAAAAACGCGGAAACATGGACCTGCACACCGGGCTTTTCCCATACGCACCCTGGCGGCGGGAAACGTTTTGCCCGGCGGGGCTTGACTTCCGTCCGCTTTTTTGCGAGAAACATTCCCACGTTGTTGGGCTATCGTTCAATTGGCAGGACGACGGATTCTGGTCCCGTTAATCGTGGTTCAAGTCCACGTAGCCCAGCCAGAGATTTAAAAAGGAAGGCAATTTGCCTTCCTTTTTTGCGTCCAAGGGAAAACATTCCTTTTGCGGCGGTAAAACGCTCCTTTCCGCCGCCCTCAGCCAAGTACGCCGCGGGCGCGCAGTTCTTCCAGCACCTTTTCGGCCAATTGAGGCAGCCTTGCCGCACAGACAGGCGTGAGCGCCGTGTCCATCGTCCGGTAGTCGGCGGGCTCCATGCCGATGACCACGGCCTCCGGCCTGTGCCCCGCGAGCTCGCAGTAGATGAGCGTGTCCAGCAAATCCGTCTGGTGCATGGAATCGCGGAAGCTCATGCTCTGGCGCAAGCCCTCCCCTTCCAGCCGATAGATGGTGCCGGGTTCTCCGCCGCCGAGCACGGCATCCACGACGACAAGGACATCGCAGTCCATGATGGCGTCCATGAGGCGGATGCCAAGCGTGCCCCCGTCCATCAGGACCACGTTGTCCGGCAGGGCGGCGTACCGTTGCAGGCGCTCAACGGTACGCACGCCGATGCCCTCATCGGAGAACAGGATGTTGCCTACTCCAAGCACGAGCGCCCGCTCAGCCATAACCGTTCTCCTTTTCGCGTTTTACAGGATGCGGAAGGTGCCGACTTCATTGGTCCTGCCGTCGATGACGTGCACGGCGCAGGCGATGCAGGGATCGAAGGAATGGACTGTACGCAGGATTTCCACCGGGCGCTTGGGATCAGCGATGGGCGTATTGACCAGCGCCTCCTCCACGGCACTCGGGATGCCCTTCGAGCAACGCGGGCCGAGGTTCCATGTGGACGGAACGACAAGCTGGAAGTTGGCGACCTTCTTGTTTTCGATGACGAGCCAGTGCGAGAGGCCGCCGCGCGGCGCGTTGACGAAACCCGCGCCTTCGCCCTTGTCCGGGACTTCGCAGTTTTCCACGATCTTCTTGTCGCCGGAGGCCACATTGTCCTTGTAGGCTTGCAGCATTTCTCCGGTCTTCTTGGCGATGACCGCCGTTTCGATGCCGCGCGCGGCGGTGCGGCCCAGCGTCGAGAAGAGATCGGCGGGCGTCAGCGACAAGGTGCTCAGGAGCGTATCCACCAGCGGCACCACTTCGGCGTTGCCCTTAAGATAGGCCACCAGCACCTGCGCGAGGGGCCCCGTTTCCACGGCGCGCCCATCGTAGCGGGGGGCCTTCATCCATGAGTAGCGGTCCTTGTCCCCCATGAAGGTAAACTTGGGCTCGGTCACGCCCTCGAAGGGCTTCGCCGTCTTTCCCTCATACCAGCTATGGCGGACGTGCTCCTCAATCTTGCCCGGATCGAAAGGCAGGACTTCGAGCTTGCGGTCGAAAAGGACGCCCGGCTTGAACCAGCGGCTTTCGAGGTTGCGCTCGTCGCCGGGGAATTCCCCAAAGGTCATGAAGTTGGCCGTGCCGCCGATCTTGGCCCAGTCCTTGTAGGCACCGCCCACAAGGAGCAGATCGGGAATATAGACCTGACTCACGAAATCGTTGACTTCCCGGTACAAGCCTTCAAATTCGGCAATACGTTCGGGGGTGAGGCTTTCATAGCAGGTGACGCCGCCCGCCACGAGGAACTGCGTATGGGGGTTCTTCGCGCCGAAGACGGCCATGGCCCGCGCCGCCTTGACCTGCAGGCGCAAGGCTTCGAGATAGTGCGCGGTGGCGATGAGGTTGGCTTCCGGGTCCAGATAGTAGGCCGGGTGGCCGCCGAGGAAATAGGCGTTGGTAAAGGGCCCGAGCTGCCCGCTTTCCACAAAGGCCTTCAGCTTCGTCTGCACGGCCTTGAAATCGTCCGCCTTGACCGGGCGCGGCGAAATGGAGGCGCAGAGCTTGGCGGCCTTCGCGGGATCGGCCTGAAGCGCGGCGGTCACGTCCACGAAGTCGAGCGCGTGCAGATGGTAGAAATGCACGATATGGTCGTGGAGATACTGCATCCCCAGAACAAGGTTGCGGATGTAGGTGGCGTTTTTAGGGATTTCCACCTTGATGGCGTCTTCGAGCGCGCGGGTGGAGGCCAGCGCGTGAGTATAGGTGCACACGCCGCAGGTACGCTGCGTGAAGTGCTGCACGTCACGGGGATCGCGGCCCACCAGAATCTTTTCAAGGCCGCGGAAGAGGGTACCGCAACTGCGCGCTTCCGTGACCCGGCCCCCGCGCACTTCCACTTCAATGCGCAGATGGCCTTCAATACGGGTGAGGGGATCGACGACAACGGGACCGCTATAGGAGCTCTGGGGCGTTTTTCTGACTTCGCTCATGGGTGCATCCTCTAATTTTCATAGAACGGTGACATCTTGTCCCAGAAACCGGGTTCGCTGCAGCCGATGCAGGGGTGCCCCGCGCCAACGGGCCAGTTGGTGCCGTTGAACTTGACCTTCGGACAATTGTTCATGGTGTCCGGCCCCTTGCAGCCCAATTCAAAGAGACACCAGCCCTTGCGCGCCTCTTCGGAATCGAAGGAAGGCGCGAACTCGCCGTTTTCAAAATGCTCACGGCGCTCGCACTGGTCATGGACGCTCGTGCCGTAAAACATGAGGGGCCGATTGTGGGCGTCCAGCTCGATCTTGTCGCCACGCAGGAAGGCGACGAGCGCGCCGACCAGATTGATCGGGTTGGGCGGGCAGCCGGGAATGTTGATGGCCTTGACGCCCTTCGCGCCGAAACACTCGTTGACGCCCATCGCGTTGGTGGGATTGGGCCTGGCGGCCTGCACGCCTCCGAAAGCCGCGCAGGTGCCGTAGGCCACCACCGCTTTGGCCTTGGGAAGGATGCGCCCGCAGATGTCGAGCATGGTATGCCCGGCGATGTAGCCGTATTTGCCGTCATTGGCCGTAGGAATAGCCCCTTCCACCACGCAGATGAAGCCTTCGGGGGAGGCGACCGCCTTCTCCAGAGCGGCTTCGGCGGCTTCGCCCGCGGCGGCCATGATGGTCTCGTGGTAATCGAGCGAAATGGTGTCGAGAATAAGCTCATCAATAAAGGGCTGCCCGGTGCGCAGAAGCGCTTCCGAACAGCCCGTGCACTCGGCGGCGTGCAGATAGACGACCGAAGGACGCCGCGGCATGGTCAGCGCCTGCGCCACCTGCTCGGCAAAACCCGGCCCCATGCCCATCGTTACGGCGACGACGCTACAATATTTCAGAAAGTCTCGCCGGGAAATCCCCTGCCGTTCCAGCCGCGCCTCTACATCCTCTTTTCCCAGACCAATGGCAAAACGCATACGCTTCTCCTTTTCGACGGGCGACGCCGAACGCCGTCCGAGCGTGGATCAAAAATGGTCCGAAATCCTCCCCATGCGGCGGGAAAAGCCTTGCCCCGCCTTCCTGTCCGGCGCTGTACGCCATCAGGACGTTCTCTCCGGCGGGATGCCGCCCCAAGACATCTCTTCCGGAAAGCTCCTCACGAAGAAAGACAAACCGCACGGTATAAAGGTATTGAAAGGCTACGGGAAGGATACAGCCGTGTCAATGCCCCCTCGCGAAAAAGGTATAGTGAAAAAGGGCGCATAAAAAGACGAAAAGGAAAGAGCGCGACAAAAGGAAGGAGCTTGAAGGACACGGCTCTCAGACAGAAGACCGTGTTGCCGCAACATCGGCGTTACAGTCGGCGGCGCAAGCCCCTGCATTGGGACAAGATGAACATGGAAAGGGCCTTTTCCAGCCAAAAGAAAACACGCAGGCATAAAAAAAGCGCCCACAGGAACACTTCTGTCGGCGTTCGGAAAAGGCCCGGGGCGAGGGCCCGAAGGCGCGGCGTCCCGGTGAAAAGGAAAGGGAAATCAGGCCAGTTTCAAAAATTTCCGGGCGCGTTCGATCTGCGCCTGCACAAGGGCATCGCCCGCCTTTTTGGATTTGAGGAAACGCTCAATGGCCTTGGCGACGTCTTCCATCGCAATACGCTGCTCGGAACAGACTTTCCGCAGCTCCTTGGCCCGTTTCTCTTCGGCTGGATGCCCCGCGAAGATGTGATCCGATCCACCAAAGCAACCGGGAACATGCGATTCCCATGTTTTGACTTTCTGTGACATCTCAAATCTCCTTTCTTCTACCATGGGTCCGTTTTCTCACTTGTCAAGGGCTTCCCCTTCCCGCGCGGGGCAGCGCGAATGATTCTTTGCTCTCAGCCGATTGCCTTTTCCCAATGGTGAGGTACAGTCAGTTTTCCCTTCAATTTCAACTCTGGAGATCATTATGAAATACAATGAGATGATGATAAAAAGCTGCGTGCTTCTCGCTGGCCTCGCCTTCCTGCCCCTCTCTGCCGCCCACGCCTCCCCGACAGGACAGTTCGTGGCCGACTCCTCCTTCACGGAATCCGTCAAGCACGGCTACCAGGACCTGAAGCGCGACATGAAGGAAACCGTCGACGAACTGGCGGGAGACGACGCCAACGACCGGAAGAGCTTTGAAGAACGCCGCATGGATGACCTGAAGACCTACCACAAGGAAGTCCGGGAGGCCCGGCAGGATTACATCAACAAACGGGAACAGGCCCAGAAGGACTATCTCAAGCACCATCGCCAGCTTCCCGTAACGGAAAACATCAAGGCCGACCTTGACGCCCCCGCCGTCAGCAAGTGACGCGCCTCCCCGCAACATCTGGACCGTGACGGGCGCGCGCCAAGGGGACGCCCGCCCTTACGCGAAAAGGCCGGAGACGTAACTCCGGCCTTTTCTTCAAACGAAGCTCCCAGCGTGTTTTCTCGCTGAAAAACCTTCTCTTTTCAGTGTAGTGCTTCAATATCCCCGAAAGAAGCGGTCTTCCTGCGCATCTCCAGGAGAATTGAGCCTCGCAGGAGAGCGGAGAGACGCGCTAATCCGCAAAACGGACGTTGATGAGGGACGCCTTCCACGTCAAGGGGCCGCTACCGCTGTCGCGGACAAGCTCGGGCCGGACACGGCAGAAGGACACCGTTTCGTGAGGGACAACGATATGATCGTCATCGGCCCAGTTGCCCTTGGCGAGATTGGAACTCCTCCCTTGCCGAAAGGCGGAAAGGCTGTACCGCACGCCGACCACGACCTTGTCCGTTCCGTTGGATACGGCAAGGAGGAGTTCGTTTTCCGCACAGGGACGGCCGCTTTCGCTGGCTACGCCGCCCGGCGGCTCCACCCGGATGGCGACAAGATTTTTCTCATGCTCCCGATAGGCCGAATAGCCCCACAGCGCCGCCGCAACCCCTACGCCGAGCACGGCCAGCGCCGCGACGCCAGCCAGCGTATGCCGCGGCCAGTACCACACCAGAACGCAGAGCACCACGGCAAGGACAATCCACGGCATACGCTCCTCCTTTTTTCTCTGCGCGGGCCTCAGGCCCCCGTTCCGTACCGACCGTCAAGCTGGCTGTTACGGTTGAAGATGCCTTCCAGCATGAGCGCCAGCGCACCGTCGCCCGTCACGTTGCAGGCTGTGCCGAAACTGTCCTGCAAGGCGAAGATCGCCAGCAGCAGGGCCACGCCCGCGGGATCGAAATGCAGCACGCTCACCACCAAGCCGAGCGAGGCCATGACCGTGCCGCCGGGCACGCCCGGCGCGCCCACCGCGAAGATGCCGAAAAGCACAATAAAGAGGGCCATCGTACCCACGGACGGCAAAGCGCCGTAGAGCATCAGACTGATGGTCATGACGAAAAAGGTTTCGGTCAACACCGATCCGCACAGGTGCACGGTGGCCCCGAGCGGAATCATGAATTCGGTCATCGTGCGGCTGAGAACCGGAGAACGCCGCGCGCACGAGAGGGCCACGGGCAGCGTCGCCGCACTCGACATGGTGCCGACGGCGGTCAGATAGGCGGGCAGATAATAGCGCACTACCTGCCACGGATTGCGACCGGAAAGGATGCCGCCGATGACGTACAGGACCGCGAGCCAGATGTAATGGCCGATGATGACGATGCCGATGATCTTGAGGAAGATGGGAAGCTGCACCGTGAGGCGGCCCTCATAGGAGAGTTCGCAGAAGGTGGCGCCCACGAAGAAAGGCAGGAGAGGGATGATGACGCGCTGCACCACGCTGGTCATGATGCCTTCAAGCTCGTTGAGAATCTTGTTGATGGTCTCGGCCTTGGTCCAGCTTGTGGCCAGACCGATGAGCAGGGCCGTGACAAGGGCGCTCATGACGGACATGAGCGGAGGGATGTCGAGCACAAAGGACGGCTTCGGCAGATCGAGCAGATTTTCCACCTGCGTGGGCACGGAAAGATGCGGGATGATGAGATAACCGGACAGGGCTGAAAACGCCGCCGCCCCGACCGACGAAAGATAGGCCAGCGCCACTGCCGTCAGCAGCATCCGGCTGGCATTCTGCCCCAAGCGGGCGATGGCCGGGGCGATGAAACCGACGATGACCAGCGGAACGGCATAAAAAATGATCTGGCCCAGCGCGTATTTCACGGAGCCTACCGCGTCCATGACCTGCACGTTGGCCACGCGCCCCACAACCGCGCCGATGGCAAGAGCCGCCAGCAGTTTGATGATCAGACCGAAATCACTTTTCTTTGCGGACATGTCCTTCTCCTTGCATTTCCCGATACGGCAACGGCCTCCCTTGATCGGGACGCATTCGCGCGGGCCGCGCCTCGCCCTCCGTCCGGCCCGCGCCGGGGAGAAGCTCGCCTTGCCGCATCATACGTAACCCGCCCCGCAAGGACAAGGCCGACTCACGGCCGCCGCCGTAAATCTCAGGCAAAAAAGAGCGACCCTTCTCCGGCAGAAAACCTCCTCCGTCCCCAGGAGGCCTCTCTCCCCGATGGTCCGGCGGAAGCTCACTGCATCCCTGACAGCCCGGACTCTTGCCTGCACGCACAATCGACCTCTCCTCTTGACAGAAACGCAGGAATAGGCATTGTAAAGGCATCGGAAACCGTTTCGGCAATCCTGGAGGCATTGCTATGGAAATCAAAAAAGTAGTCTACGCTGTCGATTTGGAAGATGAGCCGCATCCGGCCATTGAACATGTGAAGATGACCGTCTCCCTCACCGGCGCTTCGCTTTCCATTGTCTATGTCATTCCGTCGGAGACGGTCTACGAGTCCAACTACCTTTCCGGGGAAAGCCTGCCCAACCGAGTTTCTCCCCAGCCCGCCCTGCAGGAAAAAATGAACGCTTTTCTGGCCGTCCATTTCCCGGATCAGGCGGTAGAGCAAGTGTTCCTGATGGGCAAGGTTTCCGAGGAAATCGTCAAATACGCCGATAACATCGACGCTGATTTCATCGTCATCGGCGCACACGGCAAAATCGGCTTCAACCGGCTTTTCTTCGGTTCCGTGGCAACGGACGTGGTCAAGACGGCCCACTGTTCGGTCTCCGTCATCCGCCCCAAAATCAAGTAAGCGCCCCTCTTCTTCACACGGGACCGCAGGAAAGCCGCGCTTTCCGCGGTCCCGTTTCTTTGCAGCGCGGGATGTGGCCCGTAGCCTTCTCTCTCCTCTTGTGGTTTTCTCCATAGTCCCGCTTGCCCCTTGGGGGAAAATCCCCTATCCTGTTTCAGACATGGCAAGCGAGGAAATATGGGCATCATCAACGACATTAAAACGATTCTGGAGAATGCGACGGGTTCGGGAAAAAGCCTTAATAAGGTGGTGACCGAAGCCGGGGCCGACTACGCCAGCGTGCACAAGTGGCTGCACGGCAAACAGGCCTCCCTCAATCTGAACACCGTAGCGCGCATCCTCGATCACCTCGGGGCCACCGTCACCCTGCCCTCGCGCTCTCCCTGCGCCCGGGACGTCTGCTTTGTGGACGCCAAAACCGTCCCCGCGGGGGCGGGACAGGAACCGCCCGAGATGGAGGATTATCTCGCCGTGCCGCTGGTCGAGGAAGTCGGGGCGGGCCCGGGCCTCATCCCGCAGGGCGAATTGCTGGCATGGTTTCTCGTCTGGCGCTGGCAAAAGGCCATCCAGTCGCGACGTGATCTCATCGCCGTCAAAATCGGCAGGCATTCCACCTCCATGTCCCCTACCCTCAATCCCGGGGACATTGTGCTCGTCGACCGTCAGGACAAGGACGTGCAGAACTTCGCCGGCCGCATCATGCTGGTGATGGACCCCGAAGGCGCGGGCAAGGTCAAACGGGTGGCCACGGAAAAGCAGTCCGCCCGGCGCGACTACCGCCTTGTCTACTACTCGGACAACGCCGCCGCCAATCCGCCGGAAATCTATTCCATGCGGGACGATTTCGAGAACGACTGGAACCGCGCCATCGTAGGCCGCGTGGTCTGGGCATGGTCGGATGTAAGCGGAAAATAGCGTTCCCCTAAACAGGGCTGTGGGCGGAAAACCCGGCCCGAGGCACCCGCCGTCCCCTCTCCCCTTCCGAGAGGAAACGGCGGCTTTTTTTACGAGCTGTGTATATGTATATATCCAGAAAATTCAACTTGCATTTTCTGGAATAATACATATTTTAAGAGGGACGAAGACGGGAGCGGTACGAAAAAGGCCGCGAGGGTGCCCCGCGCAGGCGGCGGCTTTGAACAGCCCTCCGGCACCCCTGCGGCGGCGCTTCCTTGTATATAAGCATCAATGATATAAAGGAAAGTTCCGCCTGCCCCGCAAGGGAACGCGGACATCCTTTCGGCCTCCAGCAAGAAAAATCCTCCGCCGTCTCTGAAGTCGGAGGAGGAAACGTTCCCGGCGAAGGCCGGTGAGAGGAGACACTCATGTGCCAGACGCAAAGCGAACAAATCAATGAAATAGCCAAGGCCCTCGCCGCGGCGCAGGCGGAACTCGAACCCGCCGCCAAGAACGCGGAAAACCCGCATCTGCGTAACCGCTACGCCGATCTTTCGGCGGTCTACGAAGCTATCCGCAAGGTCCTGCCCAAGCACGGGCTGGCGGTCACGCAGGTCATGCTGCCCCGCGACGACGGCAAGGCCCACGTGCGCACCACCCTCCTGCACGAGTCCGGCCAGTGGATCGCCGGAGAATGCGTCATGCCCTGTGACAAGCAGGGCGGCATTCAGGGCATGGGCAGCGCCATCACCTACGCCCGACGCTACAGCCTCTCCGCCATCGTCGGCGTGGTGTCGGAAGAAGATGACGACGCCGAAGCCGCGACCCGCCGCCGGGCCGCCATGCAACGCGAACAGGCCCGGGCTGCCAACCCGAATCCCATGTCCGAGGCCCAGAGCAAGGCGCTCATGGCCTATCTGAACAAGCGCCACGGCAACGACCGTGAAGCCTACTGCCGGGAATTGTCGGACTTTTTCGGCCGCGTCATCAAGAGCAGCCGGGAACTGACCAAGACGGAGGTCGGTGACTTCCTCAACGCCGTCGCGGGGGAAGGCCATGCTCAATAAGGCCATGATCATCGGCAGGCTCGGACGCGATCCGGAACTGCGCTCTACGCAGGAAGGCAAGCCGGTCTGTTCCATGAGCGCGGCTACCGACGAATCGTATACGGATCGCAACGGTCAGAAGGTCGACCGTACCGAATGGCACCGGATCGTCGTGTACGGCAAGACCGCCGAAAACTGCGCCCGCTATCTCGCCAAGGGCAGCCTCGTCTATGTGGAAGGGGCGCTGCAAACCCGCAAATGGCAGGATAGCGACGGGCAGGATCGGACCACGACGGAAATCCGAGCCCACCACGTCCAGTTTCTGGATCGGCGCAACGCCGGAGAAGGTGCGCCCTCCCCAGAACGTCACGTCCCCGCCGCCCCGGAAGAAAACATAGTGGAATATCCTTTCTAAAGAGGCCCGGTCTACGACGGCGTGCATCGGTTGCGCTGACGCGGCTTTTCTGAGGCGCCCCTGAAAGAGAAGCTCCTTCAGGGGCAAGGCGGCGCTGGTGGCGCCCGGCGCGGCGGATTCACGCACGGCGCGGCGGATTCAGGCACGGCGCGGCGGATTCAGGCTCCACTCGGGCCCTATTCCAGCCCGTAACTGCCTTGGTATCCGAAAACGGCGGCATCTCCCTTTCTCAACATTCCGAAAACGTCAAAAGGCCGCTTCCGTCTTTCCCTGCCGAAGGGAAGGAGGAAACGGCCTTAATCGTATTGAGCTTGCCGTTTTGGAAAGGCATGCCGGGCCCGGAAAAGGGTGGAGCCGCAGCCAGGCGAGCATCTCCGGGAAAAATGCAAGCCCTTCAGGAAAGGCAGGCTGAAGGCAGAGGATTACCCTGCGTAGGCCGTGCCGCAGGCGAAGACCGCGCCGTTGGGGACATTCGGGAAAACCCGCGTGCCGTAGACAAGGGCGGTCTTCCGTACCAACATGGCGGGCCACGGGCCGAAGTCGGCCCCGAGCGCGCGCAGAAGGGCCGCTGCCGTGGGCGTCACGGTTTCGCCTTCAGCCGGGAAAGGCCGCACGGGGATACCCTCAAGAAGTTCCAGCACGGCGGGCGCGGGCACCGGGATAACGCCGTGCGCGCAGACCACGCTTCCGTCCGCAATGGGCAGTGAGCTGACTACGAAGCGCGAGGGCGCAAGGCGGGTGAAAAGTTCGCAGGTCAGGCAGATGTCCAGAATGCTGTCGAGCGCGCCCACCTCATGGAAATGAATGTCCTCGGGCCGCTTCTCATGCACGACGGCTTCGGCCTGCGCCAGCAGCGTAAAGGTGGTGGCCGCGAGGTCCTTCGCCTTCTCGCCAAGGCCGCTTGAGGCGATGATTGCCGTGATGTCGGCAAGGCTGCGGTGCTCATGCTGGTGCGGCAGGGAAACCTCGGCGTGCCAGCCGCCGATATGGTTTACCTGACGCCGGACGAGGCGCACGCTTCCGGCGAGCTCGGGCGCGATGGCGGGAAGCAGGCCGTTCAGTTCAGCCTCGCCGCTTTCCGTCATGCGCAGCAATCCGGCCAGAAACATATCTCCGGAAAGCCCGGAATGCGCCCGGATGGTCAGCACGCGCCCTTCTTCAGGACGCCCAGCCCCGTGCCCGTGTCCGCCGCCCGCGCTTGCACCGTGCGCATGGCCGTGCGTCTCCACGGGCCGCCCCTTTCCCGCTATGCCGACGCTTGCGCCATGCGCATGGCCGGGCGTTTCCTCATGATGTTTTTCCTCGCCGCTCATAAACCGTTCACCACCCTTGCCGCGGCGCAGGCCGCACCGTATCCGTTATCAATGTTCATGATGCCGACGCCCGGGGCGCAACTGCAAAGCGCGCTCCACAGCGCAGCCTTGCCGCCCTCCGCAACGCCGTAACCAACTGAGGTCGGCACGCCGAAAACCGGCTTCGGCGTCAGCCCGCCCATAACGCTCACGAGCGCCGCGTCCAACCCGGCCACGACGATCACGGCGTCGAAGGTGTTGATTTCATCCAGACGTTCCGCCAGCCGCCACAGACCGGCCACGCCGCAGTCCTCAAAAACCTTGTGCGCGATGCCGAGGTAGGCCAGCGTGCGCGCCGCCTCCCATGTTACGAAGCCGTCCGCCGTCCCTGCGGAAACGACGGCTACCCGGCCCTTTTCCCTCGGCGGCAGCGTATCCCCGAAGGCCGTGCGCGACAAGGGATGGTAATCGTAGCTGCTGCGCACCGCTGCGGGCATCCCGGCGAATACATCCGGGGCGAGGCGGGTAAAGAGAATGGGGCGACCGGACCCTCTGCCGAACTGCGTCAGCAGTTCCGTGAGCGCCTCCAAGGGTTTGCCTTCGCAAAAAACCGCTTCGGGAAGCCCGATGCGCGCGCTGCGGGCATGATCAAAAAGGATGCCGTGATCCATAGCGTTTCCTCACGTCACGAAAGGAGGCGGCAAGCTCCGGGCCGCCGCCTGCCCGAAAAAGTCCCGAAAGGGCCCTCAGACTTCTATGACTTCGTACTCGTCGCTGCTCATGCCCTGTATCTTCCTATACTCCAACTGGCGCAGGCCGCTGCGGGATTCCATGCGCTCCATCAGATCGCGGCGCTGCGCCTCGGGCAAGGCGTAGACCATATCCATCGACGCCTTGTCAACCGCGAGGAGGCCCGTCAAAACCAGAATCCCTCTAGCCGGGGCCGTAAACCTGGCCGCGCCGCCCGATGCAATTACAATCCACGGACATGTTACGCAGCACCGTGATGGAGGCGATGTGCTTCCCGAACAGCGTAGTAATGGCCTTGCCCCTTCCACCATGCGCTCCATGAACAGCGGGCCGCCCGGACAGCTTCCGTCTTCGGGCCGCTGGTGAATCTGCTGTTACACCTTGCCGGACGTGCAGCCGATGGAAATGTTCTTGAGAGACCCTCCGAAACCGCCCACGATATGCCCCTTGAAATGTGTAATCGACCGCATGGAATCATACTTCAGGCTATGCTCGCCCACGGCCACTTCCTTGAGCCACTTGCCGCCGGGGATGGACAGGCTGACGTCGCCGTCCTCGTCCATGATGTTCACGGGGCAAAAGGTCCAGTCGTTGGTCGCAACCTGTCCCGGGGCCTTGCGTAGCCTAGCGGGGGCTTGGGTAAAACACGTTGCACTCCGCAATGGCACTGTCGGGAATCGTCACCTGGAAAGCCCTGCCCATCTCGCGGGGCAGGATATTGGAACCGCGGGGCTCTTCGGTGTGCAGCTTGAGAGCGATCTTTCCGGTCATGACCTTCTTAATGTGGCCATAACCCCTGAGCAGGCCTTCGATGCTGATGTCCCACGTAAAAAAGACCTTGGCCTTTTCCTGCGGGGCGGCCATGCCGCGTCCCTATAAGAACATCCCCGTAGCAAGCGCGCCCACGGCAACGGCCCCGCCCTTCAAAAAGGGACAGGGACGACGTGAAAGCTTCCGAAACATATAGGCTCTTCCTTTCCAGCCGTCCATGCGTCGGCGTTTGCTGATCCTGCCGGACCGCTCCTTTCCGGGCGGCACACCATCCTTGGCGGGCGGCCCGCTTTCCGAACGTCAGTACCTCGGGCTGTCCGGGTCGATGTCCCGTCACAAGGCTTCAGACAGTGCCGTCAATAGATAATACATTCCTCTTATTAGAAGCATCCCAAATGAGGCAAAGAATGCTTTTAGAGTAAAAATCCATAGGTGGAAAACCTATGGCGATACCCCCTAGTCCGTCTTCTGCTCTGGAAGGACGGCATTGACGCAGGCCAGCGCGTTCAGGGTGCGGGGAAAGCCGATGTAGGGCAGGCTCTGGGCGAGGGCGTCAATAAGGTTTTCCTTGCTGTTTCCCACGTTCGCGTTGCCTTGCACGTGCGCCTTGACCTGACTTTCGCAGCCGCCGAGTGCGCTGAGGATGGAGAAAGTGAGGAGTTCCCGGGTCGGCAAGTCCAGCCCCTTGCGGGTATAGACGTCCCCGAAGCAGAAGGCGGTGAGATAGTTCTGGACGATGGCCTTCTGATTGGCGGGAGTGCTCTCGTGCATCCGGTCGATGGCCTCACCGAAGATGACCTTCTGCACCTTGAGGCCCTCGGCGTAGCGGGTACCTTCCGACACCGTGCTTCGGCTTTCCGCCGGGAGCTGGACGCCCTGCTCGGCCAAACCTTCGTTGACCCGACGCAATGCCGCTTCGGTCTTGGGAAAGCCGATGTAGGGAGCGCACTGGTACAGCGCCTCCTTAATATCCGTTGGCGTCGCCCCGGCTCGCAGGGCCGCGCCCACCTGTGGCTTCACCTCGTCAAGCATCTGGGACGCGGCCAGCACGACCAGCGTGATCAAGGCACGCCGTCTGCCATCAAGTGACCCGTTTTCAGCGATTTCACCGTAGATGAGGCGCTCCCGCATCGCCGCCAGATCGGGATCGCTTTCCGCCATAGGCGACGGGACGGAACCGAAAAGCATCCGCCTGTTTTGTTCCGCCAACGTGGGCCTGTCCATACGTGCACCTCCGTCCTGCTGTTCCGCGGCGACCGCCAATGATCCGGCCGCCATGATCATACTCGCAAACACCATACAAACGACCCGCCGGGCCGCCGAACGCGACATCGCCATAAAAAACTCCTGACCGCGAAAAGGATTTCGTTCTCCGCCTCCCGTCGGCGGGTACGGACCGGCTACAAAGGAAAAAACCTTTCCCAGCCGCCGGGCACAATCTTGTCCGAGGCCGTTGCGCCGGCGTCGGGCGGATAAATGGCTCCATAGCCAAGGAGGGCCAACGGCGATGCGGCCGCGCGGGCTCTCGTCTCCGCGTCTATTGGCCCGGATACGTTTCTTCGCTTATCGGTTCCCGCCATTATACGACAGTACCGCCGTCTTCCTCCGCCATGAAAAGGTGCGGCATCGCCACCTCGGGCGCGGCTCCGTGCCAGTGCCGGACATGCTGGCCCCAGCCCGTCTCTCTAGGCTTCCCGAACGGCTTCACCTTTGCACCGTGCGCGCCCACGCCTGCCGTGACGATCAGGCACGCCCCGAGGATGGATATGCCACGCTGTCCGTGCGTCCCGTTTGAAGGGGACGCGGGCCCCGGTCACTCGGATGGGCGGAGGAGATAACGGGCCGATACGGACATTCCCGGTACAGCACGCCTTCGGCCCCTCGGTCGAAAGCTGCGATCCGTTCCGAGGGATAATGATGTCCTCCGCCGGGCGCCATGCGGTGCATGTTGTTCCATTGCCCGCGCTCCTTGCGAAAAGGGGACACGTTCCATGCGTCCGGTATAGCGGCCCACACCAGTGGAGAACAGACACGATCCTCTCTTTTTCTTGCCCAATCCTCTCAAGTTCTTTAACAATGAGCGCACCTATGCTAGATGTCTATCTGCGCTGAATGCGATGCGAGAAAGGGAGGGGTCGGCATGAACAGTGAAGACCTGAAGGAACGGGCGCGGCTCAACGAGCTGCTCAGGGAAAGGATACTGCGGCGGATGCCTCGGCCCGGCCAATTGGCTACGGAAATAGAGGGGTTGAAGCTGACCCGGCGCGAAGCCGTCAATCAGGCGGAAAACTGTTTCGGCACGCCCTGCGTCGCGGTGATCATACAGGGCGAGAAGTGTACCCTCATCGGTTCGCGGGAATACCGCTACGGCGAAAATCAATATATCGTCACGGGCGTGGACATGCCGAGCGCCTTTTATGTCGTCAATCCGCGTGCGGACAGGCCTTTTCTGGCCGCGTCCCTCGACATCGATCCCTATCTGCTAACCCAGCTGGCCGCGGACGTACCGCCACCGGCCCATGCGGAAAACCGGCAATGCCGGGGAGCCGCCATCGGAGAAGCGGGCCCCGATATGCTCGACGCCTTCCTGCGTCTTATGGACGTGCTGGACCGACCCGAGAGGCGGGAAGTACTGGCCCCGATGATCATCCGTGAACTGCACTACCTGTTGCTCATCGGTCCACAAGGGGAAAACCTGCGTCAACTGCACACGCTGGGCACACGCGGCAACCAGATCGCGCAGGCCATCGCCTGGCTCAAGGGCAATTACAGGCAGACGCTTCAGGTAGACGCGCTGGCAAGGCGCGTGCATATGGCGACCTCTACCTTCCACCGCCATTTCAAGGAAGTAACGGGACTAAGCCCCCTCCAGTATCATAAGAGGCTACGCCTCTACGAGGCGCAACGTCTCATGCTCACGGAAGACCACACCGCCTCCAGCGCGTCTTTGGCCGTCGGCTACGAGAGCGGAACGCAATTCAACAGGGAATACAAACGCCTCTTCGGGGAACCGCCGCACCGGGATATGGCCCAGCGCCGCTTCACCTCCCCCGAGGCACGGTCCCACTGTTCCGGGCAGCCCGGCAAACGGAGCGTCTAAGCCATATCATTGTTGGCTAGATAGAGGGGAGCCATCCGCATGTTGGCGGTAAAAAGGCTGTGGCCCTTTGCCGGGCGGCTGACGTCTGTTTGCCGCTGCGGATGATAGTCTGCCCTGCCCGCTTTGGCGGCGACGGAAGGAAGAGGAAAGGGGCCGGAAACAAACAGCGTCGCCACGGCCCTAATCGCCTCATGATGTATTTCTTGTAGTTGAAGGATTATTGCCCCTTATAGCCCCCTTTCCCGCACACCGGGGACGCCGGACACGATCCTCTCTCCCTTTTGCCCAATCCTCTCGCCGCATGGTGCGATGCCCCACGAAGAGGCTCAGGCCGCCCTCCTCCCTGTCGAGCCGAACAGGGTTCGTCTACAGCTTGATCTGGGTGGAAACGCCGCCCCGCTCCCCAACCGATAAAAGAAGGGGCCAAGGGATATCCTGAAAAAGCCGCCCCGCCTTCCCTCGCTTTCAAGAAAGGAAAGGGGGCGTCCGGCGTCCCCTCTTTCCCGGCCCTCAGGCAAGGGCCTCCGCCACTCTGCCGAGTTCCTCGCGGATGGCGATATGCTGCGGGCAAACCTGTTCGCATTTGCCGCACTTGACGCAAGCGTCCGCCTTGTTTTTCCCGTGGCCTCCCACCAGCCATCGTTCCTGATGCAGGGCCGCGTTCTTGTCTCCATAGAGCGTCAGGTAGTTCATGGCCGTGAACAAGCCGGAAATGCCCACATTGTTGGGGCAGACCCGGGCGCAGTAGTTACAGGAAGTACAGGGAATCAGGGGAATGCGGGCCAGTTCCTCGCGGGCGGCCTTGATGGTCTGGCGCTCCTCCGGGGTAAGGCCGGAAAAGGCTTTCATGCTCGCAAGGTTATCCCGCATCTGCTCCTCGTTGCTCATACCGGAGAGCACCGTGAGGACGCCTTCCAGATCGGCGGCGAAGCGAAGCGCCCACGAAGCCACGCTGCGCCCGGGTTCCGCATCCTTCAGAATCTTTTGCACCGATGCCGGAGGGTTGGCGAGCATCCCGCCCTTGACCGGCTCCATAATCACCACGGGCTTGCCGTGCTTTCTTGCCACCTCATAGCAACGGCGGGACTGGATGGCGGGATAGTCCCAGTCCGCATAATTGATTTGCAGTTGGACGAATTCCATCTCGGGATGGGCGGTCAGAAGTTCGTCCAGTTCCTCCGGGGTGGAATGGAACGAAAAGCCGACATGCCGGATAAGCCCCTCGGCCTTTTTTTCCTGCACGAAGTCCCAGAGGCCATAGCTGTCAAAAACGCGGGTACGGCTCTCACCCAGATTGTGCAGCAGATAAAAGTCAAAGTAGCCCGCCCCGGTTTGCCGCAGGGAGGTTTCAAACTGGGCAAGAGCCTGCTCTTTGCTTTCGCTGCGCCAGGCCGCATTCTTGGTGGCGAGCTGGAACGACTCGCGCGGATGGCGTTCCACCAACGCCTTCCGCACGGCATCCTCGCTTCCCGGATAGGCCCACGCCGTATCAAAATAGGTAAAACCCGCCTCAAGGAACATGTCCACCATCCGCTTCGTCTGCTCCACATCGATCTCGCCGTCACGCTGCGGCAGACGCATCAGGCCAAAGCCGAGTTTTTTGATGTTTTCACCCAGATACGACATAGTATCCCCCTTTTTTAATATCTTTTCGCGGGCGGCATCCATATGGCCGCCCTGCTTCTTTGCCGGAATCGCTCACCTTTCGAGCTTCAGCCCGTCCACCCATTCCCGAAGCTCGGCCACCCCCGCGTTGCCGGGGAAACGCCGGGCGGGACGCCAGCGGGTTTGCGCCGAACAGGATGAGTGAAGCCATCTGTCCGTTTCGCCCACGCCGCTTGAGCCCGAGGTGGCGAAGGGGATAACGGTTTTCCCGGAAAAGTCGTGACTTTCCAGAAAGGTATTGATGATGGTCGGGGCGACGTACCACCAGATGGGAAAGCCCACGTACACCGTATCGTACTGCTCCATATCCGCTACCCTGCCGGAAATGGCCGGGCGGGAGGTCTTGTCGCGCATCTCGAGCGAGCTGCGGGACTGCGGGTTATGCCAGTTCAGGTCCGCATCCGTATAGGGGACGGCAGGCTCGATCCGGTAGAGCTCGCCGCCCACCACCTCCGCCAGCGTGCGCGCCAATTTCTCCGTTATTCCACTGCATGAAAAATAGGCGACCAATGTCCTGCTCATGATACCTCTCCTTTTTCCTCAAAGACATCCCTTTTTCGCACGTCTCCAAGGAGCCGCGCCCTGTCCGGGGCCGGATTACATAACCGTTCCGAGCCGATCGTTAAAGGTTTCCTTGAGGTTTTTGATGTTTCTTTTGGGAGGTTCGCCAAAGAGCCGCTTGTACTCCCGGATAAACTGTGTGGCGCTCTCATAGCCCACGCTCAGGGCAGCCTGCGTGACATCGTACCCTTGGGACAGCATAAGGCGCTGGGCTTCACCGAGGCGCAGACGTTTTTGATACTGCAAAGGGCTGAGTGTGGTGATGCCTTTGAAATATTTATGAAACGTAGAGGGAGCCATATTGACCCGTCCTGCAAGTTCCTCCACGGCGAGCGGCTTTCTGTAGTTCTCGCGCAGCCACGCGATGGCCCGAGTGATCTGGTGTCCCTGCGAGCCGAACGTGTTGAGCGTCCGCAGGATTCCGCCGAAGGGCCCCACCAGCAGGCGGTAATGAATCTCCCGCATGAGAAGCTCTTCAAGCACGGGGACGGGCTGAGGCTGCTGCGCTGCTTCGGCCAGACGGACAAAGGCGTCCAGCAAGTCCGCTTCCACCTTCTGCGCCGTCGCGCCCCTGAAAGAAAGAGGCAGCCTCCCCGAGGGCGGGACCCGGGATGCCAAAGCCGCGATGAGGCCGGTGTCCAGAGACAGGGACAAGGACAGATACGGCTTTTCGGGGCTGGCCTCCATGACACAGCTTGCAACTGGCATGTCCACCCCGCAGACGAAGCAGCTCTTTTCCCCGTAATGGTGTTCCTCGCCCCCAATCCGGACGAGCTTCGTCCCCTGCGCGACTACAATGACCACCGGTTCAAAGAAATGGGGCTTGGGGTCCGCATTGCTCACCTGACGGTGGAACAACAAACCCCGGATCGGCGTGGGCTGCGTCTCCGAACGGGAAGACGTGCCGCGCAGAATCGCGTCTTTGAGGATGGACCAGCCGTTGTCCATATCCACCCGCGCCTTTGCCATATCGCCCCTCCTTCGCCGCAGCGTTTCCTCCTCACTCCGTCGTAACGGAGGATCAGGCAGTTCCTGAAAACAAGACCGAGGTATCCCGGCACGGGATGTCACTTTCCCCTTTTCAGGGAAAAAGCCACAGGCTTTCCGCTTCCTGTTCTGGTTTCTCTATGCCACAAAGGAGAGCTCTTGTCCTCAAAAAAGAGGAACAGGCAGAAAATAGGGAGGAATGCGCTATCGCTCCCGCCCTCATGCGGATACATTCGCCGCATCATCCCCACGGAGGAACACATGAGAAAGACGCTCTTGATGCTGGCCGGGGCGCTGCTGGCGGCGCTTTGGCTGGTCCCGCCCCACAACGGATTGGCACAGGAAGAAAAGCCCATTGCCCTGAGGACGATGGGAAGCCTGTTTTTTGGCGGCACGGTAACAAAAGGCCCGGACGGGGAAACCTTTCATGGAGATCACGGCTACGCACAATTTTATATTCCGCACAACGCCCGCGAATACCCGCTGATCCTCTGGCATGGCGTGGGCCAGTCCGGGCGAAGCTGGGAATCCACACCGGACGGACGGGAAGGCTATCAGGCCATCCTCCCCCGGCGGGACTGGCCTATTTATATCATCGATCAGCCCCGGCGCGGTCGGGCCGGCTATACGCGGGCCCTCCCTTCCGGCACGGACGTTCAGCCGACGACGGCCCGCGAAAGCTCCGCATGGAACGCCTTCCGCAACGGCATCTGGGTTCCTCCCGGGCCCGCGACAGTGTTTGCAGGCGTCCGTTTTCCAAGCGACGCCGCGTCCATTGAGCAATTCTTCCGTCAGCAAACCCCGAATACCGGGGATGAACCCCGAACCAACGGCCATCGGGCCTTCATGGGCAGGACGCTCGCCTCGCTTCTTAACCGGACAGGCCCCGCCGTTCTCGTAACCCACTCAAACAGCGGGCAATACGGCTGGTTCGCGGGCATGACCGCTCCCGACAAGCTCAAGGCCATCGTCGCCTACGAACCGGGCCAGTTCGTTTTCCCCGATGATGAACCCATTCCCGAGGTACCATTCAAAAATCCGCTGGCCGGAGAATTGCTTCAGGGCATCGCCGTTCCCGCCGCCGAATTCCGAAAACTGACCCGTATGCCCATTCTCGTGGTGTACGGCGACAACATCAGCACGGAACCAAGCGACATCTTCAATGTCGAGGTATGGCGCCTTTCCAAGGCTCGCGCCCGGGCGTTCGTCGACGCCGTCAATCGTCAGGGAGGTGACGCCACCCTCGTCATCCTTCCCGAGATGGGCATCACGGGGAATACCCATACCCCCTTTGCGGACCTGAACAATCTGGAAATAGCGGATCATCTGGAAAGCTGGCTGCACGCCAAGGGCCTTGACGGGCGGGGCAGGCCGCATACCGGACCCGCGCCCGCAACGCAGGAGGAGGTAACCATCCCCTTGCGCGAGGAACCCTAAAGAAACGGCTTTTCAAAAAGGCTCTGGCATAGCAAGCGATTGGCCTGTTTCCTCTGTGATTTCAAACTAATGCGGGCAAGCGTTTTTGCATTGTGGAGCCTGTTGAGGCAACAGGTTGAAAACCTCTGCAATGCCGGGGTGCTAAAAAAACTGTCAATCAGTTCCTATGCCAGAGCCTTCAAAAACAGACGGCAAGAAGCCTTATCCCCTGCCGCAAAAACTCGGGCGGTTTTGACAGATAGGCCCTTGCCGGAAACGCCGGGGCGAAACCACGGGGCAGCCAGACGCAAAAAAAGGAGGCTTTCATCCGCGACATAAGACAAGGCTCCAAGACCAAGTGACGAAAAGCAGCGTTGCCTTGAGCGAGGCGAATCTCGCCGTGGATTCACAGGGATTGAAAAGCCGAAGCCCCTTTTGAGTCGGCCACAGGGAAAACTCGCTTGGAGAGAGAGAGAGAGAGAGAGAGAGAGAGAGAGAGAGACACGGGGAAAAGGGAATGACCCGTAGCGGGAACAGGAGGAAGGCAACGAAAAAAATGATGAACGCAGACCCTAAAGGCAAGCGGAGGGAGTGAGGCCCGAGCCCGCCACACCGGGAAGGGGGCCGCACCGGAGGCCCTCCTCGCCCTTCTTGATTAGAAAGGACGGCCCGCAAGGGGACGGAAAGGAGGGTTTGCTCCTTTCCGTCCCGTCCGGCGCTAGTCGCTTTTTTTCTTATGCGAAGAGCGCAGGCGCACGCGCATGGGGGCGTGCGCGATCCCGAAAATCTTGCGCAGGGAGCGATCCAGATAGCGTGCGTAGGTTTCCGAAACCCGGTCCGCGTCGCTGACGAAAAAGACGAAGGTCGGGGGGGCAATTTCCGCCTGCGTGAGATAGAAGAACTTGGGACGCACGCGCTTGACGACCGGTGGCTGATGCCGCGCCAGCACCTCTTCCATGGCCCGGTTGAGCGCGCCGGTGCCGATGCGGGTGTGGCACTCCTCGCGGATTTGCCCGGCAAGGGGAATGATGCGCGAAAGGCCGAGCCGCTTCATGGCGGAAACCATCAGCACGGGCACATGCGGGCAGAACTGAAGCGTTTCCTTGAACTGCTTCTCCAGCGCGGCCTGTTCCTTGCGGCCCACCAAGTCGATTTTGTTCACCAGAATCATAAAGGGCGTCTTGCGCTCGTCCAGCAGATCGATGAGCCGCTTGTCCTGCGCGGTCACGCCTTCCAGCGAGTCGATGACGTAGAGCGTCACGTCCGCCTTGGTCGTGCTTTTCAACGAGGAGTTGACGGAAAAGCGCTCCACCGTGTCCGTGATCCGCGTCCGCCGCCGCACGCCCGCCGTGTCCACGAAGACGCAGGCCATCCCTTCATGCACGAAGGGAATGTCCACGCTGTCGCGGGTTGTCCCGGCCACATCACTGACGATCATGCGGTCTTCGTCCACGATGGCGTTGACGAGGGAAGACTTGCCCGCGTTGGGACGCCCGAGCATGGCCAGACGCAGGGCGCTTTCGGGAAGGGCCTCCCCTTCAGGGTCTTCCGGCGGCAGGAGATCGCAAAGCTCCTCTTCCAGCGCCCGGATGTTGTGCCCGTGCTCGGCGGAAAGAGCCAGCATGGGAAAACCGAGGGCATGGAACTCGGCCAGCATGGTGTCCTCATGCTCCATGCCGTCCACCTTGTTGACGACGAGCAGGGTCGGCTTGCCCGCCCGGCGCACAAAGGCGGCCAGATGCTCGTCAAAGGGCATGAGCCCGTCGCGCCCGTCCACCACGAGGCAGAAGACGGCGGATTCGCTCATGGCGGCCTGCATCTGCTGGAGGATTTCGGCCTCAAAGCCACGCAGCTCCTGCGGCCCGTCGGCCACGCTGTAATGGCTGTCGAGCGTCACGCCGCCGGTATCAATCAAGGTGAAGGCGCGCCCGCCCCGCGCACGCACCACGCCCTCCATGCGGTCGCGGGTCACGCCCGGCCGGTCATGGGTGATGGCCCGGTTGCTGCGGATAAGCCGGTTGAACAGCGTGGACTTGCCCACGTTGGGACGGCCAAGCAAAGCGATTTTGGGGAGCATTCGACTTCCTCATCAAGGAGATAGCAGGTGACGCCCGCGACCGCGCGGGCAGAAAAGGCACGCCTTCCAAGGCGTCGGGAAAAGGGAGACGGCGGAGGGGAAACCTTTCCGAAGCAGGCATCCCCTCCGTTTTTTTATTTGCCGGGTTCGATGACTTCCTGACCGCCCATGTAGGGCACCAGCGCCTTGGGCACCACGATGGAGCCGTCCCGCTGCTGGTAGTTTTCCATGAGGGCCACCAGCGAACGGCCCGTGGGCAGGCCGGAGCCGTTCAGAGTGTGCACGAATTCCGGCTTGCCGCCCTTGGGACGGAAGCGGATGTTGGCACGGCGGGCCTGAAAGTCGATGCAGTTGGAGCAGGAGGAGATTTCCCGGTAGGTCTGCTGGCCGGGGAGCCACACTTCCACATCGTAGGTCTTGCAGGCCGAGAAGCCCATGTCCCCGGCGCAGAGGGTGATCGTCCGGTAGGGCAGCTCAAGGCGTTCCAGCAGGGTTTCGGCACTGCGGCGCATCTCTTCAAGGTACGTGAAGGACTCGTCCGGACGCGTCAGATAGACCATTTCCACCTTGGTGAACTGGTGCTGGCGGATGTAGCCGCGCGTGTCCTTGCCCGCCGAGCCCGCCTCGGACCGGAAACAGGGCGTCTGGGCACAATAGCGTTTGGGCAGTTCTTCCTCGTCGAGGATTTCGTCGGCGTGCAGGTTGGTCACCGGCACCTCGGCGGTGGGAATGAGGTAGTATTCCCAATCCGGTATCTTGAAGAGGTCTTCCTCGAACTTGGGAAGCTGGCCCGTGCCCTGCATGGTCTTGCGGTTGACCATGAGCGGAGGCAGGATTTCCGTGCGGCCCTGCTCACGGTGGAAGTCGAGATAGAAATTGACGAGCGCACGCTCAAGACGGGCGGCCCAGCCCCACGAAACCGTGAAGCGGCTCCCGGCGAGCTTCGCGCCGCGCTCAAAATCAAGGCCGCCGTTGGCGTTGCTGAGGTCCCAGTGGTTCTTCACCGGAAAATCGAAGGCGCGGGGCGTGCCCCAGCGGTGCAGTTCCACGTTGTCGTTTTCGTCCACGCCGTCCGGGACGCTGGCGTCCGGGATGTTCGGCACGGTCAGCATCCAGTTCATGAGGTCCGTCTTCACGGCGTCGGTGGCGCTGTCCAGCGCGCTGATACGGGCGGAGAGATCGGACAGGCTGGCGATGAAGGCGTCGGCGTTTTCCCCGGCGCGCTTCAGGCGGGCCACTTCGCCGGAAGCGCGGTTGCGCTCGGCCTTGAGCGCCTCCACCTGCGCAAGCAGTTCGCGCCGCTTGTTGTCAAGCTCTTCAAAGGTGCCCATGCTCAGGGGAGAATGACGTTTCGCCAGAGCCGCGGCCACCACTTCGGGATTTTTCTGCAACACTTTGAGATCAAGCACTTGGGCGCTCCTTGTCCTGTATGGTGAAGAAAGCCTCCGGACCGTCCTGCAAACGCCCCGGGGAAAGAAAGCGAAAGGCGTTTTTCCGCACGCAAGCGGAGAAAAACGTTTTCGGAATGCGCCTTGACGCCGCCGTTCCGAATTTTTCAGTCTAGACAAGTTGCTATGCCCCGTCAACCAAAGAGGCCGCCCTGCACAGGGCAGACGCATCTAATTCGACAACTACTTGAATTTATTGTCATAGAGCTATAAGAGGCATTATTTATAGCTAATGATTCCAAATAATTAGAGTGTACATGTGTCTGCCCTGCCGCCCTGCGGGGATTTCGGAGGAAAGAGGCGCGGGAAAAGCTCCTCCGCAGCCCCTCCTTTCCGCCCCGCAAGCCCGGCTTCGTCCCGAGTGAAGCGGCGGACATGAACCATAACGTTTCCGGCTTGCGGACCCGGCCAGCCCGCGTGAGACGGCGATTGCATCCCGTGCGCAAACAGGCTATGATTTCCCAATATCAGCACAGCCCGTTGGGAGGTTTTATCATGTCCATTCAAGTGCGGCGCGCCTTTGCGCTTCTGCTTACGCTGGCTACGTTGACCCTGCTGGCCGCCTGCGGCCCGAGCAACAATGTCCGCCTTATCTACAATACGAACACGAGCACCGTGCTTCCCCTGCCCGGCTCGCCCACCGTTGCGGTGGTGATGTTCAACGATCAGCGGACCCGCCAGTATATCGGGGAGCGCAAGGACGGTTCCGTCTTCACCGCCAGCTCCACCATTGCGGACTGGTTCAGCCGCTCGCTGGCCGACGAACTCGGACGGCAGGGCGTGCAGGTTTCCTTCGCGCCCACGCTTGAGCAGGCCCGCGCCGCCAAGCCCGATTACATCGTGACCGGCGACATCACCGAAGTTTGGCTGCAGGAACAGAGCACCACCCGCGTGCTGTGCACCATCAAGGCCAAGGTAGCCCTGTCCGGCAAGAAGGGCGTGGTCTACTCCGAAAACCTGAGTTCGTCGCAGGAACGGCAATTCATTCCTTCAGGCTCTGCCGTGGAAAGCCTGCTTTCGGATACGCTGCGCGATCTGCTCGTCCCCACGGCCAAGAAGATTCAAAGCCAGCTACGCTGACGCCCGGCGTCGCCAACACGGAATTATTGATATGGAGGGGGAGAGGGAACGGATTTCCTCTCCCCCTTCCGGCCTTTCATCTTTGCCGGGCGCGCTTTCCCGCGCCTTTTCCGGTGCCCCATGCGACAGGAACCCTGCAAGGCCTTCGGCCACCTCTTCCCTGCGGACGCCGCGCTTTTTGCCGCCGTCGAAGCCGCCCTTTCCGGCTGGAACCTGCCGGATTGCGCCGAACTGACGGGCGATCTGCTCCGCATCGACTTCGAGGGCGTCTTTTTTCCGCTTGACGACGTGCTTGAGGCCGTCCGCCCTTTCCTGAAGCCGGAAAGCGCCGGGAAAATCGATCTCATCGACATGGAACAGTGGACGCTGACGCGCACCACCTTCGCGGGCACGGCCATGACCACCAAAACCGTGGGGCTCAACCACGTGCTTGACTATTCCGGCCACTGAATCGGGCAAAAAGCTCTTTCCTCCAGCGGCGATTGCCTATACCTTGTCGCCAGCGCCTTCCCCGGAACGGGCGCGGCTTCTCCAGCAACAGAACGAACGAGGATCGCATGAAAGTTTATCTCATCGGCGCCGGCCCCGGCGACCCCGGCCTGCTGACCATCAAGGGCAAGGACGTACTCCAGAAAGCCGACGTGGTCGTCTACGATTATCTCGCCAGCGACGCCCTGCTCGGCTACGCCCGGCCCGACGCCGAACGCGTCTATGTCGGCAAAATCGCCGGAAACCACGCGCTCTCTCAAGACGGCATCAACAAGCTCATCGTGGAAAAGGCCAAGGAAGGCAAAATCGTGGCCCGGCTCAAGGGTGGCGATCCCTACATCTTCGGCCGGGGCGGGGAAGAGGCCGAGGAGCTCCTCGCCGCCGGCGTCCCCTTCGAGGAAATCCCCGGCATCTCAAGCACCATCGCCGGTCCCGCCTATGCGGGCATCCCCTTGACGCACCGCAACTTCTCCTCGTCCGTGACCCTCATTACCGGGCACGAGAATCCCGACAAGCCCGGTTCCGTGCACAACTGGAAGGCGCTGGCGGCCAGCGCGAACACGCTGGTCTTTGTCATGGGCATGAAGAACCTGCCCGACATCGCCCGCAACCTTATCGAAGCGGGCCTGCCCGCCGACACGCCCGCCGCCCTCGTCCACTGGGGGACCACCGCGAAGCACCGCAGCCTCGCCGCCACCATCGGCACGCTGCCCGAAGAAGCCGTCAAAAACGGCTTCACCAATCCCTCGGTCATCGTGGTGGGCAAGGTCGTCTCTCTGCATGACCGCCTCAACTGGTTCGAGCAAAAGCCCCTCCTCGGGCGCAGCGTCGTCGTGACCCGCGCCCGCGAACAGGCCAGCGGGCTGGCCGCCCAGCTTGCCGAGCTCGGGGCCGAAGTCATCCAGTTCCCCACCATCGACATCCGTCCCCTCGCGGACTACGCCGACGTGGACGCCGCCGTCCGCGATCTGCCCCGCTACGACTGGCTGATCTTCACCTCGGCCAACGGCGTCAAATGCTTCTGGGAGCGCCTTGAGGCGCAGGGCCTCGACGCCCGCGCCCTGCACGGCCTGCAGGTGGCGGCCATCGGTCCGGCCACGGCGCAGGCCGTGCGCGAACGCGGCATCGCGCCGGACTTCGTGCCCGATGCCTATATTGCCGAGAGCATCGCCAAGGGGCTCATCGAAAAAGGCATGGACGGCAAAAAGATACTCCTTCCCCGGGCCCGCGAAGCCCGTGAAGTCCTGCCTGAGGAACTGCGCAAGGCCGGGGCCGAAGTGCACGTCCTCCCCGTCTACGAAACCGTGCCCGCCGCCGCACGGCGCGAAGAAGTGCTGGAACGCCTCGACGCCGGGACACTCGACGTGGTGACTTTCGGCTCCTCGTCCACGGTGGACAACTTTTTCGCCCAGATTCCAGAAGAGCGGCTTCTCCAAGGCCCCGACGCAAAGCGGGTCAAGCTGGCGGCCATCGGCCCCGTGACCGCGAAAACGCTCGCGAAGCACGGTTTCGCCGCCGACATCCAGCCCGAGGACTACACCATCCCCGCACTGGTCAAGGCGCTGGCCGACCACTACGAAAAACAGGGAGCCTGACATGCCCTTGAAACTCGCCGTCCTCGCCTCGGGCAGCGGCACCAACTTTCAGGCGATGGTCGACGCCGTACGGCGCGGCGTTCTGGACGTGGACATCAGGATCGTGATCTGCAACCGCCCCGGCGCCCGCGTCATCGAACGCGCCAAGGCCGCCGGGATCGTCTGTGCGGTCATGGACCATACGCAGTGGCCGGATCGCGCCTCCTACGACCGCGCCGTGGCCGACGCCGTCCGCAAGGCCGGGGCGGACACCGTGGCGCTGGCGGGCTACATGCGGATGTTGACGCCCGACTTCCTGAACGCCTTTCCGCACCGCGTGATCAACATCCACCCCGCTCTTCTGCCCTCCTTCCCCGGCATCCACGGCGCGGCCGACGCGCAGGCGTGGGGCGTGAAGATCACGGGCTGCACCGTGCATCTTGTCGATGAGATCATGGACCACGGCGCGGTGATCGTACAGGCTGCGGTCCCCGCCGTGGCTGGCGAATCGCTCGACGATCTCCAGAACCGCATTCACGCGCAGGAGCACCGTATCTACCCGCAGGCGCTCCAGTGGCTGGCGGAAAACCGCATCCGCATGGACGCGGACGGCCGTTCCCTGCACCTCCTGCCCGGGACGCGCTCCCTTGCCGATCCCGAGCCGGGCGTGCTCGTCAACCCGCCGCTTGAGGAAGGTTTTTAAAAGATGGGGAGAGGAACGTCTTGAAGACTGGTTTTCCTCTCCCCATCCCTTCTTCCCGGGCTGACGATGGCTAGCGGACGGCCCTTTCCCGGAAGCCTTCCCCGACCGGCTCTCCCCCGGCTTCTTCATCCCGCCGCCTCTGCCATCCGCCGGACGTTCCCGCGCAAAGCGCCCGCCGAACGAAGCGGACCGAAAAAAGAGCATGGAGGAAAGAGAAGGAAGGGCTTGAAAGATACCTTTCCTCCTCTGGCGCAACATCATCCTTATAAGAACAATGCTTGTTGTCGCCCACACCGCCCAAAAAGGTCCACGGTCCGCTTGAGCATCTTCAGGAGGTTCCATGTTTCCGCCCACACCGCCAAAAGGCGCGGACCCGCGCATGTACTTTTTTCTGTTCCTCCTGACGCTCGGCACCACGCTGGGCTATCAGGGCTGGACGCTGCTCTATACCAACTTCGCCGTGGAAAGCGCGCATCTGTCCGCGGCGGACAACGGGCTGGTCCAGTCGCTGCGCGAGGTGCCGGGACTGCTCGGCTTTTTGATCATCCCGATCCTGCTGGTCATGAAGGAGCACCGCGTTGCGGCCATAGCCGCCCTCGCCACCGGGCTTGGCACGGCGCTGACGGGCTTCTTTCCCTCGCTTTTCCCCATCATCCTGACCACGCTGCTCATGTCCTTCGGTTTCCACTTTTTCGAGGCCGTCAACCAGTCGCTGCTGCTGCAATATTTTGATCTGCGCACCACGCCGCTGGTCATGGGGAAGCTGCGCGGGCTGGCGGCGGGCGGGAGCCTCGCCGCCTCGGTCTTCGTCTTCTCCTGCTCCGGCTTTCTGCCGTATACGTCCATGTTCCTCATCGTGGGCGCGTTGTGTGCCCTGACCGGGGTCTGGGGCCTGCTCCTTGATCCGACGAACAAGGACCTGCCCGTCCAGAGCAAAAAAATGGTCTTCAAGCGCAAATACTGGCTCTTCTACCTGCTGACGCTCCTCCTCGGGGCGCGGCGGCAGATTTTCACCGTCTTCGCGCTCTTCCTGCTCGTGGATCACTTCGCCTTTTCCGTGCATACCGTGGCCATCCTGTTCATGATCAACTACGGCATCAACTGGTTCCTGAATCCCCTCATCGGCCGGGCCATCAACCGCATCGGGGAACGCAAGCTTCTGAGCATCGAATATTCTACGGCCCTCGTCATCTTCACCGGTTACGCCACTACCGGCAGCGCGTGGGTGGCTGGCATTCTCTATATCCTCGACTATATCGTCTTCAACTTCTCCATCGCTCTGCGCACGTTCTTCCAGAAGATCGCGGAACCGCAGGACATCGCCCCGACCATGGCCGTGGCCCAGACCATCAATCACATCGCGGCGGTCTTCGTGCCCGTGCTCGGCGGCTGGATATGGGTGGAATTCGGGTATCAGATTCCCTTTTTCATGGGCGCGGCCCTGACCTGCTGCTCGCTGGCACTGGTACAGCTCATAGACCGGGAAATCCAGCTCAACGCCGTCCCCAAGGCTTGAAGCGCACCGGAGAACACGTTACTATTGGATATTACGCCGTAGGAGATACCGTATGCACGCCTTTTTCCGTTCTCTGGTTCTGGGACTTTCCCTCCTGATTCCGGCCCTGCCCGCCATAGCCGCCGAAACGCCCAAAAGCGATACGGCCATTCCCGACAAGCCCACGCGCATCACCGAGCGCAACACGCCGGTTGCCGTGGAGTTCGAGGGCAACGACAGCATCGGCTCCCGGCTGGCGACCCGCGTCAAGGAAACCCTCAACTCCAGCAACCTTTTCTCCCTCAGCGACAAGGACACGCCGAAAATCCGCATCCTTATCGCCACCAAGCCGGAATTCCCCTCCCGTCCGGGCGTGGGCTCGGCCTATTCCGCCATCTGGGTCTTCTCCCAGTCGGAAAACATCCTGCGGCACTTCCTCACC
The DNA here is from genome assembly GCA_944326695.1 of Candidatus Bilophila faecipullorum. Taxonomy (GTDB): domain Bacteria; phylum Desulfobacterota; class Desulfovibrionia; order Desulfovibrionales; family Desulfovibrionaceae; genus Bilophila; species Bilophila faecipullorum. The sequence continues at coordinate 6,283 of CALVEZ010000032.1, read as the reverse complement.
AGCGAAGTGGGCGTGCTCACCCCTGATCAGATCAACGAACTGGCCGCGCGTCTGGTCGAGGAAACGGACGGCCTCGCTACCCGCTACGGCTATCTCTTCCAGTAGCCGACAGGACGCGCAGGCGAGATGAGCGTCATCACCCAAGGCTTCAGCGAGGCGTTCGTCCTGCTCGCCAACGGCGATCCCGAAACCTTCGCCGCAGTGCAGGCCACCTTGTCCACCTCCGGCCTCGCCATGCTCGGGTGCATCATCCCGGGGGTGCCGCTCGGCTTCCTGCTCGGCTACGCCCGCTTTCCGGGACGCCATTTCCTGCGCCTTCTCGTGGACACGGCCCTGTCCTTCCCTACGGTCGTGCTCGGGCTGCTCGTCTACCTTCTGCTGGCGCGGCAAGGCCCGCTCGCGGACTGGGAACTCCTCTTCACCGTGCCGGGGATTGCCATCGGGCTGGCCCTGCTTGGTCTGCCCATCGTCATCGCCCACACTTGCCTCGCCGTAGAACAGGCGGATCGTCTGCTGGCCCCCACCCTGCGCACGCTCGGCGCGGGGCCGTGGCAACTGCTCTTCTCCACGGTGCGCGAACTGCGCTTTCACCTGCTCACGGCCTGCATCACGGCCTTCGGGCGCGTGGTTTCCGAGGTAGGCATCTCCATGCTGGTGGGCGGCAACATCAAATGGTCCACCCGGACCATCACCACGGCGATCACGCTGGAAACGGGCAAAGGCGATTACGCCCGCAGCATCGCGCTCGGCATGGTGCTGGTGGGGCTGGCCTTTGCGCTCAACATGGGGCTGGCCGCCCTGCGCCGGAGGATGGGACCGTGACGCCGCTGTTCCATCTGGAAAACATCCTCCGCACCTATCCCGAACCGGGCCAACGCGACGCCGTGCGCACGGTACTGCATCTTTCCGAACTGGACATCCATGCCGGGCAAATCTTGGGCATCCGCGGGCACAACGGCAGCGGCAAATCCACGCTTCTGCGCATCATCGCCCTTCTGGAGCCGCCGGACGCCGGGACGATCCTCTTTGAAGGCCAGCCTGCGGAGGTCGGCAACCTCAACCAGCGCCGCCAGGTCACCCTGCTGCTGCAAACGCCCTACCTGCTCTCGCGCTCCGTCGCCTCCAACGTGGCCTACGGCCTGCGCGTCCGGGGCATCCGCGACGCCTTCACCGTGCGCAAGGAAATCGAAAGCGCCCTTCTCGCCGTGGGGCTCGACCCCGCCGTCTTTTGGCAGCGCCGCCGCCACGAGCTGTCGGGAGGCGAAAGCCAGCGCGTGGCCCTTGCCGCCCGGCTTGCTCTGCGGCCCCGCGTCCTGCTCATGGACGAACCTACCGCCAGCGTGGATCAGCAAAGCGCGGAACGCATCGCCGTGGCCGCCCGTCATGCCGCCGACGAAGGTTCCGCCGTGGTCGTGGTTTCCCATGATCAGGAATGGTTGGCCCCCCTTGCGGATCGCCTCATCACTCTGCGGGAAGGCAAACTGGCCTGAGGCCCGGTTCCACCCGCGTGGCCGCAACCTGCGAGACGCTACGGAAAAAACGGTTTGATTCCGCCCGCGTGCCCCTTGCAAAATGCGGTAATTCCCCATCATGCCCTCACCTAGATGGGCATCAACGGAACTTTCCCGAAATCCGGCAGGCCATCTCCGGTAAGACGCGACACAAATATTCCCGCATTGCCGAAAAAAGACGAGAGGCGGCCTTCCTACACCTTCACACCTCTCCTCAATCCACCGGACAAACGAAAATTGCCCCCTTCCGAAGCCTTTTCCCGTAGCCTTGGCTTGTCCGCCCGCAAAAATGAAGAGGCCGGGCTCTTCCACCTCTACCTTCTCGCTCCAAGAGGCTTTTGTGCGCCCCGAAACCAGAGTCGCAGAAAGGCTGGCCTCCCAGATGAACCCTGAGCCCTCCTCTCTGCCGGAGTCCGGCACACGCCTCCCGACCGTGTACGCAAAAAGGCCGTGCGGACACGGCCTTTCCCTGCACCTGAAGATGCCCGCGCTGCGGCGGAAGACAACGGTTTCTTAAAGATAGAGTTCGAGCAGGCCCTCGGGGGGGGTGATGCGGATGACTTCGGCGTCGAGATCAATATCCGCCACGAATTCGGGTACGGCGGGGAGCAGGATTTCCTTGCCCGCCGGGGTCTGAATGGACCAGACTTCCTGTTCGCCGTGGAAAAGGACGTGCTCAAGGACGCCGAGCGTCTCGCCCGTCGTGTCGAGCACTACGGAGAGGCCCATGAGATCATTGAGATACATTTCGTCATCCTCCAGCTCGGGCAAGGAGGATTCCGGGACAAGGAGGGTCTGGCCGCGCAGATATTCGGCGCTGGTGCGGTCGGGGGCCTCGGTGAAACGGACGAGGGGCGTCCCCTGATGCAAGCGGACGGTGTCCACCGTCACCTTGCGGGGAGGCTGGCTGCCCGCCTGAAGATAGACGGCGTCTCCGCGCAAAAGGTCAACCGAATCCGCGTAATAGTCGACGCGCATTTCCCCCCGGATGCCGTGTGGCCGGGTCAGCGTGCCGATCTCCACCAGATCGTGGGGCAAAAAGCGATGCGCCACGGGCTACTCCACGATTTCCAGCATGATCCGCCGCCGTGCCTTGGAAGAGGCAGCCCCAAGGAGCGTGCGCAAGGCCCGCGCCGTGCGCCCCTGCTTCCCGATGACCTTTCCGAGGTCTTCCTTGGCGACCCGCAATTCAAGAACCGCGCCCTGCTCCCCTTCCACTTCGGTGACCTGCACGTCTTCGGGCTTATCCACAAGCCCCTTGGCGACAAATTCGATAAACGCTTTCATACTTACCTGACCTGTATTGATGGGGAAACCGCGAAATGCCCCGCCGGAAAAGACGGTCCGGCACTTTACGATCCGAGCACGGGAAAACCCCGCGTCTGCGTTCCGTCACATCCGGGTACACCGCGTATGCGCCCGGCACACGAAGGAACCTTCTCCGGTCCGGCGAAGGGAAAAGTTCCTCGGCGGAAAGACCTTCCCGCCAGCCTTGCAGCGGCAGGAAACGGAATGGCCCACACCGCAAACGCAAGCGACCCGAGCCGACCCGCAGAGGCCGGACCCGGGTCGCTGAAAACCGGATTGCCGAATGAGACTAGGCTTCGGCCTTCTTTGCGTACTGCTTCATGAGCGAACGCACCGTATCGGTCATTTCGGCGCCGAGGTCCATCCACTTCTTCACCTTGTCGGTGTCGATCTTGATGTCGGCGGGGCTGACCTGCGGGTTGTAGTAGCCCAGGAATTCCAGCGGACGGCCATCGCGACGGCTGGCGGAGTTGGTGGCCACGATACGGAAGAAGGAACGCTTCTTGTTGCCCATGCGGGTGAGTCTCAGTTTAACGGACATTGGAAAACTCCTGTTGGATCATCAAGTTGTTGCTCAAAAACAAGGGGAAAACCTTGCGACCTGCACGACGTGGGCCGGAAACTCGCCACCAGCCTTTCGGCCGGGGAATAACCGACCGGGTGCCGAACGGCCCAGCAGGAAAGGCTCAGCGCTTTTTCTTGCGCTTCTGCCGTTCCGTTTTTTTCTTTTTGGTGGCGGACTTGCCGCTGCCCGGCATTCCGGGCAAAGCGGGCATTCCGCCCATGCCGGGCAAACCGCCCATACCGGGCAGGCCACCCATTCCCGGAAGCCCGCCCATGCCGGGCAGACCTCCCATCCCGGGCATTCCCCCCATGCCTTTGGGCAACGAAGGCATTCTCGTCTTGCCGCCCTTCTTGGGGTTCATCACCTGCTGCATCATCTGGCGCATCTGGCCGAACTGCCGCAAAACCTGATTGACCTGCGCCACGGTGGTGCCCGATCCGGCGGCGATGCGCTGGCGGCGGCTGGCGTTGATGAGGTCGGGGTTGCGGCGCTCTTTCATGGTCATGGAATTGATGATGGCCTCAGTGCGCGCCATTTCCTGTTCCGGAACCTTCATGTCGCCCAGTTTGGACGTCAGGCCGCCAAGCCCGGGGATCAGCTTGAGGATGCTCTCAAGGGACCCGATCTGCTTCATGCGGCGCATCTGGGTACGGAAATCTTCAAAATCGAACGTGGCCTTCTGGAGCTTTTTGGCCATAGCCTCGGCTTCCTCGGCCTCGAAAGAGCTTTGCGCCTTTTCGATGAGCGTGAGCATGTCGCCCATGCCAAGGATGCGGCCAGCCACGCGCTCGGGGTGGAAGACCTCAAGATCGGAAAGCTTTTCGCCCGTGCCCACATACTTGACGGACGCGCCGGTCACGGACTTGATGGACAGGGCCGCGCCGCCGCGGGCGTCGCCGTCCATCTTCGTCAGCACCACGCCGGTCAGGGCAAGGTCCTTATTGAAGGCTTCGGCCACCGTCACCGCATCCTGCCCGGTCATGGCATCGGCCACGAAGAGAATTTCCTGCGGCTGCACGGCAGACTTGATGTCCACCAGCTCCTGCATGAGCGGCGCGTCGATGTGCAGACGGCCCGCCGTATCAAGGATGACCACGGTGCACTGCTGGGCCTTGGCGTCCTCAACGGCCGCACGCACGATGTCCACGGGCTTCATGTCCGCGGAGGAGGCGAAGCAGGGGATGTCGAGCTGACGCGCCAGCGTGCGGAGCTGATCGATGGCGGCGGGGCGGTAGACGTCCACCGGGACGAGATAAGGCCGCATCTTCTGCTTGCGCAACAGATTGGCGAGCTTCCCGGCCGATGTGGTCTTGCCCGAGCCTTGCAGACCAACCATCATGATGATGCCGGGCTGCGCGCCGCGCAGGTTGAGTTCGGTGGTTTCGCCACCGAGCAGGCCGACGAGTTCGTCATGGACGGCCTTGATGAGCTGCTGCGTGGGGGTCAGGCTCTTTTCCACTTCCTGCCCGAGCACGCGCTCGCGCACACGCTCCACAAACTCCTTGACGACCTTGAAGTTGACGTCCGCCTCCAACAGGGCAAGGCGCACCTCGCGCAGGCCATCGCGGATGTTTTCCTCGGTGAGCTGCGCCCGGCCGCTCAAGGAGCGGAACGCGCTGGACAACCTGTCGGACAAACTTTCGAACATGAACTTCTCCGTAGTGCAGGAACGTTTGCAAGCCCCAGAGCGTTACCTATCTTTCCCCCAAAAGTCAAGCTCCAAGGCAACAATCCACCTTTCCGGCGCAGCCTTCCTCCGTCGCCCCGCCTTTGGGCAGCAAGGCAATCCCCTTCTCGGCGGCATAGCCGCCCGCCCACGCGCAAAGGTCCTTGAGCACAGGAGCCAGCGCCCTGCCCCGCTCCGTCAGTTCGTAGTCCACCCGGGGAGGGACGACCGGATAGACCGTCCGCGTGATCAGTCCGGCCTCTTCGAGTTCCCGAAGCTGAAGGGTGAGCATTTTCTGAGTAATATCACCCAGTTTGCGCTTGAGTTCGCAGAAGCGGTGGGTTCCGCTCAAGAGGTGCCACAGCAGCACCAGCTTCCATTTGCCGCCTACCAGTTCCATCGCCAATTCAAGCGAACACTTGTATTGGGGCTTGAGCCGTTTCACGTTGCCTCCCCCTTAGTATCTTTTTCGCCACTATATGATAAAAATGTGCGTACTTGCAATATTCATTCGTACCTCTATAGTAGGCGTAAACACATCGGAGGTTCACCATGAGCGATTTTCTTGATCTGGCCCGGCGTCGTTATTCGGTCCGCACCTATCTTCCGCAGCCCGTGGAAGCGGAGAAGCTGGAACGCATCCTCGAAGCGGGGCGCGTGGCTCCCACCGCCAAGAACAACCAGCCCCACCGCATCCTGATCGTGCAAAGTCCAGAGGGATTGGAGAAGCTCACCAAATGCACCAACGTGCAGGGCTATCCCCTCGGGATCGTCGTTTGCGGCGTGCAGTCGGAAGCGTGGGTTTCTCCCTTCGACCCCAACAAGAATTCGCTGGAAACGGATACGTCCATCGTGGCCACGCACATGCTCCTCGAAGCTACCGCTCTCGGCCTCGGAAGCTGCTGGATGGCGCGTTTTGAACCGGAACGCCTGCGCGAGGCCTTCAATATCCCCGAGGGCATCGTGCCCGAGCACACATTCTCGCCATCGGCTACGCGGCGGGCGAAGCGAAGTCGCCCGATCGCCATGACAAGATGCGCAAGCCTCTTGAGGCTACCATCGTCCGGGAACATTTTTAGGAACGGCGCGCCCCCTTCCGTCCACCGAGGACAGCCTCCTTCCACACACTGAACTCCTGACGCGCCGCCTCCCCACCAGTCAAAAATCTTTGAAGATGAGGGGAGGGGGTGCGGGGGAGGGGAGAAGGGACTTTCTAGAGAAAGTCCCTTCTCC
>CALVEZ010000031.1 GCA_944326695.1 Candidatus Bilophila faecipullorum | reverse complement strand
AATCCGGTGTGATGAGCGCCATGTTTTTCAACGTATGCGGGGGAACGGACATGCCGTTGACAAGAGCGGAAAGGCGGCTCTGCATGGAAGTGGCGGGCATTTCTCCGTCCACATACAGCGTCCGTTTGGGCATCGGCGCGCGCCAGCTGAACACCGCTCCGCCGGAAGCTACCGCAACGGCGATGCTCAACGCGGCGAACGTCTTGCCTATGCCGCGCGGGGCGTACAGGATGCCTATGCCCTGTACCGGAAGAACAGGCGATAAAAGATACCCCCGTTCAGTTATGGACATGGAAAGAAATTCGCCCATATTCAACGATACGAGCGCAGGACCGCCGCCGGTCTGTTCTGAGTCTTCCAACTGGCGGCGGACTTCCTGTAGGCCATCACTCTGATGCAGATCGTTGAAATCCTTGCCCGCTCCTGTGACAAAGCTCGGCAAAACAAGGCGTGCCTGTGCCGTCTGCGCCGCTTCCTGTCCTTTACCGCGACCTGCTTCATCATTATCGCCGCAAATGATGATGGAGGCGTCCGGGAACGTATGCCGCACGAGATTGGCCACGAAAGGCAGGTTATTGGCTGAGAACGTCACATATACGGTACAGTTAACGGCAAGGTGAATGCTGGCGCCTGTGGCGTATCCTTCGCAAAGGACAAGAGGTTTTTCCGGATTGCCGGGAAGGACGAAGTACCCCCCCTGAACTTTCCCGCCTACGAGAAAGCGCTTCGTTCCGTCCGGAGCGATATATTGCAGGCTTTGCACCTTGCCTGAAATACCCCTGATGGGGAGAAGCAACATCCCATTCCGTGTCTGACGCATGTCCGCAAGCGCGGGAATACCTTTACGCCTCAGATAGGGATGTTCCGATGAACCGGGAAAAGAGGCGTTCAGTATGTCCTGTGCCTGTTTCGCCGCTGTTTCATACCGTTGAGCGTATTCCTCCTCACGCTGCCGCCGTATGTTGTTTTGACGCCTCTGTAAGACATCCCTTTCAGCCGGGGAGAGCGGCCTCTCCCCAGACTCGGTAAATGTGCCCTGTTCTCCGTTTTCCCAGTTGCACCACCAAAGCGTCGCAGGGATATCGACATGCGCGATATAGGCGCCGTTTTGTTTGTGCGGTTTGGTCTGGGTAGGACAACGATGCAGTTTCCCGTCCGCCATGATTTCGGCCGGAATCAATCCCTTGTCGGTCAGGATGTCCCGAAAGGTTTGCAGAGGATTACTCATGATTCTCTCCCTGACAGCCAAGGCTTTCGATAAATGCGGCAATGTCCTCCGCCCGCCAGACTGTTGTTTTGGGGCCGAGTTTCACGGGTTTGGGATAACGCCCGGTGCGACACCCCTCCCACCATGCGCTCTTGCTTATGGGAATCATGCTGAGAACCTGGGGCAGACGCAGAAGGCCGTGAACGGGGATGGGCGCTTGATGCTGTTTCATAAAAAAATCTCCTGAATCTGGTTGGATTTCAGGAGAATCTGGCACACGTCAAACGATTCCCGCGAGGGAATCGGACGGGAAAATCTAAAAAAGACGGGAAAACGGCAGGCTGGTCATGCCTTGAGTATGGAGTATGCATCCGTTCCCTTGAGGAGCATATCCACCAGATTGCGATAGGATTTTTCGTCCCTGTACTCTTTTTCCGCAAGTAGGCGGCCCACATGCGTCTTCCGGCCTTGTGGGGTTTTATGACCTGTCCCGGATGTTTGGGGACCGCACCAGTACAGCAGAACGTAGGCGATCACCTCAAGAGGATAGTTCTCTTTCATGGCGTCACGGACAGCCGCATCCGGCCTTCCTTCCCAGAGAACTCCGGGAATACGAAAAACGAGTTTTCCATCCTGTGGCGACCTTTCACATGTGGGAACTGCCGCCGTTTTATCAGCAACAGACGATTCCGGAGGAGCTGCCCGTAAAACGGATTCCACAAGGGCGCGGGTGATGCATTTTACTTCCCGATGCAGAGGATAATGACGGAGATGCCTGATAGCGGCGTCCCTATCCACCATTATGGTATTGACGAAAATATGCGCAATGAAGTGGTAGCTTGAAACGGGAATGGAACATACCGGCTTCTCAAACAGTTCTGAATCCGGTGAATACTGCTCGAAAATATTTTCTGTGTTCAGTCTATTCAGACTGTTGAACAGAAATTCTCGTTCTTTTGGAAATACAGACGCCGTATCTTCAAAGGATTCTTCAAGGATAACATCCAGTCCATATCGCAGGGAGTTAAGAGGAACAACTGTCGATATCGTTCTGAAAAATTCCATCACGTCAAAGCCAAGCAGATACGTCTGAATGCCTGTATCCGGTTCTGGAGCTGAAGGAAATTCCGGGAGCTGTGTTCCGTATACTGCATGACGGCTCGCGACAAATGCCTGCCAGCAAGTCTCATATGTTCCACGCCATAATTCCAGAGGCAGAACGGAGTCAGGCCAAAGCGCCTGAATAAGCATTTCACCTTGTCTGGCAGACAGGCCATACGCCTGTCGTGCTCTGCCTATGGTAATGTTCTGCCGGTCTGTCATGGAGGAAAGGATAGCCTGTCGTCAAAAGATGGACAACAAAAAAACAGCGGCAGGGATTGTCATATACCTTCCGTGCCGCTGTTTACTGGAAACAGGCGTTATCAGCTATACCACGCCCGGATTATATCCATGTCGTCATAGCCGTATTGTCTCATACGTTCCTTTTCTTCCTCGCTCCAGCCGGTGTCATTGCTCGTCACCTGCGTCTCGCCTTCTATTTTCCCGATGGAGATACAAACATCACGGTCGTTCATGGTGTCCTCTTTCATGCTTCCTCCCTGATTCTTTTCTGTTGCGTGTTGCGTAATCCGTCTAAATAGTCAGCCCATGTCTGCATCATCTTTCGGCGCTCCGGCAGATATTCCGCATAATTGTATGCCGCCCGCACTTCGTCCTGTTCCCCGTGGGCAAGCTGTCGCTCTATCCAGTCCCGGTTATAGCCGAGTTCATTGAGCAGCGTGGACGCGATGGAACGGAAGCCGTGCACGCTCATTTCGTGTTTCTGGTAGCCCATGCGCCGGAGCGCATTGAGCATGGTTGCATCAGAAATGGGCCGTACCTCCGTACGGATGGAGGGAAAGAGGTATTTTCCCTCCCCGGAGTATTTCTGAAGTTCCCGAAGAATGGACATTGCCTGCCGGGACAGAGGCACAAGATGCTGACGGCGCATTTTCATGCGTTCCGCAGGGATGCGCCATTCCCCGGCCTCAAGGTCAAATTCCTTCCATTGGGCGGCCCGCAACTCCGTGGGACGGGTGAAAAACAACGGAGCCAGTTTCAGGGCACAGACCAGCGGGAAATAACCTTCGTAGGCGTCGATGTCCCGCAGAAGCTGACCGACTTTCTCCGGTTTCAACACCGCCGCCCGGTGAACGGTTTTTCTCGGCCTCAAAGCCCCTCGGAGATCGGCAGCGACATTGTGTTTCGCCCGGCCCGTGATGACCGCATAACGGAAAACCTGACTGATGATTTGCAGCACTCGCCGGGAAGTCTCATAGTTTCCCCTCTGCTCCAGAGGCTTGACCACGTCCATAACATCCCGTGTCTCCAGTTTGGCGATGTGCGTTTTGCCTATGGCCGGAAAGATGTAGGTCTCCAGCCGGTACATGACGGTTTCCTGATGTTTTTCGGAAAACTCCGCCATACGGGTTTCATGCCATTCTCTGGCGATATTCTGGAAGCTGTCACGTTCCGCGATGGCTCTGGCCTGCCGTAACTGCCGTTTGTGGTCTGAGGGGTCAATTCCCCCGGACAACATGCGCTTCGCCTCTTCGCGGCGTTCTCTGGCATCCTTGAGTGATACGGTGGGATATTCCCCGAAACTGAGCAGCTTGCTCTTGCCGTCAAAACGGTATGCCATTCTCCAGAGCTTGCTTCCGTTGACGGGGATGAAGAGAAATAGACCGCCGCCGTCGAAATACTTGCGGGGTTTCACGTCGGGTTTCAGACTACGGATGTGGGTATCGGTAAGAGGCATGGGCACTCCCTGGCTGTCGTTGGACAAAGAGATACCCACATGGATAAAAATATTTTTGATTCCGCGCTGTTATTCATGTAGGTATCAGAAATGTCGTACCACATTTCTACCTACGGATATACCCATAAAATGTTTGGATGCAAGCGGACGAGGCTGGACTTCGGGAAACCATACCGGAAGGGAAAAACAAAGAATGCCAAGGTCTTTTGGACCTTGGCATTCTTCTTCGTACCTAAATTTGGCATCCCCAAGCGGATTTGAACCGCTGTTGACGGCGTGAAAGGCCATATGTCTTTCTATCTACTAGTCTTTAATTTCCAAAGATTTTTTTTACCTATTATGCGTTTTTTTCCCTATATACCGCATGAGGTAAGAAATGGCAATACTGAAAGACGCTTGGAAACTTTATACTTCCTTAACTCTTTGTGATGACTCAAAAAAGGAAGTGAGAACCGAACTCCGTAGATGTGAACTTCACCTCTCTTACCTAGAACAGAGAGAAATCAGCTCTATAAAAAAACTCGATCTCGTTCGGCTCCGTCGCCATCTCGAAAAAAAGAACCTGAGCCCTCAAACCGTCTACCATTGTCTGAGCTTGCTCAGACGCGTCCTGTATACCGCAAAAGAATATGAACTCAGCGATACAAAATTACCATCGTTTCCGATGCCTAAAGTTAAAAATCAAAGGTATCGCTTTTTGTCCGTTGATGAAGCTAATATGCTGATAACCTGTTTATCAAATAGAAAATTTTTTTCTAGTATGCTTTGGCGTGATTTGGCTGTCATAGCAATGAATATGGGACTTCGGCCAAACGAATTTTTTAATTTAAGGCGATGTCATATTTCACTAAAAAATAAAGTGATATACGTAGCTGAAAGCAAGAATGGAGATTCAAGATACATCAAAATGAAACCAGTTGTTGCTTCATTGTGTCATAAGTATTTACCAAGCTCACGTGAAGCATTGCTTTTTTGTAAGAAAAATGGAGAACCCTTTACACAGGCGGGAGCTCCGTTTCGCAGAGCAGTCAAACTATGCAAATTTAATGAAGATATAATCGATCCACTATATAAAGTTGTTTTTTATACTCTGCGCCATACTTTTGCTAGTTGGTTAGTTATGCAGTGAGTGCCTTTATATAGTTTTGGGAAAATGCTTGGACATAAAACAACGATAATGACGCAAAGATATGCCCATCTTTCACCGAATTATATGAACTCAATAGATAAACTGCCTGATTTTGATATAAAAATATAATTAGCCATCGCGCTGTGTTCAACCGTCACTTCAAGTAAAGGAAGGGAGAGCCTAACGGCGCATCTTTCGCGCTTTCACTCCTTTCAGCTGTTCATGTACGGAAGCAGGTCCGCTTTTTCCGAATACTTTTTTTCTCCGGCGTTGAGACGCCTTTGATGTAGCCCCCCTCCGAGGCCCTTTTCACTTAGTGAAAGGCTTTGAAGGGGGGCTGTCTAAAAGGCAACGCTCAAAAAAAGTCTGGAAATGGGGGGAATAAAGGCAGTGATAAGTCGCTGGACTGCCAAGGACAGGAACAGTCAACATAATTAGGGAGGCTTCCGATGAGGCAGAGTGACATCTTTGTGAGCAACTGGAGATAGGAACACAGTTTTCTGTATTTATAGTTTCATGTATTTCTGCATGTTATAATTATCTATTCCAGTATTTACAGATTCCATCTTGGTAAAGAGCCTAGAGACGGCACCATCTTTTACCTGCTTTTTGCCTTTTCGACTAAGCCTATATCAATTCACTGTAGAAATTCAGCGGAGTGCATCGTAATAACTGCCCTTCTTATAGCGGAACACATCTTTTCCGCTGCTGAGAGCCTCTGCAAGACTGATATTGTCGCAAATGAGTATCGAGAGAGAAACTCTGCCCACTTTAGGCCGAGGGGAGTCGGCAGTCGAGCCGAACGTAGTCGTACTCGTCGACCAGAGGTACCAAGGCTTTTGAGCAAATTTTTTGCCTATCCGTTCAGAAAAGGCCAGATCGGGTTCTGTGAGCTTAATGCTCTAGGGGATGATGTCGAGCCTGTCTTCCTGTGTCTTCCTTACTCTGGAAAAGGAGCCATGCCTCCCAAGAGGTCGAAGGCCCTTTTTTCAAATTCCAACGATTCAAGTTCATATACGTCGCTCTCATCGGATTTGTACAGGCGCTCGGAGTCTTGACAGGTGAGCGCGGTCCGATCCACTTTTATTTTTATAACATATTATAAATAAAGTATTTTTATAGAATACCGGATATTGGCGAGTTGTACGGCCGCAGGCAATCCGCAGTATGTCGACATTTTGACTCCTGCGGAAGGTTTGTACACAAAAATACATAGATAAGCATTTTTTGTGCATTTTTTTGAACATCAAAAAGATTTTTTGAGGGGGTGAAGATCATGCCCGGATAATATAATAAGGTGAAATGTATTGATTTTAAGTCAAAGTCAAAGAGGCGAAAAACATTTCCTTCTGCGTTGACAGAAAAGGCACCATTTCCCATACACTCAAAACAAAGAGGGAACCATGTCTTTTGGAAAGCGGCTTAAATCTCTTTTGGCAAAAAAGCGTCAATCGCAAATGGATTTCGCTTTGCGTCTGGGTATAACCCGCTCACGGCTCTGCAACTATATCAATGACAGGAGCGAGCCGGACTATGCGATGCTCTGTACCATAGCTGAAGCGTTACAGGTAAGCGTGGACTATCTTCTTGGTCGGAACGTCATGCAGGATTCCGATTTTCAGGGAAGCAGGATCTTCTCGGACTTTACGATGGGACGGGAAAAACCAGCCTCCGACGAAATGACGGTCTGGATCCCTTTGTACCTTTCCCGTTCCGAAACGATGGAGGAATCTCCGGTGCCCTCCGGGTGGCTGCGCGAAACGAGCTCATTCGTTCAGACCGGGGAATTTCGCCAACCCTACGCCATTATCGTCGGTGACGACAGCATGGCTCCAGAAATCATGCCCGGTGACATTGCCTATATTCAGCCGTGCTTCATCTACCATCCGTTCATGGAACAGAATCTGGGCAGGAATTTGTTCGGGGTGCGTCTTGATGCCAGGGATGCCGTGGGTACATCCCTGAAGCGGTGTTGCGTTCAGAACAACCTGCTCATCTTTTATTCGAACAACGTGAAATATTCCCCGATCATACTGGACATGAACAAAATCCTTTTTGTCCCGCTGATCGGCAAGGTTGTTTCCATCTGGAGGAACTATCTGGACAGCGACATGCTGGAGCGCATTCGGGAGGTCGACGATGATTGATGTCATTCCCCTATCCGCATGCCATACGGAACAGTACGGCACCATCAGCGTGACGAGCCTTCTGTCCTTCAACAATTACTTCGATCCCCGCAATGCCGCGTTCGGTTCCCTGCTCGTGTTCAATGACTACCGGGTTCCCCCGGCGGCCGGGTTCAAGATGCATCCCCATCATAACTGCGAGCAGCTTTTCTTCGTCGTCGAGGGGACGCAGAAGTGCGTAGATACCCTGAACAATTCGCTTGTGCTCAAGCCTGTGACCGTGCAGCGCGTTACGGCCGGGACTGGCTATGCCCGGGAAACGGCCAACTACGGCAACTCCATACTGCGTTTCATGAGCGTGCGTTTTCAGCCCCGCTGCCTGCACACCCACCCCTATCACGAAATGAGGACGTTTCCGCCTTCGCTTATGGCAGATCACCTCCTCAATGTTGTCTCCGGCAGGGCAGAGGCGTCATCGAAAGGCATTCCGCTCCCCTTCGATGTGGATGCCGACGTCTATCTCACCTCTCTGGAACAGGTCCCGCTTGAGCATTCCGTTCCTGCTGGCTCCAAGACGTTCATCTATGTGGTCAGCGGTCGCATTCGCATGGATCGGAAAATCCTTCAGCCCGGCGATCACGTGCGTGTCTCCGGGCCCGAAACGGTGTCTCTGGCCGCCGCCCCCAAGGCGTGGCTCATAGTCATAGACATGCGCTGATCCGGGGTCCCGGCTTGGCGTCTCGTGCAGGGAACAGTTTAACCGAGGAGTAGGGTAATGTTCAGAATGTTTTGGAAATTTGTGGGCGTCGCCGTCATGGCTCTGGCCGTTTCCGCGCCGATCTCTCACGCCAAGCAACGCCTGCTCATGGGCACTTCCACCGGAGGGGGGTCCTATTACGTTCTCGGCGGCACGTGGAGCAACGCGTTGAACGGTAAGCTCGGCGACAAGGTGGATATCTCCATCGAAGTTACCGGCGGTCCCGAAACGAACATCATGCTCATCGAAAACAAGGAAATGGACCTCGGCATGGTGACGGCATGGCAGGCGGGGGACATGTACAATGGCAAGGGGAAGGTGCCGCAGAAGTTCCAAGCCATGCGTTCCTTCATTCCGTTGTACCCCAGCTACCTTCAGATTTACGCCTTGGCGGATTCCGGCCTCAAGACCATCCATGACATCGACGGTAAGCATGTCGCCTCGTCTTCAGCCGGTTCGAGCAGTTTTCTCGCCGCCCGCGCGATCATCGAAACGCTTGGCCTGAAGCCCGCCAAGGTCAGCGGGATGCCGGCCAGCCAGCAGCTCAATACCCTGCGTGACGGTCAGACGCAGGCGTCCTTTTCCGTTATGGGCGTTCCCGCTCCCGTCATCATGGAAATGGAGGCATCCAACGAGATCAACCTGCTGACCATGACCCAGGACGACTTCGCCAAGCTGCTCAAGGCGTACCCCTACTGGACGCAGGGCGTTATCCCCAAGGGAACCTACAAGGCCGCTAAGGAAGACATCCATGTTATTTCCCTGTGGAACTTCGCCGTGGCCCACAAGGATATCCCTGAAGATATCGTCTACGACATGACCAAGGCCACGTTCGAAGTGTTGCCCCAGCTTGCCAACGCGGTGAAGGACATGGCCAAGACCAAGCCTGAGGACATCCTGCACAGCAGCGTGCCTCTCCACAAGGGCGCAATCAAGTACTACCGCGAAATCGGGCTGGTTATTCCTGACCAGCTGATCCCCGCCGAAGCGAAGTAATGCCTTGTTTCCGTACCGGGACGGGCGACCGTCCCGGTACTTGCCCCAAGATTTTTTTTGGAGACAGCCATGAGTACCACGGATTTGCCCGATGACGACACTCTGGAAACGTTGAGCGAGGAGGGGTACACATCCCGGAAGCCGGCAGGAGCCCTAAAATATCTGTATTATGCCCTCGGCCTCAGCATGGCCGTCTTCCACATCTGGTTTTTGGGTTACAGCTCGATGGAGCCTTGGGCGCTTTACTATTCCCACATCTGCTTCGGGGTTGTACTGGCCTATTTCTTGTACCCGTTTTCCCGGCGTTCCGACAAGAGGATGCCCACGCCGTGCGACTGGGTCTGCATGTTGCTGGCGGCGTCGGCCTGTATCTATTTCATCCTTGAGCTGGACACCATCATCTACCGCGTCGGCGTGGCTCCCACGAACCTTGATCTGTTTTTTTCCACGATTATCGTGGTGCTGATCCTTGAGATGACCCGGCGCACCAACGGCTGGATACTTCCCGCCATCGCGATATTCTTCCTCGCCTACGCGTTGCTCGGGAAATACCTGCCCTACAGCCTCGGCGGGCATCGAGGCTACAGCTTCGCCCGCGTCTTCAGCTACATCACCGGGATGGACGGCATGTTGTCCACGCCGCTGGCGACGTCGGCTTCGTTCGTATTTCTGTTCTTCCTGTTCAGCGCGTTCCTCGCCAGCACGGGCGCTGGGCAGTTCTTCATCGACATAGCCATGGCCGTTGCCGGTGGCAAGCGCGGCGGACCAGCCAAGGTGGCCGTCATCGGCAGCGCGCTGTTCGGCACGATCTCCGGCAACTCGGCGGCCAACGTGGTGGCCTCCGGAACGTTCACCATCCCTATGATGATCAAGGTCGGCTACTCGCCGCGCTTCGCTTCCGCCGTCGAAGCCGTGGCCTCCACGGGAGGGCAGATGACGCCCCCCATCCTCGGGGCGGCGGCGTTCATCATCGCGGAACTGACGGGTACGCCGTATCTCGACGTGGCCCTCGCCACGGTTATCCCGGCGATCCTTTATTTTGTCTCGATTTTCTACATGATTGACCTCGAAGCCTATAAGGAAGGGCTGCACGGCTACGCCAAGGACGAGTTGCCCGACGCCCGCAAGGTGCTGTTGGAAAGGGGGCATCTGGTCATTCCGATCTTCGTGTTGATCTTCGTGCTCATCGGCCTGAACGCCTCGGTCATCAAGGCGGCCATCTGGGCCATCTATTCCACGATCCTTTGTACGTTTCTGCGCAAGAGTACCCGGCTCACGCCCGAGCAGTTCGTGGCGGGCTTCGCGGACGGGGCCAAGCAGGCCGTGGGCCTCATCGCCGCCTGTGCCACTGCGGGCATCATCATCGGCGTCCTGAACCTCACCGGGACGGGCCTGAAGTTCGCCAGCGGGATCATCGCGCTCTCCGGCGGCATCCTGCCCGTAGCCCTCGTCCTGACCATGGGGTCGGCATTGATCCTTGGCATGGGCCTGCCGACCGCCGCGGCCTACCTCATTTGCGCCGCCGTCATCGTGCCCGCCCTCACTGGGCTCGGCGTACCCGCCCTTACGGGACATCTGTTCATCTTCTATTTCGCCTGTCTGTCCGCGATCACGCCCCCCGTTGCGCTCGCGGCGTTCACCGCGGCCTCGCTCGGCAAGACGAAGCCGATGGGTGTGGCCCTGACCGCAGTGCGCCTCGGCATCGTGGCCTTCATTGTCCCGTTCATGTTCGTGTACGCTCCGTCGCTGCTCTGGCAGGGCAGCCTTCCCGAAATCATGGGCACGCTCGCGACCTCGCTCTGCGGTGTGTTCTTCCTCGGTTCGGCGCTTCAGGGCGCGTTCCGGGATCGTGTGCTTAACATGGGGCAGCGGGGATTGTTTCTGCTCGGTTCGCTGGCGCTCATCCAACCGGGTCTCGTTACGGACCTCATCGGCGTCGGCCTCGTGGCTTGCGCCCTCCTCTGGCAATGGCTCGGGTCCCGTCGCGGGTAGCCCTTTCCCCCTTTTCACTCAATCGGAGAAACCACAATGGCTGACATTTCGCATTCTCTGTTGTTCCTTTCTCAGCGTGAAGTCATCGAAGCGGGCGTCTTGAACATGGAGCAGGTCGTGCCGCTCATGGAAAAAGTCTACGGGCTTCACTGGCGCGGCGAAACCGTGCTTCCGAGCAAGGGGGTCATCCGCTGGGGCGGCGTGGAAACGGAATGGGAAAAAGGTCGCATCAATGCCTTGCCCGGCTGGATCGGCGGCGATATCCGCACAGCGGGCATCAAGTGGATCGCCGTCTCCCCCGAAGGCGTCCGAGCTCCGGGCATGCCCAAGGTGGCCGCGCTCGTCATCATCAACGATCCCGTTACCCTTTATCCGGCGGCCGTCATGGACGGCGTGCTTCTGAGCGCCATCCGTACCGGTGCCAACATGGGGGCTGCCGCACTGCACCTCGCCAAGAAGGATACTCGGACAATCGCTATCGTAGGCGGTGGGTTCCAAGGACGGACGCAGCTCATGGCACTGCTTGTGGCGCGCCCGCAGGCTCAGGAAATCCGCATCTACGATGTGAACCCCGAGCAGGCCGAGAACTTCGCCCAGCATATGGAAAAGCGCACGGGCAGGAAGATCGCCGTCTGCGCCACGGTCGACGAAACAGTCAAGGGCGCGGATATCGTCGTGACCGCCACGGGAAGCACCGAGCCCCTGTTGCTGCGGCGTCATCTGGAGCCGGGCATGCTCTACATTCACGTCGGTGGAAACGAATGCGAGTACGAGGTCATTTCTGCGGCGGACAAGCGGTATGTCGACGACTGGGACCAGATCAAGCACCGCGACGTGTCGAGCCTCGCGCACATGTTCTTCGCCGGGAAGCTCAAGGATGAAGACATCACGGCAGAGCTTGGGGCCGTGGTCGTCGGCGATCGCCCCGGCCGCGAATCGGACGACGAGATCATTTACGTGAACACCGTCGGCCTCGGCGTGCAGGATGTGGCCCTCGGTTCCCTTCTCCTTGCCAATGCGCGGGAAAAGGGCCTCGGGACCACCGTCAAGATGTGGGACGAGCCTTTTGTGCTCTAATGTGCAGAGGGTGCCCCCTTCATTCTCTTTCAGCAGGATACCAAGCCCATGCGTATAGAAAAAGATGCCCTTGGCGAAATGCCGTTGCCGGACGGGGCGTATTACGGCATTCAGGCGTTCCGTTCCCTCTCGAATTTCGATGTGACGGACAAAACCTTCAACGACTATCCCGCCGTGGTTCGCGCGCTGGCGGAAATCAAGAAGGCCTGCGCGCTGGCGAACCGGGACATCGGCGCGCTCGGCGCAGATAAGGCTGGTGCCATTGTCCGCGCCTGCGACGACATCCTTGAAGGCCGGATGGAAGGGCAGTTTCCCGTCAACATCTGGCGCGGCGGCGGCACTTCCATCAACATGAACCTCAACGAGGTCATCGCCAACCGGGCCAACGAGCTGCTCACAGGGCACAAGGGGTACGATCAGGTTCATCCCAATACGCACGTCAACATGTGTCAGTCCTCCAATGACGTCTACCCCACGGCGGAGAACATCGTTCTGTATCGCGAAACGGGCCGAGCTCTGGAAGGTGTGGCTGCGCTGGAAAACGGCTTCGCCCGCAAGGCCAAGGAGTTCCGAGGCGTGGTGCGTCTTGGCAGGACTTGCCTTCAGGACGGCGTGCCCATGACGCTTGGGCAGGTGTTCGCCGGATTCCACGGGGTTATCCGCCGTGGTCGGGAACGCCTTGAAAACCTGCGCGAGGATTTCCGCGTCGGCGTACTCGGTGGTACGGTCATCGGGACGGGGCTCGGCGTGCTGCCCGGCTATGTCGAGGCCGTTTATCCGCACCTGAGCGCCATTGTCGGCTTTGAAATGCATCTGCCGGATACGCCGGAAGGGAGCCCTGTCCCCGACGCGGGGCTGTTCGACGCCATGCAGAATGCCGACGGCCTCCTCGCGCTGTCAGGCTCCCTCAAGGTTCTCGCGTGTGCTGCCGGAAAAATAGCCAACGATCTCCGTTTGCTGTCCTCCGGTCCCCGCTCGGGATTCAGCGAAATCCGTCTGCCCGCCGTGGCTCCCGGTTCTTCCATCATGCCCGGAAAGATCAATCCCTTCATGTGCGACCTCGTTGTCCAGATCATGCATCAGGTGGCGGCAAACGACTGGGCTATCACCATGAACGCCTCCGCAAGCGATCTCGATCTGGCCAGCAACGCCACGGTCAGCTTTTTCGCCCTATTGCAGTCTCTGGAAATGCTCGGAAACGGCTTCGCCCTGTTCAGCGAAAAGTGTGTGCAGGACATCGTCGCCAATGAGGCGACGTGCCGCCGTTACGCCGAGGAATCCACATCTCTCGCCACCATCATCAGCACGCTGTACGGTTATGAAACCGGAAGCCGGATCGCCGGGTTGGCCTACAGGGAGGGAATTACCTGCAAGGAAGCGGCCCTTCGAGAGAAACTTCTCCCCGCGGATGCGGCGGAGGAGCTTTTCGACGTGGAAACGCTCGCACACCGCGCCGGGAGCGTTGCCCTGTTGAAAAAATACGGCGGAATGCGCTCCATCGGCTGACGGGGCCTCAACGATTATTTGCCACTTGAGGAGAACGTTCATGCGTAAGGAAACCGACGCGCTCGGTGAAATGCTGCTGCCCGACGAAGTCTATTACGGCATCCAGACGGAACGTAATCGTCGGTGTCTCGCCATCACTGACGATCCGTTGTCCGGCTATCCGGCATTCATCGTGGCCATCGCACAGGTAAAGAAAGCGTGCGCCATGACCAACAAGGAAATCGGGGCGCTTGATGCGGTCAAGGCGGACGCCATCATGCGGGCCTGCGATGAAATGGCGGATGGGGCCTTTAATGCCGACTTTTCCCTGTGCATCTTCCGGGGATCGGGCACACCCTTCAATATGGCCGCTAACGAAGTGCTGGCGAACCGAGCCAACGAGATTCTTACCGGGCACAAAGGCTCTGATGAGGTTCATCCCAATACCCACGTCAACATGTGCCAGTCTTCCAACGACGTGGTGCCGACCGCCAAGGGTATTGCTATCCACAACGAAGTGGGCCGGGTCATCGCGGCTGCGACGCATCTTGAGGCGGCTCTGGACGCCAAGGCCGTGGAGTTCGCCGACGTAGTCAAAATGGGGCGTACCTGTCTGCAGGATGCCGTACCGATCACCCTGGGGCAAGAATTTTCGGGCTATGCTGCGGGAGTACGGCGGAACCGGCTGTTGCTGGAAAGGGAGCGGATGCGCTGGTGTACCGGCGTACTCGGCGCTACTGCCGTTGGTACGGGCATGGGATGTATGCCCGGCTTCTCGGAGCATATCTACAAGAACCTTTCCGCCGTCTGCGGACGTGAGATTCGACGTGACGCCAATCTTTTCGACGGCATTCAGGCTTCCGATTCCTTCATCATCCTGCATGCGCATCTGCACGCCCTCGCCACCGTGGCGGCGAAGGCGGCCCTTGATATCCGTCTGATGGGCTCCGGCCCGCGCGCGGGGTTTGGAGACATCGTCATCCCCGCAGTGCAGCCCGGTTCTTCCATCATGCCCGGCAAGATCAATCCGGTCATGACGGAAGTGATGATTCTGGCCTGCCACCGCGTGGCGGGTAATCAGGCGGGTGTGGGCTTCGGGGCCTTTTCGGGAGAGCTGGACCTCGGGGCTTCCTCGGCCGTGCCGATACGCAGTATCCTCAACAGTATCGATATCCTGAGCCGCAGCATGGTGCTCTTTGCGGACAGGTGCGTGAATGGCCTTTCCGCCAATACCGAAAAATGCCGCCGCACGGCCGAACGCTCCACCTCGCTGGCGACGATGGTAAGCGCGCTCTTCGGTTACAAAATCGGCAGTCGTGTGGCCAATATGGCGTACGAACACAATATTACCTGTCGTGAAGCTGCTGAACGGGAACACTTGCTTTCGCATGAGGCAGCGGACGATCTTTTTGATCTGCTGTCGTTGACCGACGTGAAGAAAACCGAGGCCCTGTTCGCCAAGTACGCCGGAATCCGCAACGTCTGACCCTATCCCCAATCGAAAAGAGGGCTGGTTTCCCCCGCTGGCTCTCTTTTTGTCCGCCGGGCCGTCGTTTTCGGAACGCACGGCCCGGATTTGCCTTTCAGAGGAGCGAATGATGGAACACCGTTCACCCCGCACCACTGCGGGCGGCCTCTCTCAGGGGCAAGGCATGGGCATCCTTTTCGCCGTGTACCTGTCTTTCGGCCTGAGCCCGCTGTACTGGAATCTGCTGCAAGGGGTTTCGGCCCTCGAAATGGTCAGCCACCGTTCGCTCTGGGGAAGCCTGATCATCGCCGCTTTCATGGTGTGGAAGGGGCAGTTCCCTGCGTTTTTCCGCGCGATGAGGGAGCGGCGTGAGATTGTGCTCATCGGCTTGTGTAGCCTTGCCCATCTGTGGAACTGGTGGATATACATATGGGCCGTCACTAACAGCAAGGTTCTCGAATGCAGCATTGGACACTACATCGTCCCGATGATCAGCACGTTACTGGGTTTTCTGTTTTTCAGGGAACGTCCTAGTCGCCTGCAATGGATGGGCATCGCCTCTGCAGGGATCGGAGTACTCATTCTGCTGATGGGATACGGATCCGTTCCGTGGGTTTCCCTAAACGTGGCCCTTTCTGCGGCGTTGTTTGCGTTTTTTCGCAAACGCGCCACAGTCGGAGCCGCTCCTGGTATGCTCATGGAACTGTTGTTCTCGGCGCCGCTTCTATGGGGTTATCTTATCTGGCTGGAAGAAACGGGAACCGGACATTTCCTGGCGGAAAGCGTCTATACGGATATGTTACTCATCGGTTGCGGGTTCGTATCCGCCATTCCGCAACTGGGCCTGAGCCTCGGCATCCGCAGCGTACCGATGATTTCGCTCGGCATCATGCAATACATCCTCCCCACGACGGTTTTCCTGCTCGGCGTGTTGGTCATGCGTGAAGACATATCGGCGGTCAAGCTATTGGTATTTCTTTTTATCTGGACAGGTGTGGGCCTCTTTCTGTCCGGCGGTGCCTTCCACTTTAGGAGAAAAGGCTCGGGGGATACCTTTTCGGATTAAAGCGGTGCTCTATGCATTTCACGTGTAGCTCCCGCATAGCGGGATTCCCTAATATATAGCCCTCTGGAAGTTGCCCTACGGGGCGTCCGTACGTCGCTTTACTATATTGGCATGGGAAGAGGGGTTATCGTGATTAATATAGGGCAGTATAGCGTGTGCGTCTGTGACCGGACAAATATTGAAGTGCTGGTAGAGCTCACCGGAGATAGCTTTTTGCCCTCGATTCCGAGGGTATAACCATGCCCGTTTATGGCAATGCAAAATTTGCGGATACCCCACAATGATTCCGATTCGTATCTTTCTGGGATAGTGCCCCTTGGAGAGGGGCTGATTGGGCCGAGTTGTAAAGGCAGTGTCATGAAGTGGAGAATTAAGTAAAACCTATTTTTATAGGCTATATCCTAGAAATGGTTGATGCTCTCTTTCTTGGAGTTTCAAAGGGATAATCAATAAAATACCTTAGCTGTGGAGCCCACAAGCGGGAAAACTGCCCCCCTCTTTTTATCATGTGGTAGAGATGAAACAATCATATTCTATGACAGAGCCTTTTTATATAGATATATACTAATGATTTAATGGAATACATATTTATATAAAAATGACAGGAAAAGGAGGGGGTGCCCATGGCCATCTTCCGCGCCTTCACTCCTTTCAGTCGTTCAGGCACGCAAGCAGGCCCGTTTTCCCGAATCTTTTTTTCGGCGTTGAGACGCCCTTGAAGCAGAACCCCTCCGAGGCCTTTTTTCACTTGGTGAAAGGCCTCGGAGGGGTTCTGTCTGAAAAGGCAGGTTTCAACTCCAGGAAAGAAATTCGCAGTCTGGGAGGACACAATGGAATCTTTTGAATTGGAAATTATCACGGCAACGAGGATAACTGATAAATGTGATTTTTACGTTACGATCTATTTTTTTCTGACATATTGAATACCGAACTGTAGCCATTTTTTCTTTCCTTTGGAGAGATTGACGAATTCATATACTATTCTGCTTGGATGAGAACAAACATGTCCCTCCCAAGATGTAATTGCTCTAGCTGTTGATCCCAAGGACGGCTCCACTATGCCCGTTGTGGTGACCCGAGACGGCAAATGGCGAAGATGGACTCACAGATAGGGAAAAGTCGTGGAGAATATTTGCCTGTGATCAGGATCGCCAAACGCATAGAGGCTCGCATCACTCCACCGTCAGGTACAATATGACCGAAGAGCGCATCAGGTGGAGTTACTCCCCGACGTATCCTTCCACTGAAGGTTGTTTGCCGCTGATGACGTCCATGTCATCGACGCGGTGAACACCATGGGAACAAGGGAAGAAAGGGCTGAGCTGTTTCATCTGGCTTTCGAAAAGAAAAACAGAGTTCATACGGGACACCTCCATGCCCTCTGCATACGTTACTTGCGGTCTTTTAAGAATAACGAGTCCTGACCTTAAATAGACGATTAAATATTAGGATGGAAGGATGCCTATCCATATGGCAATAGTTCAGATTTATCTTGAGATAGGTTGCTTTGATATGGGACATATTATAAGATGAACCAAGTATTATTATGGACTAAACCATCTTCTATAAGGAAATATCACATGATCTATAAAGATAGTTTTATTATTGATGAGGTCGAACATAATATAACAGACATATCTAGTTGGAATAAAAGGTTTGTTTATGATGTCAATCTTAAGGAAATTTTTTTCAATACCTATGAAAAGATATTCCTGACTGATGGACAAGGAAAAATATTGTTAATGAACCCGGTTGCAGAAGAACATTTGGGGTTCTGCTTAACCGGCCTTGGTGATCTTATGGTACAAGAGTGTCTTGAACTGGGCATTCTTGATCATTCCACCGTATTGGAGGCTATCCGCCTTGGCAAAAGGGTTACCGGGCTTGTCCGCACCAAAAGCGGGCAGGCGTTCATGACGACGAGTACCCCCATTTTTAATAAAGACGGCTCCATCCGCCTTGTTTTAAGCCATTCGCGAAGAAAGGACCATATAGATCATTTCCTTTCCGCCCTTATGGCTGAACATTCGGCGGAAAAGGTCCAATTCCGCACTGCAGTATCTTACTTGGGAGAGGCTTCTATAAAAGGGATACAACTCATAGCTGAGAGCCCGGCCATGCAAAACATCCTCCAGCTCTCGCATTCGGTTGCTCGCACCAACAGTACCATCCTCCTTATGGGAGAATCGGGGACTGGTAAGGATATGTTGGCCCATTTCATCCATTCCAGCAGTTATCTTCGAGAGGAGGCTTTCATTCCTGTTAATTGTGCGGCTATTCCTCATGAGCTGATGGAATCGGAATTTTTTGGTTATGAGCAAGGGGCTTTCACCGGGGCACGGCAGAAAGGCAAACCGGGGCTTTTTGAAATCGCCAACGGAGGCACATTGATGCTGGATGAAATCGGGGAATTGCCTCTGACATTGCAGTCCAAACTGCTGCGGGTGCTTGAAAACGGGGAGGTCCAGCGTGTCGGCGGCGTGAAGCGGCGTCATGTTTCGGTTCGGATTCTCGCGGCCACGAATCGCAATCTGGAGCAAATGGTCCGCGATGGAACGTTTCGAGAGGACTTATTCTATAGACTTAACGTTATCCCCATTGTGATGCCGCCCTTGAGGGAACGCAGGGAAGATATTTTGCCTCTGGCCCAGTCTTTCCTTGATGAAGTATGTCGGAAGAATCAACAGAGTAAATACTTGAGCGAGAGCCTCAAAGAAAAGCTGCTGGCTTATGACTGGCCCGGAAATATCCGTGAACTACGCAATATTATAGAACGGCTGGCGGTTATCTCCACAGAATCAATGATTGATACGAATATCTGCGCGACCATGAAGATGCCCCTTTCCTTTAAGGAGGGGGCCGCTGAGGCCTTGAATGTGTCCGATGATGTCTTCTTGCCCTTGAAGCAGTTCCAATACGAAGCGGAGGCTGCTTATCTTCGGCGGGTTTATGTCAAATGCGGAGGGAATGTCCGGCATATGGCCGATCTCTTGCATGTCCACCGCACAGGTTTGTATCGCAAGCTGAAAGCCTTGGGGCTGGGCGGAATGGAAACCGAAGGCGAGTAGAATATTTTCAGCAGAGGTGATTTTTTTCTACATGACCTATGTTCTGACAGTAATAAAAATTATAATGATTTTACTAGGTTTGAAATATCAACCAGGGAAGGGATGATTTTTTTCTACATGGCCACCATGGGGGCGTCTCTCTCTCTGCATTCCCCCCATTCTTGCCCTGACAAGGCTGACAGCGTATTTGTGAAATTAACATACTGAATATATTGCATTTAAACTTTTATTTTCATAACAGGCAGCTTGGTATCGGTCCAGGCTGCCTGTTTGTATGATGTGGCATATATCCTGCTACCTCAAAGAAATAAGGCCACCGTTTCCGTGGGAAGGCGGCACCTCAAACCAATTCCCGAACGTTTCCTCAGACTTGACCAAAGGACAACCCATGACCTCCATGCACTATGCCGGAGCCGCCGTCATCCTTTTCTTCATTACAGCCATCGGCCTTTTTTCCGGGCTTAGGGTGAAGTCGGCGGGAGATTTTTCTGTAGGCGCGCGCAAGGCTGGCGGGAGCATCGTCGCGGGGACCATTGTGGGAACCTTGGTCGGCGGGGCGGCGACCATCGGCACTGCTCAACTCGCCTTTTCCTATGGCTTGTCGGCGTGGTGGTTTACGTTGGGCGGTGGCATCGCTTGCATCCTTTTAGGCGTTTTCTATGCCAAACCTTTCTATCTGAGCGGGATGGAAACGATGCCGGGGATGCTGGCACAGGAGTACGGATCGGCCACCGCGACGGCCGCCGCCGTCCTTACGTCACTGGGGAGTTTTTTGAGCATTGTCTCACAGGTTCTGGCAGGCATCGTACTGATTACGTCCGTAAGCCATCTTTCTCCCGGAATGGCCGCCGTGCTTATCATTGTCCTCATGCTGGCCTATGTCGTCTTCGGCGGCGTTTGGGGGGCGGGGCTTGTCGGCATAGCCAAGACCGCGTTGTTGTACTTCTTTATAGGTGCCTGCGGGGTGATGGTCGTGCGGATGGGCGTGGGGCCTCTCTTGACGTTACCGGCGGAAACATTTTTCAGCCTCTTCGCACGAGGCGTCCCCGTGGACCTCGGGGCGGGTTTTTCTCTGATTCTCGGCGTCCTCACCACGCAGGCGTATATTCAGGCCATCGTATCCGCTTCTTCCCTGCGGTGTGCGCGGGTCGGTATTTTTACGGCGGCTGTCCTCATTCCGCTTATCGGCATCGCGGGAATTTTGGTCGGGCTGTATATGCGTGTTCACTTTCCCGCTATCGCGCCGGGATCAGCTCTGCCGTTGTTCGTCATGGAATATATGCCTCCTCTTTTCGCCGGCATGACTTTGGCAGTCCTGCTGGTGGCGGTGGTAGGTACGGGGGCTGGGGTCGCTCTCGGATTGAGCGCCATGTTCTGTAGTAACATTTATCGAATCTATATTTGTCCCCATGCCGACGAACGCAAGCTGCTACTTGTCGCCCGATTGGCCTTGGTGGTCATTTTTGCCGCCGCGGGGCTCATGACCTGTGGGAATCTTGGGTCCTTGATCCTCGGATGGAGCTTTATGTCCATGGGCTTGCGCGGTGCGGTGGCATTCGGCCCGTTGACCACGGCTCTGTTCCTTCCTCGTCGGGTACGTTCTTCCTATGTTTTAGGTGCCATGTTTGTCGGCCCGCTTTGTATTCTCCTTGGAAATCCTTTTATCGGCAACGCCTTTGATCCCTTGTTTCTTGGCGTCGGTGTCAGCCTGCTTGTGCTTGTCCTTGGTCGGAAGCGGGAAGGCATGTCCCAGACGTCCAATCCTCTTACACTTGGAGAATGATGATGGACCCGCGTGCGTATGTGCAGGAGCTGGTGGAGGCCTCTCGTGAAGCACAGCAACGTTTTGCCGCCTTTGAACAAGGTCGTGTAGACAGAGTCGTCCGCGCCGCCGGAAAATCCGTCTATGACCACGCGGAGAGCCTCGCTCGGCTGGCCGTGGAGGAAACGGGCATGGGCCGCTATGAAGACAAAGTTCAAAAGAATAAAGGCAAATCGAAAGTTACTTGGTACAGGCTGAAGGGACAAAAGAGTCGGGGGATAGTGCGGCGCATCGAATCTTCCGGCATCGTGGAAATCGCTCATCCCATGGGTGTGATCGGGGCGATCACCCCGACGACCAACCCGACCATGACGCCGATGCACAACGCCATGATAGCGTTGAAGGGTGGCAATTCCCTCATCGTTTGCCCGCATCCCCGCAGCCGCCGGACGGCGGTCCGGACGGTGGAGATCATGAACGAGGCCATCCTGCGCGCGGGAGCGCCGGAAAACCTCATTCAGATAGTTCCCGAACCTACGGTGGAGATGTCGCGGCTGGTCATGGCTCTCTGTGATGTATGTATTTCTACGGGCGGTTCCAGCATGGTCAGCGCCGCCTACAGCAGCGGCAAGCCCGCTTTCGGCGTGGGGCAGGGCAACGTGCAGGCGCTCGTTGATCGGGATGTGCCGTTGACGGAAGTTGTGCCTATGCTCGTCAAAGGCCGTGTTTATGACTACGGAGTACTCTGCACTTGTGAACAGAGCGTTTTTTGCCCTTCCGAAAAACTTGCGGCCATGATGTCCCTCTTTGCTTTGGAGGGTGCCTATTGCGTGGAGACGCCCCGCGAGGTCAACGCCCTGCGCGCCACGCTCTTTCATGACGGCGTCTTGAACAAAGAATGTGTGGGGATCGCCCCCGCAAGGCTCGCGGCAATGTCCGGATTTTCCGTTCCGCAGGATACGCGTCTTTTGGTCGTGAGGGCAGAGGGTACGGGCTCGGAAGATTCCCTGTCGCGGGAAAAGCTTTGCCCGGTACTGTCCGTCTATGGGTATCGTCTGTGGGAGGATGCCGTGGAGATGGCCTGCGCCAACCTCCGCTGCGAGGGAATGGGGCACAGCGCGATCATTCATTCCAACACGCAGGAGCATATCGAGTACGCCGCCGTCCGTCTTCCGGTTTCGCGTATCGGGGTAAACCAGATCGGTTCGAGCGGGCTTGGGGGCACGCTTACGAACGGCCTCAATCCCACGGGGACGCTGGGATGTGGTTCATGGGGAAACAACAGCCTCAGCGAAAACCTCTGGTTCACGCACCTGATCAACATCAGCCGCATCGCCTATCCTCTCCCGGCGGGTACGCTGCCTACCGATGAGGAAATATGGGCGGAGGAAACGCTATGAACGGGCACAGGGGCAAGCTTATGACCGCACAGGAGGCGATTGCGGTCTTGCTGCATGACGGCGATTGTCTGGCGTTGGGCGGTTTTGTGACCAATCGTCGCGCCTATGGCCTCGTGCGGGAAATCATCCGGCAGGCCAAGCGCGATCTGTATATCGAAGGCGGCGGATCGGGCGGCGACATCGACATGCTTATCGGTGCTGGATGCGTTAGGGCCTTGCAGGTTTCCTACATTGCCAATTCGGGATTCACGCCCGTATGCCGCCGTTTTCGGGCCGCTGTGGAGAAGGGCACTCTTCTGTGCGAGGATTTTTCCCTTGATGTCCACACTATCGCCTACCACGGAGCCGCGTTGGGATTGCCCTATGTTCCGGTCAAAAACATGCTCGGATCCGATCTCGTCCGCCAGTGGGGCATTTCCCGCGAGGAACGTGCCCGGCATCCCAAACTGCCCGCGGAAAAGTTCGTCATCCAAGACGATCCGTTTCGGCCAGGTTCGCCTTTGTGTTGCGTCCCCTCGCCGCAGATCGACGTAGCCTGTATCCACGTCCAAATGGCCAGCCCGGACGGTACCTGCCGTATTATGGGCGCGCCGTTTCAGGATATTGATATTGCCGTGGCGGCGAAACGGACCATCGTTTCTTGCGAGACGCTCGTCAGCGACGAGGCGATCCGGCAACATCCTGAACAAAACAGCCTGACGGGTCTGTGCGTGGACGCCGTGGTTCATATGCCCTACGGGGCGCACCCGTCGCAGTGTTTCGCCCATTACGACTATGATCCCGCTATGCTGCGCGAATACGATCAGGCCAGCCGTACCGACGGAGGCTTCATGTCTTTTCTTGACGCCTACGTAAACCGCTGCCCCACGCACGAAGCTTATCTGGATTATGTGGGCGGGGCGCGGCTCGCCGCTCTGAGAGTTCGTCCGGACTTCGGGTATGTTCCCGGCCTCAAAAGAAACTAGCGAGGAAACGTCATGAGCTGGACCGCCAGACAAATGATGGCCGTCGCGCTGGCTCGGCAGATCGAAGATGGGAAGACCTACATCATCGGTACGGGACTTCCTCTGATAGGCGCGACATTAGCCAAAAATACCCATGCGCCCCATGCGCGCCTTGTATTTGAAACGGGACTGTTTGAAGGCAATCCCTGTGAAGTTCCCACGAGCGTGTCGGATTTGCGGATAAATCGGCAGTCTTCCGTTCTCTGGCCGCAGTATCGTTATTTCGGTTTCCTCACCGTATCCGCACAGAGGGGGAAGATTGACGCCGGTTTTCTGGGCGGAGCGCAGATCGATCCCTACGGCAACCTTAACTCGACGTGTATTGGTCCCTATGGCAGCCCCCGGACGCGTTTTTCCGGTTCGGGGGGCGCCAACGGCATCGCCTCTTGCTGCGACACTATCATCATAATGAAACATGAGGCGCGGCGCTTCGTGGAGCGGGTGGATTATATCACAAGTCCCGGATGGTTGAACGGACCGGATGACCGCAAGAAGGCGGGATTAACCCCGGACAAGGGTCCCCGTGCCGTCATCACCGAATTGGGGATACTCTGTTTCGATGCGTCCACCCGTCGCATGTATCTCTCGGAATATTTCCCCGGCGTACGCCCCAAAACGATTCAGGAGCATACGGGGTTTGCGCTCGATATATCCCGGGCGGTGGAAAGCCTTCCTCCCTCGACCGAGTCGCTCCGTGTCCTGAGCGAGAAGGTGGATCCCTTACGCCTTATGACCTAGCCCCTTTTCACAGGAGAGCTTTCACGAGGAAAAGTATATGAAGAACACATTGTTACAGGAATTTATCTCTGGACTGGCCGTGACGCTCGTCGGAATTCTCTACTGGGTGGCCACGCTGTATCAGGTCGACGGTGTTCCTGATGCTTATGGCATTTCAAGCAGGACGCTTCCCTTTCTCGTCAGCTTTGTCCTCGTCCTGTTGGGTTTCATGCTTGTGGTGGGTAGCTGCAAACGGTGGCGCCGGGCCGTCGCTAGGCCTACCGAGTCACCTGGGACTCGCTTCTCTTCTCGAAAATGCTTACGGGTGGTTACCTATGTAGGTGCAATAGCCCTTTATTTACTGGGCATACTCTATATAAGCTTCACTTTTTCCACCGCCTCGATGGTGCTTTTCTCCATGTTGTTTTGTGGGCAGCGGAAGAGGCTCGTCCTCGTAATCGTTACGCTGCTTGCTCCGCTTTGTATCTATTTCGTCTTTGCCAAAATAATGATGATTCCTTTCCCCATTACGTGGCTCGGCTATTGATTGCCCTGTGTCAGCCTCGTAGCAAGAAAAAAGACGTAAGGAGCACCGAATGGATATGGTTTTTGCTTGGTTCAGCGATATGGGGGCCGGCATTTCTGCAGCGATGAGCGTTGGTATCTTTTCTTCAGCTTTTATCGGTGTGGTCATTGGGGTGTTTATCGGTGTTATTCCGGGACTGGGTCCGGCTGTGACCATCGCCTTGGCTATCCCATTGACGTTCTCCATGGGGCCTCTTCCGGCCATTGCCCTTTTCCTTGGTATCTATAAGGGAGGAACGTATGGAGGCTCCATTTCGGCTATTCTTATCAACACTCCGGGCACGCCCGCTGCAGCGGCCACCGTATTGGACGGCTACCCGATGGCCAAGCAGGGAAAGTCTGGAAAGGCTTTGAATATAGCTCTCTTTGCATCCGTCTTTGGCGATACCTTCGGCATCTTTATCCTCTGCATGGTTGCCCAGCCGTTGGCGCAGTTCGCTCTTCGTTTCGGTCCCACGGAACTATGCAGCCTTCTTTTGTTCGCCATGACCATGATTGCCGTCCTCTCTGGAAAATCCCTGCTTAAGGGGATAACTGCCGCCTTTTTGGGCATTATGTTCGGCACCATAGGTATGGATCCCATCGCCGGGGAAACGCGCTACAGTTTTGGGCTGCTCCAACTCGAAGACCGGCTGCCCATCATACCCATGGTGATCGGCTTGTTTGCCGTGGCGGAGGTCCTTCTTCAGATGGAGGAGCCGCGTACCACTTCTCATGCTTCCCTTTTACCTCCTCCTGCGAGCCCCGACGACGCTCGGGCTACTTGGAAAGAAATTCGCCACTGCCTCCCCATTTTCTTCCGCTCAAGCTGCATTGGCGCAGGGATTGGGGCTCTTCCCGGAACAGGCTCGACTACGGCTGCCTTTCTGAGCTACGGCGTCGCCAAGGAGCGTTCCAAGAAGCCCGACCTTTTCGGTAAGGGCTCCATTGAGGGGCTTGCTGCGGCCGAATCCGGCAACAACGCCGTCTGCGGGGGTGCCTTGGTCCCCATGCTGTCTCTAGGCATTCCGGGAGATGACATCACGGCTATTCTCATGGGCGGTATGATCATCCACGGCATAAACGTGGGGCCACAGATTTTCACGGATCATCGCGCCCAAGTATACACTCTTTTCGGTATGTTATTGATTTCAGTCTTTATGTTGTTGTTTGTAGGCAAGATCATGGTCGCTGTCAGCCGAAGGCTGGCGAACATGCCGCAATCGGTAGTCATGCCGCTCGTGCTGCTGCTTTGTGTGATGGGGGCCTACGGTGTTAATTTCGCCATATTCGACTGCTGGCTCATGCTTTTCTTCGGGCTCATGGGCTACGGCATGGTGAAGCTGGGTTTTCCGCTTCCCCCTATGCTCATCGCGTTCATCCTTTCTCCCCAGATTGAGTTTTATTTTCGCCAAAGCTTGATGCTTTCCAACGGCAATATGGCTGTTTTTGTGACGAAGCCGCTTTCGGTGCTCTTCCTGCTTATGGCCGTCGGCGTCATAGGCCACCTGGGTTACAGTGCGGTGAGCGGCCGTTCAGGCCATGTCTAAAGGAGGAGGTGTCTAAGAAGTTCAAAAGCCTTGCTCGCCAACCTTTTACTTCCAGGAGTATGATCATGAAGAACAAGCTGTTTTCTCTTTTCACCATGGCCGCTTTGCTGTTGGGTCTCTGCGGTGTTTCCTTCGCTGCGGATACGTACCCCTCCCGTCCCATCAACATCATCACCCCCTATGTTCCGGGTGGAGCCTTTACCATGACCACGAGAGCTTTCGCCGAAGTGGTCAGTAAGGAACTGGGGCAAAACGTGATCGTGACGCCCACCCCCGGAGCTGGAACCGCCATTGGTTTAAAGAAGGCCCTCTTGTCAAAGCCGGATGGCTATACGTTGTTGATGACCGCCCTCACGTCCTTTTCCATCCGTTCCCTTGTACGCGATATGCGCGTCACTTTGAAGGACGCCGAGCCCATCGCCAACATAGCGGTCTCCGTAACGTATTTTGCCACGTCCAAGGACAACAAGAAGTTTTCCAGCCTTCTGGAGATGATTGCCTATGCCAAGGAGCATCCGGGGGAGATTTCGATCGCCTTGCTCGGCATTGGTGGTTATCACCACATCCTGATCTCCATGCTGGAAAAGGAAGCGGGCATTGAACTCAACAAGGTGCCTTTTGACAGCGGTCCGGCCGCCATTGCCGCAGTGCTGGGAGGGCACGTAGATATGATGGTTGAGGATGTGTATAATCCGGAGCTTCATACCCTTGCCATCACCAACAAGGAACGCTGTTCCCGGTATCCTGACACCCCTACGTTCATGGAGCTTGGCTACCCGGGCATGTCCATTGATATGAATATCGGCATGTTCGCTCCCAAGGGGACTCCCGAACCTGTCCTTAAGAAGCTCGAAAGTGTTTTCCTTAAGGCGTGTAAGGCTCCAGCCTATGTGAATTTTGTCGAATCCATCAACATGCTGAGCCTGCCCATGGACAGAGAAGAAATGAAGGCGACCCTTGCCAAGGAAACCAGCGTCACCGAGGGGTTGCTGAAGGCGGGCATTATTCAGTCCCAGAAGTAAGCTTCGTAAAGAATGGAAACTTTTCTGTAGGTCAAGTATCGCTCACCTCAAGAAGGAAGTGCATGATGAAAAAGATAGTATTGCTTGGAGCCGGAGCTCAGGGCGCTCCCGGAGCTTCTGTGCTGGCGCGGCTGGAGATAGCCGAGGAAATCGTACTCGCTGACGGTAATGAAGAGCTGCTGGACCGGGTCTGCGCCAAAATTGCCAGTCCTCGGATTACTCCCCGTGTCGTAAATGCCGCTGATGTGGAAAATCTTACGGAAGTTTTCCGAGGCGCGGATGCCGTCATTAACTTGATCAACCCCATGTTCAATCAGTGCGTGATGCGGGCTTGCCTTGCCGCTCATGCTCATTATGTGGACACGTCCATCGGGGAGACGATGGACCTCGATCTGACGGCCAGCGACAATACCATCTCCCGCTTACTTCTCGGCAAGGAGCTTCCTTTCTCCAGAGAGTTTAAAGAGGCTGGTCTTTCCTGCGTGATCGGATGCGGCTCTTCCCCGGGGTTGACCAATATCGTCGGGCGTTACCTTTGTGATAAGCTGGATACAGTGGACTCGGTCAAATTTAGTTTTGGGAGGCGGAGTCTCGTCCCGGAAAACCCTGACACGCCGTGGGCTCCTACTTGGGCCCCCGCCCGTGCCCTGTGGGGATACTCTGTCAAGCCTTATGTCTATAAAGATGGTGCGTTTGAAGAAATGCCCCGCTATAGCGGCTATGAAGAGGTCTCTTTTCATGATCCTGTAGGAAGTATTCCCTTAACCTATCACCATCATCCCGAACAGTTCTCCTTCCCTTATTTTTATGATAAGCCATTGTCTTATTGTGATTTTAAGTTCCATATCGATCCCAAAGTACGGACATTCATTGCGGCGGGGCTTGCCGAGCCTGCGACCCGGGTAAACATCGGAGGTCAGGATGTCTGCCCGCGTGATGTGCTGGTACGTTTAGCCAAGCAACCTGTAGGAGGTTTTTTCATAGAGAACGAAGAAACGCTTTCAAAGCCCTTGACTGCCCTATGCGGCGCGGGAGCCGAGGTTGTGGGAACCAAGGACAGACGGAAGGTATGGTGTAAGGCAACCTTTTCTCCGACCTTCTATAACACTGCGGAGGAGCGTGTAGGCTTGTTGAAGCGTTTTGGGGCAAGCAATATCTATGTATCTTTCCCCGCCATCGTAGGCGCGATATTGTGTACTGAAGGTAATGCCGAGACCGGCGTCATCGGAGCGGAATGTTTGGATCCTTATCTCTTTTTCCAGAAAATGGCAGAATTAGGCCTCCCCTTGCCACTGCACGAGACGGTTTATACCATGCCTGTTTTTTGAGTGGACATGGAGAGATTACATTCCTCGAAGTCAGCCCTCCCTCAATGCCATAAGTGACTCGATGCGACTGGATTGTGCTCGATATCATTTAAGATTATAAATTGTCCGCCCCCGTTTTTTGCGGTAAATCCTGCATAAACGGGGGCTTTAATGTAACTTGATCGGGAACATTTTAGCTTTGAAATAGTATAAAAAACTTTGCTAGAGTTCTCGTCATTGAACGCTTCGCACTGCTCCACCTTGTCCCGCACCATTTCAAAGCCGCACAGGAAAGCAAGACGGTCATGATCAGAGGTAGCGCCGACTCTTTGGAGGCAAGCAGCCTCAAGAAGATCGATAGCCCAGTACAGTTCATCAAAGGCTTCTGCGCGAGTCATTCCGCACCCCGGCGAAGAGTTCGGGAGCGAGAGAAACGGCCCACAGGACGCCGAGGAAGGCCACCAGCGCGGCCCAGCGGGTGAGGGGGGAGGCCAGACGGTAGCGGATGCGCCTAGCGTGGGAGGAGAGAAGGCACCGGAGGAACACCCGCGCATTGATGGCAGACGTGAGATAAGACAGACTGATTGCAGCCATGATTCACACCTATTCTGTGGTTCAGGGTTAGACCCGTCTCGGTGTTGGTTTCACCTTGGCGGGTCGTTTTGTTGGTTACTCTTCGCTTTCGCCCTTTTCGGGTTTTCCACTGGCGAGCCATTGCTTCACGGCGTCGTGGTCAATGCGCCATCCTACACCTACCTTGCGCGCCGGAAGTCCACCTTCTCGGATAGCCTTCAAGACGGTTTTTCTATCCACTCGCAACGCGGCAGCTGTTTCGTCAACAGTCATGCCCACGAGGGGCCAATCCGCTTTTTCAACCAACTTCATCACCTCCCTTGCGTTAAGTATAAAACCACAATATAGGATTAAAATAGGTACGTTAATAGCATGTTATTGGTATAAAATTTTACGTAACACCCCCTATGGGCTCTCTATGTCTTGTGGCATTATCATCCTTCTTTCTTCTGACGTTCCGCGAAAAGGTTATTCGATCCGCTCTATCGAAATGATGTAGTGGGCATTTTTATATTTGATGGTGCAGGGCCGACCGTCGATTTTATCGATGAATCAGTCGTGAAGATTTTTTGAGGCAAAGAGATCCACGTCGTAGATGATACCGGCATTCACGTTGGGAATGATGAGAGGCGTGTCTTCGGGCGAAGAGATGCTTGCCCGCTGTTTTCTGTCTTTGGAAGCTACGTAGAGAGCGGGCAAGTTTGCCGTCCCGGAACCATGCATGTTCATTGGGGGAGAGGATCAGCATGAGCTTTCCCGAAGGCGAGTGGATTTTTTTCCCTTGAGGTTGGCAAGAGGAAGGCCCATGGCCTCGTCCGGAGTGAGGAAGAGGGTATCCACTGGAGGCGTCGCGGTAGACTTGTAGTCGGCGGTCACGTCTGGGAACTGCTCGAAGGGCAGAATCATTCCGGAGCTGACCTGAGTACCGAGGCCTATGATGCAGAAGCTCGCCGTGAGTATGGGGAAAAAGCGTTTCATGGGTATCTCCGTATCAGTCTTCAAAAAAGAATCGCAAACAGAACCCACGGAGAATGAGTATAGGAAGCCAAAGAATAAAGATGGGGTCTTGTTCCGTTTTGGGAGGGCTATATTCTCCTGAGACGGATGCTCATAAAGGGGACGCCACCTCGCCTCGTAAAGAGGCAGATAGTGACAAGCCAGTCCCCTGCGGCAGAGCATCCCGAGGAAGATGTAGTGGTTCGTAAGGTATGAAAAGCCACCTGCTGCGGGCATCGGCAGAAATTTCAGCAATAAGGGGATGTTTCCGGTAGAGGGAATGAACGTAGCGATTCTTTCCGTAGTAAACAGGAAAAGATCGTCGTTCCATGTCTTATTGTTGGGATTATTTGAAAGATACAGGAAGACTTCTTCCGAGGGCCGGATGATGTAGCGCACTTCGAGCGGGAGGTAGGGCTTCCGGAGAGAGCCGGAGGGCCGGGCCAGCGGGGGAAGGGCGTGCAGACGGAGGAGGAAAGAGAGGTCACGCATGAGGGAACCTCCTCATCCACCAGTCGGCGAACCTTGCGTAGAAGGAACGGAAGGGGGTGGAGTACATCAGGGCGAGGATGAGGCAGGTCTGGGGAATGATCGAGATCAGATGCCAGAACGGATTGTCTATGAGCCGACTCACGAGCAGCGCGAGCAGGAAAGCAAGGGGAAAGAAGGAAAACATTTGGACGATGTCCATGATGAAGCGTCGTCTTAGGTTCCGGCGTTTTTCCCGAAAATAGAGCGAGGCTCCGGGGAAGCTGAGAGAGGAGCGAACCACCAGAGGCCGGGTTGGGGCGTGAGCCACGTGCCGGAATGGTGGTGCGTACATCAGGCGGATGCCGAGGTATCTGGCGATGCGGGGGTGGAGGTTTGGATAGGCTCTCATAGCTGCCCTCCCTTTTGAATGGAAAAAGGAGGAAGTGGAGAGGCCAGCCCACAGATGCAGAGCCCCGCGATGACGAGGGCTTGTACTACGGCCTTGCGTTCGGTTGTTTCTTCACGTGGAAGAGGGATTTTGAGGGACTCGACGCGGAGGAAGAACGCCCCGGAGGGAGCCAAGCAGCAGAGTGCCTGAAGTGGGCGGCACGGCTTCTGGGCCTTGGGAAGGGGCTTTACAAGAGGGGGGTGCTTATAATACAAAAGGCGCACCACAAGACCTCGATTTTTCGAGATAATGTGATGCGCCTTCAGTTTCCTGTTGGCGTCCCCAAGCGGATTTGAACCGCTGTTGACGGCGTGAAAGGCCGCTGTCCTGGGCCGGCTAGACGATGGGGACGTCTGTTGCTGCTTGGTGCAGCTGCACAGCCAGAACTATCTATAAAAATCATCTTCCTCTGTCAACCGAAAAATCGCTTTTCCGCAAAAAAAGTCGATAAGAAAAAAGAGGAGAAAAGCCGTCCGTGGAATGGCTGGGTTCCGGTGAAGACGGTTGCCCGGAAAAGGCAGGGGAAGAAGGCAAGAAGGCGGCGCGTCAACGGCACCGCCTTCTTGCCAAGTGAAAGGGGAATAATGCGGAATTACAGAGGAAACGTAAAGGCCCCCTGTGTTTTGGCTTTAGATTTTCTTGTAGGCGCCGCCTGTGGCCGCCGAGGTCACCAGTTTGGCGTAGCGGCGCAGGAACGGCGACTTCACGTCCTTTTCCACCGGAACGAAGCGCTTGCGGCGTTCTTCGATTTCCGCCTCGGGCACCATCAGTTCCAGCTTGCGCCCCGGAATGTCGATATGGATGGTGTCCCCGTCCTCGACAAGGCCGATGAGCCCGCCGTCCGCGGCTTCGGGCGAAACGTGGCCGATGGCCGCGCCGCGGCTGCCGCCGCTGAAACGTCCGTCCGTGATCAGCGCTACGTCAGCGCCGAGGCCCATGCCCACGATGGCCGAGGTGGGGGTGAGCATTTCGCGCATTCCCGGTCCACCACGGGGGCCTTCGTAGCGGATGACCACCACGTCGCCTTTCTTGATCTTGCCGTCGAGGATGGCTTCCACGCCCTCCTCCTCACTATTGAAGACACGGGCGGTCACGTCGCGGACCATCATTTCCGGGGCCACCGCGGACTGCTTGACCACAGCGCCGTCAGGAGCGAGGTTGCCGCGCAGGATGGCGATGCCTCCTTCCTGCGCATAGGGTTTGTCGGCCCGGATGACGTCGGGATCGAGGATGCGCGCCTTGAGGTCGTGGAGGTTTTCGGCCACGGTCTTGCCCGTGACGGTGAGGGCGTCGCCGTGCGCGAGGCCCTTTTCGAGCAGGGCGGCCATGACCGCCGGGATGCCTCCCGCACGGTGCAGGTCTTCGATGTGCTGCGTTCCGGCCGGGGAGAGCTTGCAGATGTTCGGGGTCTTACGGCTGATGTCGTCGAAGATGTCCAGAGACAGCGCGAGTTCCGCCTCCCCGAAGACGGCGGGCAGGTGCAGCGTCGTATTCGTGGAACCGCCGAGGGCCATGTCCGCGGCCACGGCGTTGTGGACGGATTTCTCGGTCACGATGTCGCGCGGCCGGATGTTGTTCTTGAGCAGCTCCATGACCTGCATCCCGGCCTGTTTGGCCAGCCGGATGCGCGCGGCGGAGACGGCGGGAGTGGTGCCGTTGCCGGGCAGGGCTACGCCCATAGCCTCACAGAGGCAGTTCATGGTGTTGGCCGTGTACATGCCCGAGCAGGAACCGCAGCCGGGACAGGCGTTTTCGGTCAGGTTTTCCAGTTCGTCCTCGGTCATGGCACCGCTGCGTACCGCGCCCACGCCTTCAAAGACGCTGATGAGGTCGGTGTTGTTACGGCCCGCCAGCATGGGGCCGCCGCTTATGATGATCGAGGGCAGGTTCAGGCGCATCATGGCCATGAGCATGCCGGGGACGATCTTGTCGCAGTTGGGGATGAAGACCAGCGCATCGAAAGGATGGGCGGTGGCCATGATTTCGATGGAATCGGTGATGACCTCGCGGGAGGTGAGGGAGAAGCGCATCCCCTCGTGATTCATGGCGAGGCCGTCGCATACGGCGATGGCGGGGAATTCCATGGGCGTGCCGCCCGCCATGCGGATGCCCGCCTTGACCGCTTCCGCAATCTTGCCGAGGTGCAGGTGGCCGGGCACCACTTCGTTGGCGGCGTTGACCACGCCGATCAGCGGTCTCCTGATCTCCTCGCGGGTCAGGCCGAGCGCGTAGAGGAGGGAGCGGTGAGGGGCTTTTTCAAGGCCGAAGGTCATTTTTTGGCTGCGCATTGTCTTTGTCCTTTTAAAAGTCGCTATGTCGGGCCGTTCCATGGCGGCCCTCCCTGAGACGAAGGAAGGCTAGTCGCCGTATTCGTCCTCAAAGTCCTGTTTGGTCATGCCGAAGTGTTCGGGATATTCCTCTTCCGACAAGTCGTCGATGGCCCCGGAAAGGAGAAAAAGGCCGCCGTGCCCCATCATATAGTAATCGTCCATGGGGCCCCAAAGTTTCTTCACCCTGCGCAGCACGTCCACATCCGTCAGCCGTGTCACGGGCTTTGCGCCCTCGCCGGTGATGGCTCCGGCAGCCACCATGCCCCGCCACGCGTCGGAGCCGCTGTCGATGCAGACCTTGTCTTTGTGCTCCACCCATGTGTTGGTCACGGCGTCGTAGGCGACGAACGAATAGGGATCGCCCTGCGAAAAGGCGCCTTGCTCGGACAGATGGTCATAAGTGTCCCGGTTCGTCGCGTAGTCGTGCATCTGGGTCTTATCAAAGACAAAGGTGTATTGGCACGCCATCATCTCCTTCAGCGTCCGGCGGTTGGTGAACCCGCAGTCGCCGTACTCTTCCAGCTTGAACAACGAATAGATGAGGTTCCGCTTTTCGGAAACGGGTATATCGGAGCGGGACACGACCCGCACGGCCTCTTCGATATAATCTTCGATTTCGTGCATCGACATGGCGGAGTTCCTTGCTGCGCGGTTTTCGAGAGAGGGTGCTGCCCGAGATCGGACGGCCTTCAATGACGTACGTCTCTAGTCGATGATGCGGCCCTGCAACCAGATGATCGCGTCGATTTCATCCCCGGCTTGCGGGACGAGCTTGCAGACACGTTCCGGCGCGTAGAGCGGAAAACGGAGAGGATTGGGCGTGTTGAGGCCGAACTCCACGATCAGCATGTAGACTTTTTCGTCCCGGAAGGTCATTTCCTCCACCGAGGTCACGGGAACGCGGATTTGGTATTCCGAGGCGATCTCTCCCGGCATGAGGATTCGGGCCCCCTTGAGGTCGACGGTCAGTTGCGGCACGTCGAGGCGGGTGGAACCGGGATGGCGGGACAGCCATTCGGCCACGTAACGCTCGTAGTCCGGCCCCTCGGTGACGGTCATCTCGTCGAGCAGGGCGCGGCGCAGGCCGAGGGCAAGCCCGGCGAGGAGGAAGGTGTGGCGCACGCCCGGGGTGAGGTCTTCACGGTCGCGGTAGAAGAAGGGGGAATAAAACCAGAGCGCGCTGGCCCCTTCGTTGCAGCAGGCGGCGACTTCGCCTTCCGTGCCGTTCTTCCACGCGTAGGTTTCTTCGACGGTCATGTCGTTGGCCGCGCCTTCAAGCAGGGGATAGGCCGAGACGGGGCGGATTTCCTTGTCCGCCTTTCCGTGCAGAGTGACGCCCGCGCGAAAGGCCGTTTCCGCCGGCCATGCAAGGACCATCGTTTCCGTCTTGGCATCCTTGCGCTGCCAGCAGCTACGGGTTTTGCCCTCCTTCATGACGTCCATGATGACTGCGGGGAGCTCCTGCTGCGGATTGTTCAAAAGGGTCAGCCAAGTTTTGCCAAGTCCTTCAAAATGGTTGCTCATGGGGCCTATCCTGATGGGGTTATTGGTGCTGTCGGCATCGCGGCGGACGCCGTTTTTTGTCTCAAGCGAGGAATCATACCCGTTTAGGGTACGCCCGGCAAGATGCGCGTAGGGCCTTTCGGAATGGCCTGTACAACCTGGGGAGGACCGCAGACCGGCAAGAAGCACGTGGGGGGGCCTTCGGGAGCCGCTTTCGGCCAAGGACGGGGAAAACGGAGGACGGGGAAGTCACCGCTTTTGGGTAGTGCGCCAGGCAGGGGCGGGCTTCCGGCAGGGTCCCTTTTCCTTCGGGCCGATGCCGTCCGGCGGATGGAGCCCTTGCCGGTGGGGACACCTGTTGGCAACAGGTAAAGCGCATCTGGAAAATTTCATGCAGCCCTTGTCGATGAGGACACCTGCCCGGAGCGCCCGGCAAGAGCTGGCTGCGGAAGGCTCTTTTACGCATGGGGCGCTTGTGCGGCGTCTTGCCCCATGTTACTGCTGGTCGGGCCGGGGAAAGGCGGAGTCGGTTCCGCCTGCGGTTCCGCCCGCGCTGGCGGAGTGGCTGTCATCTTGAGCCGAGGAGTGCGATGTGCGCGAAATTCATGTGTCGACGATAAGGGATACCGTGGCGGAACTGGCGGTCGCCGCCTGCTGCCGCCTGCCGGACGTGATGTACGGGGCCATTCAGTCTTCTATGGAACGGGAAGCCTCGCCCGCCGGGAAGGACGTCCTGCGGCAGCTTTTGCTCAACGCGGACATCGCGGCGTCGGAGAGCACGCCGATTTGTCAGGATACCGGCCTTGCCGTGGTGTTTGCGGAAGTGGGGCAGGACGTCCACGTGGTGGGCGGTTCCTTTGAGGGCGCTGTCAATGAGGGCGTGGCCAAGGGCTATACCGAGGGCTATTTGCGTAAATCTTCCGTGGCCGAGCCGCTTTTCGAGCGGAAAAACACGGGCGACAACACCCCCGCCGTGCTGCACGTGCGGCTGGTGCCCGGCGACCGCATCCGTCTCAAGCTGGCCCCCAAAGGCGCTGGCAGCGAGAACAAGAGCGCGGTGAAGATGCTTGTCCCCGCCGACGGCATCGAAGGCGTGAAGCGTTTTGTGGTCGATACCGTGCGCGCGGCGGGTTCGAGCCCCTGTCCCCCGATGGTGGTGGGCGTGGGCATCGGCGGCACCATGGAACTGGCCGCCCTCTGCGCCAAGCGCGCCGCCATGCGCGACGTGGACACCCGCAATCCCGATCCCCGCTATGCGGCTTTTGAAGAGGAGCTTCTCGGGCTGCTCAACGCGCTCGGCACGGGCCCGCAGGGACTCGGCGGCACGACGACGGCCTTCAAGGTCAACGTGGAATGGTGCGCGACGCACATCGCCAGCCTTCCGGTGGCCGTGAACATCAACTGCCATGCCGCGCGTCACGCGGAGGCCGAGCTGTAGGAAGGGAGCCCTTCCCCCGGAAGGGTACGACGTTTGACTTTTTGAGGAGGTTGCTGTGTCCGAGCCCATCCGTCTGACTACGCCCCTGACTCGGGACAAGGTGCGTTCGCTCCATATCGGGGATCGCGTTCTCATTACCGGGACCATCTACGCCGCCCGCGACGCCGCGCACAAGCGCATGGTGGAAACGCTGGACAGGGGAGAGCCCCTGCCCGTGGATTTGACCGACCAGATCGTCTATTACGTAGGCCCCTCTCCGGCGAAACCGGGACAGGCCATCGGTTCCGCCGGGCCGACCACAGCCGGCCGCATGGACGCCTACGCTCCCCGCCTCATGGAGCAGGGGCTTTCCGGCATGATCGGCAAGGGCAACCGTTCGCAGGCTGTCAAGGACGCCATGCAGAAGTACGGGACCGTCTATTTCGCGGCCACGGGCGGCGCGGGCGCGCTGCTTTCGCGCTGCATCCGTTCCTATACCGTCCTTGCCTACGCCGAGCTTGGCCCCGAGGCGCTGGCGGCGATGGAAGTTGTGGACTTCCCCGTCATCGTGGTGGGAGACTGTGAAGGCGGCGACTATTATATTGAAGGGCCGAAAGCCTACGCCAGGGGCTGATTCCGAAAATCCGGGCGGCGGGCCTTCCTTCCGGCGGGAATGACGCGCACGGCGGTTTCCGTCGGAAAGGGCGGCCCGCGCCGTCTTTTCCTTGCCCTGCTCAAGGAAGGGACAGCGGGCGCGGCTGCCCGGCTGTCCTCTGCGGCATGTCCCCTTTTCGGGGCGGCTGTTCTGTCGGCCCGCTCCCGCCGTTCCGCCGCCATACGGGGAGGGCCCCGCTGGGTCGGCGC
Organism: Candidatus Bilophila faecipullorum; assembly: GCA_944326695.1. Lineage (GTDB taxonomy): Bacteria > Desulfobacterota > Desulfovibrionia > Desulfovibrionales > Desulfovibrionaceae > Bilophila > Bilophila faecipullorum. The sequence goes on along the minus strand of CALVEZ010000031.1, from coordinate 5,798 downwards.
GTGGTCAAGGACGTGGCGTCCGCTATTTTCCTTTTTCCCGCAAGGCTATTCCCGGAATGGACGGAGGAAGCCCCGCCGTCCCCTTCGTCCGCTGTTTTGCGGGAGTCCGCGTCCGGCCTTTCCCGCGCATCCGGCGGCCCGGGGGAAAGGCTGCCCCTTGCCAACGTCACGGCGAGAGCCGCGCCTTGTCAGGTTGAAGCGGTCCCCGCGCCGCAGGGCTCTTTTCCTTTTTTCCGCGAACCCTTGCTTGCGCGGCGGGGGGAGAGTGGTTACACTTCCTCAATCGCCAACCCGTCAGCCTGTCTCCCAAGGAGATACGTATGAAAAAAATGCTTTTGACCGCGGCGCTCGTTCTGTGCGCCTCGTCCGCCTATGCCGCTCCGGATCGTTTCGCCCAGATGGACAAGGACGGCAACGGGCAGGTGGACTGGAACGAATTCAGCGCCGCCATCCCCAACATGAAACGGCCCGCCTTCGACATGATCGACACGGACAAGAGCGGCGGCATCTGCCGCAGCGAATGGGATGCCTTCACCGCCTCGCACGGCGCGGGCATGATGGGCGGCCAGAAGATGCCTCCCGCAGGCATGGGGATGCCCCCGGCCGGTATGGGCAAGGCCATGCCGCCCGCTGCCGGAGACAAGGGAGCTATGCCGCTTATTCAGCCCCCGGCGCAGCAAAACGCCGCTCCCGCCGTCATGCCGCCCAAAAACTAGACCCCTTCTTTGTGACAGCCGCCCGCGAAAAGCCGCTTTTTGCGAAGGGCAGGGGAACGGTGGGGCGCCGAGGCGCTACGCCGTTTTTCCTTGCACGTCCCTCGGGAAAAAGGAGCTTGCAGCGGGTGGTTTTTTGAGGGCTGAAGCCCTCCCAAACCGGAACCGCAGGGTTTCGCAAACGCCAGCCGCCCTCTGAAGGCGGCAGCAAAGGATTTTTCATGAATACTTCCTCCACGGAAACGCTTTCCAACGGGCCGGAAAACACCGCCGGGCTCGATTTTCTGCACGTGCGCATCAATCAGGACAACGCCTCCGGGCGTTTCGGGGCCAAGGTGCATACCCGCTTTCCCCCGGAGCCCAACGGCTACCTGCACATCGGCCACGCCAAGTCGATCTGCATCAACTTCGGCTTGGCCCGCGAGTACGGCGGCCTGTGCAACCTGCGCTTTGACGATACCAATCCGGTGAAGGAAGATACCGAATACGTCGATTCCATCCGCGAAGACGTGCATTGGCTCGGCGGCGACTGGGACGACCGCGAATTCTACGCCTCCGACTACTTCGACCGCTTGTATGCCTACGCCGAGCAGCTCATCCGCGACGGCAAGGCCTATGTGGACAGCCAGTCCGCCGAGGAAATCCGGGCCAGCCGGGGCACCTTGACGCAGCCGGGCGTGGAAAGCCCCTACCGCAACCGTTCCGTGGAAGAAAACCTTGATCTTTTCCATCGGATGCGTGACGGCGAGTTCGCGGACGGCGAGCACGTCTTGCGCGCCCGGATCGACATGGCCTCCCCCAACGTGGTCATGCGCGATCCCACGCTCTACCGCATCCGCCACGCCGAGCACCACCGCACGGGCAACAAATGGTGCGTCTACCCGATGTACGATTTCACGCACTGCCTGTCCGACTCGATGGAAGGGATCACCCATTCCATCTGCACGCTCGAATTCGTCAACAACCGCGAGCTGTACGATTGGGTGCTGGACGCCCTGGGCGTGTATCATCCGCAGCAGATCGAGTTCGCGCGCCTCGGCCTCACCTATACCGTGCTCTCGAAACGCAAGCTGATCCAGCTCGTCAAGGGCGGTTATGTGCGCGGCTGGGACGATCCCCGGATGCCCACCGTCTGCGGCCTGCGCCGCCGGGGGTACACCCCCGAGGCCATCCGCGATTTCTGCGCCCGCATCGGCGTGGCCCGGGCGGAAAATCTGGTGGAATACAGCCTTCTTGAGTTCTGCGCGCGCGAGCACCTCAACGCCGTCGCGCCGCGCGTCATGGCCGTGCTCGATCCCGTCAAGGTGGTCATTGAGAACTATCCCGAGGGGCAGGTGGAATGGTTCGACATGCCCTATAGCCCGGACGGAACCGTGGAGGGCAGCCGCAAGGTGCCGTTCAGCCGTGAATTGTACATCGAGCGCGACGACTTCCGCGAAGACCCGCCGAAGAAGTTCCACCGCCTCTTCCCCGGTTCCGAGGTCCGTTTGCGCTACGCCTATTACGTGACGTGCACGGACGTGATCAAGGACGCCGAAGGGAACGTGGTGGAATTGCGTTGCACCTACGATCCCGATTCCCGGGGCGGTTCCTCCCCGGATGGCCGCAAGGTCAAGGGGACCATCCACTGGGTTTCGGCGGCCCATGCCGTACCTGCGGAGGTGCGCCTTTATGAGCACCTGTTCACCTCCCCCACGCCGGGCAATCCGCCGGAGGGGGTGGAGTTCACCGATTTGATCAATCCGGACTCGCTGCGCGTGATCACGGCGCAGGCCGAACCCGCCCTGACTGACTTCCCGGTCGGCGCACGGGTCCAGTTCGAGCGCATCGGCTATTTCTGCGTCGACCCGGACTCGAAGCCCGGCGAGCCCGTCTTCAACCGGACGGTTACGCTCAAGGACTCTTGGGCTAAAATAGAGCAGAAGCAGTAGCTTTTATTCTGGGAAAAAGGCGGGGCGCAAGCCCCGCCTGTCTTTGGGGCCGTGGGGAAAGCAAGCCGCCTTCTTGCACGCGGGCGTCGGAAAAGTGGCTTCGCCGGATGGCCCGCGCCTTGTTCGTTGGCCTTGAAGAGACGCTTCGATGGGCAGGCCATGCGGGGGAGGCGGGTACGCTGCCGGAAGCCCCCCTGCCCGTGGTGTCGGGCCGCCAATGGAGAATCCTTTGCCCGTTCCTTCCGTCTTCCGGGGCAAGCGCGGTCCCCACCAGAAGCTGAGATATGGCCCAAGGCCGTTCCGGGACGCATCGCGGCCTTGGCTCGCCTTCCGCTGAGGCCCCTGCCACGGATGCGCCTTCTGCCGTGCGCGTACTAGAGAATCAGGGACTGTGCTTTCACCGGGGAAACGCTATGCTATGCCTTTGCAGAAAGGCATCCCCCGTGCTAGAGAGGGTTCCGCATGGTGCGTATCATTTTTTTAACGGTTTTTCTTGCCGCTTGTTTCGAGGCTGTATCATGAGTGTGGCCGGGTTCGTACATATCTGCGCCTCCGTGCTGGTGAGCGCGGGGATGTTGTTGTCATCCCAGGGAGCTTTTGCCCGGGAAGCGGGAACGGTTGTGGACGGACGAGCCATCCTCAAGATGGGCAAGGGGAGCGATCTCTGCGCCCTGACCTTTGACGATGGCCCCGGGCCCCATACCGAGCGGCTCATGGGCATCCTGCGGGAACGCGGTATTCGGGCGACCTTTTTTCTTGTCGGCAAGCAGATAGGGTACTACCCGGACCTCGTGGTCCGCTTGCAGCAGGAAGGCCACGAGATCGGCAATCACACCCAGTCCCATCGTTCGCTGCGTGATCTTCCGCAGGAGGAACAGCGGGCGGAGATCGTCAGCGTTCAGGATACGCTGCGCAAGCTCGGGGTGACCTGCCGGTACATCCGGCCTCCTTACGGGAAATATGACGCCTGTACTGTGGATATCGCGCGCGCAGAGGGTACGGACATCATGTTGTGGTCCATCGACAGCATGGATTGGTCCCGCAAGGCGCGCATCGAAACGATGAAGACCCTTGTTGCCGGGCAGAAGCTGCGCGGCATTTTCCTCTTTCACGACACGCACGCGCAGACGGTGGACGCCATGCCGCAAATCCTCGACCGTCTCAAGGCGGAAGGGTGCCGTTTCGTGACCGTCAGCGAATACTTGGCGGCCTTGCAGGGCGCGGAGGCTGTCCCCACCGGAATCGAGGTGCGGGAAGAAGAGGCCCCGGCGCTGCCGCCGCAGTCTCCGGTTCAGGAAGATGATGCTTCCGAAGTCCGGCGGCCCTTCGCCCAGCCCGAAGCCGAGGCCGAACCCGAAGCCGGAGGGGAGGAAGCCGCCGCCCCTGTGCCGGACGGAGCCATTCCTGAGGAGAGCGTCGGAAAAAAGACGGGCCTTTCTTCTCTCTTCGACTGGTGAGCCGGGTTCCGCAGGCATGAAAAAAGGGAACCGGAGTTCCCTTTGTGGCAGGCTAGCGGCCGCAGCATTTTTTGTATTTCTTGCCGCTCCCGCACGGGCAGGGCTCGTTGCGGCCTATTTTGGGCGTTTCGCGGCGGTAGGGCTCCTGACCGTAGACGTTGCCGTCGACGTAGTACCACCGTCCGTCGTCACGGCGGAAGAAGGCGTCCTCGCGCAGGGTCTGGGGCATCCCGTTGACAGAATAGCGGGCTTCAAAGGATACTTCACCCGTCATGTCGGCTTCGGAGCCTTCTTTCGTGGAAAGGATTTCAAGGCCGTCCCATTCCACGGCTTCCGACCATTTCTTCATTTCCTCATGGTCGGCTTCATCACGGATGGTCGGATGGACCGTCTCGTTGAGGTAGTCGTACTTGTTGAGGGTGTGGGCGGTATAGCGCGAGCGCATGAGCGCTTCGGCGGTGGGGGCGGGCTGACGCCCTTCGATGAACGGTTCGCAGCACTCTTCGTAGGGGCGGCCGGAGCCGCAGGGACACAGAGACATGGCTTTCCTCCGGAATGGACAGGCGCGCGGCCTGCGCGTGAATAGGTGTGGACTGGTTACGGTTTCGCGCCCCCGGAGTCAAGTATGTCTCCAAAACCAGAACAGCCCGCGTAAGCGGGCCGTTGTGGGAGGAAGAAAGTGATGAAGAAAGAAGAAAGGAATTGCCTACAGTTTAGCAAGAGGCGTGCCAAGAAACGTTTGTAACTTTCTCTTTTAAAATATTCAATGTTTTAGCTGTATTGAAGAATGAGGCCGGGAAATGTCTTTCCCGTCAAGGGTGCCAGAATTTGTACCACGACCGTAATCGCGTTGCTGCGCGTGGCGGGGGTACCAAAAATTTTTACGAGGAGTTGAGACATGCAGGCCATCGGTATCATAGGATTCAGCAACTCGGGCAAAACGACGCTTATTTCTCGCCTTTCCGAATGTCTGGAAGCGCGTGGGCTCAAGGTGGCCATTGCCAAGCACACGCATCATGAACTGGACAAGCCGGACACGGATACGGCCCTCCTCATGAGCCCCCGGCGTACCGTCATCGGCCTGAGCAATACGAAAGACGGCAAGGGCGAAGCGATGATCCACTGGGGGCATCCCTGTTTCCTGCGGGATATGGTCCCTCTGCTGGACGCGGATATTCTGCTCGTGGAGGGAGGCAAGGCCATCGGCTGGCTGCCGCGCATCCTGTGCCTGCGCACCACGCCCGAGCTGCTGACCGCCCTGCCGGAAGGCTGCAAGGCCCTGCGGCCCGAGCTGGCGCTCGCGACCTACGGCGACAATACGCTTTCCGGTCTGCCTTCCTTTACGGCGGAGGACCTTGACGCGCTGGCCGATTTGATTGTGGAACGGGCTTTTCTCCTGCCCGGCCTTGACTGCGGCGCGTGCGGAGAAGGCGACTGCGCCGGGCTGACGCGTCGTATTGTGGCCGGGGAACGGACCCCGGCCGATTGCGTAGCGTCCCGCGGAGCCGTAGAGGTGACGCTCAACGGGCAGGTCATCGGCTTGAATCCCTTTACCGCGCAGATGCTTTCCGGCGGGATCAGGGGAATGCTCGGCGCGCTCAAGGGCATGGCTCCGGGCGGCGAGGTGGTGATCAAGCTGAAGGATAGATAGAGAAAAGCGGGGGAGGGGAGAAGGGACTTTCTCTAGAAAGTCCCTT
>CALVEZ010000030.1 GCA_944326695.1 Candidatus Bilophila faecipullorum | reverse complement strand
GGCCAGCGAGACGTTCCGTCCCGCAGCGGCGAGAACGGGTTATGCACCTCTCTGCCCTCCCTGTCAACGACTTTTTAGAACTTTTTTCGTTTTTTTCTCACGTCACTGCTTTTCTTCTCTTTTTTCGCAGAATTACCACCGTTCGAGGAAAAACTCCTCCGTTCTGCGCCTTGAAGAAGGCCGTGAGAGGTTTCGTTACCTTGCTTGTAAGATAGTCCGTCACTCCTGTTTTGTCTCTTTACTGCCCGTGAACGGGAGCCTCACTCGCAGGGCAGCTCTACCCACGGTACACCTTTACTGAGGGCCTTCTTCCGTACCGTCCTTCTCCCACAAAAATAACGTTCCCGGCTTGGATGCCATCTTTCCCTCACCGTAAAAAAGTTCCGCCTCTGTGGTTTATCCCCCTTTTTGCCTTTATGCTTCTCTAAGAGGGAAGTTTTTTACCTTTCTCTTAATAGGGGCTGGCACGCGAGATGCTCCACAAAAAGAAACAAGGGGCGTGGGGTTTAAGGCTCGCCTCCCCCAACACCGACCTCCCGGCCTACACAGATGAGACATGTTTTTTCATAAAAGACATATTGTTACTAGCATACACCCTATAATGTATCTTTCCGGCCACCCAGAGTAGATTCTAGGCCAGAAGACGGTTGCATGGGCAACCTCCCCCTGATATGTTACCTCACGACTTTGCGTGATGCCTTGGCTTCTTTGAGGAAAAAGCATTCTTTTCGTTTTCCTCTTCTCCGTATCGACACCCTATCTTGGAAAGAGACTTTCATGGCAACGCTTCATGACAGCGACAACACTCTTCTGGCTCTGGTGAGGACCACCTTCGACGCACACAGCGCCGTGCTCTTTCTGCCCGATCAGTCCGGCAATTATACGGTGGCGCTTTCTTCCACCGATGGGGAGCCGAACGTTCAGGAAGTGACCATCGCGCCGGGGAAAGGTCTCGTGGGGTGGATTCTGCGCCACAAGCAGCCGGTCATCGTGAACAATCTGGACATGCGCCACACCTTCCTCGGCTATTACGACGAGGAGGACGAAGGGGCCGTATCCGCCTTTATGGGATGCCATATCCCCGAAGGCGGGGCCCTGTGCGTGGACAGCGTCCGGCCTCGCGCCTACAGCGAGGAAGATCAGCTTCTTTTGCACCGTTTCGCCCGGCATATCGCGCGGCAGGTCCATTCGGCGGGCCTCGCCAGCGACGCGGAGGACCTGCGCCGCTATTTCGCGCAGCTTGAACGTCTCTCGGAACTCGGGGCGCGTACCCCGCATTGGGGCGAATATCTGAAGACCTTCCTCCGGCTTATGGCCGAAAGTACGGGCTTTGAATACGTCGCCTTCGCCACAACGCAGGAAGGCGAGTCCACATATACTGTGGAAGGCGAAAATACGCCCCTGCTCATCACCGAGGAAGGCCGGCCGGACCTCCCGCTGGCCAGCGGCGGGCTGGTGAGCTGGGTTTTCCGCAACGACGTGCCCGTGCATGCGGAAGGCTCGGACGGCGCGCCCAGCACGCCTCTTTTCGGCAAGCTGCCCGGAGTGCCCGATTTTCAGGCGGTCATCTGCCTGCCCATTCAGATGAACAAGGTGACGTGCGGCGTGGTCTGCCTCGCGGGGCTGGAACCCCGCCCGCTTTCCCCGCATTTGCGGTCGTTCGCCAAGATAGCCGCCTCCTATCTGGCCCAGTATCTGGAAATGCTCTATCTTCGCCATCGGCTTAAAACTCTGCTGCCCCGCGCAAAACTCCATCGGGACGGCGCGATGGCCTATGACCCGGACACGGCCCCCTCAGCCCCCCTCAGCGAGGAAGAATAGGCCATGTTCCGCAAGCACATTGCCGTCGATCTGGGTACCGCCAACACGCTGGTCTTTGTGCAGTCTCAGGGCATCGTCCTCAACGAGCCTTCCGTGGTGGCCGTGGACGCCGCCGGGCGAGCCGTCGCCATCGGGGGGGAAGCCAAGCAGTTCATCGGCAAAACGCCCCACAACCTCAACACCATCCGGCCTCTGCGCGACGGGGTCATTGCCGATTTTGACGCGGCGCAGGCCATGATCGCCGCTTTCCTGAAAAAAGTCATCGGCGGAGGGATGCGGATGAAGCCCGATGTGGTCATCTGCGTCCCCACGAACATTACGGATGTAGAGCGCCGGGCCGTGGCCGAGGCGGCCACTTCGGCGGGGGCCCGTAACGTTCGGCTTATCGAAGAACCCCTCGCCGCCGCCGTGGGCGCCGGGCTTCCGGTCTTGGAGCCCGTGGGGAGCATGGTGGTGGATATCGGCGGCGGCACGACGGACATCGCCGTGATCACCCTCGGGGGTATGGCCGGTTCCCGCTCGCTTAAAATGGCGGGTGACGCGCTGACGGCGGCTGTCCAACGTTTTTTGCAGGAAAAGAAACAGCTCATCGTCGGCGAGAACATGGCCGAACGTATTAAAATGGCGCTCGGTTCCGTCGAGCCCTTGCCCGAGCCCCTGACCCTTGATGTCTCCGGCAAGGACCTGACTTCCGCCGGCCCCCGTACCCTGACGCTCAGCGACGGGGACATCCGGGAATGCCTGCAGCCCGTGGTCGGCAAAATCGTGGACGCCCTGCTCGATCTGCTGGAAAGGACAGCCCCCGAACTCAGCGGAGACATCATGCGTCAGGGCATCCTGCTGACTGGCGGCGGGGCGCTGCTCCGCGGGCTGGATGCCCGGATCGCCAGCGCCACGGGCCTGCCCGTGCGCGTGGACTCCGATCCCCTGACCACGGTCCTGCGCGGCGCGGGCCTTACTCTGGACGCCCCGGACCGCTACGGCGATCTGCTCATCGCCTGCTGAGCGGCCCTTTCCACGCCAAGCCCGCGCGTACCGCGTGCAGAAGCGCCGGAGTCAGCAGATCAGGCACTTCCCCGGCCAGTCCGCGCACTTCGTCCTGATCCAGAAAAACGCCCGCCTCCTCCGGCCTATCGGGCATCCCCGCAGGGAGTACGCCGTAAAAAAAGATAAAGACTTCCTCCCCACAGCGGATCACCCCGTCCGGGACTTCGGCCAGCTCGATTTTCGGCGTACCGAGGGCGCGCGCCGCAGCTTCCCCGAGCGACTCTCCGGGCCGGACCGGGGTCGCGGCGGAAATATCCCAGCGTTCCTCACCGTTTGCGGCTGGACGCCGGACCCAAAGCCGCCGCCTCCCATCCAGCAGAAGGACGCCCGCCATTTTGCGCACGAGAGGGCCGGCCCCGGCTTCGGGAGGGGCAATTAGCAAAAGACGGCCACGCTCGTCCGTATATTCCGCCAGCATAGCGGATTTCAACCTTTCGGGAAACATCGTATGAACCATGCCACTCCTTCGGGCTACGGCCCCTGCATCCGCATGACGGCGGGAGACGCCTCCGCGCTGGCCGAATTGGAAAGCTGTTGCTTCGCCCTGCCGTGGACGCAAGAAGCCTTTGCGGAGGCACTGACGGGCTTGACGTTTTCCGCTTTCGGCATCCGGGACGAAGCAGCGGGCGGTCTTGCCGCGTACATAGGTGTGTACCATACCCCGGATGAAGTGGAAATCCTCAATATTGCCGTGCGAGCCGACAGAAGACGGCGCGGCTACGGACGCCTTCTCATGGCCGCAGCCTTGCGCGACGCGGCGGAAACGGGCATACTGCGCGCCGTACTGGAAGTACGGACAAGCAATGCGCCCGCCATCGCCCTCTATGAGTCCTTTGGATTTGAAAAGGCGGGACGGCGGCGTGGGTATTATCATGATACCGGCGAAGACGCGCTTATTTACGTGCTGGACCTCACGGTCCCACGGCTTTCCTTCAACCCTGATTCCGGGAGAAAACCATGCGAACCCTCGTCGCCGCCAACTGGAAAATGAACAAGACCCGTGCGGAAGCGCGTTCCACCGCGCACGAACTCGCCACCCTGCTTGGCGGCGCGCCGGACAATCGCGACGTCGTCGTGTTCGCGCCCTTCACGTCCCTTGAAGCGACGAAGGAAGGGCTGAACGGCGCTCCTGGTCTTTTCCTCGGCGCGCAGGACGTCTACCCCGCCAACGAAGGGGCTTTTACCGGAGAAATCTCTCCGACCATGCTTAAGGACGCGGGCTGCGCGTGGGTCTTGACCGGTCACTCCGAACGCCGTCACGTCATCGGGGAATCGCCCGAGCTTGTGGGCAAGAAGACGGCCTTCGCGCTCGAACAGGGGCTTTCGGTCATCTTGTGCATCGGCGAGACGCTGGCGCAGCGCCGGGCCGGGAAGCTCGACAGCCTCCTGTGGCTCCAGCTCGAAAAAGGGCTCGCGGGCCTCGGCAAAGACGCCGATTTCTCCCGCCTCGCCGTGGCCTATGAGCCGGTCTGGGCCATCGGCACCGGGCAGACCGCTTCCAATGAGGATATCTGCATGGTTCACACGCTGGTGCGCGAACTTTTGAGCAGCCTCCTCGGTTCCGACGGCATCGGCATCCGTATCCTTTACGGCGGCAGCGTCAAGCCTTCCAATGCCAAATCCATCCTGACTATTGACAACGTCAATGGTCTTCTGGTAGGTGGCGCTTCTTTGCAGGCGCAAAGTTTCGCCGACATCGTGCGCGCCGATCTCGCCTGATCGGACGCGGCGAAGGCGGCCTCCCCGTTCCCCGAATGGTTTCCAACGGGACGGCGTGTCCCGTTTCCGACGCAACGTCGGTCTTGCTTCGGCCAACGCTTCGGCCTCTACATTTCGTCCGGCAACCCCGGTACAGCGCAGGCGCCGTCCGGCCTGCTGAGGAGTTCCCACTGTGCAGACCCTGATTCTTTCCTTGCATGTCATCGTATGTATAACCCTCGTTATCCTTATCCTGCTTCAGGCGGGGAAGGAAGGAATGGGCGTCATTTTCGGAGGCGGCAACGCTTCCGTGTTCGGCAGCTCCGGTGCGGGCGGCCTGCTCGCCAAGATGACGGCCTTCATGGCGGTCCTGTTCATCATCACGTCCTTGAGCTACAACTTCATTTCCAGTTCCTCCAAGACGCACGAGTCGACCATCCTTGACGTGCGGATGGAAGACATCCCGACGCAGACGGCCCCCGCTCAGGCCCCGAAGCCTGCGGAAACGCCCGCCGAAAAGCCCGCGCAATAAGCGCGTTTCCCCCCGTTCTTCAAGGCCGCGAAGCAATTCGCGGCCTTTTTCGTTGGCCCTGCTTTCTTTCGCTCCGCCGCTTGCCCATCCCGCACGCGGCCTCTCCCTGAAAGATGAGCACCGAAAAGGCCAGTCTGCCCTTGCCCATCTCGTGCGCAGCCTTTCCCCTTTTCCCATTAGGCGTAGCACTGTCCCCAACGTGCCCCTATCATCCGTAGCCTCTCCCGGAACGCGGCCTGTGGCGTAGCCGGGCCTTCTCCTCCCATCCCGGCCTCTTCCCCCAAATGCCCGGATGGGGCAAGCCGTGCCCCCCGTTCCCCCGCCCCATAAACATTTTTTATAACACATGTAATCATTTAATCTTTTTTGGAGTACCCCCCTAGCGGGAGGTTTTCTTTCTATACAAAAAAAGGCCCCGGTCTGCCGGAGCCTTTTCATCAAATACGGGGAAACGGGCTGTCAGTACGCGCCCTTGCGCCCGAGAACCACGGGCAGCGTCCGCGCGAGGATAAGCAGATCGAGCCACGTGGACCAGTTGCTGATATAAAAGCGATCCAGATGGACGCGCTGTTTGTAGGAAAGATCGTTGCGGCCCGAAACCTGCCACAGTCCGGTCATGCCGGGCCGTACGCGCTTGTAGGCATTGAAGGCCGAGCCGTAGCGGATGATCTCGTCTTCCACGATGGGCCGGGGCCCCACAAGGCTCATCTGGCCGATCAGCACGTTCCACAACTGAGGCAGCTCGTCAAGGCTGGTACGCCGCAAGAGGGTGCCAATACGGGTAATGCGGGGATCGTGGCGCAGCTTCTGATCCTCTTCCCACTCCTTGCGCAATCCGGGGTTGGCGGCCAAATATTTTTCAAGCACCTCTTCGGCGTTCCGGACCATCGTGCGGAACTTGAGGATGCGGATGGTCTGGCCATCCCGCCCGATACGGCTTTGCCGAAAAAAGACCGGACCCGGTGTTTCCAGCTTGATGGCCAGTCCGATAATCAGGAAAAAGGGCAAAATGAGCAGCCCTCCGACGAAGGAAAGGAGAAGGTCCATCCCCCGCTTGAGGATCAGGCGCCGCGGGTCCAGCAGATTCTGGCGGACCTGAAGGCAGAGCACCTCCCCGATTTCGAGCGGGCGGACCCAGAAGGGGATTTCCCCTTCCGACAGGTCTTCGGGCACGATAATGACGGTGCTGAACAAAAGGCTCGCCAAATCGATCAGTTCCTGCCGGCAGGTGCTCGGGGCATCCTTCTCCATCACCACCACGGCGCAGGTTTTGGGATAGAGCCGCACAAACGTTTCCAGATCGCTGCGGCTGTAAAGCTTTTCCAGACCGCTGCTGGCCGTTTCCGCAGCAACGGATGGCCCCTCTTTCACCCATTCCGCGCAGGCGGCGCTGACAAAACGGGCCTGCGGGCGCAGTCCGGCCTCAAGGTGCCTGTCAAGATACGCCTTCACGCGGGGGACGAGCTGTCCCGAACCGAAAAGGACCGTGGGGACGCCCCACCACGGCTCGCGGGAAAAGCGCGCACGCACGGCGCAGCGGATCAGCGGTACCAGGCCGAGGCTGAAAACCCATGACCACACGTAGACCGTGCGCGAAGGCAGGCTGCCGCGCCCCAAAAACAAAAAAATGGCGATGCTGAAATAGGCCAGCGAAGTGGAGATGCCGAGCATCCGCATTTCTTCGGGCAAGGCGGGGGGGATTTCGCTGTACAGGCCCTCGAAGGCGTTGACCATAGGGGCCACCAGCAAAAAGAGCGAGAGGGGCACGTGTTCCGACAGGGATATCTCGCCCCCCGCCGCCACGCGAAGCAGGCCGATGAGCAGCATGCAGCCGAAAAGCGCCGTGCAGTCCGCGGCAAGCAAAAGCATGGTACGCCGCGTGCATGTAAAGGCGGCCTTGCCCGGAGAGGAATGCGAAGCAAAAAGGCTGGGCATATGAAACTCGGAAAGTTAGAGTGCGCTGATAGCGTATACTATCTTACGCCTTGCATCTCTGTAAACAGGATGAGTTTTCCTTTTCCGGAGAAAGCCGCGAAAAAGGTTGCCGCCGCCCGCCGCTTGCGATAGAAAAAAACATTCCATCTCAGGCCGCCGGGACCCGGTTTCCGGCGGATTTCTGGAGCGTCCATGTCACCACTTTCCGTCCGCCGTCTCCTCGGGCCGCTTCCCCTTGTGCGGGGGCTGCTGCGTTGGGGCGTGGCCATCCTCTGCGTGCTCGGGGCGTGGCACCTTTATCAATGGTATCCCATCGCGGGCCTTGTCGCCATCGGCATCGCCCCGGTCCTCTCGCTTTTTCTTTTCTTCCGCGGCCTCAATCTCATCGTCCGTACCCTTGCCTACTGGAAAACGCGACGGCACCTCCTGGCAACGCGCCTCCAGCCTACATGGGAGGACAAGGGGGCGGGCTATTTCTTCGTCGACGAACAGCGCGGCCTGTGGGTCATCAACGGCGCCTCCGGCAAACTTACCGACATCACCCGCCTCCACGCGCACGGCGACGGGCTCGGGCATCGGCTTGAACTCTACGCGACCTCCCAAAAGCCTGCGGCTTTCTATGGTTTTCGCGACGATGCGGCCTTGCGGGAAGCGGCGGAACGTTTGCAGCGAGCCTGTTTCGCACACTCGGGCCGGGACGTGCCCGTCACGTACAATGAAGGGTTCATGAAGGACGAAACGACGCATCATACCAATAAAAAGGCGCACGAATGATCGAAGAAGCGCCGCTTTCCCTGCGCGCATCTTGATTTTCTTGCCTTTTTAGTCTAAGGGGATATTGGATTGTAAAAGTTTACCCAAGGAGCCGACCTGAGATGAAACGACTGTTCGCCACCTTTGCCGCGCTGGCCCTGACGGCGCTCGTGCCTCTGTCCGCCTACGCAGCGGGAGGACACCATGACCTCAATGGAGCGGAATTGTCCATTATCTGGACCATTCCCTTTGTGTGCATGTTGCTGTCCATCGCCATCGGGCCGCTGGCCGTCCCCCACTTCTGGCATCACCACTTCGGGAAAGTGGCCCTGTTCTGGGGACTGGCCTTTCTCGTCCCCTGCGCCATGGTCTACGGTCTCCCGCTGGCGGCCTATCAGCTCATCCATGTCCTTTTCATGGAATACATTCCCTTCATCGTCCTGCTGTTCGCGCTGTTCACCATCGCGGGCGGCGTCCGCCTCAAAGGTCAGCTCGTGGGTACGCCCATCGTGAACACCGGGCTTCTGGCGCTCGGTACCATCCTCGCCAGCTGGATGGGGACGACCGGTGCGGCCATGCTGCTCATCCGCCCGCTTCTGCGCGCCAACGAGCACCGCAAATACCGGATGCACGCGGTCATCTTCTTCATTTTCCTTGTGGCCAACATCGGCGGCTCACTCACCCCGCTCGGTGATCCGCCGCTCTTCCTCGGCTTTTTGAAGGGCGTGTCCTTCTTCTGGACCACCATCCATCTTTTCTGCAAGACGGCCCTTCTCTCTGTGATTCTGCTTGGCCTCTTCTTCCTGCTCGACACCGTGCTCTACGGCAAGGAAGGCAAGCCGAAACCCGCCACGCCGTCTACGGAAAAGCTCGGGCTTGACGGCAAGGTCAACCTGCTGCTTCTGGGCGGTGTGGTCGTCACCGTTCTCCTGTCCGGCATCTGGAAGCCCGAAGCCGGCTTCGACATCTACGGCACGCATGTGGAACTGCAAAACGCCGCCCGTGACGTCATCCTGCTGGTTCTCGCCGGAGCTTCGCTCAGCCTCACCACCAAAGAATGCCGCAAGCTCAACAACTTCACCTGGGAACCCATCCTCGAAGTTGCCAAGCTCTTTATCGGCATCTTCATCAGCATGATCCCGGCCATCGCCATCCTGCGCGCGGGCACGGACGGCGCGCTTTCCGGCGTCATCAACATGGTTTTCCACGAAGGGCAGCCCTCCAACCCCATGTTCTTCTGGCTGACCGGCATCCTCTCCTCGTTCCTTGACAACGCTCCCACCTATCTCGTGTTCTTCAACACGGCGGGCGGCGACGCTATGCACCTCATGAACGACTGGTCCGAAACGCTGGCCGCCATCTCCGCGGGCGCGGTGTTCATGGGCGCTGTGACCTACATCGGCAACGCCCCCAACTTCATGGTCCGCTCCATCGCCGAAGATCAGGGCGTGAAGATGCCCAGCTTCTTCGGCTATATGGCGTGGTCGGTGGGCATCCTGTTCCCCTGCTTCGCCCTTATTACCTACATCTTCTTCATCTAACGCAATCCAAACGACGAAAAGCCCCTGAAAGCCAATGCCTTCAGGGGCTTTTCCATTGCTGTCGCGAAAAAAATCACCCGAGCGTCAGCCAGAGTACCACAAGGCCGCAGGCCAGCGCCGTCAACCCCATCCGGCGCAGACCGGATGCGTCCTCCTCCCCGAGCGCCCGCAGCACCTGGCGCATACGATCCGGGAACAGCGCATATGGAAGCGCCTCCAGAATAAAGGCCAGCCCAAGGGCGCTGAAAAAAAGCCTGCCGTCGAATTCCATGCCGTTCCCCATTGCGAAAAGAGTGCTCTCATAGATTCCCTCTTGTAGGAAAACGCGCCGGGGCTGTAAAGCCACTTGCACATCAACCGGCTAACAGCTATGTAGAACGGATTCGCGGCGAAAGCGTGTCACCCGTCTCCCGACAAACCCTATCCTTATCCGCTCATGACCACACTCCGTACCTTTATCGCGCAGGAACAGCCCCCCATCAACACGGCGTTGATCGAGGCGGTCGCCGAGCTTCCCCCCTCCGTCGCCCCCATCGCCCGCTATGCCTTTGAAAACGGCGGCAAGCGCCTGCGCCCGCTGCTTACGGTGCTTTTCTCACGGCTGCTCGGGTACGAAAAAGACGACATCTATCGGCTCGCGGCGGCGATGGAAATGTTCCATGTGGCCACCCTGCTCCATGACGACGTCATGGACAACGCCGATCTGCGCCGCGGCCATGCGGCCACGCATACGCGCTTCGGCGTCACCCCTACCATCCTCGCCGGGGACGCCCTGCTCGCCAAAGGCAACCAGATCGTGGCCCGCTTCGGCGATGCGCGCCTGTCCGCCGCCACCTCCGAAGCCATCGCCATGACCGCCAATGGCGAAATCCTCGAAATCGCCCATCAGGGCAGGCAGGCGGACACGCTGGAAACATATACGGACATCATCGCCGGAAAAACGGCATGGATGATCCGCACCGCCTGCGACATCGGCGCGCTGCGGGCACAGGGAACGGCGGAACAGATCGAAAGCGCGGCCGCCTACGGCTTCAACCTCGGCATGGCCTTCCAGATTGTGGACGACGCCCTTGACTTCGCGCCGTCCAGCCGGACGGGGAAACCAGAAGGCGGTGACGTGCGTGAGGGCAAGCTCACGCCCCCCATCTTTTTCTATGCCCAATCCCTGCCTCCCGCCGAAAAGGAGCGCTTTTTTACCGCCTTCGCCTCCCAGTCCCTGAGCGACGCGGAGGTCGGCAGGATCATCGAAACCGTGCGCGCCGAGGGCTTTGATGCGAAAACCCGCGACATTGCCGACGGTTATCTGCACAAGGCGCAGGATGCGCTCGCCGTCTTGCGCGCCGGCCTGCCCGGTTCCGTCCACGCCGACATTCTGGCCTCCCTCATCGGTTACGTCCGCGACCGGGAAGCCTGATCCCCGGACCGCCCTTCCAATAAACTTTCCCAACGGCATCAACCCGCCTTTCAGGAGACAGACATGCTCTATCGCATTGAAGCAGGCCTTTTCCCCCAGCTTGACGACACCATCGGCCGCAAGACCGCGGCCAGCATCCGCGAGGCGCTCGGCATCCCCGTGCGGGGTGTGCGCACGGTCAAAGTCTTCACGCTGGAAGGGCTCGACGCGCAACAGGTGAACACGCTCCTTGAAAAAAGCGTGCTGCACGATCCCGTCCTGCAGGCCGCTTCCCTGTCTCCCCTGCCGTTGCCGGAAGAGGGGGCCGAGTGGATCATCGAAGTGGGCTACCGTCCCGGCGTGACCGATAACGAAGGCCGCACCGCCCGCGACACCGCCGCCCTCGTGCTCGGCATCGACGATCGTAGCAGCCTCGCCGTCTATACCTCCGTCCAGTACCGCATTCAGGGCGATCTCACGGAGGAGCAGGTTACGCGCATCGCCCGCGACCTCCTCGCCAACGAACTGATCCAGCGCTTCGACATCAAGAGCCGGGCGCAGTGGGACGCAGAGCCCGGATTTGCCCCCCGCGCGGCCCGCGTAACCGGCGCTTCCTGTGACGACGTCGCCATCATCCCCCTCTCCACGATGGACGATGAAGCCCTCATGGACGTGAGCCGCAAGAACACGCTGGCCCTCAACCTTACGGAAATGACCAAAATCCGGGACTGGTTCGCCAGCCCGGAAGTGGCGGCCACGCGTCAGGCTCTCGGCCTGCCCACCGATCCCACGGACGCCGAACTCGAAGTTCTCGCACAGACGTGGTCCGAGCACTGCAAACACAAGATTTTCGCCTCCAAAATCGCCTATACCGATGCGGAAAGCGGCGCGTCCGAAACCATCGACAGCCTCTACAAAACCTGCATCATGAACACCACCAGGCAAATCCGCGCCAGCCTCGGCGACAGGGATTTCTGCCATTCGGTGTTCAAGGACAACGCGGGGGTCATCGCCTTTACGGAAGATTACGATGCCTGCATCAAGGTGGAAACCCACAACAGCCCCTCCGCCCTCGATCCCTACGGCGGGGCGCTGACGGGCATCGTGGGCGTGAACCGCGACCCGATGGGCACGGGCCTCGGCGCGGAACTCATCTGTAATACGGACGTCTTCTGCTTCGCCTCTCCCTTCCATGAGGAAGCCCTGCCGCCCCGCCTGCTGCATCCCCGCCGCGTTTTCGAGGGCGTGCGCGAAGGCGTGGAGCACGGCGGCAACAAGTCGGGCATCCCCACCGTCAACGGCTCCATTGTTTTCGACGAACGTTATCTCGGCAAGCCGCTGGTCTATTGCGGCACCATCGGCCTCATCCCCACCGAAGTGCCGCCGAGCAAATCCTCTACGGACGGCAAAGCCCGCAAGGGCTATGAAAAGCGGGCGCAGGTCGGCGACGTCATCGTCATGACCGGCGGACGCATCGGCAAGGACGGCATCCACGGCGCGACCTTCTCCTCCGAAGAACTGCACGAGGGTTCCCCCGCCACCGCCGTACAGATCGGCGACCCGATCACCCAGCGCAAGATGTACGACTTCATCATGCGCGCCCGCGATCTCGGCCTCTACAACGCCATCACCGACAACGGCGCTGGGGGTCTCTCCTCCTCCATCGGTGAAATGGCCGAGGACACCAACGGTTGCCGCATCGATCTGGCCCGTGCGCCGCTCAAATACGACGGCCTGCGCCCCTGGGAAATCCTGCTCTCCGAAGCGCAGGAACGCATGACCCTCGCCGTGCCCCCGGCGGCCCTTGAGGAATTCCTCGATCTCGCCAGGCGCATGGACGTGGAAGCCACCCCGCTGGGTACCTTCACGGACGATGGCGTTTTCCACGTGACCTACAACGACAAGATCGTGGCCCATCTCGATATGGCCTTCATGCACGACGGCGTGCCGCAGTACGAGCTCAACGCCGTGTGGAAATCGCCCGTGCATCCCGACGCCCGCATCGAGGACGGCGGCGTCGATCAGGCCAAACTGCTTCAGGCCATGCTCGGCCGCCTGAACATTTGCAGCAAGGAATACCTCATCCGCCAGTATGACCATGAGGTGAAGGGCGGCAGCGTGGTCAAGCCCCTCACCGGCGTCAAGCGCGACGGGCCGTCGGACGCGGGCGTCATCCGTCCCATCCTTGAATCCGAGGCCGGGCTGGTCATCAGCCACGGCATCTGCCCCAAGTACAGCGACTATGACACCTACTGGATGATGGCCAACGCGATGGACGAGGGCATCCGCAACGCCGTGGCCGTGGGCGCGGACCCCGACCGCATGGCGGGCGTGGACAACTTCTGCTGGTGCGACCCCGTGCAGTCGGAAAAGACGCCGGACGGGGAATACAAGCTGGCGCAGCTTGTGCGGGCCTGCAAAGCCCTCTCGGAATTCTGCCTTGCCTACGGGGTGCCCTGCATTTCGGGCAAGGATTCCATGAAGAACGACTACACGGGCGGCGGCACCAAAATCTCCATTCCGCCCACCGTGCTTTTCTCGGTGCTCGGCGTCATGGACGACGTCAAGAAGGCCGTGACCTCGGACTTCAAGAAGCAGGGCGACCGCCTCTACATCCTCGGCTCCACCGCCCGCGAGCTGGCGGGCAGCGAAATCGCCGATCAGCTCGGCCTGGCCTGCAACACCGTGCCGCGCGTGGACGCCAAGTCCGCCCTTGCCAACTATCGCAAGCTCCAT
This sequence comes from Candidatus Bilophila faecipullorum, assembly GCA_944326695.1. Lineage (GTDB taxonomy): Bacteria > Desulfobacterota > Desulfovibrionia > Desulfovibrionales > Desulfovibrionaceae > Bilophila > Bilophila faecipullorum. The sequence continues at coordinate 29,790 of CALVEZ010000030.1, read as the reverse complement.
CAGGCCATCAACGCCCGGCTGATTTCCGCCTGCCACGACCTCTCCGACGGCGGCCTCGCCGTGGCTCTGGCCGAAATGTGCATCGGCGGACGGCTCGGGGCGCATCTGGCCCTGAACCGCGTTCCCACTCTCGGCGATCTCACCCTGACGGAAGCCCTCTACAGCGAATCGGCCAGCCGCCTGCTCGTTTCCGTCGCGCCCGACAAGACCGCGGAATTTGAAAACGTCTTCGGCCCCGCTGCGGCCTTCATCGGTGAAGTGACGTCCGACAGCCGCCTCACCGTGGCCTCCAGCGACAGCCCCCTCTTCTCCGTGCCCGTCGAGGCGCTGGCCCGCGCGTTCAAGGCGACGCTTGACTGGTAGCAAGATGAAATGTGGGGAGGGGAGAGGGAACTTTTCTGAAGAAAAGTTCCCTCTCCCCTCCCCACACCCCTCCCCTCTCCCTCCAAAGACTTTCATTCTTATCGAATCCCTCTTGAAAGGCCGTGCGGATTGTGGCGGACCTGCCCCGTTCTGTGTTTTCTGTGACTGTTTTTCATCGTTTTACGATGCTCTTTCCTTTTCTTTCCGGTGAGATGCACAGAGGCCAGTGATAACTTTCCGGGCAGCTTTGGCTACAGGGCTCATCAAAAATTCGTAAAAAGGTCGCCAATAACAAGAAAGCCTTCCCATCAGGGAAGGCTTTCTTCATGGAAGTATGGAACTTCCAAGCACTGTATTTTCTCCAAGATACAAAAGATACGCAGGAACTCTCCCGGCCATTCCAAGACTCCCCCGTCTTCTCTGCCGAAAAACCGGGGGACGCCTGCCGAAACGACGGACGCCGCCCAGCCCGTCCCGCCGTCGACCCTTACGAAAGTCTTTGGAGGGGGAGGGATGGGGTTTGGGGAAGGGAGGGGGGACCTTTCTCCAGAAAGGTCCCCCCTTCCTTCCCCAATCTCCCTTCTGCTAAATAATGGCCTTGCGCGGGTAGCGGGTGCCGGACACATAGAAGGTGTTCTCGACGATGAACAGTGCCTTGTCGTCGATGGCGAACACGAGATTCTCCAGCCGCCGCAGCATGATGTTGTTGGTGACGGTCAGGATGATCTCCCGGTCGCCGCCGCTGTAGGCGCCCTTGCCCTTGAGCACGGTCGCGCCGCCGTAGCCTTCCGCAATGATGGCCTCGCACAGAGCCTCGCCCCGATCCGTGACCACGTAGACCATCTTGCGCTGACTGCCCATGCGCAAGGCGTACTCGATGGTAGCTGAGGCCACGAAAACCTGAATGAAGGACACGATGACCATGTCGAGGGAAATGGTGGTCATGGCGGTGAGGAACATGACGGCGTTAAAGGAGAAATTGAAACGGCCGATACCGATGTTCCACTTGCGGTTGAGGATCACGCCCACGAGATCGAGCCCGCCGCCGGACCCGAGCGTGCGCAGCATGAGGCCCGTCCCCGCGCCGCAGAGGACGCCCGCTGTGATGGCGGCATAAAGATGATCCTGAATGGGAACCTGAAACGTGATGAGCCCGGAGATAACGGTTGTCGCCAAGCTCCCGTAGAGGCTGTAGAAAAAGAACTGCCTCCCGATCTGGAACCATGAAACGATAAAGAGCGGGATGTTGATGAGCAGATACCAGATGGCAGGCGTGAACAGACCCGTCGCGTACCAGCCGAGCAGACCCGCACCAAAAATACCGCCTGTGAGGAAGCCGTGATGCGCGGCCACGGCCTGCGCGCCCAAAGAAAAGGAGAGCGCCCCGACCGTGAGCAGGAACACGTTCCAGAGCATCGACTGTGAGAGCTTGTGCCTGTTGGGTAAGGATAATTTCATATATTCTCCGGTAATAAGCGAAAAAGCTTACGCTTTGCCTGTCCGTATCAGGTGGCGGCCAGCTTCCCGCACCGAGGCGCAGCCGGTCAGGAGCATGACTTGCACCAGTTCGTTGCGGAAACATTCCGTTTGCGCCGCGACCCCTTCCGCGCCTCCGCCGATAGCGGCGATGGCGTAGGGACGTCCCACAAGCACGGCGTCCGCGCCCAGCGCCAGCGCCTTCAGCACGTCGCCGCCATTGCGGATGCCGCCGTCCATCAGCACGGCCATACGGCCCCGGACCTGCGCAGCAATGGCCGGGAGCACATCAAGGGTCCCCGGCGTGTGATCAAGCACGCGGCCTCCGTGGTTGGAGACAACGATGCCGTCGCATCCCGCACCCTCGGCGGCCAGCGCGTCTTCAGGCGTCATGAGCCCCTTAAGCAGGAATTTCATCCCTTCACGGTGCACCCGCTCCACGATGCGGCTCAGTTCCTGCCGGGATTTGGGAGACACGGGGCGGCCCATGCGGGCCAGCGCGATCAGGCCCGCCGCGTCAAGGTCCATGCCGAGGACGCGCGCCCCCGTGGACGCCGCCTTGACAATCTTGGCCTCCAGTTCCTCGCCGTCCCACGGCTTGATGAACGGAATCCCCCAACCGCCTTCGGCGGCGATGGCGGCATTTCCTGCCTCATGGAGTTCGTCGGGAGCCCCGTCGCCCATGCAGCCAACGATCCCGGCCTTGCGGCAGCCGGAAACCACGGCGGCCGCATACGTGGCTTCGTCGAGAAAGCCCCCCATGTTGAAGGCCGTCCCCGCGACGGGCGCGGCCAGCACGGGCAGACGCAGCGTCATCCCCAGAATGGAGGTTTCCGTATCCGGCCTCTTGACCTCATGAATGAGGCGCATATTCCATTGCACGTCGGCAAGGGCCTGGATGTTGTTGCGGAAGGAAGCGCCGCTCCCGATGCCGCCCATGCCGGGCGTCTCTCCGGCGCAGGCGCGGCCGTCGCACACCGGACAAACCCTGCAATACCCTTTCATGCGTTCCCGTGCACGGGCGCGCAGTTCTTGCATATCCATAGATAAAACTCTCCAGATAAAAGAAGCATACGGCTGATGGATACCCGAAGGGACTCCGCCTTGCAATAGTGTGAAAGTTGTAGCGAAGGGAAAAGGGGAGCAAGAGAGCGGTCAGACGTGCAAAAGACGGAATGGAAGAAGAGGTTCGGGCCGTTCACGAGAAGCGCGAAAAGGGAACGGAACCCCGGGTTCCCCGCTTGCCCCCGGGCCCTAGTTTTTCTATCCTCAGTCCCGCCTCTTCCCGTTCCCGCTTTTCCTCTTTTTTACAGCGGCGCAAGGCCCGCCGCAAGGATGTTTTCCCATGACCGACTCTCCCATCCCTACGGCACCCGCCGCGCTCGTCGCGCTGGCGCAGGATGTGCTGGCTACGGAAATAGCCGGGCTCGCCGCCGTGCGCGAGCGCCTCGCTTCCCCCACGCCCGAGAAAACGCCTCTGGTCCTCGCCCTGCGGCTGCTGGCCGCCTGTGCGGGGCGCGTGGTCGTGACCGGCATCGGCAAGTCGGGGCTCGTAGGCCGCAAGCTTGCCGCCACCTTTTCCTCGACCGGAACCCCCGCCTTTTTCCTGCATCCCGTGGAAGGTGCGCACGGCGATCTGGGGAGCCTGCGCCGCGACGACGTGATCATCGCCATTTCCAACTCCGGCGAAACGGCGGAATTGAACGCCATCCTTCCGGCCCTGAAGTCGCTCGGCGCCAGCCTCATCGCCATGACCGGACGCGAGGACTCCACGCTGGGACGGCTGGCGGACGTGACCCTCAACTCCGGAGTGCCGCGTGAGGCCTGCCCGCACGGACTGGCCCCCACCGCCTCCACCACCGCCGTGCTCGCCCTCGGGGACGCGCTGGCTGTTTGCCTCATGCATTTAAAATCATTTACGGAAAAAGATTTCCTTCGCTATCATCCCGGAGGCAGCCTCGGGCAGCGCCTGCGGCTCAAGGTCAGCGAGGTCATGCGGACCGAAGGCCTGCCGCTCCTGCCGGAAACGAGCCTCCTCTCGGAGGCGCTGCGGCGGCTCGACGAAGGCGGCTTCGGGGCCGTGCTGCTTGTGGATGGAGACCGCCATGTCAACGGCATCCTCACGGACGGGGACGTGCGCCGCGCCGTCTGCCGGGGCAAGCTGGACCCCGACGCGCCCGTCCGCTCGGTCATGACGCCTTCCCCGCGCTGCGGCCGACGGGAAGATACCGTCGCCGCGCTGCTGGAACTCATGGAGCGCACGTCCATCACGGTCCTGCCCATTGTGAACGCGGAACGGCGGCTGCTCGGCATGGTCCACATGCATGATCTGCTCGGTCAGGGCAGCGTAGCCTTTTCGCAACCACCTCTTCCGCATTAATGGGGAGGAGGGAGAACTTCCCGCCGCGTCAGGACAAGGGGACGCCGGGGAAAAGCGACGCGCCCGAAACGCCGCGGGCCGAAAGCGGGGAGCTGCCCGCGCCGCTTGAAGCTTGACGCTGCGGGGCCACCGAAAGCTCTCCCGGCGCCGTTTTCCGAAGCAACGTAAAGGAATAGTATGGAACCCATTACCCATGCCTTGAGTGGAGCCGTAGCGGGCTGCTGCTTCGGAAAACGCCGCTGGTGGCTTCCCGCATGGGCGGCGCTGGTGGCGGCCTCGCCGGATATGGACGTTTTTTTCGTCCACACGCCGGTGCAGTATATCGAATACCACCGGGGCATCACCCACTCTTTTGTCGGCGGCCTCGGGCTTGCCCTGCTGTTCGCGCTCGTGCCGTGGCTCCTGCACCGCCTCAAACCGGCGCGTTTCGGGGACACCCCGCCCTTTTCGTGGACCCTGCCCTTCGCGTGGCTCATCGCCTACCTGCTCATTCTTCACCACATCTGGCTGGATTGCCAAAACTCCTATGGCACGCAGGTCTTTCTGCCCTTCAGCGACTACCGCGTGCGCTTCAATACGCTCTTCATCGTGGACCCGCTGCTCCTGATCCCGCTGTCCCTCGGCCTGCTGCTGCGGCGCACCAACCGCAAGGTCATGGCCGGGCTGCTGCTATGGACCATCCTCTACCCCTTTGGCTCGCTGGCCATCCGGGAAGGTTTGGAAGCGCATCTCCGCGCCGGGCATGAGGGGGGGCAGACGTTCGTCCAAAAGGTTTACGGAAAAGACGTGATCGCCGCACAGCAGGGCGAGGCGAAATGGGAGGAAGTGCGCGCCGTGCATTTCATGCCGGACGCCTTCACGCCCTTCCACTGGAAGGTCATTCTGGATCGAGGAAGTGTGTGGGACGTGGCCGGGTATACGTTATTCAAAGGAATTCCCGAGACATTCATCTCCTACGCCAAGCCTCCACACTGGCTGTGGACGCAGCTTGGCCAGCAGGACGGCACCTTCCGGGCCTATCAGCGCTTTTCCCTCTACCCGGCTCTGGAAGCGGAAAATCCGCTCCCGGGAACGAGGGATATCGAATACACGTTCAGCGATCTGCGTTTCGGCTCCACGGTCCGCTGGGTGGACGACATCCAGACGAGACGGGACGGCAAGGCGATTACCTTCCGCATCATGGCCCGGCTGGGCCCGGATCACCGGCTTGAGGCCGTGCGCTTCGTCACTACCTCCGGGGCGGGCGGCGACAGCGGCTGGCATCCGCCCACGCCCTGAGCTTTTTTCCGACAGCAAAAGGCCGGCTTTCTCTCTGTGGAAAGCCGGCCTGTCGTATTGATGGAGCGGCCCGGGGCCGTCAGCGGCGAAAAAGGGGCACAGGCGGGGAAGGGACGGGAAACGCCTTACCCCCGTTCGAGCATGGCCAGCGTGCCCGCGATCTGGCGTCCGAGCGGCGATTCGCGGCGCAATTCACGCTCCACGGAGGCGATGCCCTTGAGCACGGTGGAGTGGCGGCGACTGAACTTGTCCCCGATGTCCTGAAGGGAAAGATCGGTATGCTTGCGGGCCAGATAGAAAATCGTATTGCGCGCCACCACAAGGTTTTGCTTGCGGCTGCGCGAGGCGAGCTGCTCTGGCGAGAGGCCGAAGCCTTCGCAGACCTTGCGGATGATGGCGTCCACATCCAGAAAAGGATCGTCCAGGCTGTATTGGGCCAGAATCTCCTGCGCCATCTCTACGGAAATGGTGCAGCCAAGCAGCTTGGCCTTGAGCAGCAGGTTGTGCACGCAGCTTTCGAGCTGCCGGATGTCCCCGGTCAGGCGGTCGGCCAGCAGGTCCACCACGGAATCGGACAGCGGCGCATTGTTGAGCTTCGCCTTTTCCTGAAGGATGCGCCGCCGGGTGCTGGCGTCGGGCTTTTCGATCCCGGCCAGAAAGCCCGAACAGAAACGCGAAACAAGGCTGTTGTCCACATTGCGCAGCTCACAGGGCGCGAAAGAACTCGTCAAAACGACGCGACTTCCCTTTTCCTGCAAGGATTTGATGGTGGAGAGCACCTCGTCCTGCATCTTCTCCTTGCCCTGAAGAAAATGCACGTCCTCGAGAAGCAGGAGGTCCACATCGCGGAAACGGCCCTTGAAGCGGTCCACCGTGCGCGATTGCAGAGCCTGCACGAAGCAGCTCGAGAATTCTTCCGCCGTCAGGTATTCCACCTTGGGGTTGGAACGGTTGCTGGCCTCGCAAAGGGCCTGCCCTACGGCCTGCGTGAGGTGTGTCTTGCCGAGGCCCGGGCCGGAACTCAGGAAAAGCGTGTCCACGGCCGCGCCCGAGCGGGTCATGTTGCGCGCGGCGGCATACGCCATATCGTTGGTGGGGCCGACGACAAAGGTATCAAAGCCGTACCGCCAATGATGGGTCTGACGGGCGGGCATGGTGATGGGCAAGGAAAGCTGCTCCGCAGCGGACGTCACCAGCGGAGGCGCGGCGGCGGGACGCGGGGCGCGAGCGCGGCGGGCCTCCCCGTCCGCAGCGGGACGGGCGGGAGCGGTGCGCGGCGTCTTGGCGGGCGGATTGCCTGCCTCCACGGTCACCTCCATCGCACGCCCGAAAACATCAGCGGCGGCCTCCGCGATCTCGCCCAACAGACGATCCCGCACCCACGTCGCCACAAAACCGTTGGGCGCGGCAAGACGGATGACGTCTCCCTCAAGCGTCGCGGCAAGTGGGGCCACCCAGACCTTGTAGGTGCCGGGGTTGAGCCTGTTTTGCAGATTCTCACATATTTGCAGCCACTGAGTTTTCATATTCCATTCTTCTAGCGTTTGACTGGTCCTGTGACAAAGCAGATACGCGGAGTTTCTGCCCTTGAGCGCGCAAAAGGCTTCCCACAAAGCTCCCTGCGGGGTTCATGCTGAAATAACAGCGCCTTTTGCAATAACCGCCACTTCTCGAGTCTTTTCCGTATCCTTGAACCGCAAGGATTTTCATAGGGAAAAGGCCGCTTGTCCACCGGCTTGTGAAAAACCTTTCCACATCCGGCCCGTTCTTGAACGGGAAAAAGCTCAATATTGCTGCATGAAGCTTAAAAAAGCTTTGGTTCCATCCGGTTAGGCCCCTATAACCACAGATCAGACCGGAACGGCTGCAAAGCGGTTCCGGTCACTGAGCCGGGCCTGCGCGCCCGGACGGGGCATCTCTGATCCCCTCAGGAAACGAAAGCCGATTTTTCTCAAACAAACGAAAAAAGTCAAACAGAATTCGTCTCCGCAGAGGCCCTTTCGCAAACGAAAGGCGGCCCCGGGGCGCAAGGCCCCGGCACCGCCTCGTCATTTCGCGAAATCAGTTCTACCGGGCGTTCTTCTGCGCGGCCTTCAGATAAATGTCGGTGACATAATGGAGGCGTTCGAGGCGCTGAAGTTCACGACGGTCAAGGCCGCCGCTTTCATTCTGGAAAGAAACGATGCCGTGCAGCCATTCGCGCAGTTCGCTGGTGCCGTAACTCTGCTTGAACAGGGCCAACTGCTCGTCGAGGGAGTAGACCGGGTGATCCTTGATGTCGCGGATGGCTTCCTCGCGAGTCATGGTCTTGCCGGTCCACGCGTTGTAGAAACGCATGTAATCGTCGGCCAGCTCCTCGGCGGAGGTCTTCTTCATCATGTCCACGCTGCGGGTGTAGACGCGCAGGAAAGCCACGATGTCGTCCTTGTGCTTGTTGGCGTAATCCATGTTGGCCACGATGAGGATAGGCTGGCGGGCCTGACAGTCGTTGGAATGGGCAACGCTCTTCAAACCTTCCCGCTCGGCCTCGAAGGTCTGCGGGGCCCACAGGGCGATGGCGTCGCCGGTGCCTTCGCGGAAGGCATTGAGAGCTTCGGCGGGCTGCATGTCCTTGATGACGATGTCGCGCTCGCGCAGGCCGAGGGTATGCAGCCAGCGGCTGAGCATGTAGTGGGCAGAAGTCCCCTTGGGGCAGAGGAAGGTCTTGCCGCGTACCGAGCCGGGATTGCCGTACACTTCGGGGTAGTTGGGGTTAAAGCCCCTCATCTTGAGCATGGGGCTGTCGGCGCGGGTATAAATGGCGTTGGTGGCGGATTCGTCGTTGCCGATGCCGACGATGTACAGCCGATTGCTGAGGGAGGCGGTCAGGGCAGGCATGGCGCCCACGCCCGCGATGGCCCAGTTCGCGGACTGCATTTCGTCGATGATGTCCTTGCCGGATTCAAAAGGCACCAGCTCAAGCTCCAGCCCTTCGGCCTTGTCCCATCCCTTTTCTCTGGCGTACCAGACAAGAAACGTTTCGTGTTCTCCAAGCCAGGCCGTGCGCAGCGGCACAAGAGGTTTGGCGAACGCGGCGGAACCGCTCAGGCACCACGCCACAACAAAAAATAAGGCAAGCAGACCAGCAAAGGGATTGCGCACTTTCATGATTTTCCTCATCCACCCGTGAGAACGTTCTGCCCCGACTTTCCGCGCCGGGCCATTCCCGGCGAAGCAAAAGGGGTTATCTGTAGCCAGCATACCCTAAAAGCAGGGCAGTGGCAACGCAAGGCCGCAATCCTTTTTTTTCGCCGCGCAAAGAATCAGCGCCACGGCCCTTGCAGCATCCCCTGTCTGCCTCTTTTACTGTGCTTCCCTCTCCCGTTCCATTCCGTACCACGTCCCCCACTTCCGCCCAAGAGCCTTCTAAGAGAGGGGGGGAGGCGGCGTCAGGGGCCTGCGCTTGCTTCTTTCCGGGAAGCGTCATATCTTTCGGCCCAGACTCCGTACCGGGCGGAAAAACGCCCCTTGCGCCTCAAGAAGGGGAAAGGCCGCCGTGCGGGGCCCGCCGGAAGCCGCCCACACTTTTCTCCAAAGGGCGGCCAGCTTCCGCAGGGATATGACCGACCGTATTACGACCTATAATGGATAGGATGCGCGACCGCGCGTCCTTCCACTTCCGCGAGGGATTATGGCACTTTTGAGTCTGCAGGGCGTTACGCTCAATCTCGGAGGCAAAACCCTGCTCGACAAGGCGGACCTGCACATCGAGCAAGGCGAGCGCGTCTGTCTGGTGGGGCGCAACGGCGTGGGCAAATCCTCGCTCATGGCCCTGCTTTCCGGCGACATCGCCCCGGACGACGGACTCATCTTCCGCACGCCGGGCGTCTCATTCGGGCACATGCCGCAGGCGGTCCCCGACCATTGGAGCGGCCCGGTCTTCGGCGTGGTCGCCTCCGGCCTCGGTCAGGAAGGCGAAGCGCTGGCCGCCGCGCACCTCATCGCCACGGGAAGGGAAGATCAGCTTTCCGCCGCACGGCAGGCGATGGCCCGCCAACTGCTGCAAAGCGGCGAGGGCTGGGAACGGCACGGCGACGTGCTCGAAGCCGTCAACCAGCTCGGCCTTGATCCCGAAGCCGACTTTGCGACGCTGTCGGGCGGGAACAAGCGCCGCGTGGCCCTTGCCCGCGCCCTCGTCTCCTCGGAGAACCTGCTCCTTGACGAGCCCACCAACCATCTGGACATAAAGACCATCGCATGGCTGGAAGATTTCCTCGTCCGGCGGGTCAAGACCTTCGTCTTCATCAGCCACGACCGCGCCTTTGTCCGGCGTCTGGCCACGCGCATCGTGGAAGTGGATCGGGCGCATCTTTACAGCTACGCCTGCACCTTCGATCAGTTCCTTGAGCGCCGTGAAGAGCGCCTTGACGCCGAGGAAAAGCAGGCCGCGGCCTTCGATAAGAAGCTGGCGCAGGAAGAAGCGTGGATACGTCAGGGCATCAAGGCGCGCCGCACCCGCAACATGGGGCGCGTCCGGGCGTTGCAGGCCATGCGCGCCGAGCGCCGGGCCCGCGTCACCCAGATGGGCGTGGCGTCCATGCTGGCGCAGGAGGCGGAACGTTCCGGCAAGCTTGTCATCGAAGCCAAACACGCGGGCTTCGCCTACCCGGACGGCTACCGCGTCTTCAGCGATTTCTCGACTATCATCCAGCGCGGCGACCGCATCGGGCTTATCGGCAACAACGGCGTGGGCAAAACCACCCTGCTGCGCCTGCTGCTCGGCGAAATCGAGCCTACGGAAGGGAGCGTTCGCCACGGCACCCGGCTTGAGGTGAGCTACTTTGATCAGCTCCGATCCTCGCTTGATCCCGACAAGTCGGTCATGGACAACGTCGCCAACGGCAACGACACCGTGACCATCAACGGCCAGCAGCGGCATGTGGCGAGCTACCTCATGGATTTCCTCTTCGAGTCCGACCGCCTGCGCGTGCCGGTCCACACGCTGTCGGGCGGCGAGCGCAACCGCCTCCTGCTTGCCAAGCTGTTCACGCAGCCCTCCAACCTGCTGGTCCTCGACGAACCCACCAACGATCTGGACGTGGAAACGCTGGAGCTTCTGGAGGAATTGCTTTCTTCCTACGGCGGGACCGTGCTCATGGTCAGCCACGACCGCGATTTCCTCGACAACCTCGTCACCACGACGCTGGCCCTTGAGGGCGACGGCCTTGTCCATGAATATGTGGGCGGCTACTCCGACTGGCTGCGCCAGCGTCCGGCCCCCGCTCCCGTGCGCGCGGAAAAGCCGAAGCCCAAGCCGCTGGCTCCGCCCGCCAAAATCGGCCCGCGCCGCCTTACCTTCAAGGAACAACGTGAACTCCAGCTTCTTAAGGACGAGCTGGCGGCCCTGCCCGACCGGATGACGGCCCTTGAGGAGGAACAGCACTCGCTGGAAGATCGCCTCAACGATCCCGGCTTCTTCGCCCGCGACCCGGAAGGCTTCAACGCCACGGCTACGCGCATCGCCGCCCTCGACGAGGAGCAAACCGCCGCCCTGCAACGCTGGGAGGACGTGGAATTCCGCATCGCGGAACTGGAAGGAAAAACGGAAGTCTAGAGGCTTCATCAGGAAAGCCCTTTTTTTGGGAGTCATCCTTTTCTCCCAGTGCCGCGCTTTTCAAAGCCCGGCCATATCCCGCCCGGGGCGCGATTGCCTCTGGTTCTGGAGCATGGTTGACGACAGGCCAGCGATCAGGCTCTTGCCGAAACGTCGCACAGGCGGGGACGGCTGCGAAACAGGCCGCCCGCTGAAGTACGCTGCCCTTCTTTTCGCGCCGCCTTTCCCGCCCATGACGCGGGCGGCATACGAAAGGCCTGCCCGAGGCTCTACACCTCCCCGGATACGAACAGCCCGCACTCTCTCGGAAAGAGTGCGGGCTGTTCTGGCATGAGGCCTAGCGATACGTTGTTAGCGAATGAAATTGGTGGGGGTCCAGGGTTCGCGCACCGGATAGGGCACGCTTCCCTTGGCGACATCAATACACTTGAGCAGCCACGCCATGTTGTCCGCGAGCGTGCGCATGATCTGCAAGCCTTCCGCGTCCTGCCTGACCTCTTCCGGGGTATTGCCGTGCACTGAGTTCCAGTACTGCGAGGACACGACAGGCATACAGGAGATGGTGAAGTACTTGTTCAAACGGTCAAAGGCGGCGCTTGCACCTCCCCGGCGGCAGCTCACCACGGCCGCGGCGGGCTTGTAGGCGTAGGGGGCGCTCTTCATGAAGAAGAGGCGATCCAAGAACGCGCACAGGCCGCCGTTGGGCGCGGCATAGTAGACAGGGGAACCGACGATGAAGCCGTCCGCCTGCTTCAACAGGCCGATACATTCGTTGACCGGATCGTCGTCAAAGACGCACAGCCCGGTGGCCTGACACCGCCCGCAGGCGATACAGCCGCGGATGGCCTTTGCACCGATGTGCACGATGTTCGCCGCAATGCCGTGCTCTTCGAGCCGCCCGGCTACTTCGCTGAGCGCCGTATACGTGCAGCCGTGCTTGTGCGGACTGCCGTTGATGAGCAATACATTCATATATCTCTCCTTTTTTCTCGGGTCCTGCGAAGGCAGAGCCCCATTCCGTAAACATCCCCGCACGCGGCACAAGGGGCCGCCGCTCCCCGGCAGGCTTACACTGAGGGAGCTTTCCCCGTGTGGTTTTCCGTACGGCAAAGGCCACCTTGATGGTCCGCCGCCTGTCCGTCAAGGGGCCTTTCGCAGCGGGCGGCCATATCTATGATATCGACTCCGGGAACGATAAAAAAGTAGGCTATCGGCCTCTCTCCCGATACCCTGCTTGCGTGGCTCGCTGTGCCGAAGACGGGAGTTGCCTCTTTCGGTATTTTTCCCCATGTAACACACTTAATTAATTGTCTTTCAAAAACATTCCCAGATGGACATTTGCCAGCTTTCGCACCGTTGTGGCGCCGTGAAATCAGGCATAGGCGATCCCAATTTTTTCCCCTGCTCCATTTCAGAATTTCCTCTTCCGGCTTTCCGGCAGGCAAGTGCATACAGAAAGCCCCCAGGAAATCTGTCTCCAAGGGGGCGTCTTATAAAACTCCATATCTCATGGAAATAAAAAAAGAATTTCCAAGGGTGAATCCAGCGAAAAACGACGTAGCCAAAGAATGCAAGGGCCGTACACAGATACCCCCAATCAGGCAGGACAATCAAAGATGGAAAAAACACCCCCCCACTCTTTTTCAGCGCCAAGAGACAGCCCGGCAGGCTCGCCAAAGCGGAACGTGTCCGAGCACAGAATAAAAAGGGCTTCAAAGGGGACCGGAGAAGAAGAGATGGCGCCTGTACCGCCCTTTCTTCTCTACGTATATGCATTAATTTAAAAGAGTTATATGATTGTGTCGTCTATCACTCGATCTCGCTTGATTTAGGGCGCGATGTGGCTAAAAATTCGGGAAAATTATTTCTAAATCATAAATTAATAATTTAATATAGTTATATGATACATTCTCTATCCAATAATGTTACTTGATTTTTCAGCCTATTATGGCTAAAAATTAGGGAAATTCTTTTTAACAGAAATATATAGTTCCTTTTTGGTCTGCACTTTGCATGAAGAACGCTGAACGCTACCTGTCCGCTTTATTCGGCCTCTATACGGAGGTTGCCGACATTGATCTGAAAAAGGGCACATGTCGGCTCCTCTCCGCCGGCTCTTCGAGTGCGCTTTTCCAAAATACCGATACGTTTACCGCTCCTTATCTGGCCGCACTTGCCGAACAACATATCGTGCCGGAAGATCGAAAGGCCTTTTGTCAATTTTTCCATTCTGAAAACTTGCGTTCCGTCTGGCGAAGCGGCACCCCGCGCGAATTTTGCTTCTCGCGTATTTCCGGGGTGGCAACCCAGCCCATATTGGCATCAATTGTTCCTGCCACCGAATATAACGTACTTTGCGCCCTTCGATTCGTCGAGCCCTCCTGCAAGGCGGAACCTGAAATCTCCTACAGTCTATTCCTCCATCAGTTCATGCAAATCCTGGAAAAACTCTTTGATGTCATCATTGAGCTGGACATGGAAACGGAAAAAGCCCGGGTGCTGCAGACGGCAGACTATGGAGATATAGAAAAAACTGAATTCGATTGGACGGATTTTCTGGCATTCTGTCAAACGGAAGGCGTACATGGAGAAGACCATGCGATACTTGGCGGTTTTCTGTCCATGGAGGCCCTGAGAAAGTTTGCGGACGGTTCCGCCAAGCATCGGAGCGCTGAAGCGCGTCTTATACGCAACGGCGTGTATATCTGGGTGAACTTCGAGATATTCTGCATCCAGATGTCAGGAAAGACCAGATTGCTGATCACGTTGCACGACATCGATCAAAAAAAATTGCTGCAAAGCATCGTTGAGCGATACGTATATAAAAACTGCGATTACTTTATCTATCTCGATGCCAACAAAAACAGCTATATCATGTTTGGCTGCAACAACAGTGGAACGCCTCTTCCCCCTGCTGTGTGTGACGACTATGCCACGGAATTGGTCAAATACGCCCAGGACTTCGTTGCTCCTGAAGATGTCGAAATGACCATTCGAGAAATGCAACTGGACCGCGTTATCGAACAACTGGAAAAACATGAAGAGCATTCGTTTAATGTAGGCGTTATGGACCCGGTCAAGGGCTATACGTATAAAAGGCTTCAGTATATTTATTATGACAGGCCCAACAAGATGATCCTGCTTACGCGAACGGATATCACAGACGTCTACGAGGGAGAAAAAAAACTCAAAAAGGCCAAACGCGAAGCCCAAACCGATTCATTAACCGGCCTCTATAACCACAAAACGTCCTTACGCCTCATTGAAAAACACCTTGAAGCCTATCCCAATATCCCCGCCGCCTTATTATTTATTGATCTGGATAATTTCAAACAAGTGAATGATCACCTGGGACATCAACGGGGTGACGACCTTCTCTGTTCGATAGGGGAACAATTTCAGGGAGCCCTCCGGCCCACGGATATTTTGGGCCGAATCGGTGGCGACGAATTCATAGCCTTTCTTCCCGCCATGAAGGGAATTGAACCAATCAAACGCTGTGCGGAACGCTTTCAAGCAATTTTTACCGCCTTGCTGGATGATCCGTTGCGTTCATGCGGCGTCTCCTGCAGTATTGGCGTTGCACGGTATCCTGAAGACGGTACAGCATGCGCGACACTGCTTCGGAAGGCTGATACCGCACTGTACTTTAGTAAACGCAGCGGAAAAAATCAGGTCACCTTTGCGAACCAATTAGTCAACGAAGACTTTTCTGATTTTATAAAATAAGCTATACGTATGTATTCAATATGAAAAGTACGAATAGTATTTATGCCGCATCATGCCATGATGCAAACAGCAACATTGAAAATTGCATAGCGCATAAATTGCAGAGTACATTTTAATAAAATACAATCATTTCCAAATTTTTTCTCTGGAGTATCACTAGAACTATCCCGAATTCGAGAAATAGAGATTTGTTTCAGAACACTAAAGGTTAACTTCCAGACCTCAAGAGCAGCTCTATGATTCAATTCATTAAAAAAATGGGAAAAGGTGTTTCCCATACCGACGGGGATATTTTTACATCGATATACGGAGAAGCGAAAGAATCCTGTCTTCCCCATACCACTACGGAAAAACATGACTGCCGCATAGTGCCCATCATTCCGATGCATTTGTTCACAGATTCATCTCATGGCCTTATGATGCAAGCCGACAGATTCAGTATCATAGAAACTCTTCTTGTATTGCTTGGATTCTTTTTTCTTTTTATTTGGATTAATAACGCCAACAGGAAAAAGCTGAAAAAATTGGCCTTTTCCGATAAAATCACCGGTGGTTTCAATAATATCGAATTCCAGAGGCGCTATCGCAAGCTCTGTAGAGAGCATGATCCATGTCAATATGTCATTATTTT
This sequence comes from Candidatus Bilophila faecipullorum, assembly GCA_944326695.1. GTDB lineage: Bacteria > Desulfobacterota > Desulfovibrionia > Desulfovibrionales > Desulfovibrionaceae > Bilophila > Bilophila faecipullorum. Next base: position 14,340 of record CALVEZ010000030.1, on the reverse strand, counting down.
GCTGGATGTAAACGACTTTAAAGAAATAAACGAACTCTTCGGTGTACTGAAAGGGAATCAACTGCTCAAATATTTCTATCAAGTCATAGAAAAGCATTTAAAAAAGGATCATTTTGAATTCGCCACACGCAGCGAAATGGATCATTTTTTCTTGTGCCTGAAAGAAAGAGATGTACAGACCATCCAAAGAAGAATTGATGAAATAATTGATGAAATCAATACGTTTAAAGATAAGGATACCCATCAATACAAGGTACTCTTTAAACAAGGAGGGTGCTTCGTTCAGGATAAAAATACGGAAATCACAACACTGCAAGATCAAGTTCGGACCATCGTAAAGATACTGGCAGTGGAAAGTACAACAAAATGTGTATTTTTCAATACTGCCATTGCGGAAAAAATATATTGGGAGCGTGAAGTTTATAGAGGCTTTGAAACCTCCATTCAGCGTAAAGAATTTCAGCTCTACTTACAGCCAAAAATAAGCCTTGAATATAAAAAAGTTGTAGGCGGGGAAGCTCTGGTACGCTGGTTTCATCCTCAAAAAGGTATCGTATCACCGATAGACTTCATACCTGTTTTGGAGAAAAATGGTAAAATCCAAAAACTGGATCAATACATGTTTGAACAAACATGTATATGGTTGAATAAAAGGCAAAGAGAGGGAAAGCCCCTTTTCCCCATTTCAGTGAATCTGTCCCGAAATCATTTTGTGCATGAAGGCTTCTTGAATGCCTTTGTGGAACTTGCTGAAAAATATCATATTGATAGAGGATTAATCGAATTTGAACTGACGGAAAGTATTTTTTTGAATGATGGGGCGCTGCAAAAAGTCAAAAAGGGAATCAAGAAGATACACGAATATGGATTTAAAAGCTCCCTCGATGACTTTGGTTTCGGATATTCGTCGCTCAGCCTCCTCAGTGAATTTGATATTGATTCGTTGAAATTTGATCGTTCCTTCTTCAGGAATCTCGACAACATGAAAAACAGGAACATCATCAAATGCATTATGGAATTGGCTGTTCAGCTTAATATCCATCCTGTGGCGGAGGGAATTGAAACACAGGAACAAATAGATTATCTACAAACGCTCCCCTGTCATTCCGTTCAGGGATATTTCTTTTCAAAACCTTTGGCAGTGCCTGAATTTGAAACATGGGTTGATGAATTCGAGAGCAAAAACAGCCATAATGGTTTCTTGTATTCTTAAATGTACCACATCAAAAATATCTCTGCTCAAAAATAAGACATCGATCCTTAAAAACAGCGAAAATTCATTTGATGCACCTTTCTATAGAATGCTTTTTGTATGCCTCATAGAAAGCTCATATCCGCTTTCAAAAAAACCTTTGGGCAACACCGAGGATATATTTTTTCTCTAAACCTGGGATAAAAGACGTATGCGGCGTATCCTTTTTATCTTTCTTCTGACCCTGCTGTTTTCCACTGTTCCTGCGTATGGTGACGTCTATGTCATGCAGAATGAACCCCACCTCGCGCATGGACGTGCTCTTATCTTCGCAGCTCTTGATGCCGTTGGTTTCCAAGCCGACTTTCAGGATGCGCCCATCGGAAACGAACGTCGCAACGTCCATCAAATCAGCAGTGGTATCACCCATGTGGATATGATGCCCGCCACGCCGCAGCGTCTTGAGCTGGTGCGGCAAGGCAAACTGCGCATGATCCCGGTGCCGCTGGACAGGGGCATCCTTAGCTATCGCCTCAATATCCTGCTGGAAAGAAAGAAGGATATGCTGAAAAGCGTGCGCGAGCCAAAGGATATGCACGCCTTCGTCATAGGGCAGAACGAAGGCTGGATGGATGTGGACATTTACCGCGCCGCCGGCATTCCCACCAAGGAAGTACGCAACTGGTCCGACGGACAGTTTGCGAAACAGATGGAAGCGGGATTCATTGATCTTTTCCCTCTTGGTCTGGAAGAAACCCTGACCTTCTTCCTGCCCCATTTTCGCAAGGCCTACCCTCAACTCACGGCAGACGAACATATTCTTGTGCGCTACCCTTGGTTCCGCTTTGTCTGGGTTTCTCCCTCTCCCGACGCTGATGAACTCTACGATGCCCTTGTGCGGGGCTTTGACGCCATTGTGCGGGACGGAACCTTCATGTCGCTCTGGCTCCGCCATCGTGCCGAACCGGATAAAAAACTTTTCACAGCACGGCGCATTATCGATATCGGCAACCCCTTTTATGGGGATGAGCTTGTTCCACCGCAATACAGGCACCTCATCTTCCGGCCGATGCAATGAAAAATACTACCCATAATAGCCTCTTCCGCCAATTTATAAACCGGCTGCTCCCGCCTCTGCTGCTGACCGTAGGTCTGGCTATAGCGGCCAATGTCGTTGTGGGTCACAACATGGCCCGAATGGAGCAAAACCAGCGTCTGCAATTCCTTAGCGACGCCTGCGCCAAGGCGCTCGTCAAACCCTTATGGGATTGTGACGATACGGCAGCCCAGGCTATTATGAATTCCATGCTCCACGCCAAGGACATCAGCGGTATCCGCCTGCATAACGCCTGCACGGGCAGTACGTTGACAAGCGGAGTTTTTCTGGACGGGGACACGCCGCCTCATGTCCGGCAGCTTGTCTACGACGACGGCACGGAACACGACTTCAATGTCGGAACGCTTGAAATAGACTTCACTCCGGTCAGCATCATACAAAGTGCTACAGATTCCCTCCGGGCCTATCTCTTCATAACCACCACCATGGCGCTGTGTCTGACTGTGGTGGCCCTGCTGACCTTCCGCCGTCTGATCAGCCGTCCTCTCGAAGCCTTTCAGCAGCTCATCGACAAACGGGACATCAGCCGCAACAACCCGGTATTCGCAGCGGAAATATCCATCAACCATCGCAATGACGAACTCTCCGGCGTGATCAAAGCTTACGACGAACTGATGGAAACAGTAGCCCGCCAGCAGGCCGAACTTGAACAGCAGGCCCGGATCGATCCGCTCACAGGTCTCGGCAATCGCCTGAAACTGGCCGAATGCCTCGATGCCGCCCTGGACAGAGCCAAGCGTTATGGGGGAGAGGGCTACGTCGTCCTCATTGACCTTGATGACTTCAAGCCCATTAACGATACGCTCGGGCATGCCGCCGGGGATTTTGTTCTCCAGGTCACCGCCAGACGTCTTTTGAGCCAGGTCCGATCCCACGATACGGTCATCCGTCTTGGCGGTGACGAATTCGTGCTGCTTATCGAAGCCAATGCGCTTCCGAGAGACGTCAATACAAAAATCGAACGCATTCGGGCATTGGTGGAGGAGCCTTTGGCATACGAAGGAAAGAGCGTGACCGTGAAGGCAAGCGTCGGGGTATCCGCTTTTTCCGGCAACGAAAAGGGCGACGAACTGCTGACTCGGGCTGACCAGCTCATGTATGCCGATAAATGCGCCCGTAAAGCGGGACGGGATTGAACAGGCGCGAAGTGAAACAACCAGAGTTGCAACCGCTCGGCACCTTATGCCGCCAAAGAACACTGGGCGCAAACATACAGGACTGGAGCAACCTTTTCGCCGTTGCCGCGAAGGGCTTGCCGCCGAAAAAATGATTTTAAGCCGGATAGGGTAAAATTCTGCTGGACGCTCCGCCTATAGCTCAGAACACGGCTGCTGACTCGGATACGGAATACCCCTTCAAAAACACCTGCCCACCGTTTGGGAAACGGTTCTGTCATAGTCATCGAGTGATATATTTCCTCTTTGATTTCAGAATACTGCATACGAGCGTTTTCGTATTGTGGCGCCTGTGCCCTCAACTGCATTGAAAATGCTTTTAAATTCCAACGCACTAAAGAAAGTGCCAATCATTTTCTGTGACAAAGTCTTGGGAAAAACCTGAACGGGTTATCGCAAGCTTTTACCGGTTCTCTGCCGTTATGACCCGACTTTGCAGGGCAATTGCACACGTTACTTTCATCAAGGCTTTTGCGCTTTCCCTGTAACGGATTGAAAGAGAGAACAACAAAAAGCCGTCACAGCATATTACTGTAACGGCTTTAAAAAATGGTGCCGAAGGGGAGACTCGAACTCCCACCGAGGAACCCCGACTAGACCCTGAACCTAGCGTGTCTACCAATTCCACCACTTCGGCGCGAGAAGATTTCTAGCGGAATCGACCTTTCTTGGCAAGCTTTTTTTTGACTGAAAAAGAAAAAATCCGCGTTCCGGCTCTAACGATTTATCACTTCTGTATTTTTTGTAGATGTGCCCGGCTGGGCTTCTTGGGGCTGCCTTTTCGCCTGTCTTTTTTCCTTCCGGGGCGCTTCACCCTGCCGGACGCGCGCCCGGCCCCGGTGAAGCACCCCACCTTACCCTCTCTTCCCCGTAAGGAAACCTTTCCTCAACGCAGGGCAGACTTGTTATCGGATTACTACTATGCCTTGTCCTCTTTTTGCTTGCCTTTTCTCTCCTGAAGTGACGCAGTGTCAAAATATTTGTATGAAAGAAAAGCTGTGTTACCGCTTGCGAATAGGTTATAGAGGCGTTTCAAACGCTCTTTTGCGTGTTCCGAAACGTTTATCCGCCTCAGGTATCTTTATATGCGTCATATCCTTTGGTGTCTCATCACCGCCTGCCTTGTCCTGTCCAGCACCGCCTTGCTCCTGCATTTCGACGAAGAACTGGCCGCCCGTCTGCTGCCCGCGCCGCTGCAACGGCTGGTGCTCTCGGTGGAGGACGCCCTTTCTCCCCTTCCTCCCGAGCACGCCGAAGACGATTTCCCCGGCCCGCCCGAGCCCGCCGCGTCCGAAGCCGAAGAAACCGAGGAACCCGAAGTCTACGAAGCCAATCCCCGCTACACGGTGGAACGCGATCCAGAGCGCGGGGAAATCCTGCGCGGGGAAGTGCAGCGCGGCGATACGGCGGGGAAAATCCTCGGGGAATGGATGGACGCCAACGATCTGGCCGCCCTGCTCGCCGCCGCCAAACCCGTCTACGCGCTGACCAGCATCTGCTTCGGGCAGCCTTTCGCCATCGTCCGTGATCCCGACGACGGAAGTTTCCGCTCCTTCTGCTACGAAATCAATCAGGAAGCCTCGCTCGTCGTCGAGAAGACGCCCGAGGGCTTCCGGGCGCGGCAGGAGGAAATCGACTATCGCATCACGCTGACGGCGGTGCGGGGCCGCATCGTGTCCACGCTGTCGGAAGCCGTGGCTCAAGAGGGCGAAAACGTGGCCCTCGCCATCGCGCTGGCCGACATTTTCGCTTCAGAAATCAACTTCATCACCGACCTGCGGGAAGGCGACTCCTTTGAAGTGCTGGTGGAAAAACGCTTCCGGGGCGACGCCTTCGCCGGATACGGGCGGGTTCTCGGTGCGCGCTTCGTCAACCGCGGCGAGCGCCACGCGGCCTACCTCTTCCACAATGAACAGGGCCGCGAAACCTATTACGACGCCAAGGGCGAAAACCTGCGCCGCCAGATCATGAAAGCGCCCTTGTCCTTCCTGCGCGTCACCTCGCGCTACAGCATGGCCCGACGCCATCCCGTCTTCGGCAATGTCCGGCCACATCAGGGCATCGACTACGGCGCGCCCTCCGGCACGCCCATCATGGCCGTGGGCGACGGCGTCATCACGTCCATCGGGCGTGCCGGCGGCTACGGCAACCAGATCATCATCCGCCACAACAACGGCCTCGAATCCCTCTATGGCCACATGTCGCGCTTCGCCAAAACCATGAAAAAGGGCAAGCGGGTGCGGCAGGGCCAGACCATCGGCTACGTGGGCGCGACCGGCACGGCCACCGGCCCCCATCTCGACTTCCGCATCCGCAAGAACGGCACCTTCGTCAACCCGGGCAAGCTGATCATCCCCCGCGATCCCGGCCTCGAAAAACGCCGCCTCGACCGCTACCGGGCCGTGGTGCGGGCAGCGGACGCCTGCCTCGCCGGAAACCTCCCCACTCCCTACGATCCAGACGCATGGTTCGGAAACGAAAGCTAGAAGGCCCGGCCTCTCAAGGCATCAGGCCGCCGGGCCGCCCCGAAACCGCGCATTGAAGCGTGGAGGGTGGGCCTTGTACGGGGCGGCCCCACCCTCCGCGCGGCTTGGCGGCCGCGTTCCTGCGTCGGAGAAAGACACAAGGCCGGTCGCCTTGAAGTGTCAGTTGATGGACGCAACCTGCCAGCCAGTGAAAGGCGCGGCCTTCCCGTCCGCACCAGCGCCCTTTCCGGGCTGCGGGCGGAAGGTCAGGAAAGAACCATCTTCTTCTCGCCCGCCTGATAGATGTCCGAAAGCTCGGCGTAGAGCGCGCGGATGCGCTCAAAACGGGCCTGCGCCTCGGGCGTGCCGCACAAGCTCATCAGGGGACGGCTGGAATAATAGCTTGAATCCTCGGCGGGTGCCGTACATTGGAAAAGCTCGCGGATCATTTTCTGATCGTGCGGGATGTTGAAATCCTTGCTCGTATTTTCATAGCCGAAGAGGTAGTACAGCTCCGGAAAACCGCTCCACGCGATGGCCGAGGCGCACATGCAGCAGGGCTGGTGCGTGGCGAGGAAAAGGCAGTCCTTCGGATCAGGATGCCCCTGCCATTCCCAAAACTGCTTGATGGCGTAGACCTCGCCGTGCCACAGCGGAGAAAAGGCCTCCATATTCGTTTCGGCCACCACGAGCGAAAGGTCGTCGCGACGCAAGACCGCCGCTCCGAAAACCTTGCAGCCGATGGCCACGCGCTTGCGCGTCAAGGGCGCGATTTCGTATTCGATAACATCCATGAGCCGATTGAACAGACGCTCTTGCATAAGAGAACAGACTCCTTATCATGAGGTGAAAGACCGGCGGGGAGGGATTCGGAACGTCTGCGCCGCCCGCCGTGCCGGAGGGAGGCCCGCGCCGGGAGGCCGAGCGCGAGACCGGCGTCCCTTGGCACCCGCCAGATCGTTTTCCGCAAGAGATCATACGAAAAGGAATTTGTCCACCGCCTTGCGCCACGGGCCGGGCTCTGGCCCTTTCGCCGGATTCGGAGTATAGAAAGGCGTTGCCGCCTTGTCTGCCCGTGACCACGGCGCTGCGGCTTCAGCCGTTCCGTGCCGCCGACAAACGCCTCCACCGGACGCAGACGCCGCGCGCTTCGGACCACATACAACCTGATGGGATTATTCATGATAAAACGCCTTTTCCTCCTGCTGGCCCTGCTCCTCATCGCCCTGCCCGCCTCCGCTGCGGGCCTTCGGCTCGGCGTCCTGCCCGCCGCGGACTCTCTTGTCCTGAACGTCGCCCATGACGAAGGGCTCTTTGAAGCCGAAGGGCTCGACGTCGATCTCATCCCCTTCCAAAGCGCGCTGGAACTTGGCGCGGCCATGCGTGCGGGCGAGCTGGACGGACATTTCGGGGACATCATCAACGTGCTGATGCAAAACGAAAGCGGTTCGCCGCAGGCCATCGTCGCCACCACCTCGCACTCCTCCCCGCAGGGCCGCTGCTTCGGGCTGCTCGTTTCCCCCCGTTCCAACGCCCGGACGCTGGCCGATCTCAAAGGCAGCGACGTAGCCATGTCCAGCGCAACCATCATCGACTTTCTGCTGGGCCGTCTGCTCGAACAGGAAGGCGTTCCCCCCGATTTCCTCAATCGGCAGGACATCCGCCAGATTCCGGTCCGCCTCCAGATGCTTCTCAGCGGGCAGATCGAATGCGCCCTGCTGCCTGAACCGTTGGTCAGCGTGATGGAAGCCAGAGGCGCGCGCACCATCCTCGATGATCGCAAACTCGACACCCCGCTTGCGGTCATCGCCTTCCGGCGCACCGTGCTCGACACCCCCGACGGCCCCGAAACCGTAGCCCGCTTCCGTCGCGCGCTCGTGCGAGCCGCCGAGTGCATCAACGCCGATCCCGCCGCCTATCGCGAGATCATGAAAAAGCTCCGCCTCCTTCCCAAAGACGCGGACGGCACCTATGAAATGGTGCGTTTCGACATGAAGAACACGCCCGCCGGCCTGCCCTCCTCCGACGACATCAAGGCTTTCGCTGAATGGATGAAGGCGCAAGGGATTCTTAAAGGCAATCCGGCCTACGAGGACGTGGTGTTTCCATGATTGACCCGGACGAGAACCCTGCCGCGCCGCCGCAAGCCTGCGGCATGGCCTTCCCTCATGGCGGGGCCGCGTGCGGGACAGCCCCGGACGTGCCCGGGTCCGGGCCCTCGCACGCGGGGCCGGACGGAGAAACGCCGGAAGGGATGCCGACAAGGAAAGCCCCCGGAAAAACGCCGGAGGTCTTTTCTCGTGCCGGGCTTCCGGGAGCGCCGGGAGAAACGCCCACCGCCGCGCCGCGCCCGGCAACGCCTGCCCCCGACGGAAGTATGGCCGTTCCCCCGCCCCATCCCCGCGCGGGTATCCTTGTACGCGATGTGGCCAAGGGCTACGGCGAGGGCCTTGTCCTTGACGGGCTTTCCTTCGAGCTTCCCGCCGGGGAAACGCTGGCCGTAGTCGGCCCTTCCGGATGCGGCAAGAGCACGCTCCTCTACCTGCTGGCCGGGCTGGACAAGGCGGACCGGGGCACGGTAAGCACGGGGGGACGGGACGGAAAGACCGGGAATATTTCTTTCATTTTACAGGACTACGGGCTTTTTCCGTGGAAAACCGTGGCCGAAAACCTCTCCTTGCCGCTGGAATTGCGGGGCGAGGGCCGCACGCGGCGGCGGGAAGCCGTGGCCGCCATGCTTGACGAACTGGGGCTGACCGGGCTCGGTCCGCGCTATCCGGTCCAGCTTTCCGGGGGGCAGCGCCAGCGTGTGGCCATAGGCCGGGCGTTGATCACGGACCCGGACATCCTGCTCATGGACGAGCCCTTTTCCTCATTGGACGCACTGACGCGCGAGCACCTGCAACGGACCGTGCTCTCCTTATGGCGTCGGCGTCGCCCCACCTGCGTGCTGGTGACACATAACGTCCCGGAAGCGGTTTTTCTCGGCAGGCGCGTCATGGTCCTGAGCGGACGTCCGGCACGTAAGACCCTCTGGCTCGACAATCCCCGTTTCGGGGAAGAGGGAGCGGCCTTCGAGGAAACCCGGCGCGTGTACGAGGCCCTGTCCGAAACCAAGGATTGCCTATGACCACCATTCTCCTTCTTCTGCTCTGCGGCGCGGCCGGGGGCTTCGTCTTCGAGTGGTTCCATCTGCCCGGCGGGGCCATGACCGGGGCCATCGTCGCGGTCATCATCCTGAAAAGCTTTTCGGCACTCCCGCAGGCGGCCTTTCCCCGGCCTTTCCAGTTCGCGGTCTACGTGGGCCTCGGCGTGCTCGTGGGCAACATGTACCGCCCCGAAATGCTGCTGGCCGTACGCGACACATGGCCGGTGCTGCTTTTGAGCACCGTCCTTGTCCTCGTCGCCGGGATGCTCATCGCGGTGCTGGTGTACAAGTTCGGGCATCTGGACGTGACCAGCGCCTACCTCGCCACCAGCCCGGGCGGGCTCAATGTGGTTGTGGGGCTGGCCGCCGACGTGGGGCCGAACGCGCCCATTGTGCTGGCCTATCAGATGGTCCGCCTCTACGCGATCATCCTCACCGTGCCCTTGGCCGCCAAAATCCTGCACCGGCTGCTCCACTAGGTCATGCGCGCCCTCTTCCGTTATCTGCTGGCTCTGGCGGCGCTTCTCGCGCTGTGGCACATCGGCTCGCTGGCTCTCGGCGACTTCCTCCTGCCGCGCCCGCTCGACGTCCTGCGGGCTTTTGCCCACGCCCTCGGGACCGCCGACTTCTGGGGCCACGCCGGGGCCAGCGCGTGGAGGGTGCTCGCGGCCATGAGCCTTGCGTGGCTCGTCGCCTTTCCGCTCGGCCTCTCGCTCGGGCATATGCGCATGGCCGACGCCTTCCTTTCGCCCTTCGTCTTCCTGACCTATCCCCTGCCGAAAATCGTGCTTCTGCCCCTCTTCCTCACGCTTTTCGGACTGGGCGATCTGCCCCGTGTGCTGCTCATCGCCCTCACCACGGGCTATCAGATTCTCGTCGTCACCCGGGCCAGCGCCAAAGGGCTGGACAAAAAATACCTCGACTCCTTCCGCTCACTCGGGGGTACGCCGCTTCAGGCCCTGCGCCATGTCCTTGTGCCGGCGGCCTTGCCCGACGCCATGACCGCCCTGAAAGTGGCCAGCGGCACGGCGGTGGCCGTGCTCTTCATGGCCGAATCCTTCGCCACGCGGCGGGGCCTCGGCTTTCTGATCATGGACGCGTGGGGCCGGGGTGATCAGCTCGAAATGTTTACCGGCATCCTTGCCATGAGTGCGCTCGGCGTGGGGCTCTATGAACTTTGCGATCTTCTGGAACGCAAAAGTTGCCGCTGGCGCGCCCTGCACCGGGGAGGCGGCCGATGACGGGCCTTGTCTGGGTCGCGGCGGGGGGCGCGCTGGGCTCGTTGTGCCGCCATGCGGTTTCCCGCGGGCTGGCCTTCCGTTTCGGGCGCGCCTTCCCCTACGGCACGCTGGCCGTGAACGTGACGGGCTGTCTCCTGCTGGGGGAAATCGCGGGACACGCTCTCAACCATCCGTCGGCGCTGCTCTTTATCGGCACGGGCTTTCTGGGCGGGCTGACCACCTTCTCCACGTTTGCGATGGATACCTTCGCTGCCCTGCGCGACAGCCACCCCGGGAAGGCGCTTCTGAACGTCGGGCTGAATATGGCGCTCGGGCTGGGAGCGGCCGCCCTTGGATTCTCATTGTAGCCAGGAGGAAAAGGCGCGATGATGGCATGGTTGCAGGCCGCGGGGGTCCTGTGCGGCGGCGCGGCGGGCGCGGCGTGCCGCTTTGCGCTTGGCCTGACGCTGGCAAACGGCTGGCTGCCGTGGGGCATCCTGACGGCCAACGTGCTCGGCTGCCTGCTTATGGGCGTCCTGCAAGGTGTTATGCGGCGGCTGGATCGGCCTTTCGTTGTGGGCTACTGCCTGCTGGGGACGGGATTTCTGGGCGGTTTCACCACTTTTTCGAGCTTCGCCGTGGACACCATCCTCCTCTGGCACGACGGACACGGGACACTGGCCGGGCTCAACGTGGCCCTCAACCTTTTTCTGGGCGTCGGGGCCGTGGGCGCGGGCTATGGGCTGGCTATGCGCTTCCCCCGCCGTGTCTGAACGGGAGGCTTTTTCCCGAGCGGCGGCCCATACGGGCCTGTTTCCGGCTCCCGGTCCCTGCGCCGGATTCCGTTGTCTCGTTGTGACTGGGAGGCCCCTGTAGGTACATCCTGTAAGCACCACAAGAGGCGGAAGAAAGTCAGGATGTCCTACGCGGGCACGCCCGCACGCGAGAGGCACGGTTTTTTGATGCGTTGGACATTGGATGTGTTGGGCAATCGTCTTTTCGGTATGGCACGCCTACATACACAGCACTGGATCGCCGTAGGCTTGGGGACGGAAACCGCGATGGTACAGACCTGCACGCGCGACGCGGGATCGCCGGGGCTACGGGCACGGGCGATTTGACGAGCACACCCGCACGCATACAACGCTGGATGCGGCATGGCGGGAAAGACGGCCCCTTTCCGTGAACGGGCGATAGGAACCGTGGAGGGGGAACCGGGCATGGTCTCGCCCAAGCGCCTGCTCTGGCGAGAGATGGACCTGCCGCAAGCGCGGCGCTTGGCCCGGAAACGGCGATGCCCTCCGAAGCTCCTTTCTATACAGTGGGAATGATTTTTGTTACGCTGCCGCCTCATGTCGAACCGTATCCTCCCGAGAGGACGGAGGGAACATAGCCTTCCCCCGAAAGGAGAGATGCCGTGAGGAGATGTCCTATGCGCCTGTTCGCCCTGCTTCTTCTGCTGCTTTTTCCCGCCGGGGCGGGGGCGGCTTCCTTTCTGCCCGGAGGTGACTATCCCGAACCGGAGTGCCGTTCTCCGCTGCGCCCCCTGCCCGGGGACGGACCGAGGGAATGGCGGCTCTACCGGGCGGACATGCTGGCCTATCGCCAGTGCGTGGAGGCCTACCTTGCCACGGCCCGGGAAGACATGGAGCGTATCCGCGAACGCATGGACAAGGCCGTGCGCGACTACAACCGGGAGTCCGGCAACCGTTGATGCGCCTTCGTTGCCCTTCTTCCTCCCCCCAACGCCGCGCAAGGACGTCCCGCCGCCTTGCTCCCGCATCAAACCCGCCGCACCCGGCGAGGAGCCTTATTCATGACGCGAGTGCTCGCCTGCCTTGCCCTTGGAGCCTGGGTTTTCCTGCTCTGGCCCTATCCCGTCACCACCTTTCTCGCCATGTGCATGGCCTGCGTTACCTATCCCATCTACCGCCGCCTGCACCGCGCTTCGGCGCGCTGGGCCACGACCATCTACACGGTGGGACTTGCGGCGTTGACGCTGCTGCCCATCGCCGTGGTGGTGTCGCTGGTGACGCCGCAGGCCGTGGCCGGGCTCAAGATTCTGGACGGCCTGCGGGATTCGGGCTGGATTCACAGCCCGCAGGCGCAGGCATGGTTCGCCTCCGTGGACGCATGGCTCAGGAATCTGCCGGGTCTGGAAGGCGGGCTTGACCAGCTTGCCAGCACAGCCGCGGGGCTGGCCGGAAGCGCGGCAAGGACCGTGCTCGCGGGCGGCATGGGGCTTGCGGGCGGGGCGTTTCAGGCCGTGCTCGTCACCTTTCTCTTCGTCATGATCACCATGCTCTGCGTGACCCGCGCGGAGCTTATCCGTGAGTTCGCCTGCCGCCTTACCCAGTGGCCCTGCGACATGGTGGACCGCTTCACCTCCACCATCCGCAAGGCCATTTTCGGGGTCATGGTGGGGGTGGTCTTCGTGGCGGTCATTCAGGGGTTCCTCTGCGGGGTAGGCTTCGGTGTGGCCGACGTGCCGCAACCCGCCTTCTGGGGGCTCATCGCGGCTTTCGTGGCCCCCATTCCTTTTGTGGGCACCGCGCTGGTGTGGATTCCGGTGTGCATCTGGCTGTGGCTCACGGGTTCCACGGTGGCAAGCATCAGCATCGCCGTATGGTGCTCGCTGGTGGTGGCGGGGGTGGACAACCTCCTGCGTCCTTTCTTCCTCAAGGCCGGGATCGACGCTTCGGTCGTTACGCTCATCCTGTCCATCCTCCTCGGCCTCGCCGCCTTCGGACCCGTGGGGGTCTTTGCCGGACCCGTGCTCGTGGCCGTGGCGATTCAGGCCGGAAACGAAAGTTCGCTCCGATCCCGGGAAAAGCAGACCCCCTGATTCCTCCGGGAGCCGTCCTGCGCCGGGAAACGTCCTTTTCTTTCCGTGTGCGAAGCACTCCTTACTGTGGCGTTACGTCTTCCCTGCCGCCCGACAACCCTCCTGCGCGCGATGAGCCGCCTCATGCGCCGGGTCATGGACAGGCTCGGGATCGACACCCTCCTGTGTGCGATGGGCCGCCTTTCACGCCAACAGCGCGAAAAGACGGCCCATCATGCTGTGGGAACTTCCGCACCCGTCCCGGAGGCTCTCTCCCCCCGCCTCTGACGCCGGGGCGGATACGTTTCCCACGTCAGTTCGGGGGCCTTTCCCTTCTCTGCGGCATCCGTTTTTTCTCAAGCCCACGTACGGGCACTACAGCCACGGCGTCACCCCGCCTGTGGCGTCCGCTTTTTCTCATCATATCTCTCATCCGCTGGTATCCATATCCTTTTTCCATGCCGTACCCTTAGGGTAAGGGAGAGGACAAGAGGCTCTTACGACGTTCTCATGATGCCCTTCCTGCGGCACGGTAAAGAACTTTGTACCGAATCAAGGTGTTTACAAGGCGTTGCGTATGGCTATTATGAAAAAAACAGTTTTCGTGAGACTGTCCATACCTCTGCACCAAAGGAGATTGCACATGCTGCATACACTGAAAAGATGGCCTCTTATTGCCGCCATGCTGGTCATGGCGTTCGCGTTTTCGGCTCAGGCCGAGATCGTCGTCCCGAACTTCGTCCCCCTCGTCCAGTCGGCCGGAAAAGCCGTCGTCAACATCAGCACCGAGAAAAAAGTCATGCAGCGGGGCGGCCTGCCCTCGGAAATGTTCCGCGGCCTGCCTCCGGAATTTGAACGTTTCTTCGAGCAGTTTGAAGGCCAGCGCAGCGCCCGGCCCCGCACGCAGCGTTCCCTTGGCACGGGCTTCATCATTTCCGCCGACGGCTACATCGTGACCAACAATCACGTTGTCGCCGGGGCCGACACCGTCCTCGTCAACCTTCAGGGCGCCAACGGCAAGGATCATTCTTTGAAGGCGCAAGTCATCGGAACGGACGAGGAAACCGACATCGCCCTCCTGAAGGTCGACTCCAAGACGCCCCTGCCCTTCCTCGCGTTCGGCGACTCCGACAAGATGGAAGTGGGCGAATGGGTGCTGGCCATCGGCAATCCCTTCGGCCTCGGCCATACCGTCACCG
>CALVEZ010000029.1 GCA_944326695.1 Candidatus Bilophila faecipullorum | reverse complement strand
GGAGGAGAAACTTTTCTGAAGAAAAGTTTCTCCTCCCCTCCCCCGCGCCCCCTCCCCTCCTCTTCCAAAGACGTTCAAGTGGTGGGGAGGCCGCGCGGCGGTCCGTGCCGGAACCGGGATAGATACGGTGTCCGCCCTGTGCTGGGGAGATCGGATTACGTTTGAAAGGCGGATTTGGTCAGGGAAATCAGGGCTGGAGGCGTTCCCCCCATAATGGGGAGGGTCGTTCCGTTCCTCTGCCAATGCAAGAAGCTTCCCGGAATGAGAAATTTCTCATTCCGGGAAGTTTTTTTGCGTTTGAGGGAAAAGGGAAATGTGGCTAAGAGGGATATTTCATTGAGTATCTCTCTCATGCCCTCACTGGCGCGAGGCTTGCTAGAAAAAATATGATCCGTTCTATCTTCCGGGAGGCTTTTCATGCAGAGTCCCGATTTTTCCCGCATCAAGGCGCTGGCTGAGCGCTATGAACCACAGATGACCCGCTTTCTGCGCGACATGATCCGCATTCCGAGCGAAAGCCGCCAGGAGGAGGGCGTCGTCCGGCGCATTGCGGAAGAAATGGAAAAGGTCGGCTTCGACAGGGTCGAAATCGACAAGATGGGCAACGTCTTGGGCTACATCGGCACGGGGCCGCGCCTCATCGCCTTCGACGCGCACGTCGACACCGTGGGCGTCGGTAACCGCGGCAATTGGTCCTTTGATCCCTACGAAGGCTGCGAGGACGCCGAAACCATCGGCGGCCGGGGCGCGAGCGATCAGGAAGGCGGCATGGCCGGCATGGTCTACGCCGGAAAAATCATCAAGGAACTCGGCCTCTGTCCTCCCGGCTGCACCATCGTCATGGCCGGGACCGTGCAGGAAGAGGACTGCGACGGCCTGTGCTGGCAATACATCATCAATGAGGATGGGTTGAGGCCGGAATTCGTGGTCTCCACCGAGCCCACGGACGGCGGCATCTACCGGGGCCAGCGCGGGCGTATGGAAATCCGTATCGACGTGCGCGGCGTCTCCTGCCACGGTTCGGCCCCGGAACGCGGCGACAACGCCATTTACCGCATGGCCCACATCCTCACCGAGCTTGAAGAGCTGAACACGCGGCTGGCGGACGATCCTTTCCTCGGCAAGGGCTCGCTCACCGTGTCCCAGATTTTCTACACCTCCCCCTCCCGCTGCGCCGTGGCGGACGGCTGCGCCGTTTCCGTGGACCGCCGCCTGACCTTCGGGGAAGACAAGGACCTCGCCATTTCCCAGATTGAGAATCTCCCCTCGGTCAAGGCCGCCGGGGAGAGGGTCAAGGTGTCCATGTACACCTATGAGGTCCCTTCGTGGACGGGCCTCGTCTACCCGACGGACTGCTATTTCCCCACGTGGGTTCTGCCTGAGGACCACATAGTCACAAAAGCCGCCGAAGAAACCTATCGCAAGCTGTTTGACCGTGAACCCCGCACGGACAAGTGGACCTTTTCCACCAACGGCGTCTCGATCATGGGTCGCTACGGCATCCCCGTGGTCGGTTTCGGCCCGGGCAAGGAGAAGGAAGCGCACGCCCCCGACGAAAAAACGTGGAAGCAGGACCTCATCGACTGCGCGGCCCTCTACGCCGCTCTTCCCGCCGTCTACGTCGGCTTCCAAAAGTGACTATTCGGAAACATAAACCGTCCGCCGTACCTCCTCCCCTTCCGTCAAAAGTCTTGGGAAGATGAGGGGAAGGGAGGCCGGGGGAAGGGGAGCCCCCTCTTCAGAAGGGTTCTTCCCTTTCCCCGGTCTTCATCTTCCCCTATACTGCGATTACCAAAGACCAACAAAGGACGCATCATGGATACGATCCGCATCCGCGAGCTCATCCGGCGGCTCGCCGCGCTTGACGCCGCCGGCCTGTATCAAAACGACTTCCTCCTCACGTGGGAAAAAAGCGATGACGAAATCGCCGCGACCTTCCTCGTGGCGGAAATCCTGCGCGGCCTGCGCGAAAACAACATCTCCTGCCGCGTGTTCGATTCCGGGCTCGGCGTCTCGCTCTTCCGCGACAATTCCACGCGCACCCGCTTCAGCTTCTCCAGCGCCTGCAACCTCCTCGGCCTTGCGGTGCAGGACCTCGACGAGGGCAAATCCCAGATCGCCCACGGCGAAACCGTGCGCGAAACCGCGAACATGATTTCCTTCATGGCCGACGTCATCGGCATCCGCGACGACATGTACATCGGCAAGGGCAACGCCTACATGCGCTCGGTGGCCTCGGCGGTTGAGGAAGGCTGGCGCGACGGCGTGCTCGAACAGCGCCCCACGCTGGTCAATCTCCAGTGCGACATCGACCATCCTACGCAGTGCATGGCGGACATGCTGCACATCATCAACCGCTTCGGCGGCGCGGACAAGCTCAAGGGAAAGCGCATCGCCATGAGCTGGGCCTATTCGCCCTCCTACGGCAAGCCCCTTTCCGTCCCGCAAGGCGTCATCGGCCTGATGACCCGTTTCGGCATGGACGTGGTCCTCGCGCATCCCGAAGGCTACGAAGTCATGAGCGACGTAGAGGACGTGGCCGCGCGCAATGCGGCGGCGAGTGGCGGCTCCTTCTCCCGGACGCACGACATGGCCGAAGCCTTCCGGGACGCGGACATCGTCTATCCCAAGAGCTGGGCTCCCTTCGCGGCCATGCGGCAACGGACCGAACACTACGGCGCGGGCGACATGGAGGGCATCCGGCGGCTCGAAAAGGAACTTTTGGCCCAGAACGCCGCGCACAAGGACTGGGAGTGCACGGAAAAGCTCATGTCCCTCACACGCAACGGCGAGGCGCTCTATCTGCACTGCCTGCCCGCCGACATTTCGGGCGTGTCCTGCACGGAAGGCGAAGTGGCCGCCTCGGTCTTCGACCGCTACCGCGTCCCCCTGTACAAGCAGGCCAGCTATAAGCCCTACATCATCGCGGCCATGATCTTCCTCGCCCGCAAGCGCCGCCCCGCCGACCTGCTCACTGAAGTGCTGGAAAAGGCCGCGCCCCGGTGTTTGTAGGAAGTCATTGGGGAGGGGAAGCCCCTTTTGAAAAAGGGGCTTCCCCTCCCCAACCCTCTCCCCATCCCCCCTGAAACTTTTCGTGAGTAGGGGGCGGCGCACAAGGAGTCCCTTTAATGGGGAAAGCATGAAAAAACAGGATGTGTGGAATGCCTTCTCTTAAAAAGGATGCTTAGACGAAGAAAAAGGCATTTGAAGCGATAAACGCATGAATGTTTCCTTTCACGAGAACCGAGTGCCTTTCCTGTTGCTGCCTTGAGAAAGGATTTTCCGAAAACTTTTACTTTGCGGCCAAGAGCCGAAACGGTATACAGTAAAGCAAAAGGAATTCCCGTCGCCTTGCCTCCTCACACTCGAAAGTCTGTGAAGGGATGGAGACGCGGGGAAAGGGAAACGGGAAGGTATTCCCCCTTCTCCAGAAAGTTCCCCTGCCCCGCCTTCCCGCCCTCCTGAGGAGAATCCCCATGATTGCGTTCCGGCTCAACGGGCAGAGCGTCGATTACAGCGGCGACCCTGCGGCTTCCCTCCTCTCCTTCCTGCGGCGCGAGCGGCGTCTGACCGCGGCCAAGGACGGCTGTTCGGGACAGGCGGCCTGCGGAGCCTGCCTTGTGGAAGTGAACGGGCGGGCCTGCCTCGCCTGCTCCACGCCCATGAGCAAGGTGAACGGCGGGGAGGTCGTCACGCTTGAGGGATTGCCCGAACCGCTTCGGCGCACTCTCGGCATGGCCTTCGTCAATCGCGGCGCGGTGCAGTGCGGCTTCTGCACGCCCAGTTTCCTCATGCGCGCCAAGGTGTTGCTGCAAGGCAACCGGAATCCGTCGCGGGAGGAGGTCGTCAAGGCTGTGCGTCCCCATCTGTGCCGCTGCACGGGCTACGTCAAAATCGTGGACGCCATTCTCGACGCCGCCGCCCTGCTGCGGGAAGGGAAGGCCCCGGAAACGGACGCCCGCCCCGGCCTCGGCTCGGGCTGGCCCAAGTACGGCGGCTACGAGCGCGCCATCGGGACGCGCCCCTTCGTCAACGACATGGAAGCGCCCGGCATGGCGCATGGGGCCCTGGTCTTCAGCGAACACCCGCGCGCCCGCGTCCTCGCCATCCATACGGAAGAAGCGGCGGCCATGCCCGGCGTCATCCGCATCCTGAGGGCCGAGGACATCCCCGGCGAGCGCGTGCTCGGCCTCTACGCCAAGGACTGGCCCGTCTACGTCAAGGCCGGGGAAATCACCCGTTACATCGGGGACGCGCTGGCCTGCGTGATTGCGGAAAGCGAGGAAGAGGCCCGCGCTGCCGCCGCGCGCGTCAGGGCCGACTACGAAGTCCTCACCCCGCTTCTCGATATGGAGGAGGCCGAGC
The DNA here is from genome assembly GCA_944326695.1 of Candidatus Bilophila faecipullorum. Classification (GTDB taxonomy): domain Bacteria; phylum Desulfobacterota; class Desulfovibrionia; order Desulfovibrionales; family Desulfovibrionaceae; genus Bilophila; species Bilophila faecipullorum. The sequence continues at coordinate 39,228 of CALVEZ010000029.1, read as the reverse complement.
ACTCTTCCATCCGTATCCACGAGAGGGGCAACGTCCTCCTCGACAAGAGCATCCGGCGCGGCGAGCCCGTGGACGAGGCGCTGTCCCGCTGCGCCTTCACCGCCGAAGCCGTCTACACGACGCAGGCCGTGGAGCACGCCTTTCTCGAAACCGAAGCCTGCCTCGCCCTTCCCGAGGACGGAGGCGTTCGCCTCTACGTGCAGTCGCAGGGCATCTGGCACGATAAGGCCGACATCGCCGCCCTCCTGCGCCTGCCCTCCCCCAAGGTGACGGTGACGCTGGCCGATGCCGGCGGAGCCTTCGGCGGCAAGGAAGATTTCACCTGTCAGCCCCACGCGGCGCTGGGGGCCTATCTGCTGGGGCGTCCGGTCAAGGTACGCCTGTCGCGTCCCGAGTCCATACGGATGCACCCCAAGCGCCATGCCATGAAGCTCCATTACGTCATCGGCTGCGACGAAAAGGGGCTGCTCATGGCGGCGAAGGCGCGCATCCTTGCCGACACCGGGGCCTACGCCTCGGCGGGCGGCCCGGTGGTGACCCGCACCGGCACGCACGCGGTCAGCGCCTACCACGTCCCCTCGGTGGACATCCACGTCAAGGCGGTCTTCACCAACAACCAGCCCGCAGGCGCGTTCCGGGGCTTCGGGGTGAACCAGTCCAATTTCGCGATGGAATGCCTCATCGACGAGCTGTGCGAAAAGGGCGGCTTCGACCGCTGGCAATTCCGCTATGACAACGCCGTGGCCCCGGGCCGCATGGTCACCACCGGGCAGGTCCTCGGGGAAGGGACGGCTCTGCGCGAAACCCTGCTGGCCGTGCGCGACGCCTTCCGCAGCCATCCCCGTGCGGGCATCGCCTGCGCCATCAAGAACGCGGGCATCGGCAACGGCATCCCCGAACCCTGCGACTGCTACCTTGAAGTCCATCCCGCGCCCGATGATCCCGCCGGCGCGCGGCTCGTGCTCCACCACGGCTGGTCGGAGATGGGGCAAGGCATCAATACCGTGGCCCGCCAGATGCTCTGCGAAGTGGCGGGTCTCGGCCCGGACATCCACATCACCCTCACCGCCTCCACCGAATACGGGGCCTACGCGGGCAGCACCACGGCCAGCCGGGGCACCTTCCAGCTCGGCCACGCCGTGGTCAGCGCGGCCCGGCAGCTCCGCCACGATCTGGACAAGTACGGCGGGCGGCTCGAACGCCTCGCGGGGCGCTTCTACAAGGGCCATTACGATTCCGCCGGGCAGACTTCCGGACAGGGCGCGCCCGGCGAAATCCGCAACCACGTTTCCTACAGCTTCGCCACCCATGTGGCCTTCATGGACGAAAACGGCAGGCTGGAAAAAATCATCGCCGCGCATGACTCGGGGCGCGTCGTCAACCGCCCCCTTTATGAGGGACAGGTACAGGGCGGCGTGGTCATGGGCATGGGCTATGCCCTCACCGAAAGCATTCCCATCAAGGACGGCCTCCTGCTTTCGGGCAGGCTCAACGCCTGCGGCCTGCCCCGCGCCACGGACGTTCCCGAAATCGAGGTCATCGCCGTGGAAGTGCCCGATCCCGAGGGCCCCTGCGGGGCCAAGGGCCTTGGGGAAATCGCCTGCATCCCCACGGCTCCCGCCATCGTCAACGCCCTCTATCAGGTCGACGGCGTGCGCCGCAGATCGCTCCCGGTAAACGCACAAAAGAATCCTCCCGCGTAACGGCCCTTTCCCCGCCTTCCCCTCAACCTGTTCCTCTCAAAACGCCACAAAGCCATTCCAATCATCGGGGAAACCTGCGAACAGGGATTCGATAAACGTAAACGTCTTCGGAGGTGGAGAGGAGGGGGCCGGGGGGGAGGAGGAAGCCCTTCTCCAGAAGGGTTCCTCCTCCCCTCCCCCCGTTCTTCCCCACTCCACATTTCCCAAGGAGTCCGCATGAGCCTCTATCTGACCAACGCCACATGGATTGACCCGGATACCTTCGAGGTTTCGGCAGCCACGCTCAAAGTCGAGGAAGGGCCCTTCGGCGGCATGGCAAAGGTAACCGCCCCGCCTTGTGAGCCCGGCCCGGAGGATCGCCTTCTCGACTGCTCGGGCCGCCTCGTGACCCGTGCCTTCGGCTGCGCCCACCATCATATCTATTCGGCGCTGGCCCGGGGAATGCCGCCCGCGCCCCGCACGCCGACGAGCTTTCCCGAAATCCTCGAATACGTCTGGTGGCGCATGGACAAGAAGCTCGACCACGACATGATCGAGGCCAGCGCCCTTGTTACCGGTCTGTACTGCGCCAAAAACGGCGTCACCTTCGTCATCGATCACCATGCCTCGCCCTTTCACGCCGAAGGAAGCCTTGAAACCATCGCCAAGGCGCTGGACCGCGTGGGCCTCGGGCATCTGCTCTGCTACGAGATGTCGTGCCGCGACGAAGAAGCCGTCAAGGAAAAGGGACTGGCCGAAACTGACGCCTACCTTTCTTCCGGGCGCAAGGGACACGTGGGCCTGCACGCCTCTTTCACCGTGGACGACGACCTGTTGCGCCGCGCCGTGGACCTCGCCCGCAAACACGGGACCGGCATCCACATCCATGTGGCCGAAGGCGTCGAAGATCAGGAACACTGCGCCCAGGCCTACGGCAAAAGCGTGGGCCGCCGTCTGGCAGACGCGGGCGTGCTCGACCTGCCGCTGACCATCCTCGGCCACTGCGTCCACCTTGACGAGGAGGAACGCGATCTCATCCGCACCTCGCCCTGCTGGGTCGTGCAGAACACGGAAAGCAACCTCAACAACAAGGTGGGCTTGGGCCGCTACAACGATTTCCCGCGCGTCATGCTCGGCACGGACGGGATGCACAGCGACATGATCCGCAGCGCACAAGCCTCCTATTTCATCGCGGGGCTGGCTGAAGGCGGCATGTCGCCGGAGGCGGTCTGTCAACGCCTGCGCGCCGTCCACAGGCACATCGCGGATCACGGCGCGCCCGGCGACGGCCTCAACAATCTGGTCGTCTTCAATTATGATACGCCCACGCCGCTCGACTCCGCCAATTTCCCCGGCCACTTCTGCTACGCCTTCGACGCGAGGCACGTGGAAACGGTCATCAGCCAGGGAAAGATCATCGTGGACCACGGCGCGCTGACGAGCATGGATGAGGCGGACATCCTCGCCTACGCCAACGAGCAGGCCCGCCGCCTCTGGGCCCTGCTCCAGAACAGATGAACGTTGACTTTCCACAAAAGTCACAGTTGGCATTCTGCTAAAAAATCGTTTTTGCCAGAATACACGCTCTATTATAGATGGCCACACCTGCGTGTGGCCAGAGCGGTTTCAAAATGAAACGGCTCTAAGCCCTACGGAAAAAGAAGTCATGCGCACGTTGATCACAGGCGGCCTCGTGGCCCGGACGGACGGGGTTTTCAATGCGGATATTCTCATTGAGGACGAAAGGATTCTGGAGCTGGGCGAACGCCTCCACGAACGGGAACTGGCCGAAGGCACGCGGATGGTGGACGTTTCGGGCTGCGTGGTCATGCCCGGGGGCGTCGACGCCCACACCCACCTCAACCTCACGGCTCAGGGCACGCACGTCTCGGACGGCTTCGAGGCCGGGACGCTGGCCGCGGCGTGGGGCGGCACCACAACCGTCATCGAGCATCCGGGCTTCGGGCCGCAGGGCTGCGGGCTCTTGCATCAGCCTGCGGCCTATCGCGAAGAGGCGGAAGGCCGTTGTTATGTGGATTACGCTTTTCACGGCGTCCTCCAGCATGTCGACGGCACCGTTCTGGCGGACGTGCCGGAAGCCGTGGCACAGGGCTTCCCCACGCTCAAGGCCTACACGACCTATGAAGGGATGCTGGACGACGCGGCCCTGCTGCACATCCTCTCGGCCCTGCGCGACGCCGGGGGGCTGCTGGCCGTACACGCCGAGAATGACGCCATCGCGGGCTTTCTGACCGAACGCTTGCGGCAGGAGGCCCCGCTCGATCCCCTGAGCCATCCCCGCAGCCGCCCGCCCCACTGCGAAGCCGAGGCCGTCAACCGGGTCCTCAAACTGGCGAAAACGGCGGACGCCCCGGCCTACATCGTCCATCTGTCCACAGCCGAGGGGCTGGCCTGCGTCCGCGAGGCGCGCCGCAGCGGACAGAAGGTCATTGCGGAAACCTGCCCTCAGTACCTCCTCCTTGATGAGACGGCCTACGCCGAGCCGGACGGCCTCAAGTACGTCCTGACCCCTCCACTGCGCGCGCCTCACCATCGCCGGGCGCTCTGGGAAGGTCTGGCCGACGGCTCCATCGCCGTGGTCGCCACGGATCATTGCTCCTTTTCGCTGGCCCAAAAACGGGAACGTGCCGTGGAAAGCGTCTTCGACTGTCCAAGCGGCGTGCCCGGCGTGGAAACGCGGCTTCCCCTGCTCTTCAGCGAAGGCGTCTTGCGCGGGCGTCTCACCCTGCCCCGCTTCGTCGAAGTGGCCTGCACAGCCCCGGCCCGGATCATGGGCCTGCCTTCCAAGGGGCGGCTGGAGCCCGGCGCCGACGCCGACATCACGGTCATCGATCCCTCCGACGAGCGGCTCGTGCACCACGACAGGCTGCACCAACGGACGGACTCCACGCCCTATGAGGGTATGATCGTCCGGGGCTGGCCCCGTCATGTCTGGCTGCGCGGACGGCCCCTCGTCTTCGGCAGGCAGCTTTGCGGCACAGCCGGGCAGGGGCGCTTTCTGGAGAGGGCTTTGTAAAAGAACGGGAGAAAGCGCGGAAGGCTTGACGCATTCGCAAGCATCCTCACAGGCAGGACGACAGACGCAGGAGCCCAGAAGCAGCGAGAGACGGGGCGACTGAAGGCCCCTCGGCCACACGCCTTTTCTCCGTAAACAGACCCTCCGGCAACATTCCCAAGGAGACGCACATGCACACCGACCGTTTTACGCCGCTGAACGCCGCCGTCCTGCTCCGCTGGATGCGGGACGGCCTCGCGCGCGGCGACGTCTTCGGCATCCCCCAAGGGCTCTTCTTCATGCCCCGGCGGGATGATCCCTTCCGCATGGATCGCTACGGCAAGGTGCTTGAAACGCCGCTCGGAGTGGCTGCCGGGCCGCATACGCAACTCGCGCAAAACATCCTCTCGGCGTGGCTGTGCGGGGCGCGCTTCATCGAGCTGAAGACCATACAGACGCTGGACGAACTCAACGTCGCGAAACCCTGCATCGACATGGCCGACGAGGGCTACAATTGCGAATGGTCGCAGGAGCTCAAGCTGGATCAGTCCTTTGAGGAGTATCTGAAAGCCTTCGTGCTTCTCCACGCCCTGCGCCACATGCTGGGCCTGCCCGCCGAAGCTGAAACCGGCAAGGGGCCGGGCTTCATCTTCAACATGAGCGCGGGCTACAATCTCGAAGGCATCAGGAGCCCTGCCGTGCAGCGTTTCCTTGACCGCATGGACGACGCGACGCAGGACGTCGAGCGCCTCAGGGAGGAACTCGCGCCCCTCTATCCGCCGCTTCGGGACATCCCCATTCCCTCCCGCCTCTCCGACAACCTGACCGTTTCGACCATGCACGGCTGCCCGCCCGAGGAGGTGGAAAGCATAGGCCGCTATTTCATCACGGAACGCGGCTATCACACGACCATCAAGCTCAACCCCACCCTGCTCGGCCCGGAACGGCTGCGCGGCATCCTCAACGAGCGGCTCGGCTATGACGTCCGCGTCCCGGACGAGGCTTTCGGCCACGATCTGAAGTATGCGGATGGCCTGTCCCTCATCCGCAGCCTGAGCGAAACCGCGCGGGCCGCGGGTGTGGCCTTCGGCCTCAAGCTGACCAACACCCTCGAAACCGCCAACGAAAAGCAGAAGCTGCCCCGCAGCGAGGGCATGGTCTACATGAGCGGCCGGGCCCTGCACCCCATCAGCGTCAACCTTGCCGCACGGCTCCAGCGGGACTTCGGCGGCACGCTCGACATCGCCTTTTCAGCAGGCGCGGACGCCTTCAACGTCACGGAAACGCTGGCCTGCGGCTTGCGTCCGATAACGGTCTGTTCGGACCTCCTGAAGCCCGGCGGCTACGGGCGGCTGCATCAATATGTGGAAACGCTGCGCCGCGACTTCCGGAAGACGGGCGCGGACTCCCTCTCCGCCCTCGCGCGGAGCCGCGCCCCGGAAGAGGCCGATCCCGCCCTCGCCAACCTTACGCGCTACGCCGCCTCCGTGCTCGGCGCGGATAGCCCTTACCGCAAGGACCGTTTCCCCTACGCCTCCGTGAAGACCGAACGCCCCTTGCCCCGCTTCGACTGCGCGGCGGCCCCCTGCGTCTCCGCGTGTCCGGCCGGGCAGGACGTCCCCCGTTATCTCGACGCCGTGGCCCGGGGCGATTTCGCGCTGGCATGGAAAATCATCACGGCCACCAATCCTTTCCCCAACGTGCAGGGCATGGCCTGCAACCAGCGTTGCCGGGAGCGCTGCACGCGCATCAACTACGATTCGCCCCTGCTCATCCGGGACATCAAGCGAACCGTGGCCCAGTACGTGGCCCTGAGCATGGCGGACGGCCCGGTATCCGTCCCCGCCCCGGCCACGGGCAGACGCGCGGCCGTCATCGGGGCCGGGCCCGCAGGCTTGTCCTGCGCCCGTTTTCTGGCTCTCGGCGGCGTGGAGGTCCATCTTTACGAAGGCAAGGACGTCCTCGGCGGCATGGCCGGGGACGCCATCCCGACGTTCCGCCTCCCCGACGAAAGCCTGCGGCGCGACGTGGACGCCATCCTCGCCCTCGGCGTAATCCTGCACAGGCACACACCCGTGGACGCTGATCTTTTTCAGCATTTGCTCAAGGAAAACGATGCCGTCTATGTGGCCGTGGGCGCGCAGGAAAGCCTGCGGCTGGGCATCCCCGGCGAAGAGGCGGAAGGCGTCCTTGATCATCTGTCCTTCCTCTCCGCCCTGCGCCGGGGCCTGCCCACGGGCCTCGGATCGCGCGTCGCCGTCATTGGAGGCGGCAACGCCGCCATGGACTGCGCCCGCGCCGCCAAGCGGCTGGCCGGACCCCACGGCGAAGTGACCCTCGTCTACCGTCGCAGCCGCCGCGAAATGCCTGCCGACCGCGAGGAAATCGAGGCGGCGCTGCAAGAGGGCGTCCGGCTCGCGGAATGCCTCGCGCCGGAGGAGGCGCTCGCTAGGGACGGCCATGTCTGCGGCCTGCGCTGCCGCCGCATGAAGCTCATCCCCGATCCAAACGGAGGCCGCGCCCGCCCCATGCCTACCGACGAGGAAACAGTCATCAATGCGGATACGCTCATCGTATCCGTGGGCCAGCGGGTGAGGGCTGACTTCCTGCCCGAAGATATCGTTCTGAAAGGCAAGGCGGGAACCTGCAAGACCTCGTCGGAGAGGATTTTCGCGGGCGGCGACGCGCTGCGCGGGCCTTCCACGCTGATCGACGCGGTGGCCGACGGGCGACGCGGGGCGGAAGCCATCCTCGAAGCCTTGGGCCTCGCCAGCCGGGTAAGCGACGCCCCGGCCGATGACCGACGCTCGGACATCGAGGGCCTCGCCCTGCGCCGGGCAAGGCGGTTTGCGCCAACAACGGGAGCACGCCTTTGGGAGCGCGTCCCGGGCGGATGCCTCAACTTTGAACCCTGCCTCAGGCCGCTGACGCCGGAAGAAGCGATGGAAGAGGCCCGGCGCTGCCTCCAGTGTGATCTGATCTGCAATAGCTGCGTGACGGTCTGCCCGAACCGCGCCAACGTCGCCCTGCCCGCGCCTGCGCTCCCCTGCCCCGTACAGCGCGCTGTCCGGCACGGCGAAACCGTGCGCGTGGAAACGCTGGCGTCTGGCCGCCTCACACAACGTTACCAGATAGTCAATATTGCCGACGCCTGCAACGAGTGCGGGAACTGCGCGACCTTCTGCCCGAGCGCGGGCGCGCCCTACCGCGACAAGCCCCGCGTCCACCTTTCCGAAGCGTCCTTTGAGCAAGCCCTCGACGGCTACCGGCTGGCCGCGCCGGATCGTCTGGACGGCAAGCGCGCGGGCAGACGCTTCACCCTGCGCGCGGAAGCCGGAAACGTCTTCTTTGAAAACGAAGCGTTCGCCGCCCTTCTCGACGGGGAAACGCTGCTGGCCCGGGACGTCCGCCTGAAGGAAGGGACGCGGGAGGCTTCCCTTTCCCCCGCCGTGGAAACGGCCCTCCTCCACCGCCTGCTGGCGGGCCGCCACCCCTTCGCCGAGACGCAGGGAGACTGAGAAAAAAGGGCCGGAGGACGTCCCGGCCCTTTTTCCGACCCTTCCGCCTGCTCTCAAGTGTTGTGTGATGGGGCTCCTGCGTATAGAGTGGTGGAAAAACGCTCTTTACCGACAGCAGGAGACGCACGCATGTACCAGTATCAACGGTTCGCCATTCTTCTCCGCGGGGGCGGAGACATCGCCACAGGCATTGCGCTCAGGCTCTACCGCTCGGGATTCAGGCGGCTGATCATTCTGGAAACGGCCCGGCCTCTGGCCGTGCGCCGCCGCGTGGCCTTCTCCGAAGCCGTCTATGAAGGACTCTGCACCGTTGAGGGCATTTCCGCGGCGCTGGCCGCCACGCCCGACGAAATCGCCCCTCTGTGGGATGCCGGCTGCATCCCCGTGCTCGTCGATCCCGACGGCGTCTCCATCCCCCACCTGCGCCCCGAAGTCATCATTGAGGCCACTCTTGCCAAACGCAATGTAGGCGTGCGCATCACGGACGCGCCCCTCGTCATCGGGGTGGGCCCCGGCTTCACCGTGGGCAAGGATGTCCACCGCATCGTGGAAACCAACCGCGGGCATGACCTCGGCCGCGTCCTCTACTCGGGCAGCGCCGAAGCCGATACGGGCATCCCCGGCGACATCGCGGGCATGACCACCGAGCGGGTGCTGCGCGCTCCGCAGGCCGGGCTTTTCCTCACCAGCCACGACATCGGGGACCACGTGAAGGCGGGCGATCTCATCGCCACCGTGGAGGCGGACGGCCACAGCGCCGAGGTGCGTACCGTCATCGGCGGGGTCATCCGGGGCCTCCTGCGCTCGGGCACGCCCGTGGCCGACAGGGTGAAGGTGGGCGACGTGGACCCCCGCGACAACACGGCCTGCCACCACGTTTCGGACAAGGCCTTCGCCATCGGCGGCGGGGTGCTTGAGGCCATTCTCGGTCGTTTCAACCGCCCCTGCCTCATCCGCAAGGGCGTTCTGCACTGCCCTGTGGACAAGGCCGCGCTCAGCGGCTAAGATGCCGCCTCATCATTTTTTCACATCAGCCTCATGAGGAGAAGCGGCATGGCCATCGGACAATCCAAACAACGGCTGGATGCCGAAGCCAAGGTGACGGGCCGGGCCCGCTACACCGACGATCTGGGCCTCCCCGGGATGCGGCACGCCGTCTTTGTGCGCAGCAGCATCGCGCACGGCATGGTTACGGCCATCGACGCGGCCAAAGCCCTGGCGCTGCCCGGCGTGGAGGCGGTCTTCACCGCCGACGACGTGCCGGACAGCCTCTTTCCCACCGCCGGGCACCCCTATTCGATGGACCCCGCGCGCGGGGATGTGGCCGACAGGCAACTTTTGACGCGCCACGTGCGCTATTACGGCGACGAGGTGGCCGTGGTGGTGGCTCGCGACGAGCTGACGGCGCGCAAGGCCGCCGCGCTGGTCAAGGTAAGTTACGATCCGCTGCCCGTCATGACCTCGGCGGAAAGCGCCCTTGCGCCGGACGCCCCGCTCATCCAGCCCGCCGTCAATCCGAAGAGCAACCTCCTCAAAGAGCACACGCTCGAAGTCAACGGCAGGCTGGAAGAGGCCCTGTCCGAAGCCGATCTCGTCATCGAGGGCGAGTACAGCACGCCCACCATGCAGCATTGCCATCTGGAAAACCAGACGGCCTACGCCTACATGGACGACATGCGCCACATCGTCGTGGTCAGCTCGACGCAGATTCCGCACATCTGCCGCCGCGTGGTCGGGCAGGCGCTGAATATCCCGTGGTCGTCCGTGCGGGTGGTCAAGCCCTTCATCGGGGGCGGTTTCGGCAACAAGCAGGATGTGGTGCTCGAACCCATCGTCGCCTTCCTGACCCTCAAGCTCGACGGCGCGCCCGTCAGCATGGCCCTCACCCGCGAAGAGTGCATCCTGTGCACCCGCGTGCGCCATGCCTTTGCCATGAAAGCGCGCGCCGCCGTCACCCGGGACGGGAAACTCCTTGGCTACGGGCTTGACGTGCTCTCGAACACGGGCGCCTACGCCTCGCACGGGCATTCCATCGCGGCGGCGGGCGGATCGAAAATCTGCTACGTCTATCCCCATGCGACCTATCGCTTTTCCGCCAGAACCTTTTACAGCAACATCCCCGTGGGCGGGGCGTGCCGGGGCTACGGTTCCCCTCAGACGGCCTACGGCATCGAATGCCTCATGGACGACGCGGCCCGCGCGCTCGGCATGGACCCGCTGGACTTCCGCCTGAAGAACACCGGGCGTCACGGCGACCTCTCTCCCCTGAACGGGAAGCCCATCGTCACCCTCGGCATCAGCGACTGCCTCGAACAGGGCCGCGCCCTCTTCCGCTGGGACGAGCGCCGGGCCGCGTGCCGGGCCTTCAACGAAGAGGCCGCACGCACGGGAAGCCGCCTGCGCCGGGGCGTGGGCGTCTCCGCCTTCAGCTACGGCACCGCCACCTATCCCGTGAACGTGGAGCCGGGCAGCGCGCGCCTGACCCTCAATCAGGACGGCACGGTCCATCTCATGACCGGCTCCACCGAGATCGGGCAGGGCGCGGATACCGCCTTCGCCCAGATGGTTTCGGAAACGCTCGGCCTCTCCTTTGAAAACATCCATGTGATTTCCACGCAGGACACCGATGTTACGCCGTGGGACCCCGGGGCCTATGCCTCCCGTCAGACCTACACCTGCGCGCCCGCCGTGCATCAGGCGTCCGAAGAACTGCGGCGCAGGATTCTGGAGCACGCCGGGGCCATGACCGGGCATTTCCCTGCCGCGCTGACCATCGCGCCCACGCCGCAGGGCGACGCGGTCGTCTTCGTGCGCCAGCCCCAGACCGTGGCCGTCACCCTGCGCGATCTGGCGATGGATACCTTCTACGACAAGGATCGCGGCGGCCAGTTGAGCGCCGAGGCGTCGGTCAAGTCGCGGCAGAATCCCCCCTCCTTCGGGGCCTGCTTCGTTGAGGCGGAAGTGGACCTCGACCTGTGCAAGGTGACAATCCGCGACATCATCAACATCCACGACGCCGGAGTGATCATCAATCCCGCGCTGGCCACGGCGCAGGTGCACGGCGGCATGGGCATGGGCATCGGCTGGGCGCTCTATGAGGAACTGCTCATCGATCCCGAAACGGGCCGCGTGCACAACAACAACCTGCTGGACTACAAATTCCCGACCACCTGCGATCTACCGGATTTGGGCTGTGCCTTCGTGGAAACGCAGGAGCCTTCCGGGGCCTACGGCAACAAGTCGCTCGGCGAGCCGCCGCTGATCAGCCCGGCTCCGGCCCTGCGCAACGCCGTGCTCGACGCCACGGGCGTGGCCGTCAACGCCATCCCCATGACGCCCAAGCGCCTTTTCGAGGCTTTCGGCAAGGCCGGGTTGCTCAGGCACTAGGAAAGATCACGGAGAAGGCCCACCCTTCCCGGAAAAAAGAGGGCTTCTTCGGAAGCCTTCCCTTATCCTCGCGGGCCTTCATACCGGGGTTAAGGGACGACGGGAGGGTTTTCCGAGGCGGGAAGGCCGTAGACTCGTTCCCCATACGTCCCTTCCAACGAAGAACAGGTTTCATCGCACACAAAAGACGTTCCACCGCCTTGCGCGTGCCTCCCCTCAAAAACGGAGAGGGAGGCGGAAGCCGGGGGAGGCCCTTCTCCCCAACGGCCTCCCGGCGCAACCGATATTCAAAGGACGATTCATGTTCGACATACAATCCTACCAAAAAGCCGAGTCCGTGCAGGACGCCGTGCGGCTGCTCGCGGAAGACCCCGAGGCGCGGCTCATCGCCGGAGGAACGGACGTGCTCATCAAGCTGCGCGAGTTCGAGGGATTCTCGCGGCTTGTGGACATCCACGACCTCCCGGAACTGAAGCCCATCACCCGCGAGGCGGACGGCACCATCCGCGTGGGTTCCGGGGCCACCTTCACCGATATTGAGGAATCTCCCCTCGTGCGCGCCTGCATCCCCCTGCTCGGGGAGGCGGCGGCGTCCGTGGCCGGGCCGCAAATCCGCAACGTGGGCACCATCGGCGGCAACCTCTGCAACGGGGCCGTCTCCGCCGACACCTGCGCCCCGGTCCTCGCCCTGAACGGCTCTCTGAACCTGCTCGGACCGGAAGGGCCGCGCACCATCCCCGCCCTCGGCTTTCACACCGGGCCGGGCAAGGTCGCGCTCAAACCGGGCGAAGTGCTGCTTTCCATCGATTTCCGGCCCGAGGACTGGATGGGCTGGGGCGGGCATTACTACAAGTACGCCATGCGTGAAGCGATGGACATCGCCACCATCGGTTGCGCCGCCGCCGTGAAGCTTGACGGGACGACCATTTCCGGCATCCGGCTGGCCTATTCCGTCTCCGCGCCCGTGCCGGTGCGTTGCCCCGCCGCCGAAGCCGCCGCGCTGGGCCGTTCCGCCGCGCCCGACGATCTGCCCGCCACCCTCGCCGCCGTCCGCGACGCCGTGGAAGCGGACGTGAAGCCCCGCACCTCATGGCGCGCCGCCAAAGATTTCCGCCTGCACATCATCCGCACGCTGGCCGAGCGCGTCCTTGCCCGCTGCGTTGTCCGCGCCGTCAGCCTTCAGGAGGGATCATGCTGAAAACCATCCGCTGTACCGTCAACGGCAAGGCCGAAGAGCTTTCCGTGGATGTCCGCTCCTCGCTCCTTGAAGTCCTGCGCGCCGCCGGGCTCACCGGCTCCAAGCAGGGCTGCGGCGTGGGCGAATGCGGCGCGTGCACCGTGCTTGTCGACGACACACCCGTGGATTCCTGTATCTTCCTCGCGGTCTGGGCCGAGGGCAAGGCCATCCGCACCGCCGAGGGCGAAGCCAGAGGCAACCGCCTTTCCCGCGTCCAGCAGGCCTATGTGGACGCCGGTGCCGTCCAGTGCGGCTTCTGCACGCCCGGCCTCGTCATGACCACCACCGCCTTTGTGGAAAAGCACAAGGGGCAGGCTGTCAGCCGGGAGGACATCCGCCGGGGCCATGCCGGGAACCTCTGCCGCTGCACGGGCTACGACGCGATCATTGCCGCCGTGGAAAGCTGCCTCAACGATACGCCGCCGCAAAACGCCTGTGCCTGCCTGCGTAAACCGGAGGCTCCCTGCCCGCATCACGGCTAGGGGGCCATACCATCGCCGGGCGCGAAAAGCCGCCCTTTTCAGGCGGCAAGGCATCAGGCATCGGCTGAAACCGCAGCGACCTCCCGCAAGGCCTCGTTCCGCCTCGTAACCCCGCCCTCTGGAAAAGGCCCCTTTGCGGCGGGCGGATGCATGAAGGCCGGACCTCGGCCGCCCCTTTCCCTGGACTTGCCCTGTGCATGGTTTCCCATGTACAGGGATTTTCTCTTTCAGAGCTTCCGGCGTCATACCATCACTCATCGGAGAATACCCATGCCCCAGAACAACAGCCTATTGGAACGGCTTTTCAAGCTCCACGCCAAGGGAACCACCGTCAAGACGGAGATACTGGCTGGCCTGACCACCTATGTGGCCATGGCCTACATCATTTTCGTCAACCCGAACATCCTGTCGGACGCGGGCATCCCCAAGGAGGCCGCCATCGCCGCCACCATCTGGTCCGCCGTCATCGGCAGCACGGTCATGGGCCTCTGGGCCAATTTCCCCATCGCCCTTGCGCCGGGCATGGGGCTCAACGCCTTTTTCGCCTATTACGTCTGCGGCGTGCTCGGCCTGCACTGGACGGTCGCCCTCGGCGCGGTCTTCTTCTCCGGCATCGTCTTCCTGGTGCTGACTCTGACCCGCATCCGTCAAGCGCTCATCGACGCCGTGCCCATGAATCTGAAATACGCCATCGTGGTCGGCATCGGCATGTTCATCGCCTTCATCGGCCTTCAGAACGCGGGCATCGTCATCAAAAACGACGCCACACTCGTGGGCCTCGGCCACGTCACCCAGCCCGGCCCCCTGCTCTCCTGCTGCGGCCTTCTGATCACCGCCGGGCTCATGGCCCGCAACGTGCAAGGCAGCCTGATCATCGGCATCCTGACGACGACCGTTCTGTGCATGATTTTCGGCGTCTCGGCCGTGCCCACCGGCATCGACAGCATCATCAGCCTCTCCCTGCCGAGCCTTGCCCCCACGTTCATGCAGCTCGACATCCTCGGAGCCCTTGAGTACGGCATCGTTTCGATCATCTTCACCTTCACCATCGTCGAACTTTTCGACGACATGGGCAGCCTCATCGCCCTCTCGCGCAAGGCCAACCTCATGGACGAAAGGGGCCATATCGAAAATCTCGACAAGGCAATGGTGACGAACTCCCTGATTACCATCCTGAGCGGCTTCCTCGGAACGTCCACCGTCACGAACTACGTGGAAAGCGCCGCCGGCATTTCGCAGGGCGGCCGCACCGGACTGACCGCGCTTACAGTAGCCGTCCTGTTTGCCGTCTCGCTGATCTTTACCCCGCTTATCGGACTGGTGCCGCCCTTCGCCACGGCTCCCGCCCTGCTCCTCGTGGGCGCGCTCATGATAATGGAAGCAAAGCACATCGACTTCAACGATTTTACCGAAGGTTTCCCCGCCTTCATGACCATCATCATGATGCCGCTCACCTACAGCATCGCCAGCGGCTTCGGTTTCGGCTTCGTCAGCTACGCCGCCGTCAAGCTCCTCGCGGGCCGCGCCAGAGAGGTAAACCTCTTCATGTGGATCATCACGGCCCTGTTTCTCATCAATTTTGCCATGCGCAGCTAGCTTCCGCGAAAAAGACGACGCGGCAAAGCGCAGCGAAAGAGCGAAAAGAAGGGGCCACTCGGCCCCTTTCTTTTGGCCGCCAAGGGTGCGCCGCCTTGATCCGCCACGAGGGAGCGTGTAGTATTATGCCCGCAAAAACATGTATCAGACCACGACGCAACATGGCGCGCCGAAACGCAATCACAACGAGGCGGTTTGTATGCAGCTCGAAAACGATATTGCCCAACATCTGGAACAAGGGGAATTTCTGGCCCTCGCCACGGTCATAGGCCGCTCGGGGTCCGCGCCGCGCCATGCCGGGGCGCAAATGGTGGTCACGCGGGATTTCTCCGTCCTCGGCACCATCGGGGGAGGACAGGTGGAGTCGGACGTGCTGGCGGCCTGCCTCCCCGTGCGCAAAAACGGCCTGGCGCGCATCCTGCATTTTGACATGACCGGCTTTTCACCCGACGCGGACATGATCTGCGGCGGCGTGGTCGACATTCTTATCGAACGGCTGACGCCCGGCCACCTTCCCCTTTTCCGCGAAGCCGCCGCCTGCCGCGACCGGGCCGCCTTCGGGGTCTGGCTGGTGGACCTTTCCGATCCGGCCTCACCCCGCCGCACCTTCCATACGGACGCGGCCTCGCTTCCTCAGGCCGTGCTCGAACAGGTCCGCTCCAACGCCGCCGCCTGCATCGACCTCGACGGAAAGCACGTCTATGTGGAACCCTTGATGCATCAGGGCGTGGTGGTCCTCTGCGGAGGCGGCCACGTCTCCTTTGCCACGGGCAAGCTGGCCCATGAAGTCGGTTTTGAGGTCATCGCCGTCGACGACCGCGAGGAATACGCCGCGCCCACGCGCTTTCCCTTCGCCCGCGCCGTGCATGTCCTTCCCGAATTCAGGGGCTTGGCCGAAGCCTGCGGCATCGGCCCCGAACACTATATCGTCATCGCCACGCGCGGCCACAGCTACGACCGCGAATGCCTCGCGCAGGCCATGCGGACCACCGCCCATTACGTCGGCATGATCGGCAGCAAGCGCAAGCGCGACGGCATTTTCAGCTTTTTGCGTTCGGAAGGTTTCGCTGAAGCCGATTTCGGCCGCGTGCACAGCCCCATCGGGCTGGAAATCGGCGCGGAAACGCCCGAGGAAATCGCCGTGTCCATCGTCGCGGAACTCATCGCCGCCCGCCGGGGGCTGGCGTAGGGGCGGAAGCGGGGGAGAAAACGTCTTCCCCTGCTTCGTCCTAGAGCCTTTCAACGTTTCTTTTGTATGTATGCCTCCGGCGGCCGGGGCGCTGCCCCGGACCCGCCAGGGGAAATGATTTCCCCTGGACCCCTCGCAATTGGGGAGCCTACAATACTCACAGGTAATCTGCCCTAGGCTCGAAACATCTTCCATCCCCTGCTGGGCACCTTCAACCGGGCTGCGTTGCTCGTCGATATATTGATGTAAAGACTTTCGCGGCTTTTTTCATCCCGCCCCATAAGCAGGGTGAGGCATGAATTCAGGACGCCGGCCCTTCGCCCTCCGGCAGCAAAAAGGCCCTCACGTCCTCGGGACGGCAGCCACCGAAAAGGGCCTCAAGTGGAAAAGCGTTCAGCATGGGAGCCAGCCCCGCGTTGGTATAGGGCTTGCCACGCAACGCTTCCTCCAGGTCCGCCAGCGTCACCGTTGCCCCTCCATTCCCTCCGGCCATGAAAAAATCCCCGTAAAACCGGCACTGCTCCACCCGCCCCGCGCGCACGTCGAAAAGGGCTTCCAATTTGCCCCACGGGAAGCGGCGACTTTTGCGCTCGGTAAAGGGCGGCGAAGCCCCATAGGTCCAGTCCCACGTCGCGTATTTGGCATCGCGCAGGCGTGTGATGGCCGCATGGTCTTCGGGAGAAAGGTGGTACTCCTCACCGGAACGGTGCGCCATGATCGCCTCGCGCACGCAGCCCACGGTCAGGGGCGGCGCCTCGGGAGCGCGTTCCGCCAGATACGCCGCCAGATTCCCCACCCGGCTGCGCACGGAGGCGACGCCCTTGGACTTGAATTTCTCCGGGTCCACGTTAAGCGCCCGCGAAAGCACGTCCAGATCGCTGTCGACCAGAATACAGCCGTGATGCAGATAGCGCATACCCTGCCGGCAATGAGCCACGCCCGCCACCTTGCGGCCTTCCAGCAGGAGATCGTTGCGGCCCGAGAAGGCCACGGGCAGGCCGAGCTTTTGCAGGGCCTCGGCAATGGGCTTGCCCGCCTCGCTGAAGGAAGGGATGCTCCCTTCCCGGTTCAGATGATGAATGAACGTGTAGTTGAGCGTCCCGGCATCGTGATAGACCGCTCCCCCGCCCGTCATGCGGCGCACCACGGCGATGTCCCGCTCCCGCACGAAATCGGCGTTGACTTCCTGCCGCGCGTTCTGAAAGCGCCCCACCACGATGGCCGGGCTGTTCTGCCACAAAATGGCGTAGCCGGGATGTCCCGGCTCGATGCGGCTCAAAAAATATTCCTCAAGGGCGAGGTTGAAGGCCGGGTCCACGGAGGGATTGACGATCCAGAACATGGCGGACTCCATAAAAAAACTTTCATAAGGAAAAGTATCCGTTATGAAAGTTCGGGCGAGAGGGGAAACGGGGAGGAGCGATCCTCCTCCCCGATCAAGCGCTTACATGTCGCCCGTCAGAACGGGCTTGCGGGCCGCTCCGACCTCGTCCACGCGCCCCACCTTGGTACGGGTGGGCGAAGCGTGCAGGAGATCGGCGTCGGTTTCGGCCAGTTCCGCGATGGACCGCATGGCGTCGATGAAGGCGTCAAGGTCTTCCAGATTTTCCGACTCGGTGGGCTCGATCATGATCGCGCCGTGCACCACGAGCGGGAAATAGATCGTCGGCGGATGGATACCGCAATCGATCAGCCGTTTGGCGACGTCCATGGTGCTGACCCCGAAGGCCTCCTGCTTCTTGTCCGTAAACACGCACTCGTGCAGGGAAGGCTGCGGATAGGGCAGATCGTAGACGTCCTTGAGGGCCGCCTTGATGTAGTTGGCGTTGAGCACGGCCAGCTCGCTGGCGCGCTTCAGGTCCGGGCCGAGGGACTTCAGATAGGCCCACGCGCGCAGGACAACGCCGAACTGCCCCCAGAAGGGATGCAGACGCCCGATGGACTGTCCGCCCGCGTCGGTGGAGGTGTCCAGCCATTCGAGCACGCCGTCCTTCTCGACCAGCCGGGGGCCGGGCAGGAAGGGTTCAAGGGTCTTGCCCACGCAGATCGCGCCGGAACCGGGGCCGCCGCCGCCGTGCGGGGTGGAGAACGTCTTATGCAGGTTCATGTGCATGACGTCGACCCCGATGCGGCCCATGTGGGCGTAGCCCATGACGGCGTTGAGGTTCGCACCGTCGCCGTAGACCAGACCGCCGCGCTCGTGCACCAGATCGGCGATGGCCTTGATGTTCGACTCGAAAAGGCCCAGCGTGTTGGGATTGGTGATCATGATCCCGGCGCAGTCCTCGTCCATAAGCTCGGCCACGCCTTCTACGGTCAGGATGCCGTCGGGCCCGGAGGGCACCTTCACAGCCGAGAAGCCGCACAGGGCGGCGCTGGCGGGATTGGTGCCGTGCGCGGTGTCGGGGATGAGCATCTTGGTGCGCTTGTTGCCCCGCGCGCGGTGCCACGCCTGAATGAGCATGATGCCGGTCAGCTCGCCGTGCGCGCCGGCGGAAGGCTGGAGGCAGCAGGCGTCAAGTCCGGTCACGGCGCACAGCATCTCTTCGGTTTCATGCAGGACGCGCAGGGCCCCCTGCGTCGCGGCGGCGGGAAAGAGGGGATGCGCCCCGGTGAAGCCCGGCAGGGCCGCGATCTTTTCGTTGATCTTGGGGTTATACTTCATGGTGCAGGAACCGAGGGGATACATGCCCGTATCCACCCCGAAATTCCACGTGGAAAGGCGGGTGTAATGGCGCACCACGTCCAATTCCGACAGGTCGGGGAGGTTGAGGTCCGCCCGCGCCATGCCTTCCTTCTCGTAGGGAGCGGCGGGGACGTCCGATTCGGGCAGGCTCGCGCCCACGCGGCCGGGGCGGCCCTTTTCCCACAGCAGGGGTTCATTCAGCACGAGACTCGAGACCCCGGGCCAAGACTGATTGCTCATCAGGCGATCTCCTTCAGGATGGCGTCGATTTCGGCGCGGCTCCGGGTTTCGGTGACGCAGAAAAGATAGCTGTCCGCAAGCGGATACCATTTCGAGAGTTCCATGCCGAACATGACGCCCTTTTCTTCGAGCAGGCGCTTCCATTTGGCGTCGAAGCCAGCCGGGGCCTGCATGACGAACTCGTTAAAGGTCGGACCGGCATAGACGGGGCGGAAGCCGAGAGCGGCAAGACCAGCCTTGAGATATTCGGCCTTGTCGCGGTTGAGCTGCGCCACATGGCGCAGGCCCGTTCCGCCCATGCAGGCCAGATACATGGCGCAGGTCATGGCGCACAGACCCGCATTGGAGCAGATGTTGGACACGGCCTTTTCGCGGCGGATGTGCTGCTCGCGGGTGGACAGGGTGAGCACGAAGGCGCGCTTGCCCGCGTTGTCCGTGGTCTGGCCCACCAGACGGCCCGGCAGGTTGCGCATGAAGCTCTTGCGGGTGGCCATGAGGCCGAGGTAGGGGCCGCCGAACGACTGGGACAGGCCGAAGCTCTGGCCTTCGCCGCAGACGATGTCCGCGCCCTGGCTGCCCGGGCTGGCGAGGAGGCCGTAGGCCATCGCCTCGGTGAAGCCGGTAATGAGCAACCCCTTGCGGGCGTGGATCCATTCCGCCTGTTCGGAGAGGCGCTCGATGACGCCGAAGACGTTGGGCGACTGTACGATGAGCGCGGCGAGGCCCTCTTCGTCCCGGAGGTGCTCAAGGCTCGTGCCGCCCTCTTCCGTCATGGTCAGGTCGCGGACCTCAATGCCGTTGGCGTTGCAGTAGGTGTCGAGCACCGTACGGTAATGCGGGTGCAGGGCCAGCGACACGGCCACGGCGTTGCGCTTGGTCAGGCGGCAGGCCATCAGCGCGCCTTCGGCCAGCGCGGTCGCGCCGTCGTACATGGAAGCGTTGGCCACTTCCATGCCCAGCAGCCGGGCGATGAGGGTCTGGAACTCGAAGATGCCCTGCAAGGTGCCCTGGCTGATTTCCGGCTGATACGGCGTGTAGGCGGTGTAGAACTCGGAACGCCCGGCAAGGGCCGGGACCGCGGCGGGGATGTGGTGCTGGTAGCTGCCCGCGCCGATCCACGCCGAGCCCGCGGCGGGCATGGAGGCGGCCAGCGCCTCGGCCTGTGCGGTCAGTTCCCATTCGTTCACGGCGGTCAGGGGAAGGGGGCCCTCATGACGGCAGTCGGCTGGCACGGAGTCAAAGAGGTCCTCCGTCCGGGCCGCGCCGATCACGCCGAGCATCCGCGCTTCGTCTTCCGCGGTATGGGGGAAATAACGGTGCATTACAGGGTCTCCAGATGCTTTTCGTACGCGGCGGCATCCAGAAGTTCGCTCACGCCCTCGGCGGATTCGATTTCAATGATCCAGCCTTCGCCGTAGGGGTCCTGATTCACCTTTTCCGGGGCGTCCACAAGGGCCTCGTTGACGGCCTTGACGGTGCCGGCCACGGGCATGAACAGCGGGCTTACCGACTTGGTGGATTCCAGCGTGCCGAATTCCTGCCCTTTCTCAAAGGTGTCGCCCACGGACGGCAGTTCCACGTAGGTGAGATCGCCAAGCGCGTTCTGGGCGTAATCGGAGACGCCGATCTTCCAGGGAGCGGCAGTGCTAATCCATTCGTGATCTTCGGTGTAGCGCAGTTCGGCGGGAATGTTGGACATGGCGTGTTCCTCGTGCGGTTGGTTTTTATGGAATGCCTCCGGCGGCAAGGGGCTTGCCGCCCCTTGACCCCGCCCGGGGGGGGGAATGCTTCCCCCCGGACCCCCTCGGAGCCGTGGACATGCCGTGGACGGAACGCTGCTCCGTCCACGGCATGTCCACGGCCTTCCAGGCGCGCCGGAACTTTTTTCTTGGCTTCCGCCTTTCTCCACCAGGAAGGAAAAGGCGACATTTTGGGAAGAGCCCCCTTGCGAGGGTCCATCTTCACATAAAAAATGGGACTACAGACTGCCGAGCTTCTTGCGGGCCGTGCGGGCAGGACGGATGTCGGTCACGGTCTCGACCTGAATCTTGCGGCGCGGATCGGCAAGGGTCAGCCTGGTGCCGGTTTCCAGCGGACGGTTCACCCGGATAAAGCCGCACACAAGCCCCTTCGGAGCGAAACCTTCGGGCTTGTCCGGGCTGGCCACGCTGGTGATCACCCCGTCCACGCGCCCGATAGACACGTCGGCCACGCAGGTGAGCACGTCCCCGATGACGTCGCCGTCAAGCAGGACCTGCGGGTGCGTGTGGTGATCCGGGGAAGTCACCTTGCGGGGGTCAAAGCCGCAATAGGCGTAGGTGTAAGAAGCTGTACCGGAGGCAAGGGCCTCCTCAAGCGCGGCGCGTCCGAAGAAATCCTTGGTCCATGCCCCGTTTTCGTCCCGGGGCAGCGTGAACGGCCACGGGTTGTTCACGAAAGGCCACGGGCCGATGTCCTGCTGAGAGAGCGGAAGCACCGCTCCGGCGCGCACGGAATCGCGGGCTGCAAGGCCGCAGGGGATGACGCCCTCGTCCTTGCCCGCTTCCAGAATGCGGTTCCAGATGTCCGTCACCTTGTCGTAAGGCACGAAAATCTCAAAACCCTGCTCCCCGGTATAGCCCGTGCGGGAGAGGAAAATGGGAGAACCGTCGGCAAGAAAAACGTCGCTTTTCGCCAGCTCAATATCGCCCTTGAAGGAGAAATAGGGCATCTTCTCGAAGACGGCTTCGGGGTCCTTGAGCAGCTTGGCAAGCACGCGCACGGTGGCCGGACCCTGGAGGTCCAGCTTCGCGTAGGTGCCAGCCAGATCACGCACGGTCACATCCTGCCCCCGCTCGGAGGCGGCGGCGCGCAGCTGTTCCGCGATGCGCTCGCCCTTGCCCACGTTGAGCACCACGAAATAGCGGCCCTCGCTCAGGGGATAGATGATCGCGTCGTCCACGACCCCGCCGGAGGCGTCGAGAAAGGCACCGTACGCGGCGCGCGCGCCGGAAAGGGACAGGTCCTTGGTGAAGGCCCACTGGAGGGCGTCGAGCGCGTCGGGACCGGAGACCATGATCCCGGCCATATGTCCGATATCGAAAAGCCCGGCGTGCTGAATGACGGCGAGATGTTCCTTCACCGCGCCGGTGGGATACCAGAGGGGCATGTCCCAGCCGCCGAAATCGACCAGCGTGGCACCGAGGGCCTCATGCGTGGCGTGCAATGCGGTTTGATGCAACATGAATGACTCCGTTTGAAAATAACCCTGCTTGCGATACGAATCCGGCACGGTGTTTCCGCCGCCGGAAGGCCTCCCCACGCTGCGACGCCCGGCGGCATCTACAGAATATACGGCACCTTCAGATTGAAGCCCTTGTAGACAATAAAGGTTTCAATGGAAGACACCCTGTCGTGGCACTTGGAAAACTCGTTGGTGTAAAAATCAAGCAAACCGAATTCCTCATTGAGGAGGACCGTCAGGATAAGATCGTGCCGCCCCGTCAGCACAGCTACGGACACCACGCCCCGCAGATGGGAAAAGACCTCGCCCTCTCCCACCAGATTGGGGGACCGCAGCTTGATCGCCACCAGCGCCAGCGTATGACCGGGCAGCTTTTCCACGTCGACCTGTCCGCAAATGTCGAGTACGCCGTCTTCAATAAGCCGGGCGGCCCGCGTGCGTACGGTCACTTCCGAGAGGCCCAGATCGGCGGCAATATCGCGAAAAGAGGCGCGGCCATTGCGCAGCGCCTTGATGATGGCCAGATTGGTTTCGTCGAGCTTGATTTTCATGGTATCCCGCGATCTCAATGGAACCGCCTTCGCGACGGCCTCTCCCCAAAAGAGCTTTTTGAATGAATTTGCTTTCTCAAAAAAGGATAACCCGATTCTTTCTTTTATTCAACAGGGAGAGCCTCAATATCTTTCGGTAACGATACTTTCGGCCTTCAAGGAAGAAACGTTCCCTTGCTCCAAAAAGGACAAGGCGACTGCCCAATCCTTTTCCCAAGGGAAGGCTTTGGCGACGGAAAAGGTGAGTCACGCTGTCTCCCACGGTCCCTGCCGAAGCCCGGCCAAAGGAACAGGAGCGGGCAGGTGAACGCATCGACTCCTTACGTCCCTCCTCAAAGGGTCTGCGGGGTGTAGAGGAACCTTATCGAAAATGCCAAGAGAGAGTGTGTGTCGTCGTCAGGGAGGCCACACAGTTCCGGGCTCTTGTCCACGAAGGCCATGTACCGCGAAGCTTTTTCAAGACTATCACCCTCCTGTCCGATAAAGGACGCTCCTGTCCATACAACGGACGGCTTGCTTTGCTCAGGGTCTGCTATTTCTTCTTCACGGTGTTTGTGCCAAAAGGTCCCTACCCACATCCCCGAACATAGGACGGGCACCTCCTCCGCTCCCAGTCCCCAAAGGCACAGCACGCCCTTTCCCCCTATATCACCCACCAGCGTGGTTCGTATGCCGACACATCCGCACGAATCGTCTCGCCCGCCATCCCTGTTGGTCAAGAAAGCGGCACCCTCGGGTTCACGGCGGTTCAAAAAGTCATCTCCCTCCTCTTGATATTCCTACCCGCTTTGGGCATTTTAGGGAACATCGCAAAGAAGGAAGAAGCGTCTTCTCCGCCCCATCGACCCCTGACTTCAAGGAATACGGCGTGCACAACATTGATCTCATCCTGACGCTGGCCGGTGGCCTGACTGCGGCCCTCACCCTCGGCTTCATCACACAAAAATTACGTATGTCCCCGCTCGTCGGCTACCTGCTGGCGGGCATCATTGTGGGGCCCTACTCCCCCGGCTTTGTGGCGGATGCGGACACGGCCTCCCAGTGCGCGGAAATCGGCATCATCCTGCTCATGTTCGGTGTGGGCCTGCACTTTCACCTGAAGGACCTGCTCGCCGTGCAACGCATCGTGCTGCCCGGCGCAGTGGCGCAGATAACAGCGGCTACCCTCCTCGGGATGCTCGTTTCACACGGCTTCGGCTGGTCATGGGGAGCGGGAGCCGTCTTCGGCATGGCCATATCCGTAGCCAGTACGGTCGTGCTCACCCGCGTCCTCGCCGACAACAAGGCCCTGCACACCACCACCGGACACGTGGCCCTAGGCTGGCTGGTGGTGGAGGACCTTTTCACCATCCTTTTGCTGGTCCTCCTCCCCGCCGTGGTGGGCGGCACCGAAATCGCCGAAAACGTCTGGCATATCCTCGGCATCACCACGCTGAAGCTGGCCGCCCTCGTGGTTTTCGCGCTCGTGGTGGGCCAGCGGGTCATTCCCACCCTGCTCGCCTACGTCGCCCGCACGGGCACCCGGGACCTCTTCACGCTGGCCGTGCTCGTCATGGCGCTCGGCGTGGCCGTGGCTGCGGCTTCCTTCTTCGGCGCTTCGATGGCCCTTGGAGCCTTCCTCGGCGGCATGGTCGTGGGCCAGTCCGAATTCAGCGCCCGGGCCGCAGCCGAGGCCCTGCCCATGCGCGATGCCTTTGCGGTGCTCTTTTTCGTGTCCGTGGGGATGCTCTTCAATCCCGCCTCGCTCATCACGGAGTGGCCGCTTATCCTCGCCACCCTCGGCATCGTCCTGCTCGGGAAGCCACTGGCCGCCTTTCTCATGGTGAAGCTCTTCGGCAAGCCCCTGCGCATGGCCCTTTCCGTAGCGGTGGCGCTGGCGCAGATCGGGGAATTTTCCTTCATCCTCGCCGCGATGGGCGTCAGCTTCGGCGTCCTGCCGCCCGAGGCGTCCAGCGCCATCATCGTCACGGCTATCATCTCCATTACGCTCAATCCCCTGCTCTACCGGCGCATCGAAACTGTGGCGCACTGGCTGGAGTCAAAGGGCATCGGGCTCCCGCATCTGGAAGAGGCCGACCTTCACCCCACGGGCGCGCAACGCATCATCGTAGTGGGGTACGGGCCGGTGGGCAGGCACCTCACGCGCATCCTGCGCGACAACAATCTTGATGTTGTGGTCGTGGAAATGAACATCGACACCGTACAACGCCAAAGCGCGAAGGGCGAAAAAATCATCTACGGTGACGCCACGCAGCGCGAGGTGCTCGTCCACGCGGGTGCGGAAGAGGCGGAAGGCCTCATCGTTTCCTCCTCCAGCGCCCCGGCGGGCGAAATCGTGGAGGTAGCCCGCTCCATCAATCCGAACATGCGCATCCTCGTCCACACGACCTATCTCAGCGTGGCCGAAAACCTGAAACACGAAGGCGCCTCCGCCGTCTTCTCGGGCGAACGGGAAGTAGCCGTCGCTATGACGGAATACCTCATGCGCGACTTCGGCGCTACCGATGAGCAAATCGAACGCGAACGCCGTGCCTTGCGGGAGAGCATGTAGCGTTTACGGGCAGCCGCCCTCACAAGAAAAAAGGAGTGGCAGCGCGAAAGAGCCGCCGTCTGCCGTGGCGTCCTCCCTCAGCTTCGAGGCTGATTTCACGCTTCCACTCCGCTTTCAGAACGGCAGCCCATGGGTCGCCGGAGAAGAGCTGCCAGCCCTGTCTTCCCTTTTCCTCTTTCACTGTAATAGGATAGAAAGAGTTTACGGGCTTATAGTATTACTTTTTTCAGCGCCGTATCCAAAAGCGGCATTCCCCGGAAAGGCTTTACCGGAAAAAACAAAAGCTCTGTCATAGGAAATTGATTGACTGTTCTTTTAGTTCTCTGGAATTTCAGAGGTTTTCAAACCTGTTAAGTCAACAGGCTCCCCAATGCGAAAACTTTCATCTGCATGAGTCTGAAATCACAGAGGAAATATATCAATCGACGGCTATGACAGAGCCAAAACAAAATGAGGACTCTACCAGACGGAAGAGCCTCCATACAAAAAGGCGCGGAACCGAAGCTCCGCGCCTTTTCTACATACGTAAGGCTCTAATCACTGGGCCAGTGACGCGACATGAAGCCGTTCAACGGCGCGCTGCAAGGCAAGCTGCGCCCGCATCGCGTCAATATCGGCCTGCTGGGCGGCAAGACGCGCTTCCGCGCGCTCCTTGGCGGCCTGAGCACGCGCCACATCAATGCTTTCCCCGCGCTCGGCGGATTCCGCCAGCACGGTGAGTTTGTTGTCGGATACTTCCGCGAAACCGCCTGAAACGAAGACATGCTCCGTTTTGCCGTCGGCGCGGAAATACAGATCGCCGATAGCCAAAGCCGAAAGAAGCGGAACGTGATGCGGCAGGACGCCGAATTCACCTTCAATACCCGGAACACCGACGTAATCCACGGGCTGGCTGACCACAACTTTGTCAGGTGTGACGATTTCGAGCTGAAGCGTGGATTCCATGATCAGGCTCCTAGTTTTCCTGGCGCTTCTGGTGCTTGGCCAGAGCCATGTCGATATCGCCCACCATGTAGAAGTCATCTTCCGCAAGGTGGTCATAATCGCCGTTCAGGATGCCTCTGAACGCCTTGACCGTATCCTCAAGCTTCACATAGACGCCGGGGGTGCCGGTAAAGGTTTCGGCCACGTGGAAGGGCTGCGACAGGAAACGCTGGATGCGCCGGGCGCGGGCCACCACGAGCTTGTCCTCGTCGGAGAGTTCGTCCATACCGAGGATGGCAATGATGTCCTGCAATTCCTTATACTTCTGCAATACCTGCTGCACGCCGCGGGCCACCGAGTAGTGCTCCTCGCCCACCACATTGGGGTCGAGGATGCGCGAGGTGGAGTCGAGCGGGTCCACGGCGGGGTAAATGCCCAGTTCCGCAATCTGACGGGAAAGCACGAGCGTACCGTCAAGGTGCGAGAAGGTGGTCGCCGGGGCGGGGTCGGTCAAGTCGTCGGCGGGGACGTACACGGCCTGCACCGAGGTGATCGAACCCTTGTTCGTGGAGGTGATGCGCTCCTGAAGGCTGCCGAGGTCGGTGCCAAGGGTAGGCTGATAGCCCACGGCCGAAGGCATACGGCCAAGCAGAGCCGACACTTCCGAGCCCGCCTGCGTGAAGCGGAAGATGTTGTCGATGAACAAGAGCACGTCCTGATTTTCCTCATCGCGGAAGTATTCCGCGCAGGTGAGGGCGGTCAGGGCCACACGGGCACGGGCTCCCGGAGGCTCGTTCATCTGGCCGTAGACGAGGGCGGCTTTCTCAAGAACGCCCGCGTCCTTCATTTCATGGTAAAGGTCATTCCCTTCACGGGTACGTTCACCAACACCCGCGAACACGGAGATGCCGCCGTGCTGCTTCGCGATGTTGTTGATCATTTCCATGAGGATAACCGTCTTGCCCACGCCGGCGCCCCCGAAGAGGCCCATCTTGCCGCCCTTGGGGAAGGGGACGAGCAGGTCCACGACCTTGATGCCGGTTTCGAGCAGTTCCACGGAGGTGTTCTGCTCGACGAAGCTGGGGGCTTCGCGGTGGATGGGCAGGTATTTCTCAGCCTTGATGGGGCCCATTTCGTCAACGGGGCGGCCCACCACGTTCATGATGCGCCCCAGAGACGCGGCGCCCACCGGAGCCATGATCGGCTTGCCGGTATCCACCACGTCCATGCCGCGGACCAAACCTTCGGTAGCGTCCATGGCGATGGTGCGCACCACGTCGTCGCCCAGATGCTGGGCCACTTCGCAGATCAGATCGGGGGCATCGCTGTTGTTGGGGTTCTTGATCTCCAGAGCGGTCAGGATGTTTGGCAAATGACCGTCGGGAAACGCCACGTCAACGACTGCGCCGATGACCTGAACGATTTTGCCGATGTTTTCACTCATAACGATTGCTCGCTCCCTTATTTCAGAGCTTCCGCGCCGCCAACGATGTCAATGAGCTCGTTGGTGATGGAGGCCTGCCGCGTCTTGTTAAAGAGCAGCGTCAAGGCGCCCACCATTTCGTCGCAATTGCGCGTGGCGTTGTCCATGGCGGTCATCCGGGCGGCGTTTTCGCTGGCGGACGTGTCAAGGAGGCCACGGTATATCTGCACATTGACGAACCGGGGAAGGATGGCGGCCAGAAGCTGCGTCACCTCGGGTTCGTAAGTGTATTCTTCCGACGCCCCCTTGCGGGAAACGCCGTCTGCGGCGGAATCGACCGTTGCTGTCGAGGTTTCCACCGGCAGCAGGGTCTGAACGAGAGGAATCTGTTTCACCACGGACACGAACTCGCCATAGATGAGAATGACCTCATCCATGCTTTTGCTCGTATAACCGCTTACCACATCCTTGCCGATGCTGGAAGCGAGGGAGAAATCAAAGTGACCCATGACATCCGCATAGGCCGACAAAATTTCATAGTCGGTCTTGCGGATGGCGTCGCGTCCTTTTTTGCCTACGCAGATGAACTTGACGGTTTTTCCTTCAGCCGTTCTCATCCGGGCAGCGTCCATCGCCTTGGCGATGAGCATGGCGTTGAAGCTGCCGCACAAGCCGCGATCCGAAGTAGCCAGAATGATAACGGAAACACGGCCCTCGGGGCGACGCTCAAGAAGCGCGTGCGCCGAGCCGTCGGACTTGGACGCAAGGTCGCCGAGCACCGTCTGGAACTTTTCCGCATAGGGGCGGAAACGCTCGATCCGGGTCTGGGCGCCGCGCAGCTTCGCCGAGGCCACCATGTTCATGGCCTTGGTGATCTGCTTGGTCTTGCGGACCCCGACGATCTTCATTTTGACGTCTTTCAACGAAGGCATGCGCTACTCCGTCCCCTAGGCATTGTAGCCCTTTTTGAACTCAAGGATGGCGTCCTTCAGACGGCTTTCGAGATCGGCGTCCAGAGCCTTGCGGGAAACGATATCGGCGAGGATATCGGCCCGGGAACTCCGCATGAACTCAAGGAAGTCGCGCTCGAAGTCCTGCACGGAAGCCACGGGCACATCATCCATGAAACCGCGGGTGGCGGCGTACATGGAAACGACCTGCTCCTGAGTGGGCATGGGCTGATACTGGGGCTGCTTCAAAAGCTCCACCAGACGGGCGCCGCGTTCCAGTTTCTGTTTGGTGGACTTGTCCAGGTCGGAGCCGAACTGCGCGAAGGCGGCCAGCTCGCGGTACTGGGCGAGGTCCAGACGCATGGTGCCCGCCACCTGCTTCATGGCCTTGATCTGCGCGGAACCACCCACGCGGGACACCGAAAGGCCCACGTTGATGGCCGGGCGGATACCGGCGTTGAACAGGTTGGGTTCGAGGTACACCTGACCGTCGGTGATGGAAATCACGTTGGTGGGGATGTACGCGGACACGTCGCCCGCCTGCGTCTCGATGATGGGCAGCGCGGTCAGAGAGCCCGCCCCGAGGCTGTCGTTCACCTTCGCCGCGCGTTCGAGCAGGCGCGAATGGAGGTAGAAAACGTCGCCGGGGTAGGCTTCACGTCCCGGAGGACGACGGAGCAGCAGGGACATCTGGCGATAGGCCACCGCCTGCTTGGACAGGTCGTCATAGACGATGAGGGCGTGCTTGCCGTTGTTGCGGTAGTATTCAGCCATGGTGCAGCCGGAGTAGGCCGCGATGTACTGCAAGGGCGCGGGCTCGGAAGCGGTGGCCGAAATGATCGTGGTGTACTCAAGCGCGCCGTACTTGCGCAGGGTGTCCGCGACAAGGGCGACCGTGGAACGCTTCTGGCCGATGGCCACGTAGAAGCAGTGCACGTCGGAGTTTTTCTGCGCGAGGATGGCGTCGATGCAGATGGCGGTCTTGCCGGTCTGACGGTCGCCGATGACGAGTTCGCGCTGGCCGCGTCCGATGGGCGTCATGGCGTCGATGGCCTTGATGCCCGTCACCATGGGTTCATGGACGCTCTTACGGGCGATGATGCCGGGCGCCTTCACTTCCACGGGGCGGAAATCGTCGGATTCGACGGGCCCGAGACCGTCCACGGGGATACCGAGGGGGTTCATCACGCGGCCCATGACGGCGTCGCCCACCGGCACGGAGAAGATGCGCCCGGTACGCTTGACCGGATCGCCTTCCTTGATGCCGGTATCCTCACCAAGCAGGGCTACACCCACGTTGTCTTCTTCCAGATTGAGCACCATACCCAACAGCCCGCCGGGGAACTCGAGAAGCTCCATGGACATGGCGTTCTGCACGCCATATACACGGGCGATCCCGTCCCCTACGGAAAGCACAGTGCCGGTTTCGGTGGCATCGACACGCTGCTCGTAGTTTTGGATCTGCTCTTTGATGATCTTGCTGATCTCGCCTGCATTGATGTGCATGATCCTATTCACCCCTCTTGATGATGTCTCTGAGGATAGCCAATTGAGCACGAAGACTTGCGTCCAGCACGTTGTCCCCCACCTGAAGAACAACCCCGCCGAGGATGGACGGGTCCACCTCGAACTTCAGAGCGATCTGCTTGCTGGTCTGCTTTTCTATCCGGGCAAGAATGCCGGCCTGCTGCTCTTTGCTGAGGTTGACGGCAGTCAGGAGCCTGCCGCGTACGATGCCCCAAGCTTCGTCAAGAAGTTTGCCGAAACTCTCCACGATTTCCCCAAAAAGAGGAAGCCGTTCCTTGTCCGTCAGCAGGAGGCAGAAATTTTTGACAACAGGATCGACGCCGACCTTGTCGAGAATGCCGGACAGCACCTTGCGCTTTTCGGCGATACCGATGACGGGCGTCTTGAAAAGACGCACCAGCTCAGGAGATTCCTGAAGAACCCCCTCGAGGGCGGACAGATTTTCCCCGTACTTTTCAAGCTGGGACATGCCTTCCTGCCGCCCAAGGTCAAAAAGCGCCCGGGCGTAGCGCTGCGCCACAATATCGCCGTTCAATTGAGCACCACCTTTTTCAACGCGTTGTCAATGAGCTTGAGGTGCGCGTCCATATCCAGCCGTTTTTTCAGATCGGCTTCAACAGACTGCACGATTTCGTCGGCCATCTGATTGCGCAGGTCCTGAATGGCCTTTTTGGTCTCGCTGTCCACGGCGCGATGGGCCGCGTTGCGGATTTTTTCCGCTTCGGCCAGCGCGTCCGCGATGAGCGTCTCACGGATGGCCTCGCCCTGCGCGTGGCTTTCCTTCAGGATGGCTTCGCATTCGGCGTCAAGGCTGTCGATCTTCTCGATCATGGCGGCAAGCTGCGCTTCGGCCTCGGCCTTGCGCGCGGCGAGGGTCTCGATCTCGTCGGCGATGGCCGCGCGGCGGTTGGTCAGGGCAGCGACAAGGCTCTTCCCGGCGGCGCGCCACAGGATATAAAGGAAGACGAGCGCGTTGCCCACGCGGGCCAGCAGGTTGATCCACGGATTGTACGGATCGCTGTAGTGCGACACGACGCCCAAGAGGATGAGGGTGGCCACGGCCACAATCCCGTCCTTGGACATGAAAAAAGAAACGAACGCTTTCAAGGGGTCCCCCGAAGTCGTGAAGTTAGGCCAGAAGTTTCGCCAGAGCGGCGTCGACGAATTCCTGCATCCGTCCCTGCAAGGCGCGGCGGGTCACGCCGGCGTCGGCGCGGACCGCGGCCTGCGTACTGCGCACTTCCGTCTGGGCATCCCTGTTGGCGGCCTCGAAGATGCGATCTCTTTCGTACTCGCCCCGGGCCTTGCCGTCCTTGCGATAGATGTTCGCCGCCTCGCGAGCCTTGCGCAGTTCGGATTCGTATTCATCCAGAAGCTGCTGCTTTTCCGCGGTAAAGGCTTCGATTTCCCCAATGACGCCCGCGGCGCTCTCCTTGCGCTGCCGGATCACTTTGCGGATCGGCGCGATGAGCAGGTAGTTGAGCACCACCAGCGTCACGAGAAAGTTGACCAGTTGGACCCATAACGTAATATTAAGGTCTATCACGCAGGAACTCCCTTCATACAGCTAAACGTACAGAATGGGGGGATTATATACGAACCACCAAAATGTGTCAAAGGTTCTTCTCAAAAGCAAAAGCTCACAAGCCTGCTTTCAAGGAAACGAAAAGGAAAGGAAGCCAGGAGGAATAAAATGTCATTTCACCTTCTTACCCTTCTGAAAACTTCGCCGGATCAGAGGCCGCCCGCCGTGTCTTTTTTCTTGTGAAAGAAAACACAACACCTGTGGTCCACAGCCGCGCGGGATCACGTTTTAAACAGAAAACGGCGCATGGAGATGTTCAGCACAAGCCCCACCAGCGCAAAATTGACCAGCGTGGCGCTCCCGCCGTAACTTATGAACGGCAGCGGAATGCCCACCACGGGCATGATGCCCACCACCATCCCCGCATTGATGAATATCTGCCAGAAAAAATAAATAAAAATGCCCGCCGCGAGATTACTGCCGAAGCGGTCTTTCGCACTGCGTACGGTGTTGAAGATGCCGAGCAAAAAGAGGCTGAACAGGGCCATGAGCCCGACGCAGCCCACAAAGCCCCACTCCTCCCCGAAGACGGCGATGGCGAAGTCGGTATGCTTTTCCGGCAGGAAGCTCAACTTGCTCTGCGTGCCCTCCAGAAAGCCCTTTCCCCATATCTGACCGGAACCGATGGCGATTTTTGACTGGATGATATGGTAGCCCGCGCCGCGCGGATCGTTGGCGGGATCGAGGAAGGTCATGATGCGCTGCTTCTGGTAGTCGTGGAGGGCGAACCAGCCCGCCGGGAGCATGAGCGGGAGGGCGATGAGGCACACGAGAAGCACGCGTTTCTGGATGCCGTGATAGAGGATCATGCCGCCGAGGATCGCCAGCACGGTCAGAGCGGTCCCCAGATCGGGCTGGGCTACGATGAAGGCCGCGGGCACGAGCCCGACGCAGGCAACCTGAAAAAGCCGCTTCCACGAGAGCGGCTCCCCGTCGCCCGACAGCGCGTGCGCGCCCATGAGCAGGACTGCGATCTTGGCCATTTCGCTCGGCTGGAAATGGAAAAAGCCCAGATCAATCCAGCGCCGCGCGCCGTAAATGACCTTGCCGAAAATGGGGATGAGGCAGAGCGAAAAGAGCACGGCCAGAAAAAACGGCAGAGCCAAAGCCTGAAGATGGCGGTAATCAAAGCTCATGCAGCCCAGCATCGCCACAAGGCCGAAGGCACCCCAGATCATCTGGCGCTCGTAATACGGCCCGAGGCTGATGCCGTCCTCCACGCGCACGCCGCTGGCCGAGTAGAGGTTGCCGATGCCCACCCAGAACAGCAGAAGCATGGCCGCCAGCAAGCCCCAATTAATATGGGTCAGTAACCGCCGATCCATCACCATGTGCGCACTCCGCGAAACGTCATAGGCCCTCTCCCACGTCAGTCCTGCCGCGGCGTGCGGCCCACGGGTTTGCGGGGCTGCGGGCCGAGGGGCGTGCCGTAGAGGATGTTGTATACGTCCCGGGCCACGGGCCCGGCCGCCGAACTGCCGCCGCCTCCGTGCTCCAGCATGACCACCACCACGATGTCCTCGCCGTCCTTGCGGCCATACGAGGCGATCCACGCATGGTCCCGCTCAAGGTAGGCCATTTCTTCCTTGCGCTGGCGGCGATCCCCGACCATGCGGATTTTCACCACCTGCGCCGTGCCGGTCTTGCCACCGATGACGGCATCCGTGCGGCGCAGCACCTTGGCCGTGCCCACGTCGGCGGTGACGCGCATCCCCTCCACCACGAGCTTGCGGGCCTCGGCGCTGAAAGGGAGGGTACCCCGCACTTCCGGCTCCGCGTCCATCAAAAGCTGCGGCTTGAGGAGCTTGCCGCCGTTGAGCAGCGCACTGACGAAATGGGCCATCTGGAGAGGCGTGATCAGCGTATAGCCCTGTCCGATGGAGACGTTCAGCGTTTCGCCACGATACCACGGTTCGCCGGAACGTCGCTTTTTCCACGCCCGGGAAGGGACCAGACCCGACTTCTCGTGCGGAAGATCAATGCCTGTGGGCGCGCCGAAGCCGCAGGCCCGGGCAAAGGCCTCGATGCGGTCGATGCCCATCTTCTCACCGAGCACATAGTAATAGACGTCGCAGGAATGCAGGAGCGACTGGACCATGTCCACGGCCCCGTGGCCGCCCCGCCGCCAGCAACGGAATTCGCGGTTGCCGAGCTTGACCGAGCCCGTGCACACCACCCGGGTGGAAGGCGAGACGCCTTCCTTGAGAAAGAGCCCGGCCATCATGAGCTTCCAGACCGAACCCGGCGGATAGACGCTCTGGATGGCGCGGTTCTGCAAGGGATGGAAAGGATCGTCCCGCAGCGACTCCCAGGTCTTCTGGGACAGGCCGCCGACAAAAAGATTGTTGTCATAGGAGGGGTTGGTCACCAGAGCCCGCAGCCGCCCGGTATGCGGCTCCATGACCACGATGCTCCCCGTCTGATCCCCGAGAAGGGCCGCGAGCTTTTTTTGCAACTGAACGTCAAGGCAGAGCCGCAGGTTTTCGCCGTTTTGCGGCTCCTCGGTGAGCGTCTTGCCAAGGGAGCGCCCGAGCACGTCCACTTCCACGCTGTAGAGTCCCTTGTGCCCGCGCAGGCGCTCCTCAAAGACATATTCGAGCCCCTGCTTGCCTACCGTGTCGCCCAAGGCAAGGTAGGGATCGGCGGCCAGTTCCTTTTCATTGGCTTCAGCCACATAGCCGAGGATATGCGCGAATTCCTTCCCTTCCGGGTAGTGGCGCTTGGAGCGGGTGACGATTTCAAGCCCCGGCCAATGCAAAAGCTGCGCCTCGATGCGCGCCACCTGCTCGAAATCCATGTCCGTCAGCAGCAGGATGGGCTCGAAGGGCTTGACCTTGCGGCGGTCCTGCTCAAAACGGGCCGTGAGCTGCTCCAGAGGGATGCCCGCCCACTCGCTGACCTGCGCGAGGGTTGCGGCAATGTCCTTGCAGTCCTCCCGGATGAGCGCGAGGCCGAAGGCGGGCCGGTTCTCGGCCAGCAGGACACCCCCGGCGTCGCGGATGAGCCCGCGCGAGGCGTAGACCGACTCCTGCCGCAGATGGTTGGCCTGCGCCTGCTGCTCGTAATCGGCTCCCCGGTGGATTTGCAGATACCAGAAACGCAGCACGAAGGTGAAGAAGAGCAACCCAACAAGGCACTGCAAGAGCGCAAGCCCGGCCTTGGGCGGCTGATAACCTTCCGTTTCAAGCTGTATTGTTTTCATGGGACACCACCCACCGGCGCGCCAGCCTGCACGCCTGCCAGAGGACGGGCGTGAGCAGCGCCTGAAGGATGCTTTCGTCGACAAGCCCGGCGGTCTCCAGTGGAATGTACTGCAAGCGCGTCATGAGCCAGATCACGGCCCCGTGCGCCGCGCCGAGGCAGCCGCTGAGCAGAAGCACGAAGAGCCAGTTCTCCGTCTCGAACATCCAGCGGCCCGCGAAAAACAAGACGATGGCCAAGAAGTACCAAAGGACCGAGGCACCGAAATCCAGCGTCCCCACCCCCTCCTGAAGGAGGATAAGCAGAACGAGCACCACGGCGATCTGCACCGGACGCCGCTCCTGAAGCGCGAGGAACAGGCCGACGACCAGCACGTCCGTTCCCGGCAGGGCTTGCTGAAGGGCCAGCCCGATAACGAAAAAGGCCAGCCACCAGAGGATGTTCAACGTCATGGCCGGCTCCGCAGCGGCAGACCGGGCGGAGGCGTGGGGCCGGTGAGGAAAAACGGCGCATCGGGACGGGGCGGTCCGGGCAACGCCGAACCCGCCTGACCGGGCTGCGGCTGGGGCCGCGGCAGGCTTCCCGCCTCCTCGGGTACACGCGCGGGACCGAGCACACCCGAAAGCGAACCGGACAGGCCGTAGCCCTCCACCCGCGACACGAGCAAAAGCTCTTCCAGATTGACGAGCCGCGCCAGAGGAGCCGCCTGAATGGACTGGAAAGGCGAAAGATCGGAGGGCGTGGCCGAGAGCACCCGGGCCACCGGGATGCCTTTGGGGAAAGCGTCGTCCAGCCCGGAAGTCACCAGCAGTTCACCAGGCCGCACGCTTTCGTTGTGCGAGACGAAACGCAGTTCCAACGGCTTGTCCGGGCCGCCGCCCACAAGGACGCCCTGCACCCGGCTCTCCTGCGTGATCACCGCGATGCGGCTTCCGGGATCGACCAGCAAGAGCACGGTAGCCGATGAAGGCCCGGCCCGCAGCACGCGCCCGGCCACGCCTTCCGGGGTCATGACCGGCGTCCCGGGGATGGCCCCGGTAAGATAACCGCGTCCGATGAGCACGGACGCCAGCGCTGCGTTGGCTCCCATACGCCCGGCGAGCACGCGCGCGCCGAGGGTCTGCCAGCCTTCCGGCGGGGTCAGCGTCAGAAGGCGGCGCAAGCGGATGAGTTCGGCCCGCTCTTCGGAGGCCATGAGCAGCTTGTGGCGCAGCCGCTCCACTTCACGCTTGAGTTCGTCGTTTTCCTCGCGCACGTCCACAAGGTCCATATAGCGATTCCACGCGCCCATGACCGTATCCTGCACGAGACGCACCGACTTGAGGACGACGCCCGAGGCTTCGAGACCGGTATTGGCCGCGACTTCGTCAAGGATATGGGTGCGCTGGTTCCAGCTGTACATCCCCAGATAGAGGAGCAGGGCCACGGCGGGAATCAGCAGGAGGTGCTTGGGGGACATGCTTGTTCCGGAAAAGATGTCACGCGGGCGCGCCTTGCCGCACGCGCCGGGGAGCCGATACGGACCGGCCCGCGCGTCCGGCACGGAGCGGACGGCGGACCGGCAAGCCTGCGGGAAGTCCGGCAGGCGGAAAATCAGTCGATGCAGACGTCGCCAAGCTCGTTCAGATCGTCAAGCGCCCGTCCGGTGCCCATGACCACCGTGGACAGGGGGTCTTCCACCACGGTGATGGGCAGGGAGGTTTCTTCGCGCAACAATTGATCAAGGCCCTTCAAAAGCGCGCCGCCGCCGGTGAGCACGATGCCCCGGTCCACGATGTCCGCGGCCAGTTCCGGGGGCGTCTGCTCCAGTGCGATGCGTACGGCCTGCACGATGCTGTCCACCTGTTCGGAAATGGCCTTGCGGACCTCTTCCGAGGTGATGATGATGTTCTGCGGGATGCCGGTCACGAGATCGCGGCCCTTGACCTCGATCTGCTGCTCGGGGTCCATCGGGTAGGCCGAAGCGATCTTGATCTTGATCTCTTCCGCCGACGACTCGCCGATGAGCATGTTGTACTTGCGCTTGACGTGCGTCATGATGGATTCGTCCATCTTGTCGCCGCCCACGCGCACGGAACGGGAATAGACGATACCCGACAGGGAGATGACCGCCACTTCCGTGGTGCCGCCCCCGATGTCCACGACCATATTGGAGGTGGGTTCCTGAATGGGCAGGTTGGCTCCGATGGCCGCGGCCATGGGCTCTTCAATAAGATAGACCTCGCGGGCCCCGGCGCTCTGGGCGGATTCCTTCACGGCCCGCTTTTCCACCTGCGTAATGCCCGTGGGCACGCAGACCATGATGCGGGGCCGGACCAGATGGCGACGGGAATTGTGGACTTTGGAGATGAAGTGACGAAGCATGGCCTCGGTCACTTCAAAATCCGCGATGACGCCG
The DNA here is from genome assembly GCA_944326695.1 of Candidatus Bilophila faecipullorum. GTDB lineage: Bacteria > Desulfobacterota > Desulfovibrionia > Desulfovibrionales > Desulfovibrionaceae > Bilophila > Bilophila faecipullorum. The sequence goes on along the minus strand of CALVEZ010000029.1, from coordinate 1,862 downwards.
TCCTTCATGGGACGGATGGCCTGAATGTTGCCGGGCGTGCGGCCAAGCATCCGCTTGGCGTCCTGCCCCACGGCGAGCACCACGCTGTTGCCGCGCGAATCCTTCTTGACGGCTACGACCGAAGGCTCGCGCAGGACAATACCCTGCCCCTTCACATAGACGCAGGTATTGGCGGTTCCAAGGTCGATGGCGAGATCGTTGGAAAAGGCGCCGAGGATGAAATTCATTAATTTTGCCATACAGGATTGCTCACTTGTCTTCTCTATGGACCAAACAAGACCTGACGATCCAAAAACGGGGGATGGAATATCTGGAGCCGGAAGGAGCTGGCGAGCCAGTCCGTTTGCGAAAAAAACGCAGCGCTCTTTTCAGCAGGCCGGATTACGGGTAGCCTGAGTTCAGTCGCGAAGTGTTGGGCCAAAAACGCCCGCCTGTCAAGAGCAAGCTCCCCGCCATTTCGGAAGCTTACAAAACATATTGAATCTTTTCAATATATAAACAATAAGGTCAAAATAAATGTACCGCCGGGCCTCCGGCGGCCCTTTTCCGCAAAAGGTCGACCAGATGCACACATGGAATACCTTCACCGTCCACCTCCGGCAACGCTTCGGCCAGCGCGTCCAGAAAATCCCTCTCGACGCGGGGGCGAGCTGCCCCAACCGGGACGGCACGCTCTCCCGCGCGGGCTGCACCTTCTGCAACGCCATAGGTTCAGGCTCCGGCCTCGGCCTCGCCGGGATGAACCTGCCCGCTCAATGGGCCTACTGGCGCGAGCATTTCCGCAAGTCGAATCGGGCCTCCCTTTTTCTGGCCTACCTGCAATCCTTTTCCAATACCTACGGCCCGGCCTCCCGGCTGGCCGCCCTCCTCGACATCCTGCGCGGCCTGCCCGATCTGGCCGGGATTTCGGTCGGCACGCGCCCGGACTGCCTTGATGCCGAAAAGCTGGCTCTGCTTGCCGCTGCGCCGTGGCGGGAGAAATGGCTTGAACTCGGCGTGCAGACCCTGAACGACGCCACCCTGCGCCGCATCAACCGGGGCCACGACGCCGCGGCCTCGGAACGGGCCATCTCACTGGCGGCGGGAACCGACGTGCAGGTCTGCGCCCATCTCATGCTCGGCCTGCCCGGTGAAGGGCGGGACGACGTCCTCGCCACGGTCCGCCGCCTCAACGCCCTGCCCGTGCACGGGGTCAAGCTGCACAACGTCTACGTCTGCCAAGGCACGGCCCTTGCCCGTGCCCATCGCGCCGGGGATTATTCCCCTCTGAGCGAGGAAGCCTATATCGATCTCGCCGTAGACGCGCTCCTCGCGCTGCGGCCGGACATCATCATCCATCGGGTCGTGGCCGATCCCGCGCCGGGCGAACTCGTCGCCCCGGAATGGGCCGCACGCAAGGGCGATCTCGTGCGCTACATCCAGCATGAGTACCACCGGAGGCGGGAGAGTGCCTCCGGCGGCAAGGGGCTTGCCGCCCCTTGACCCCGCCCGGAGGGAATGATTCCCCCCGGACCCCCTCGGTTATGGAGACGCCGTAGGCGGTGCCCCTTTCAAGGCCGTAACTAGTTCCTAGAAGAATACTAGATAATTACCAAATCCTCCCCGATGACAAAAGGCATCCTCACACCTGAGGATGCCTTTCTCTTACGTCCGGAGCCCGACAGGAACTCCCTGCGCGCCGCCTCCCCACCAGTCGAACGTCTTTGGGGGGAAGGGGGAGGGTTTGGGAGGGGGGAGGGGCCCTTTCTGGAGAAAGGGCCCCTCCCCCCTCCCCATGCTTCTCTCACTCCCTCCTAAAAAACGTACCCAATTCTGCACACAGCTCCCAGCCCGGAACCGACGTCGGTCATGGAGGATGAGTC
>CALVEZ010000028.1 GCA_944326695.1 Candidatus Bilophila faecipullorum | reverse complement strand
CAGGAAAGAGTAAACGCCGTGAACCATGCCACTGTGAAGCTCGGTTCCGCCCTGACGCACTGGTTCACGCGCTATCGCCGTTCTGTCGGAGTAGGTGGACAACATGGTGAGCCGAGCACCAAGGCTTTCCATAGCTTCCGCCATACGGTGATCGAGTATCTGCACAAGGAAGCCCGTGTGGACCTTTCCATGCTTCAGGCCGCTGTTGGGCATAAGATGGTGGATATGGGAGTAACGGAGAACTATGCTGGTGACTGGGCTGCGAAGACGTGGATGACGGATGTCATTCAAAAATTGAAACTGAATCTTAACTGGATGCTCTTGCTACGTTTGCTGGTATTCTTGGTATGAATTACGAGAATGGTTTTCCACAGCCAAGGCTTTTCAGATGCTGGGGAATTCCGTCGTGCTCGCGGACGTGCAGGCCGACAAAGCGCATGCAGCTGCGGAGTCTCCCACCAAAGCGGGGCTTATCGCTATGGGGGGCCTGCGACGTTTCCAAGGAGGAGGATGTTGTCTCCATGCTTGAAAAACAATGAAAAATTACGGCAGGTTGAACACCACCTATAACAACGCGGGCCTCCACACGCCGCAGATTCCAGCCGCTGAAATGAGCTACCAGGATTACAACAAGACCATGGCAGTCAATCTACGCGATATTTTTACCTGCATGAAATATCAAATTCCGGCCCTGCTCCAAAGCGGCGGCGGAGCAATCGTCAACTGCTCTTCACGGAGAGGCGTCACCGGTTTTCCCGTCAGGCGGCATACATCGCCTCCAAGTACGGCATTATCGGTCTCACCCGGACGGCGGCGCTCTATTAGGCACAAAAAGGTGTACGCATCAATGCTGTGTGTCCCGGCATCATCATGTTTTGCCGGTTATGCAGGTTTATAGGCCCTATGCCGCTGTTTTTGCCAGACAGTCGATTTTGCAAATGGATTATTCCTGAATTATTTGAATTTATTGGCTGAAATGCCGAATTTGCGCATGCGCTGGCGCAGGGTACTGGGGTTAATGTCCAGCGCCTCCGCAGCGCCGCCTGGTCCGTTGATTTTGCCTTGGCACTTGCTTAGGGCGTCTTGTATGGCGGCGACCATCACCTCATTAAGGCTGGAAGCGCCGTTCATCTCCGCGCGTTTTAGCTGGCCGGATTTTTCAAAGCCTGTGTCCGCACGCAGAACCTGCGTGTTTTGCAGCAGTTTTCCATTACCCAAAATAGCCGCGATCCGCTTGTCTATAAGCTTTTCCAAAGAGCTCATGCCCTGGTCGGAGTTCAGATACCAGGAGGGGTCCTCCGGCAGCAAGGGGCTTAAGTTAATGGGGCTGTGCGGGCTCAACACCATGGCACGCTCCACCAGGTTCTCGAGTTCCCGCACATTGCCCGGCCAAGAATAGGCCATAAGCTGATCCAAGGTTGCGAGGTCAAGTTTTGGGGTGTCGATGTTAAAGCGCTTGGCCACTTTTTTGGCGAAATGCATGATCAGCTGCACCAAATCTTCCCTGCGCTCGCGTAGCGGCGGTACGTGAATGCGGAATACATTCAGCCGGTAATATAAATCCTCCCTGAATGTGCCGTTTTGCAGCATTGATTCCAGATTGCTGTTGGTCGCGGCTATAATGCGTATGTCCACCGGCCGGGATTTGGTGCCACCTAGGCGCTCCACCTCGCGGTTTTGCAATACCCGGAGCAAACGGACCTGGGCCTGCGGGGTGAGCTCGCCTATTTCATCAAGAAAGATCGTTCCTCCGTCGGCCTGCTCGAACCGGCCAGGGCGTGAGCTGGAAGCGCCTGTGTAAGCGCCTTTTTCCACCCCGAAGAGTTCGCTGTCCATCAAGGTCTCGGGCAGCGCGCCGCAGTTTACCTTGACGAACGGCCCCTCGCGCCGAGGCGACATGCACTGGATGAGGTTGGCGATAACATCCTTACCCGTGCCGGTTTCGCCGGTTATCAGCACCGGCGTTTCACGCGAGGAAAGCTGGCGGATGCTGTTAAAGACCGCAGCAAGGCCCTGGTTGGCGCCCACCAGCGGGTTATCGCTCAATACCTCCAATTCAGCCTTTAGAGAAGTGTTTTTAAGCCCGAGTTTGATGCGAAACTCTTCGTTCATCTTGAACTGCATCAAGTTGGATATGGCCAGTGACATGGGGGGGAGCAGGGGAGCGACCATGGCGCAATGTTCTTTGGTATAACAGTCCGGGTGGGTTCCCAGTAAGGACATGTGGGTCAAAATGTTATCCCCGATAGAAAGAATATTGCACATGTGCGCTCTGGGGATATCCGGCGCATACTTGCTTATCGCCTTTGAAATGGCTGTTCCCGTGGGCTCGTCGTGGTTACAGGGGAAGATTCGTTGCCCGTACGGCTTTCTGACGTCAATCATGTCGAGCACGGCCTCCCGTTTTAGGGGCACAACCATATCTACCTCTCTGAAGCCCTCCGGCGTAACCAGGTAATACACTTTGGCGGCCTCCAGATCGGCCCTGTACTCGTGGAAAGAAATAGCACTCAGCGGCAAGTACTTGGAAAAGGCCTCGAAAGTTCTTCCCAGCGCCTGACCGATATCGAGGCTGCTGGTAATGGCCAGGGTGACATCGCGGTACAAGTCGAATTGGGTGGCAATATTCATTTGTTTCTCTCGTTGATTATACAGAATTATCTTATAGTATTTTTTTCTGTATAATAAAGCAATTTCTTTTCTCTGTCTTTTTCCTGATATTCAATAACATACTGTAATAAATATCTATAATGCATTGGCATATTTTTTGGAGATAGATAGTAAAAATAGCCTATTAGGCGGTCTCAAATGAAAGAATATGAAAACAATTATCAGGCCAAGGCCGCGCAAGAGCCGGATAACCCATATTGGCAATACATGGCTGGCGAGGCTTTTCTCCAAGCCGGGGATTACCTGCCCGCCATGCCGTTTTTTGAAAAGGCCCTTGAGCTTGCGCCGTATCATCCCGAAAGCAAAAGAGGATGCGCCATTTGCCTGGTAATGAGCGGGCGCCATGAGCAGGGCCTGGCCCTGTGCGCCGAGCTTTTGGCAAGCGTTCCCATCGACTTTACGGCCCTGCTTCTTTCAGCCGAGGCCCTCATAGGGCTGGAGCGCCACCAGGAAGCCGCGAAGGCCTACAGCCAGGCTGCAGCCATAGACTACGAAGCCGTTCCGCTGATGCTACGCAAACTGGCTTTGCTCACGGAGCAGGAGCCAGAAAAAGCGCGGCGTTTTGCCACGGAGATGGACAAGGTTTTTCCGGGCCTGCGACCGGGCTTGGAGCAATATGACCCCATACGGGCTACCACACTTGATTAATCTTTAAGGAGGTTGTCATGTCAGATAAAAGCAAGGACAAGTCAGCGAACTCACAAAAAGTTGATACGTCCAGGCGTAACTTCATGAAATTCGGCGGCGTCGCTGCGGCCGGTGCTACTCTCGGCGGCCTGGCCGTGGCCGGCGTGCAGATCGGCCAATCCGGGCAGGCCTACACGGGAGTTGCCGACCGTACCAACAAGGGGCAGTTCTTCAACCGCAAACCGTTCCAAGTGGAAATCCCCACCGGCTTCAAACCGGTAGGGCCGGTCGAACGCCCGCATTACACGGAGTTCATGCATGAGCGTACTTTCAGCATACTTCCGCTCATGCAGTCCGGCCGCTGGACCCCGGAGATGGGTCTGGAAAAACTGCCCGGACCGGTGGGTGATTACTACCGTAAAAGACCTGAATCTTTTGAAATCATGATGAAAGCCCTAGCTGCCGGGGCCAGGCAAAATCAGGAGTACTACAAGGAGGGCGGCAAGAACGTGCGCTATGCCATTTCCTCGGCCTACCATGCCGCGCACCTTCACGTGATGTACCCCTATGACGGCAATTTCGCTTTCGGTCAGATTTCGCACCCGCTTTCCCCCGTGGATACCGCCCCGAACCCGCCGGAGGAATGGGACTTCCGCAAAATCTGGCGCAAAAAGCCCATGGAGTTCAAATCGCCTGCCCATGCCTCGGAACTGATCAAGGCAGTGACCCACGCTTTTGGGGCCACCTTGGTGGGGATATGCAAGTTCGACCCTACTTTCATGTTTACCAACTACATGCGCGGTATCAAGGACGACCATCTGGACTCGGGCATCCCCAACCGCGGCCGCAACGTCTGGGGCACGGATGTGCCCAAGCACTGGAAAAGCCTGATCGTCTTCGGCGTGCCCATGCACTGGGATACCGCTCTCAGCGCCACGGCTTACAGCACGTCTTTTGACGGCTACTCCCGGCTTTTCTCCATCTGCGCGCTACTGGAGCACTTTATTCAGGAGCTCGGCTACCCCTCCAGGCCGCAGATGCCGCCGGTGAACTACGAGCTGATTATGCCGCCTTACGGCGCACTGGCCGGCCTTGGCGAACTGGGCCGCGTCGGCACGCTGATTACCCCGGAACTGGGAATGAACGTGCGCCTGGCCGGAATGGTCACCAATATCGAGTTCGAATATGATAAGCCCATTGACTTCGGCGTGCGTAAATTCTGCAGAAAGTGCAAGCTCTGCGCCGAGTCCTGCCCCTCGGGAGCTATCACCAAAAGCAGCGAACCGGACGAGGTCGTGCGCGGCTTCCGCAGGTGGCACAACGACGGCGAAAAATGCTTTTTGCAGTGGTCCAGCGCGGCAACCCGCGAGCCTTCCGGCTGCCGCATCTGCGTGGGCGTCTGCCCCTATTCCCGTAAAAACACCTGGATTCACAACATCTCGCGCGAAGTGGACGCACGCGACCCGACCGGTCTGGTCTCAAGCGGCCTGTTGGCCATGCAGAAAGGCTTTTTCCACTATCCGGAAGCCCAGGATTACAAGGCCGATTGGGACGGCGGCAAGGAATACAACTACCATAACCCGCCCAAGTGGCTGCGCACCGAGGAATATTTCAAGATCGAAAAAAGCTGGGAATATGGCGGAAACGAATAAAGGAGTGAGTCAATGTACCCTGACGGAACATTAATAAAATATCTTTTCTGGATGGTCATAGGCGTGATGCAGGTGCTTATCTGGCAAAGCATAGGCGTTTGGGCCAGGCAATTTAACGAGAACCTCAAATGGTGGCAGCAACTGCTTTTTTACGGCTGTTTCGCCTCGTTCTGTATCGTGGTCTTTGCGGGCTTTACCCTGAAAGGTGAATACGAGGGCAATGCCGGCTGGTACATGATCGGCTTTTTCGGCAGCCTGCACCTTATCGCTTTGGGCGTGCTCATTCGGCTGTTCATAATGAAGAAGAGCGAAAATAACAAAGATGCGGCAACGAACTGAAAAAATCCTCTGGATTCTCTCCATCCTGTTGGTTCTGGCGGCTTGGGCCGCCGGGGCCAACAGGGCCGGGGAGAGCCTGCAGGCGCAAATTCGGAGCGTGGATTCCTCCATAAGCCGTCTTGAGCTTATCGCGGAGGATATGTACCGGGGGCAGAGCCCCTCGGGTGAGATTTATGTCATTCTGGAAAGTCACCCCGGCTACGGCGGGGCAGTAAAAACGGCTACGCTCGTGGGGGCTGACAAGCGGGTACGCCAGGTGGCCGTGCTTGAATCGTCGGAAACGAGCAGCTACCTAGCGAACGTGTTGAAAACCGGGCTTATGGAGAAGTTTCCCGGCACCATGCTGGATACGCCACCCCAAGTGGACGCGGTGTCCGGCGCGACTATGACTTCCACCGCCATCATCAGCGGGTTGGAGAGAGCGGTAAAGCGCGTGAATCAGGTGGCATTCGGCGTTCCGTTCATGGAAGAACCGCGAGAAATCCCTTCGTGGGAAATAGCCAAGGCCGCCGCTACGCTGGGGCTTTTCGTCCTGGCTTTATGGGTAAGCTCATCCTGGTTTCCCTGGTCGAAAAAATGGGGAGTTAGGGTCTCACTGCTCTGCGGCTTCATTGTTTTAGGCGTGCTTTACGCCTCCCAGCCCAGCATTGCCACGGTGGTATTGTTGCTGAGCGGGGCTTGGAGTTCCGGTCTGGCTTCTTACGCGGCTATTTTATGCCTGCTGCTCGGCGCGTGCGTGGTGCTGGTCACTCGCAAAAATCTTTACTGCCAGATGATCTGTCCTTTCGGCGCTGTACAGCAGGGCTTGGGAAGCATTCTGCGCCCGAAAGCTCTGGTCTTGCCGCAGGCATTACGCTGGCTCTCGCGATTTACGGCCCTGGTGGCCATAGTCTTGGGCCTTTATTACAGAAAACCGGGTCTCTCGTCTTTCGAGCCGTTCAGTATGGTCTTTTCGTTTATCGGCAGCGGGCTCATCTACGCCACCGCCATTTTGGCCGTGCTGGCCTCCCTGCTGGTATTGCGCCCGTGGTGCAATACGCTTTGCCCCGTCAAGGCCGTTTTCGACTTTATAAGTTTCGGGCGGGGGTGGTTGATGCCGCTTAAACATAAGGAGCGAAGCCATGAAGAAAAATAGCCTTGCCGGCATCATCGTCTGGGGGCTTTTCTTCGGCTTGGCCGTAACGGGCCTCTGGCGGTCTTTCTTCATTGAAAATTCCGCTGACAATGCTTCCCGTCCATTCATAAGTGAAAAGCGGGCGAAATGAACATGAGAAGACGCGAATTGCTTGGCGCTATCGGCATACTAGGAACGGGCGCAATCTTGTCCGGGGTGGCTGGTCCCTTGGCGGGGCTGCTCAAAACAGTCGACTACCCGGTAGCGTCCGAGGTCCGCTCGGTCATGGGCAGCTTGCTGCAAATAAACATTGCGCGCCGGAACAGGGAGAGCCTTGAATTGCTGGATATGGCTTTTGCTGAGGCCATGCGGCTTGAAGCCTTGCTGACGCGACACAAGCCCGGAGCTCCGCTGCACGGTTTGAACGCGACCGGGCATATTGCGACGCCGCCGGCCGAACTCCAGCAGGTACTCGCTGCGGCGATACGCCATTGCCGTGAGAGTGGCGGATTCTTCGACCCCACGGTGTTTTCCACGCAGCCAGCCGCTATTGATGGAGTAAACCTTGGTGAAGACGGCATCAGCCTTGCGCGAAGCGGCACCTCGATTACTCTGGACGGCATCGCCAAGGGTTACGTGGTCGACCGCCTTTCCCAACTGCTCCATGCGCACGGTGCGGGTAACCATTTAATCAACGCCGGCGGCGATATCATCGCCTGCGGCGGAGGGCCGTCCGGATTCGGCTGGAAGATCGGTTTGCAAGATCCTCGCCGCCAAGGGAGGCTGCTCACTTCATTCTTTTTACAAGACGGCGCGGTGGCCACATCGGGAAACTATGAAAGTTTATCGCCTCTGGGACGCGGTCGGGCGCATATTTTAAGCCCCGCCACCGCAGAGGCTGCTGCCGGTACGCTCAGCGCATCGGCTTTCGCACCGAGCGCAATGGAGGCGGACGCCATGAGCACGGCTCTGTTTGTAATGCCGAGTGATTACCGCAGAGATTACATGAGAATGAAGAATAACGCCGCCTGCTACGTAGTTAGTAAAAGCGGCAACCATGAAAAAATAGGAAAGCTTGCTTTATTATAACCCTTTAACCATAAACAGGAGTGATTATGCCACGACTGCTCACAATTGTATTCAGCTGCCTGGTCTTGTTGTTTTCAGCGACGGATTTCGCGGCCGCGGGCGCACATTACACCAGCGGCGGCGAGGGATTGAAAGTCGCCACTCTGCCTCCTCCGGGCAAGTATTGGCGTCTGTACAACTCTTATTACACCGCGCACGAAAGCCGCGACAACAACGGCGACAAAATCGCTTCGGACTTCGACCTTGAGGTGGTAGCCATCACCAACCGCTTCATCTGGTCGAGCGACATTAACATCTTGGGTGCCAACCTTGTTATGGATGTTGTTGTACCCACGGTGTATACTGACATAAACCTGCGTAACGCCGGCCTCGGATCATTCAGTGACAACAATTGGGGCTTGGGCGACATCTGTATCGAGCCGTTCCTGCTGGCTTGGCACGGCAACCGCTATGATGCAGCCGCCGGCGTGGGGCTGTTTATTCCGACCGGCGACTATAATGAAAACCGCCCGGCCAGCCCAGGCAAAGGCTTTTGGACGGTCATGTTGACGGGTGGCGGGACTTTGTACTTTGACGAGGCTCGCACCTGGCACGGCTCCATATTGGCCAGGTACGAAATCCACACCCAGCAGGAGGGCACCCGCCAGACGCACGGCGATGACTTTTCTTTTGAATGGGGCCTCGGCAGGACTTTCAATGGGCTGATTGACGTTGGGCTCTCCGGCTACTGCTACTGGCAGGTGACGGACGATTCAGGCCCCCGTTCGGATGACTACAGAGAAAGAGGCTATGCCGTCGGCCCGGAAATCAGCGTGGCCTTCCCGGAATGGAACATGAGCGTGGCGTTGCGTAGCCAGTGGGAGTTCGGCTCCCGCAACAGGGCGCAGGGCAATTTGACCAACCTGGTACTGACCTATAGTTTCTAACTTCGGGAAAAAGAACGGCGGGCGGCCTCCTCCGGCCTGACCGTTTCACCTCCCACACAACTGAAGCCGGGGATGCCGAGAATGCCCCGGTTTCAGTTGTGTGGGTCATAATTTTTATGTCTTTGTCCAGGAGCTGTCTCTAAATACATTCTAGACCTTTCACTGTTCTGTTGTTTTGCTGTTTTTCATGAACAGACACGACATTTCAGACGGAAAGTGGGCCAGAATCGGGCCTATGTTGGCAAAGGCCAGTACTGACGTGAAAAGGCTCCTAAAAGATCAGGCTCAACCTCGGCAACGGACACGCCTCCGTACGAGCATACTCCGGCTGTGGGTGAGGGGGAAATATCCGTACGGAGTTCAGTAGCCAATTGGTGGTCAATGGTGAGTGCCATTACAAGAAAAGGTTTACTAAAGTATTTTTTCAAATCTTAGTTGCTATATCAAAAACAGTAAATTTGTTCTTTATGGCATTTGTATTGATCAAAAGAAGAAAATGGTAATGGGGAAAAGAAGAGTCATGAATCTCTCTGACCAAAAGGCAGAGAGGATCAACTCGATAAGTTGCTATGACCATTTGCTTTAACCTTCGTGAGAGGTTATAACTAAAATCAGATATATGGTCAGGATAAGGAAGAATAGAACTAGATGAGCTATGCTTTTACCTCTATCACACATGTGTGGTGTGAGATTAATGTTTTCTTATTCTTTCTTTTTGTCTTTTTTTGTTGTTTCTTTGTTATCTTTTGTTTATATTTTAGTGATACAATCAGACATAGAACACTTGAGAAGTGAATAATTAATATTATTCTCATTGGTGAACGGTTCATTTGTGAATAATAGATATATATCGGGCATATTATATACTGAAAAGTTTGGCGGATTTATTTTCATACAAAAAAGAAGACCTACTTCCCTATAATGGGAGGCAGGCCTTCAGTGATCCATCGAAAAATGAATGTTGCTGAGAAAATTATTACCTATCAGCTCAAGCCGAAAAATCGTTCAAAGAAGACACGGAGTTTGTCCAGTACGCTTTGCTTTTTCGCAGCGTGGTTATTGTTTTTGCTGAACCGTGAAACAGGCGGAAGTATCTTTGTGATGGCGGTTCCGGTGGTAGGGATGGCTCCGTCGCGGAACGCATTGGCGACAAAGGTTTTCGTTTCGGCAGGATTGAGTTTTTCTTCGGCAATGATACGCTCAAGCTCTTCCTCTTTCTTGGTCTTAATGTAGGCAAGCCACGCTTCATCAACTTTTTCCGTTATGGAAACGGAATCCACAAACTGTTCGATGAGGTCTTTCTTGTTGCGCAGGCTGGGACTGGAGTTTACAGCCCGTGCGATGCTCGAACGGATTTCCCTCCCTTCTTCAGAGCCCTTCTTTTTGAGGTAGGTCTCCACCAGCATCAGGATGTAATCAACATTGATTTCAACTTGCTTGATAAGTTCGATTTCAAAAACCACATCGTCGTTGATGGCTTCCCTTTCCGCTTCGGCTTTACGGCGAAATTCCGCATGCAGGTTGAGATACTGGCTTTGATAGTCCTGAAAGGTCTTTCCGCTGAGGATATCGTTTTCCGTAAAGTCGTCAAAGGCGACAAGAATATTTTTCAGTCGCAAGATGGAGCCAAAGAGCCGAATAAAGTCCTTTTGGGCGGTTTCTCCCGTAATGGGCGCATCAAGCGGGAAGAAGGCCAGCATGGCCTTCACCTGCTTTTTATATTCCGCGTAATATTCAGTGTAGGATTTCAGCAGAGCGATATTCTTGGCGTCCTTGTTTCCAAAAAGAGCCAGAGCGTCGTTGGTTTCCTGTTCGAGGTTGCGGAATGAAACGATGTTGCCGTAGGTCTTGACGGAATTCAGGATGCGGTTGGTACGCGAAAAAGCCTGAATCAGGCCGTGGGCACGCAGGTTTTTATCCACCCAGAGGGTATTGAGGGTAGTGGCGTCGAACCCTGCCAGGAACATGTTGACGACGATCACCACATCCAGTTCACGGCTTTTCAGCCTGAGCGACAGGTCTTTGTAGTAGTTTTGAAATTTGTCTGCCGAGGTGTCGAAACTGGTGCTGAACATCTGGTTATAGTCTTTGATGATGTTTTCCAGAAAGTCACGTGAGCTGGCGTCCAGCCCTTCGGCACTGCACTCTTCTTCACTCAGTGCTCCGTCCGCTGTTTCTTCGTTGGCGGCAAAGCTGTAGATCAACCCAACCTTGAGACGTCTGGCCGGAGGCATATCTTTCTGCTGATTGGAAAATTCAAGGTAATAGCGTTTGGCAGCCTCAATGGAGGCGGTGGCAAACAGGGAATTGAAACCGGACAGCCGTTTGTCTTTATGGCTGTAGAACGTGGTTCGTCTGGTCTTTTGATCGAAATGTTCCCGGATATACGCCACAATCTGCGTAATGCGTTCGGGAGCAAGCAAAGCCTGTTCCGTATCAATGGACGAAACCTGTTTATCCCGGATATGTTCCGATGCCTTGATGGTGTTGATGTAATCCACACGGAACGGCAGAACATTCTTGTCATTGATCGCATCAACGATGGTGTAGGTGTGGAGTTTGTCGCCAAAGGCCTTTTCCGTTGTACAGAGAAGGGCCTTGCTGCCTCCGGGAGCGTTTTCCGAGAAGATGGGTGTCCCGGTAAATCCGAAAAGGTGGTAGCGTTTGAAGGCGTTCGTGATGTCCTTATGCATGTCGCCGAATTGACTGCGGTGGCATTCGTCAAAAATGATGACGACATGGGCATCATAGACGGGATGTTTTGGATTTTTGCCTATGAAGTTTGCAAGTTTTTGAATGGTTGTAATGATGATGCGGGCATTGGGGTTTTCCAGCTGCTTTTTGAGGACAGCGGTGGACGTGTTGGAGTTTGCCGCGCCCTTCTCAAAGCGCTCATACTCCTTCATGGTCTGGTAATCCAAATCCTTGCGGTCGACTACAAACAGCACCTTGTCAATGGCGGGCAGGTCTCGCGCCAATTGAGCGGTTTTGAAACTGGTGAGGGTTTTGCCGCTGCCCGTGGTGTGCCAGATGTAGCCGCCCGCCGCCGGTGTGCCCAGTCGTCTGGCGTTGGTGCTGGTAATGATGCGTTGCAGAATCTGTTCCGTAGCGACAATCTGATAAGGCCGCATGACCAGCAGCTTGCGATCCACATCGAACACGCAGTAGCGGGTGAGGATACTGAGAAGGGTATGCTTGGCGAAAAACGTCTTGGTGAAGTCGACAAGATCGGTAATGGGCTGGTTTCGGGCGTCGGCCCACCAGCTGGTGAAGGCAAAGCTGTTGGAGTTTTTCTGTCGGGATTTTTTGCCCTGCTGTTCGGCAAGGTGTCCGCTCCGAACGGTGTTGCTGTAATATTTGGTCAGCGTGCCGTTGCTGATGATGAACAGCTGCACATACTCAAACAGGCCGCAGCCCGCCCAAAAGCTTTCCCGCTGATAGCGGTTGATCTGGTTGAAGGCCTCGCGGATGTCCACTCCACGGCGTTTCAGCTCGATATGCACCAGCGGCAGGCCATTGACCAGCACGGTCACATCATAGCGGTTGGCGTAGTTCCCCACCGATTCATATTGATTGACGACTTGCAGGCTGTTGTTGTGAATGCGTTGTTTGTCGATCAGGTAGATGTTTTTGGTCGAGCCGTCGTCGCGCTTGAGGATATGGATATGATCTTCCTGAATGCGGGTTGTTTTTTCTATGATGCCATCATTGTTTCCCGCAATGCAGGTACTGAAAAAGGTTTCCCATTCCGTATTGGAAAAGGTCATGCCGTTGAGCTTTTCCAGCTGACGGCGAAGGTTGGCGACAAGCTCCGCCTCGGACGTGATGGGAAGGTATTCGTAGGCCTGCGCCTGCAACTGCTTGATGAAGGCCTTTTCCAGCGCGGCTTCACTCTGATAGGCGTTGTCGTCGTCACGTTCCCGCACGAATTCGGCAACAACCGTACTTTTTTCAAACAAGGCAATAGGTTCACAATGCGTGACGGGGCGGGATTGGCTCATTGTGCCTCCTTGAAGGTCAGCAGGCGGTCACGGTAATATTCATACTGCTTACGGCGAGCGGCGATCTCCGCAGGCAGACCGCTGGAAAGGTCGTTGACCAGCGCATCCAACTCGTCGAGGATGGCAACTATTTCTTGCTGTCTTTTCAGCGATGGAACAGGAATAAGAAAACTAGCCATACATGAAGGGGAAACTCTCCTTACCTTTGTTCCAGTGATATTACTACGTTTTTGTATTTGAAACTGTTCTGATTGAAAAAAATAGGCAACATATTGGGGATCGAGCGAATGACGATATATGCAAGCATCACTGCTTACAGCAATATTTTCTTTACCAAGCCATGCAACGGCTTTGCAGACATCAGTATCGTTTTCACTGGTCGTAGCGATAATAAGATCATTCGTTTTTGCTTTTCTTAAATTTTTTGCATTGGGAATTTTAACAAAAGATTCAGTTTTATATGTATAAGTGCCATATAGTGTATATATTTGACCATAATGAATAGCTCCAAGCTTTGTTTCATGCTCGCTGATATCTTTTTTCTGAAGCCCATTTCCTCTTATAAATTCACCGAGTTCACCTAATGTCATCCATTTAACAGTCTCTCTCTCTCTCTCTCTCTCTCTCTCTCTCTCTCTCTCTCTCTCTCTCTCTCTCGGTTTCTTTGTTCAGGGAAGAGCTTTTCAAAACTCAGTAACTGGTCACGATAGTACTGATACTGCTGTCGTCGTGCTTTCAGTTCAGCCGCCAATTCCGCCTCCAATTCAGCTTCCAGCTTGGTGAAGGTTTCCAGAACCCTCACGATCTCGCGCTGAATTTCGAGTGGGGGGACGGGGATTTTTATTTTTCCCAAGCTTTTTGCTGAAACATCAATAACTTTTGTCCCTGTAGCATATTTCTTTTTCTCAGCAAAAAAAGCTGGAGTTTTTAGGTAGTAAGAGATATATTTAGCATCTTGATCATGTTTGAGAACCGTAGCGTGACCACCTGTCACTATTTGATGCTTTCCTAACCATGCAACGGCTTTACATACATCATCTATATTTTCACTTGTATTTGTAATAATTATATCTCCGGGATCAACCTTTGCCAATTTATATGCTTTTTCTTTTGCAATGAATGAAATTGTTTCTGCTGTCCATATTCCGTAATATGTATAAATCTGACCATAATGGATACAACCAACGCCAGTTTCTTCAAAGTCTGATTTAGGCATCCCATTACCACGAACCAGCGTGCCAATTTCCCCTATCGCTTTATACTCCACCCCATTCGGGCACAGCTTGGCAATCAGCTCATCAATCTTGCTCATGCTAGCCCTCCAGCTCGGCGACGATGGCGTCAATCTGCGTTCTCAAAGCGGCCTGGCGCTCGACAATTTCCGCAATCTCCGCATTCAGCCGCACAATATCTATGGCTTCACGCTCGTCCTTCTGGGCCACGTAGGAAGAAACGGCAATATTGTAACTATTCCCGGCAATCTTTTCGGCATCCACAAGCCGGGCAAAATGTTCAATATCCTTGCGCTCGGCATAGGCATCAAGAATTTTCCGCTGATTGTCGGCAGTCAGCTTGTTTTTGTTGCCATTGCGGACAAACTCGGCGGAAGCGTCAATGAACAATACCGCGTTGTCGCTTTTGGATTTTTTCAGAATGATGATGCAGGTGGCGATGGTTGTCCCAAAGAACAAGTCAGGTGGTAGCTGGATGACCGCATCAACGTAGTTGTTGTCAATCAGATACTGTCGGATTTTCTGCTCCGCTCCTCCACGGTACAGCACGCCGGGAAATTCGACGATGGCCGCCGTGCCGTCCACCGCCAGCCATGAAAGGATGTGCATGGTAAAGGCCAAGTCCGCCTTGCTCTTGGGAGCAAGCACACCGGCAGGGGCAAAGCGTGGATCGTTGATCAGCAAGGGGTTGGCATCTCCTTCCCACCTGATGGAATACGGAGGATTAGAGACAATGGCCTCAAACGGCTCATCATCCCAGTGCGCCGGATCGGTCAGCGTATCTCCGAGAGCGATGTCGAACTTCTCAAAATTGATGTCGTGCAGAAACATGTTGATGCGGCACAGACTGTAGGTGGTCAGATTGATTTCCTGACCGAAAAAGCCCTGCCGCACATTGTCCTTGCCCAACACCTTGGCAAATTTCAGCAGTAGAGAACCGGAACCGCAGGCGGGGTCGTATACTTTATTGATCTCGGTCTTGCCCAGCACGGTGATACGCGCCAGCAGCTCGGAAACTTCCTGCGGGGTGTAAAACTCCCCACCGGACTTCCCGGCAGTGGAGGCGTACATCTGCATGAGGTATTCATAGGCATCACCGAACAGGTCAATGGTATTGCCACCAAAATCCCCGCCGTTCCCCAAGGGCAGATCGCCGATGGCTTCCAGCAGCATCACCAGTTTTTCATTGCGCTTCTTGACGGCAGCTCCCAGCTTGTTGCTGTTGACGTCCACCTCCGCGAACAACCCCTTGAAGTCGTCTTCGCTGTCCGTCCCGATTGCGGAACCTTCAATGTTGGCAAAAACACGGCTCAGGGTTTCATTGAGATTGTCATCCTGTCGGGCCTTGAACCGTACATTGTTGAATAACTCGGAAGGCAGGATATAGAACCCCTTTTCTTTGACCGTCTCGGCACGTCCGTATTCCGCCTCCTCATCACTCAGCAGCGCGTAGTTGAAATCTTCATTCCCTGCGCGGCACTCCTGCGTATTCAGGTAATTGGTCAGATTTTCAGAAAGAAAGCGGTAAAACAACATACCCAGCACATAACTCTTGAAATCCCAGCCATCCACGCTACCCCGCAAGTCATTGGCAATGCGCCAGATGGTCTTGTGCAACTCAGCCCGTTCAATCTCTTTGGTATTGCTCATGAAATCTTCCTGATTGGTGATATACCCTGCCCACCGCTATTGAAAGCGGCAGGCTCACGTTTTTGCATCAGGGCTGAAGATACGTCAGGACATGAGAATTTCAAAGGGAAAAGCGGAACACCCGTTTGTGCGGCGCGTTGTGCGGAATGGTGAGGTATGATAAGCTCCTTCATATCGTTGACGCAAAGGAAAATCCGTCTCTGCATCCCCTAAAAGGGGAAAGGCAGAGGTAGGTTCTATAACCCTTCGCAAATTTTTTGCTCCCCTCCAATCGTAGTACACTCAATACAGCACGATGGATGGCATAGAAGAACTTTTATTTTAAAAAAGATAGGGGATGGGCAATGGCAATTCCTGATATCAGTGCACTGAATGCAGATGGTCTAGATGAAACTTTTCTAAGACAATGTATTGAAGAAAATGACATATCAGGCATAGCATATGCCGCCAATATGTATAACTTTGATATGAATTTTTTGCCAGATACCCCCGACACCTCAGATGCCCCGGAAACACCACTTTGTCTGGCATGTAAACTGGGTTTTCTAGAGGCTGCAAAAGAACTGGTCTCTTGGGGAGCAAGACTTGAGAGTTATACGGATGAGGAGCCTTCCCCTCTGATCTGGGCGGCAAAAAATGGACATATTGAAGTCGTTAAATGGCTCGTCGAGCAAGGTGTAGACGTTAACGACTATTATGAAATGACTGATAATTATGGGGATATTGAATGGGGTGCAACAGCACTAACAGAAGCCCTTGCAAATGGGTATATTGATATTGCTAGTATTTTGTTGAATTATGGGGCATCACCGTTTATAAATGGATATAGAGAAGAAATAAATATCGCGGATATCCAAAAAAAATTTTGGCGTTTACTCTGGAACTATTGAACCATTCTTTTTCTGTATTCAATATAAGTTAACGAAATTGATTGAGCAGATGTTGCCGCTTGTATATGATAAAAAAATATCGATCCTTATTTAAGGAGAAGTATATACACCTCTTATGTATTCTATTTTTATAGATAATTATAGTGCGGCACAAGTAATCATTAATGCCGGGTGTGATATTGATGAAGATATTGAATGTATCGCTGCAATTGACATTGCTATTGCAGCTAATAAGATTGAATATATTAGACTGCTATTAAATAACGGATTAAATTTGTTGAAAATTGATTGTGAAAATGAATTTGTTTTTGAGAAAATATGCAATAGTTTTCCTGAGTTGTCTCATGATGTTGTCCGCAATATGGCGATACAACTTCACAAATTTGATGAGCATGAAAAATATTTTTAAAAAAAGCCATTCGGGAAAATATATAGCCATTACTATTTTTGTTGTTTTATTAATCTATAATTATATATTACTTTTTTGAAAGACCACCTTCTTTTTGAGGCTCCGTCCAGTTTTGGATGGAGTCTCTTCGTTCTTGAAGGAGAACATCATGTCCGAATACACATCACAGGAAGTAGGAGAACTCGCCAAGGCTCTCATCAATGTTCAATGTCAGCTTCAACCAGTAACTAAGGATGCCAACAATCCGTTCACCAATTAGGGGCTGTAAGTAACAAAAATACAGATGCCAGACGCAAATACGCCTGCTAATGCACTGCTGGTAGCAGAGCTTTGCAGGCGCATATGAAGGAACCCCGGCGTAGCCGATAGGTTCCTTTTCATATTTTTCAGAGATTGCTTATTTACCCGGGCTGGCCGCCTTCTTGCGTCCGGCCGTCTGGTAACGCTTGAGGGCGTTGAGTTCCGTCTTGCGCAGGCGGATGGAATGGGGCGTGACTTCGACGAGTTCATCTTCGCGTACGAAATGCAGGGCGCGTTCCAGCGTCATGGGGCGCACCGGCGTGAGGATGACGGCCTCATCCTTCCCGGAGGCGCGCAGGTTGGTGAGCTTCTTTTCCTTGGTTGGGTTCACGTCGATGTCATTGTCGCGGTTGTGCTCGCCCACGATCATGCCTTCATAGACCGGATCGCCGGGGACTACGAAAAGCTGCCCGCGCGGCTCCAGATTGAAGAGAGCGTAGGCCACGGCGCTCCCGGCGCGGTCGGAGACGATGGAGCCCGTGAAGCGGCTGGGGAAATCGCCGCGGTAGGGCTCGTAACCAGCCAGCAGGGAATTCATGATTCCGGTGCCCTTGGTGTCGGTGAGGAATTCGTCCCGGTAGCCGATGAGTCCGCGCGAGGGCACGGAGAACTCAAGACGCACGCGGCCCGTGCCGTTGTTCACGCAATTGAGCATACGGCCTTTGCGCTGCGCCAGCTTGTCCGTCACCACGCCCATGAAGGCTTCATCGCAATCCACGTAAAGCTGTTCGATGGGTTCAAGGTGCTCGCCGTGTTCGTCGGTCTTGAAGATGACTTCGGGGCGGCCTACGCAGAGCTCGAAATCTTCACGGCGCATGGTTTCGATGAGGATGGCCATCTGGAATTCGCCGCGGCCCTTGACGATGAAGCTGTCCTTTTCCTCGGGTTCCTCAATCTTGATGGCTACGTTGGTCAGGGCTTCCTTGAGCAGGCGGTCGCGTATCTTGCGCGACTGGACGTTCTTGCCCTCGCACCCGGCCAGCGGCGAGGTGTTGATGGTGAAGCGCATCGCCACGGTGGGCTCGTCCACGCGCAGGCGAGGCAGGACGCGGATGTCGTTCTTGGTGCAGATGGTGTCGCCGATGGCTACGTCGTCCATGCCTGCAATGATCACGATGTCGCCGGGCATGGCCTCGGTGATGTCCACAAGGCGCAGCCCTTCGTAGGCTTGCAGGCGGGTCACGCGCAGGGGTACGGGGGTACCGGCTTCGTTCACGCACACCAGAGCATCGTTGGAACGCACCTGCCCATGCAGGCTGCGGCCCACGGCCAGACGACCGAGATATTCGGAATAGTCAAGGTCGGAAACCAGCATCTGGAAAGGTTCTTCGGGATCATAGGCGGGGCCGGGAACCACATTAAGGATGGTTTCAAAAAGCGGAGAAAGGTCCACGCGCGGATCGTCGAGGGCGCGCATGGCCACGGCGTCGCGCCCAATGGCGTAGAGCACGGGGAATTCCAACTGTTCCTCAGTGGCGTCGAGATCGATGAAGAGATCGTAGACTTCGTTGAGGACTTCCTGCGCGCGGGCGTCCTTACGGTCGATCTTGTTGATGACCACGATGATCTTGAGTCCCGCCTCCAGTGCCTTGCGCAGGACGAAGCGGGTCTGCGGGAGCGGGCCTTCCGCCGCGTCCACAAGGAGAATGGCGCCGTCCGCCATGGACAGGGCGCGTTCCACCTCGCCGCCGAAGTCGGCGTGGCCGGGGGTGTCGATGATGTTGATCTTGACGCCGTTCCAGCTGACGGCGCAGTTTTTCGCGGCAATGGTGATCCCGCGTTCCCGTTCAAGGTCCATGCTGTCCATGATGCGGTCATCGACTTGCTGATCGTTTCGGAAGACCCCGCTTTGGCGGAAGAGGGCATCCACAAGCGTGGTCTTGCCGTGGTCAACGTGGGCGATGATGGCGATGTTGCGAAGCTTTTCGTTACGGGTGAGTTCTTTCAAGAATGTATCCTCATGGATGGGCCGGACGGGACCAGCCGGAAAAAGGGGCGCGTCATACCTGACGGAATCGGCATCTGTACACCGTTTGGGTCCGGTCCGCAAGTGGCCGTGCTTCTTCGGCCGCTGGCGGAAGGCTGCGGCGCAAGGCGACTGTACGGGACGTTTTCGGGATTTCACGGTCGTGAACCAAGTGTTTGGGATGTGGAGTCGTACCGGGGAGCCCGTTTTTCTGAAGATCGGTATCTCATCATCGCCTCTTTGCGGTTTATAGAGTGTCCGCCGTAGGGACGTAGCCAAGACAGAGGAGAAGAATGTGTTTACCCAGGTGGAGTGAGAACAAAGGGGTCCGGCGATGGCCGTCACCACCCCGGTGGGCGCAGTGGAAAAACTTTTTCCAGCAAGGGACGGAGAAGGGCCGGCGGATTCTCCTGTACCCCTTGGAGCAAAAAAGCTAGTCTGACACAGCCGCGATGGACGGGGAGGGGAGAGAGTGAAACAGGCACGGTTCAAACGAATGGGGAGGAAATGGCATGAAAATGGAAATCGAGCGTAAATTTTTGGTCCGGGGCGAGGCTTGGCGGGATTTGGCCGAGGGCGTCCCTTTCCGGCAGGGTTACTTGCAAACCCGGCCCTGTACGGTGCGGGTCCGCACCGAAGGGGCACGGGGTGTACTCACCATTAAGGGACCCTCGCAGGGGCTTGCCCGACAGGAGTTTGAATATGAGATTCCTGTGGAAGAGGCGGACCTCATGCTGGACACGCTGGCGCAGCGGCCCCTGATTCAAAAACGCCGCTACGCCGTGCCCTACAAGGGCTTTGTATGGGAAGTCGACGAATTTTTTGAGGAGAACGCGGGCCTTATCGTCGCCGAGATCGAGCTTTCCTACGAGGCGCAGCCTTTCGAGAAGCCCGAATGGATCGGGGAGGAGGTTACGGGGGACCGCCGCTATTCCAATGCCTCCCTGTCCGTCCTGCCTTTCAGCCGCTGGTAGCCGATTCCGACCTTCTTCCGGTCCGCGCTATTTTCCCTCTTCGTCCTCCAATCCGAACTGCTTGATCTTGCGAAAGAGCGTGCGGCGGTCGATACCCAGCAGTTCCGCCGTTTCCGCGCGCTTCCATTCGTTGCGGCGCAGGATTTCGAGGAGATAGTCGCGCTCGAAGCGGTCCAGCGCCGTGGCGAGCGGCTCCTGAAGGAAAGCCGGGCGCTGGCCGCCGTCCAGACACTCGGCGGGGGCGGCCTGATCCGAGCCCACTTGCAGCGTGCCGAGCTGGACCTTGCCCAGTGTAAGGTAACGGTAGAGGGTGTTGTGTAATTCACGGATGTTACCCGGCCAGTCATACTGCATGAACGCCTGCATGACTTCGCCGTTCATGGCTGGCAGATCGCCAACGCGCGGGTAGGCGTTCAGGAAATATTCCACGAGCAGAGGGATGTCTTCCTTGCGCTGGCGCAGGGGCGGGAGGTGGATCGGGATGACGTGGATGCGGTAGAAGAAATCCTCGCGCATCTTGCCCTCACCCACACGCTCGGCCAGATTCCGGTTGGTGGCGGCGATGATGCGGAAATTGGGCTTGTGCAGTTCAGAACCGCCTACGGGGGTAAAACCCTGTCCTTCGATGGCGCGCAGGAGCTTGGTCTGGGCGGAGAGGCTCAATTCCCCCAGCTCGTCGAGGAAAAGGGTACCGCCGTCGGCACGGTCGAGGCAGCCCTTGCGATCGGCCAGCGCGCCGGTGAACGCGCCTTTTTTGTAGCCGAAGAATTCGCTTTCGAAGAGATTTTCCGGGATGGCCCCGCAGTTCACCGCGATGAAAGGCTTGTCGCAGCGGGCGCTGCACTCGTGTACGGCACGGGCGGCCAGCTCCTTGCCCGTACCCGATTCTCCGAAGATGACCACGCAGTCTTCGGTGCCTCCGGCGCGGGCGATGAGTTCAAACACCTCGCGCATGGGCGGGGAGTCGCCCACGATGTTGGTAAAGCAGCGGGCCTTGAGGCGTTCGCGGAGTTTTTCGTTTTCGCGGCGGATGCCAAGCTCATTTTTTTGTTTTTCGGTGATGTCGTTGACGAGGCCTTCGATGGTGATGAGCTTCCCCGAAGCGTCGAAAGCCCCGGAAGACTGTTCCCAGACCCATTTTTCCTCGCCCCACGCCGTGATGATGCGGTAGATGAGTTCCCAGCGGCGGCGTTCCTTCAGGGCCGCGTCAATGGTGCGGCGGATGGTCTCGCGGTCCTCCTCATGGGCGATGTCCAGCAGGCCGAGCCGCTCCTCGCCCATGAACCGTTCAGGGGCGTAGCCCGTCAGACCGAGCACGCCGTCGCTGACGAAGTTGACCGCCCGGCGAGCGTCGGGGATGCCCTCGGCCACGATTTCCCGGTAGGCCAACCCGGGCAGGTTGTCGAGCAGGGCGAGAAGCTGCCGCCGGTGCTCGTCCAGTTCCTTGCCGATCTGGGCGTTGTGGCGTTTGAGCTGCTCGCGCATCTGCTTGATCATGATGTGCGTGCGCACGCGGGCCAGCACTTCGGCGTCATGAAAGGGCTTGGTGATGTAGTCGACGCCGCCCACCTCGAAGCCTCGCGTTTTCTGGCTGGGATCGTCCACATAGGAAATGAAGATCACCGGAACGTCGCTGAGGCGCGGCTCGCGCTTGATGTGCCCACAGACCTCATAGCCGTCCATATCCGGCATCATCACGTCGAGCAGAACCAGATCGGGAATCTGTTTTTTCATGTATTCAAGGGCCTTGGTTCCGCTCTTGGCGACGCCGAGGCGATATTCCCGATTGAGCTTGCTGACGAGGATGCGCAGGTTGGTGGGGTCGTCGTCGACCACCAGCACGAGGGGCTTTTCGTATTCCTGTTCCATAAGGGGCTCCACTTACACGGGCATATCCGGTGGCGTATCCAGCAAGGCGAGGGCCTCGTCATAGTCATACAAATCGACGGCGCTCTGCAATTGTTCCATGAGAGCCGGGGCAAGGAAGTCCGAGAGCGGCGCCAGCGCCTCCGCTACGCGGTCGGGATCGGCCAAGGCGAGCATGTCCTTGAGGTGCCGCACCTGCGCTTGCTGCGCGGCGTCGAGCAGGCCGGGGCGCAGGGAGGCGTCCGGTCCGGTTTCAGTTCGCGTCTCCGGCAGGAAGTCCAGAACGGAAGCGCGTACCGTGGCGAAGGCCACTTCCAGCGCGTTGAGGAGGGGGGCAAAGACGCTTTCAAGCTCACCGCGCTGCAAGGCCACAGGGCCGTGCTCGCCAAAGACCCGCCGCGCGGCCACTTCCAGCGCGTGGGCGTCCTGTTGCACGGCCACCGCCCCCACGTTGGCCGAGGCGCCCTTGAGGTTGTGGGCTTCCCGGATGATCCATTCCCAGGAGGGGCGGCACAGGGCGGGTTCCCCATCCGTCGCATCAAGATAGAGGCCCTTGCGCAGGGCGGGGATAGCTTCCGAGGTGTTGCGGACATACCCGCGCACAATCTTTTGATATGTTTCGGGCGAGACGTTGAGCCGCTCCACGGCGCGGGCGTCCAGACAGGGCGGCAGGGCGGCCAGAGGCTGGGCGGACGGCGCGGCGGCCCTTTCCTGCGGCGCGGCCTGTTCGGGCTGACGGGGCATGATCTTGTTGGGCAGGAGCGCGCGCAGCGTGCCGAAGAGGGCGGCCCGGCTGAGGGGTTTGGAGAGGTAGCGGGCAATGCCTGCGGAAAGGGCGCGCATCTTGTCCTCATGCATGGCGTGGGCGGTGATGGCGACGATGGGCAGGCCGTCCAGCTCGGGCATGGTGCGGATGATCCGGGTGGCCTCATAGCCGTCCATGACCGGCATCTGCACGTCCATGAGTACGAGATCGAAGTGTTCCCCGCGCTGGGCCCCCACGCGCAGCGCGTCCAGAGCCTGCTTGCCGTTGCTGACGATGGTCAGTTGTACGCCCGTGTCCTCGAAGAGGGCTTCCATGATTTCCTGATTGGTGGGGTTATCCTCCGCCACAAGGATGCGGACGTCGTGGAAGAGCGGCGTTTCCATGGGCGTTGGCAGGGCGTGGAGCCGTCCCGAATAGGCTACCAGACAGGGTTGGTTGAGTGAAATGATGGATTCGTGCAGCCCGCGCAGGGTCACAAGGGAGAGGATCGCCACCTGTCCGTCGTGTTGGGCGGCTTCGCGGTTGGAGTCGGACAGGATTTGCTCGCCCGCGTGCTCGTCCATGAGAATGGCCGGAATGGTGCGGCCAAAAGCCGTGCGGAGGGCGCGCAGGGCATAGAGGGTATTCGGTTCGGCCAGCTTGCGGTCGAGGAAGAGGAGATCGGGCTCCTTGCGGGGCAGGGATTGCGCTTGGCGTACTGCCTCCTCGGTGGTTGCGGCGGTCAGGATGCCGATGCCCAGCGCGGCGAAATGGCGGCAGAGGATTTCCGTTTGCAAGGGCGAATCGCTGAGGATGAGCGCATGGATCGGCGGATCAGGCGGCTCGGGGAGGCGGGCCGTCTCGCCTGCGTTGGGCTGGGTGAGCAGGGGGACGGAAAAGGCGAAGGTACTGCCCACGTTGGGCTCGGACTCCACCCATATTTCGCCGCGCATCATTTCTACAAGCTGGCGGCAGATGCACAGGCCGAGGCCCGTGCCGCCGTGCCGCCGGGTGGTGGAGGCGTCCACCTGACGGAAAGGCTGAAAAAGCTGGCTCAGAAATTCGGGGGCGATCCCCACCCCGGTGTCGCGCACGAAACAGATGATCTGTACCCGCCGCTGTTCCGGCAGATCGGCGGGCTGCGGCTCGGCGTGCGCCTGCTTGAGGGTTACGCAGATTTGGCCGCCCGGCCCCGTGAACTTCACCGCGTTGGTCACCAAGTTCATAATGATCTGCTGCAAACGCCCGGCGTCACCCACCAGGGCGAGCTGCATGGACGGGTCCATGTCCACCACAAGTTCGATCCCGCCTGCCTGTGCGTTGTGCAGGGCCACGGTACAGACATGGTGCACCACATCGTCAAGCATGAAGGGGGCCTGCTCCAGTTCAAGATGCCCGGCCTCGATTTTGGATACGTCCAGAAGATCGTTGATGATTTCAAGCAGGGCGCGCGAGGATTGCAGGATGGCGCGCAGATAGCGGTGCGGGGGCGTCTTTTCCTTCAGCAGCGCAAGTTCCGCAAAGGCCATAATCCCGTGCAGGGGGGTGCGGATTTCATGGCTGATGTTGGCGAGAAACTGGCTTTTGGCCGTGGTCGCGGCGTCTGCAGCTTCCTTGGCGAGCTGGAGCTCGGCGTTGATTTCCTGCAGGTCGCGGGTACGCTCGTTGACCCGGCGTTCCAGTTCCAGATTCGACTGTTCCAGCATGGCCCGGCTTTCGCGCAATTCCTTTTCGGCGCGGTCGTATTTGACGAGCTCCTGATTGAGCTGGGCGGTGCGGCGGGCCACCTGCCGCTTGAGCGAGAAGTTCCAGTAGAGCACGAAGGCAAAGACCGTGAACAGCACCTCGGCGGCAAAGAGCATCATCCAGATGGTCTGCTTCGAGAACGCCTTTTTTTCGTAGGGCTGCAACCATTTTTGCGCGATGATCCGCCGCTCTTCCGGCGCGATCCGCGACAGGGCCTTGTTGACGATGCCGTGCAGCTCGGGCCAGTCTCTGCGGATGCCGAAGGCGTGGCCGTAAGGCGCGTCCACGGCACCGGCCACATGGAGATTGCGGATACCGCTGTTGCTGATTTTTTCCGTAATATTGAACTGGTAGTCGATCATGGCGTCCGCTTCCCCGAAAGCCACTTTCTGCAAACCTTCCAGCGTGTTTTTGACGACCACGGGATGGATTTCTGGGTGCAGCTCTTCGAGGAAGTCGTGCCATGAGTAGCGGTTGACCACCGCGACCCGCTTTCCGGCGAGGTCCTTGATCGTGCCGTTGGCCGAGGCCGCGTCGGGATGTTCCGGCGTGGGCTGGCGTGTGACGATGATGCCCGGCAGGACGATGTAAGAGGGCGTGAAGAGCATGTACTGCGCCCGGTGGTGCGTTTCCGCCGCCGCGATGTACATGTCGACCTTCTTGTTTTCGGCCATGTCCGTGGTGTCGGTCCAGTCCGCGGGCGGCGCGACGTGGAAGGTCAGACCGGTCACCTTTTGCAGGATACGCAGATAATCCGGACCAATGCCCGTATAACGCCCCTCGGCGTCAAACCGTTCCATCGGATAAAAGTCGGGGTCGATACCTACCCGGACGGTATGGTGCTTGTCGAGCCACGCCCGCTCCTTGGGGGAAAGCTCCCCAAGGATGGATGTCTGGCGCTCGACGATGGCGTCGACCGGGTCGACGTTCCGCTCGAAGAGGTTATCCTGCATGGCCTTGAGCACCAGAAAAATCTGGGTGGCCACAAGAAAGACGCCGAAAAGGAGGACTGTCAGCAGACGCACGCGAACCTCGTCGAACCGCCCGGTGTCACGCGGCGGAATGAGGGGAAAACGGCCCTTTTTGCCGGAAAGGGAAACGCGGCAAGCCCGGAATATTCGTCAGCCGAATCTTTCCGGGCTTGCGGGGCGGCGGCCCGGAATGGGCCTCACTTTTTGCCGAGCGCGGCCAGATAGTCGTGGGCGGCGTGCAGCACGTTGGGGAGCAGGATTTCCGCTGCCTTCGGATTGCATTTCCCCATAGCGATGCAGGCGGAGAGGTTGTCGCGGATGCGTTCCGCCGTGTGGCGGGCCTCGGTCTGAGGCGTCAGGGTTTCCACATGGGCTTCGACTTGGGCGAGGGCCTTTTCAGCCTCTTTCAGGTGCTCTTGGGACATGATTTTTCCTTCAGCATTGAACGTTTTGGAAGGGGAGGACTATAACGCAGGGCCAATCGTTTTTCAAATAAGATCATTCCCGGGGCTGTCGAGCCCTCTTTTCGTTTTCTCTGCGTGGGCGGCGTCGTATGCGGTGAGATATACGGGATGCCGTTTGGCGGAGGCTTTTTATTAAAGGAACGCTTTAACGTTCTTCTGGAGCACGTTTCGCGGCCCGGTCACGAATCGCTGCGGAGAGGCGGGCGATGACGGCGTCGTAGTTCTCCGGCCTATGGGGAAAGCGGCAGGCTGAGCAATCTTTGACGCCGCGGGATGTCCAGCGAGGGGCCCCCGGGCATTCCTCAAGGAAATACAGGGGGCAATAGCAAAAAAGACAATTGAAGGCTTCCGCATTGGCCTGTGGGTGACAGGGGAAATGGGCGCAGGCGGTGTTTTGAAAGAAACGAGAGGAATGTTCCATGAATGACGACCTTCGGTTGATTTGAGGCTGACCTCATTGACAGGATAGGGCGCTTCTTATATGTACAAATAAACATACATGCTTTTTAAGGCATGTTGCATGGACGTTTGCGTCCGGCTGCGGCGCGGTTTCGTATGAAAGCGTGCCTTGGCCCTACTCGACAAGGTTACAAGGGAACCGGCCAAAAGGGAATCCTGTGGCCGGGCTGTCCAGAACCCCCGGGGCTGTGGCAAGCGCGCCCGGGCACGCAAGGAGAGGCGTATGATTTCGAAGACGCTCGTGGTGAACGGTATGACGAAAACGCTGCTGGTGAATCCCGAGGATTCATTGGCGGACGTGCTGCGCGGCCAGCTCTTGCTGACCAGCGTAAAGGTGGGGTGCGGCACGGGGCAGTGCGGCGCCTGTAACGTCATCATTGACGGCAAGTTGGTGCGCACCTGTACTTTAAAAATGAAGCGCGTTCAGGATAACGCCGCCGTCATCACCCTTGAGGGGATCGGTACGCCCGAACATCTGCATCCCTTGCAGATGGCTTGGATGTATCACGGCGGCGCGCAGTGCGGCTTCTGTACGCCCGGCTTCATCGTCTCTGCCAAGTGCTTGCTCGACAACAATCCCGCGCCCACGCGCGCCGAGGTGCGCGACTGGTTCCAGAGCCATCGCAACGCCTGCCGCTGTACCGGCTACAAACCGCTCGTCGACGCCGTCATGGACGCCGCCGCGGTTATGCGCGGCGAAAAATCCGTCAAGGATATCGAATACAAGGAACCCGTGGATGGCCGCACGTGGGGCTCGCGCCGCCCGCGTCCCAATGCCGTCGCCAAGGTGACCGGCACGCACGATTTCGGCGCGGACACCGGCCTCAAAATGCCGCCCAATACGCTGCATCTGGCCCTCGCGCAGGCCAAGGTGTCTCATGCCAATATCAAGGGTATTGATACCTCCGAAGCGGAAAAGATGCCCGGCGTCTTCCGCGTGCTCACGCACAAGGACGTGAAGGGCAAGAACCGCATCACCGGCCTCATTACCTTCCCCACCAACAAGGGTGACGGATGGGACCGCCCGATTCTGAACGATACCAAAATATTCCAGTATGGCGACGCTCTCGCCATCGTCTGCGCCGACTCCGAAGCCCATGCGCGCGCGGCGGCGGACAAGGTGAAATTCGATCTTGAACTGCTGCCCGAATATCTGAACGCCCCGGACGCAATGGCTCCTGACGCCATCGAAATCCATCCCGGCACCCCCAACGTCTATTTCGAGCAGAAGGAAGAGAAGGGCGGGGAAACCGCACCCTTCTTCAGCGACGCCGCCAACGTGGTGGTGGAAGACAGCTTCTACACGCAGCGTCAGCCTCATTTGCCCATCGAGCCGGACGTGGGCTACGGCTATATGAACGAAGAAGGCAAGCTGGTCATCCATTCGAAATCCATCGGCCTGCACCTGCATGGCCTGATGATCGCGCCCGGTCTGGGGCTGGATTTCGGAAAGGACATGATCATGGTGCAGTGCAACGCGGGCGGCACCTTCGGCTACAAGTTCAGCCCGACCATGGAAGCCCTCATCGGCGTGGCCGTGCTGGCGACCGGGCGTCCCTGCCACTTGCACTACAACTATGAGCAGCAACAGCAGTACACCGGCAAGCGCTCGCCCTTCTTCACCACCGTGCGTTACGCGGCGGACAAGGCCACGGGCAAGATCAAGGCGATGGAAGCCGACTGGATCGTGGACCACGGTCCCTATTCGGAATTCGGCGATCTCCTGACCCTGCGCGGAGCGCAGTACATCGGGGCAGGCTACGGCATTGAGAACATCCGCGGCATCGGTCGTACTGTGTGTACCAACCACGCGTGGGGCGCGGCCTTCCGCGGCTACGGCGCGCCGGAAAGCGAATTCCCCTCCGAAGTGCTCATGGACGAGCTGGCCGAAAAGCTCGGCATGGACCCGCTGGAACTGCGCGCGATCAACTGCTATCGGCCCGGCGACACCAATCCTTCCGGCCAGACGCCCGAAGTCTTCAGCCTGCCGGAAATGATCGACATCCTGCGTCCGAAATATCAGGCCGCCAAGGAAAAGGCCGCTGCGCACTCCACCGACGCGGTCAAGCGCGGCGTGGGCCTCTCCATCGGCATCTACGGCTGCGGCCTTGACGGGCCGGACTCGGCGGAAAGCTGGGCTCAGTATAACGAGGACGGCACGGTCACCATCGGCGTGTGCTGGGGCGACCACGGACAGGGCGCGGACGCGGGCGCACTCGGCACCGCGCATGAGGCTCTGCGTCCCCTGAACATCGCCGCCGATCACATCCGGCTGGTCATGAACGACACCTCCAAGGCCCCGGTGGGCGGACCCGCAGGGGGTTCGCGTTCGCAGCTCGTGGTGGGCAACGCCATCCGCGTGGCCTGTGAAACGCTCGTCGAGGCCATGAAGAAGCCCGGCGGCGGCTTCTACACCTATGAGGAAATGAAGGCCGAAGGCCGTGAGGTGCGGCAGTACGGCAAGTGGACCACGCCGTGTACGTCCCCGGACGAAAAGGCGCAGGGCGAGCCTTTCTGCTGCTACATGTACGGCCTGTTCATGGCCGAGGTAGCCGTGGAGCTTGCCACGGGCAAGACTACAGTTGAAAAGCTGACCATGGTGGCCGACATCGGTAAGGTGAACAACCGCCTCGTCACGGACGGCCAGTTGTACGGCGGCCTTGCGCAGGGTATCGGCCTCGCTCTGTCCGAAGACTATGAGGATATCAAAAAGCACGCCTCTTTGGTGGGCGCGGGACTTCCCTACATCAAGGATGTTCCCGACGACATCGAACTCATCTACGTGGAAACGCCGCGCAAGGACGGCCCCTTCGGTGCCTCGGGCGTGGGCGAGCTGCCCCTGACGGCCCCGCACGCGGCCATCATCAACGGCATCTACCATGCCTGCGGCGCGCGGGTGACGCATCTTCCCGCCCGTCCCGAAAAGGTGCTCGCCGCGTTGAAGAAGTAATTGAAGAATGAAGGTCCGGTCCGTAAGGGCCGGACAAACCCTCCCGGTTTTTTGTAACGTGAGTATGGAAGGCCGGGAGGGGTATTTTCATCACGGGGAGACGGTATGGAACAGGCCGATTTACGAAGCTGGGAGCGTCAGTGCACGCAGGAGGACATGCCCAAATGCCGGGCCGCCTGCCCGCTGCACATGGACGTGCGGCCCTTTCTGGAGCATATGGCGCACGGCGATGTGGCGGGGGCACGCAAGGTCATGGAACGCTATCTTCCCTTGCCCGGCGTTCTCGGCAGGATTTGCGAGCACCCTTGCGAAGGTGACTGTCTCCGCCGGGAACTCGGCGGCTCCATTGCCGTGGGCGCGCTGGAGCGGGCCTGTGTTTCCCTCTCTTCTCCGCAGACGCGCCTGCTGCCCCGGCCTCCCAAGAACAAACGAGTGGTCGTCATCGGGGACGGCATGGCGGGCCTCGTTGCGGCATGGGATTTGTCCCGTAAGGGCTATCCTGTTGAACTTTTTTATGAAGGCGAAAAACCGGGCTCGGGCTTGCTGGATGCCTTCAAGACGTTATCTCTGGAAGTCCTTGAAGCGGAACTTGAAGTCTTGCGGCGAGGGGGCGTTACGTTGACGCGGCGGAGGTTGGAGGCTTCTCTCCTTGAGGAAGCTGCCGATGCCCGCTTTGTGGACGTAAGCTGTGCGCCGGCTTTGGCCCCTGCTCGTGAGCTGATTGATCCTGTCACTCTTTTGGAGGCGGGGACCTCGCCTTCGGTCTGTTTCGGCGGTTGGCCCGCGCCGGATGGAGCCAAGACGCCCGTAGCGTGGGCGGCGGAGGGCCGTCGTGCCGCCATGACGATGGAACGCCAGATGACCGGAGTGTCGCTGACAGCATCCCGGGAAAACGAGGGAGCCACGGCGACCCGCCTGCATACGCCTCTTGACGGTGTGGCGCCGTGGGGACGGGTGGAGCCTCTGGATGAGGCAGGCGGCTATTCGTCGGAAGAGGCGCGTACGGAAGCGGGGCGCTGTTTGCAATGCGAGTGCCTCATCTGCGTGCGCGAATGCCTGTATATGCAGAAATACAAGGCATATCCTCGTGTCTACGCCCGCCAGATGTACAACAACGCCGCCATCGTCAAAGGCCATCATCAGGCCAATACCTTGATCAACAGCTGCGCCCTCTGCGGGCAGTGCGAGGTTTTGTGTCCCGAAGGTTTTTCCATGGCGGACCTTTGCCTCTCTTTCCGTCAGGACATGGTGCGCCGGGGCATGATGCCGCCTTCCGCCCATGAGTTCGCACTGGAGGACATGGCCGTCAGCAACGGCCCGGATTGTGCCTTGACCTACGCAGGCTCGGAGGCAGGCCGCTGTGAGCATGTCTTTTTCCCCGGCTGTCAGCTTGCGGGCGGACGGGGCGCGCAGGTTCTGAGCGTCTACGAACACTTGCGGGGCAGTTTGTCGGGCGGCGTGGGGCTGATGCTGCGCTGTTGCGGTGTCCCCGCGCGCTGGGCCGGAGAAGAGGGGCTTTTCGCGGAAAGCCTCGCTGCACTGCGCCGAGAATGGGAATCCCTCGGAAAACCCCGCGTAATTGCCGCCTGCGCCTCCTGTTGCAAAACCCTGCGCGAGGCCGCACCCGACATGGTTGTGGTGTCTCTTTGGGAAGTGTTGGACGCTGAATGTCCGTTTGAGACTCCCGCTCTGACATGTTGCGATGAAGCGCCTGTCTTGAGCGTTCATGATCCCTGTTCGGCACGGCACGACGAAAAATGGCGCGGGGCCGTGCGCAGTCTTCTTGCCAAACGGGGCGTGCGCATTGAGGAACCCCGGCTGACGGGCGAGACGACGCCATGTTGTGGTTACGGCGGCCTTCTGTGGAACGTCGACCCCGGGCTTGCCGCCTCCTTTGCGGCGGACCGGGCGGCCCAGCTGGAGCACGATGCCGTAGCCTCATGCATTATGTGCCGGGATCGGCTGGCTGCGGGAGGCAAACCTTCGCTGCATATGCTGGATGTCCTTTTACCCACTGAGGCCCCTCTTTCCGAAACGGCGCGGGCCAAAGGACCGGGGCTTTCGGCGCGGCGGGCTGGCCGGGCTGCGCTACGGTCGCGGGTACTTGAGCGCTATTGTGGACAAGAGGCCGCTACGCCGGGTGATGACGGCCTTGTGGTCCGTATCGCCCTGGATGTGCTCGAACGCATGGAAGAGCGCCATATCTTGCGTGAAGATGCCGTGCGCGTCGTCCGCCATGCGGAAGTCACGGGAGACAAGTTCCTCAACAGGGACAACGGGCATTTTCTGGCCTCCCTGCGTCCCGTGCGGGTCACGTTTTGGGTTGAGTACGCCGTGGAAGAAGGTGTCTACATTGTGCATGACGCCTACTGCCACCGTATGGAAGTGCCCGGCACGTCGACGCCGGAGGGACGTTATGAAGCGTCCCGTAATCCGTTTCATCTGTAGGGGGAATCCTCATGGCTATGGAACCTCGGTATGAGCCGGACCCCGGCGATTGGGTATGCGCGCGTTGCGGCGTCCCTTTGGAACAGGTGCGGGTGCAGGTTGGCTATCTGGGCAGCGCCTTTGACGTTTCCTTGCCTCGTTGCCCCTCCTGCGGCCTGACCATGATCCCAAAATCGCTGGCCGAGGGGAAAATGGCGGAAGTTGAAGCGTTGCTTGAAGATAAATGAAGCCCCTGTATGAGTCTCGGCTGTTCCGCGAGGCGGCGGACGGCTGTTTGCGGCCCGGCGGTGCGGCTTTGACCCGACGCGGCCTTGCCCTTTGCGGCTTCCGGTCCGCAGAGCGTGTGGTGGACGTGGGTTGCGGCCCCGGTGTGACGCTTGGCCTGTTGGAAGCGTGCGGTTTGCACGGGGTGGGCGTGGATAGTTCGCCTGCCATGTTGCGGGAAGCCCGGCAGCGCTCGGCTTTGCCTGTGGCGGCGGGGGACATGGGGCGGCTTCCCTTGCGTGACGGGAGCGTGGACGGCGTCATCTGCGAGTGTGTCCTTTCCTTGGCTTCGTCGGTTGAGGAGGCCCTTTCCGACATGTGGCGAGTTCTGCGCCCCGGCGGGCAGCTTCTGCTGACGGACATTGTCCTACGGGAAAAACGGGAAGGTTCTACTGGGCAGGGATGTGCGGCCGGGGCTTTGCAGGTAGGCGACTTGATGCAGTCTTTATGCGGGCAAGGCTTCCGGATCAGGGAGGCCGAGGATCACTCGCGGCTTTTGGCCGAGCTTGCGGGGCGTCTGCTTTTTCAGGGGGTGCCGCGTGCCGATCTGCTGGCATGGATGGGCGTGCCCTGCGGCGGCTCGGGGTGTCACTCTTCCTCGCGGTTAGGCTATTGGATGTTCGTTGCGGAAAAGGGGAATGAATGAACGCAGTGATGCTGGAACTGGTACCGTGGGTACGGGAAGGCTATTGTTGCAGCCAGCTTCTTATGTTGATGATTCTGCGCGCGCAGGGCGTGGAAAATCCGGGTCTGGTGCGTGCGATGGGCGGCCTCTGCCACGGCATGGGGCAGAGCGGCGGGGCGTGCGGCCTGCTGACGGGCGGCGCGGCGGCTCTTGGTTATCTGGTCTGCAAGGGAGCCTCGGACGAAGCCCCGTATCCGATGGCCGAGCCCTTGATCAACGACTACGCAACATGGTTCATTGGACGCGTCTGTACGGGCACATGCCGGGACGTTTCATGTCCCTCCATACAGGCTGAGACGGGCGGCGGCGCGGACATGATGCTCTGCGGCGATCTGCTGGCGGATTGTTGGGAGAAGCTTGTCGAGCTGTGCGACGCCTACGGCATTGACATGACGGAGGCTCGATGAACGCTTTCCGTCCCTTGCCCTTGCCGACCGAAAGCGTGTGCCCCGTCTGTTTGGGCCGGGTACCCGCGGAATATGCGGAGGAGGGTGGTGCGGTCGTACTGCGGAAAAGCTGTCCCGAGCACGGCGTATTTTCGGCCCCTGTCTGGCGGGGGGAGCCGGATTTCCGTTCATGGGTGCGGGACAAGATGCCTTCCTATCCGCGCCGTCCCTTCACGGAACGGGAAAGGGGCTGCCCTTATGATTGCGGCCTGTGCCCGGACCACGGTCAACATACCTGCACGGGGCTTATCGAGGTTACGGAGCGGTGCCATTTGCGCTGCCCGGTCTGCTATGCTGGCGCGGGAACGGCCCCGCACCCCGATCCTTCCCTTGAACGCATCGCTTTCCAGATGGATCGGCTGCATGAGGCGTCCGGGGCCTGCAATATTCAGCTTTCCGGCGGAGAGCCCACCGTCCGGGATGATCTCCCCAGCATCATCCGTATGGCGCGGGAAAGAGGCTTCGGGCTGGTCCAATGCAATACCAACGGCCTGCGTTTGGGGACGGAAGCGGGATACGCGGCATCCCTCAAGGCCGCAGGGCTCGATTCCGTTTATCTGCAATGCGATGCCGCAGAGGATAAGGCTCACGAAATCCTGCGCGGCAGACCATGCCTCGCATACAAGCTGGAGGCAATCCGGGCCTGCGGCGAAGCGGGCCTTGGCGTCGTACTGGTGGCCACAGTTGCCGGGGGCGTCAACGTGGACGGGCTGTGGAAGCTTGTGGAGATGGCGTTGCGCCTCGGACCGCACGTGCGCGGCGTCCATTTCCAACCTTTGTCCGCTTTTGGCCGCTGCCCGTGGCGTTCGGACGCCGCGCCCCGCGTGACCCTGCCGGAAATAGCCCGTGCCCTGGCCGAGCAGTCGCAGGGAATGATACGCTGGACGGATTTCCATCCGCCCGGTTGCGAAAATGCTCTGTGTTCGTTCAGCGCCGTCTATCGCCGTGTCGGGGAGGGGCTTGAACTGGTGGAGGGTGCTCCCGCTTCCTGTGATTGTGGAGGGACGCCGTCCGCCGCCGAGGGTGCGCGCAAGGCGAAAGCCTTTGCCGTCCGGCATTGGACAGCGCCGCATCCCTCGCCATCCGATATGGCCGAAGGAGATGATTTTGATCGTTTTTTAGCCTCGGCGGGAATACATCAACGCTTCACCCTGTCCTGCATGGCTTTTCAGGACGCCATGACCTTGGACCTTGAGCGAGTGAAGGGCTGTTGCATCCATGTGGTCAACCCCGGCGGCCTCTTGATCCCCTTCTGTCTTTACAACCTGACCTCTTTTGACGGCACCGCACTTTACCGGGGACGCGCTTAATGTCTCCTTTTCTGGACGGCTGGATTGCTCACCGTTGTGGGCTTGATGCGGCCACTCCTCAGAGCGTGCTGCGTGTCCAGTTGGCGCGTTTCAATGCCGTGTTGCGCCATGTTCGGAGAAACGGCGTCTTTTACCGGAAGCGGCTGGCCGGCCTTTTTGAACGGCGGGGCGACCTGATTGAGACGGGGATGTGGCCCCGCGAGCCTTTCGATGTGGCCGAAATTCCCTTAACCGAGGCGGCGGATATCAAGCGGGATGGCGGACGTTTTCTCTGCGTGCCATTGGATGAAATTGCCCGCATCGTCACCCTTTCCACTTCCGGAACGACCGGGATACCCAAGCGTTTGGCCTTTGCTGCGGATGATCTGGAGAGCACGCTTGATTTTTTTGCCCACGGCATCAGCGTGTTGGTCCGGGCCGGGGATAGCGTGCTCATTCTCTTGCCGGGAGCGGAACGGCCTGACGGCGTGGCGGATTTGCTGCGCCGAGCCCTGCCGCGCATCGGGGCGCGCGGCATTCCCGGCGATCCGGCGGCGGACCCCAAGCTTTTCCGGAAGGAAGTGGAACGGTACCGCCCGCAATGCCTTGTGGCCGCCCCTTCGCAATTGCGGCGTTTGCTGGAGGGACTGGAAAGTCCTCCGAACTTACGCGCGGTGCTGTCCAGCGCCGAACCTTTGCCGGATGATGTACGCGGCGCGCTTGCCGCGCGTTGGGGATGCGCGGTCTTTGATCATTATGGTCTGACGGAAACGGGCTACGGCGGCGGGGTGGAGTGCCCGTCTCATGACGGCTATCATCTGCGCGAGGCCGATCTGTACTGGGAAGTGATCGATCCATTTTCCGGGGAACCCGTGCCTGACGGGACGCCCGGCGAAGTGGTTTTTACCACCCTGACGCGGCGTGCCATGCCGCTCATACGCTACCGGACGGGAGACCTTGCCTCCATGCTCCCGGGCCCTTGTGCCTGTGGGAGTCCTCTGCGGCGTCTGTCCCGGATTAGGGGCCGCCTTGCACGCGGAAAGGACGGGACGCTGACCGTGATCGCACCGTCCAAGGGATGGATGGGGCCTTAGGTTCGGCCTCCGTTCCTCCGCCTGTCGTTCAACCGCCTCACCATAAGGTGGTAAGGTGAGGAAAGCCTCTTAAAGGTGTTCCGCTATGCCTTTCTCTTCTTAGCTCTTGAAAATAAGTGGTTTTGTACGGTCGGCGGTTTCCTGAAAACTGAGTCCGGGAATCCGCTCTTTCCTCTTTGTCCGCTTTGGGCTATCCTGCGTTTGGCTGCGTCCTTCGTGCGTCGCCGCTCAAACAGGGAGAAACCTACCCATGATTGCCTATATCGAAGGGCGATTGGCGGAAGTGTGCGCCAACGCCTGCGTCGTCGTCACCGAGGGCGGCGTCGGCTATGAGGTCTTCGTGCCGCAGCAGACGCTGCTCGCCTTGCCCGCACGCGGGAGCCTTGTCCGTTTCTATACCTGCCATATCGTGCGCGAGGACGCGCAGGAATTGTACGGCTTTGAAACGTGGGACGAACGGCAGACGTTTCTGGTGCTTATTTCCATTTCCAAGGTTGGAGCGCGTACCGCTCTCGGTATTCTCTCCGCGTTCCGACCCGCCGATCTGCGGCGGCTGGTTGTCGAGGACGATGTATTGGCCTTGACGCAGGTTTCCGGGATCGGCAAAAAGAGTGCCCAGCATATCTTCTTGGAACTCAAGTACAAATTGAAGACGGAAGACATGCCCGCTGCGGCTGTCCTCCAGTTGGGCGTGCCCGGCAGTGTCTACCGGGATGCGTTGAACGGCCTTGAAGGGCTGGGATACGCCGAGGCGGAAGCCGCGCCCGTCCTGAAAAACATCCTGCACGAGGAACCTGATCTTGAGGTCAGCGAGGCCCTGCGTGCGGCTCTGAAAGCCCTTGCCCGCGAACGGCAGAAATAATGATCGACCCCAACAAGATGCCTCCCTTTTCGTCTCCCCCGGATTTGGCCAAGGAACTGTCGGCTCCCGAGTCCGGAACGGCGTCCGAAGACAATATCCGGCCCTCCCGTCTGGAGGATTTCATCGGCCAAGAGGAATTACGGGCCAATTTGCGCGTTTTCCTTAATGCCGCCCGAGAGCGTGGTCAGGCTATGGATCATGTGCTTTTTTACGGTAACCCCGGCCTTGGGAAAACCACCTTGGCGCAGATTATGGCCGCCGAGCTGGGCGTCAATCTTGTGTGCACTTCCGGTCCGGTGCTGGAGCGCAGCGGCGATTTGGCCGCTATCCTGACCAACCTCTCGCGACACGACATCCTCTTTGTGGACGAAATCCACCGTATGCCCATCGCGGTGGAAGAAATCCTCTACCCCGCGCTGGAGGACTACAAACTCGATCTGCTCATCGGGCAGGGGCCCGCCGCCCGGACCGTCAAAATCGATCTCGAACCCTTCACGCTGGTGGGGGCGACGACCCGCATTGGCCTTTTGTCTTCTCCCCTGCGCGACCGTTTCGGCATTATCAGCCGTCTGGAGTTTTACACGCCCGAAGAGCTGTCCCGC
The DNA here is from genome assembly GCA_944326695.1 of Candidatus Bilophila faecipullorum. Classification (GTDB taxonomy): domain Bacteria; phylum Desulfobacterota; class Desulfovibrionia; order Desulfovibrionales; family Desulfovibrionaceae; genus Bilophila; species Bilophila faecipullorum. The sequence continues at coordinate 7,076 of CALVEZ010000028.1, read as the reverse complement.
GTGGTTAGGCGTTCGGCGCGGATTCTGGGCGTGCCGATCACGGAAAAAGGCGCTCTGGAGATCGGGCGGCGTTCGCGCGGGACGCCGCGTATTGCCAACCGGCTGCTGCGCCGGGTGCGTGATTTTGCCGCGGTTTACGGATCGGGCGTCGTGGACGAGGAGCAGGCCGCGCACGCCCTTCATCGCATGGATGTGGACGAGAACGGGCTTGATCAGATGGACCGCAAGCTTCTGCGCGTACTCGTGGACATCTACGGGGGCGGTCCCGTCGGGGTCAAGACGCTGGCGGTGGCCTGTTCGGAAGAAGTACGTACGATTGAGGACATTTACGAGCCCTACCTCATCCAATGCGGCTTTCTCAAACGCACCTCACGCGGGCGCATGGCGACGGCAAAAGCCTATAAACATCTCAATATGCTTGGTTAATTGGAGAAAAATATGCCCGTCGTCCAGCCTCGCGTGGAATTGCTTGCCCATACGCCAGAACCCCTGTCCCTTATCTACGCCGCCTTCCGGCAATGTTATCATGACGGGCAGGTGGCCGATATGTGGCCCCGGCTGCTCGCAGGGGACATTTCCAAAGAAAAACAGGCCGCGTTTGTGGCGGCCATTTTGGAATCGGGCCATGCAAGCCCGGTGGAACACGTCAGCTTTACTTTCGCGCTGAGCGGCGTGTCGCGTGCCCTCACGCACCAGCTTGTACGCCACCGCATCGCCTCCTATTCGCAGCAGAGCCAGCGCTATGTTGATGGTTCGGATTTCGACTATGTGATCCCACCCGAAATCAAGAAACATCCCGAGGCTTTGGCCCGTTTTGAAGGCGTCATGGCTGAGATCGGCTCCGCCTACCGCGAGCTCAAGGCCATTCTTGAGGTAGCGGGGCGCACGGGCTCGAAGGCCAATGAGGACGCCCGTTTCGTATTGCCGCAAGCCACGGCGAGCAATATAGTGGTGACCATGAATTGCCGTTCCCTGCTCAATTTTTTCGAGCACCGCTGCTGCCGCCGTGCACAATGGGAAATCCGGCATGTGGCGGACGCCATGCTGGCCTTGTGCCGGGATGTACTGCCCGAAGTCTTCATGGTCGCCGGGGCCAAGTGCGAACGGTTGCGCTATTGCCCGGAAGGGGAAAAGTTTTGTTGTGGCCGTTTCCCGGTCCGTAAGGAGGGCGGGGCCTGATGGATGCCTTTATTCTGGCGGTCTGCCGTCTGGGATTTGCGGGGCTTTCACCGGTCATGCCCGGCACCTGTGGATCGGCCTTGGCTGCATTGCTCGCGCCTTTTCTCTTTCTTCCCCTCCCCTTATGGGCGAGGGCCGTGGTTCTCGTCCTTGTTTTCTGGCTCGGGGGCATGGCTGCCACTCGCGGGGAACAACTCCTTGGCCGCAAGGACCCCGGCGAGATCGTCATTGATGAACTGCTGGGCATGTGGCTGGTCCTTCTGCCTTTCACTCGGCCCGGTTGGGGGACCATCGGGCTGGCCTTTCTGCTTTTCCGAGTCTTCGATATGTGGAAGCCGTGGCCCGTCCATGCCTCGGAAAGCTGGCTCCCTGACGGATACGGGGTCATGATCGACGACGTTATGGCGGGTTTGCAGGCCTTGCTGGTCATGGGGCTGCTGTGGATCGGGGACTTGCTTCCTTCGTTTTAGTCAGGGGAAAGAAAAACACTTCTCGTTGTCTATGGAAAGAGGGACCGCCCTTGCCCATTAAGCGGTAAGGTGCTTTTCGATAGATGGGGAATGTCCCCCCATCAAGATGAGATTCTGTTTGCGCCAGTGTGGAGGCGCGGCGGAGAGAACGGTGAGAAACCGTCATGCTCTTCAGATGCTTCTTTTTGGAAAAACAAAGCCCCTCCGGGTCATCCCGGCGGGGCTTTTTCATTTTGTGATGCGAGGGACCTTACATTTCAAACGTGCCCTTGCGCAGGAGCTTGCCTTCACGCAGCAGCAGCGCGCCGCGTGCGAACAGGCTGTGCGGGCGCAAATCCTGGTCCCAGATGAGGATGTCGGCATCACTGCCGGGGGCGAGTTCGCCTTTGGCAGGATGCAGAGAGAAGGCCTTGGCTACGTTCCGGGTGATCGGCAACAAGGCCGTTTCCACAGCTATGTTTTCGGTCAATACCAAATCGCGGAATTCCTCGGCCAGGGTGTGGAGATCGGAGGCGACGAGGCCATCCACATTGCCGTTGTCGTCGTAACGGGCGGCGCTTCCGTAGCCGTCGGAACTCATGAGGATGTGTTCCACAGGGACGCCATCCTTTATGGCCCGGGCGATGGCCGCCGAGGGTTTGAGACAATCCGGTCCAAGGGTCTGGGCGTTGAGGCCGGAGGAAATGTCCATGAAGCCGCCTCTTGAGGCCAGCTCTTCGGATTGGGTGAAGGCGAGGGGAGAGCGGTTGATGTGGGTAGCGATCAGGTGCCGCCCCAGATAGGGACAGTGATCCAGCACTTCAAAGATACGCGAGAGACCCTCCGCCGACGCGCCGATGTGAATAACGAGCATCCCCACAATGCCGCGCAGCATGCCGCCCACACGGGCATCCGTGGCGAGGGCCGCCAACTGCTGCGTGCTGACCGGGGCGACGCGATGATCGGCAATGGCTACCTTGGCGCCGCGCACTTTGGGGACGTACGCGAAATCGCGTTGCACCGAACCTGTCAGCGTCGGTGAAGGCAAAGGATAGCCTCCGGTCATAATGAAGGTGGAAAGCCCTTCTTCTTCCAGCGAATACGCCTTGGCCAGCACATTGTCCACATGACGGGTGATGCCGTCCGTACCGAGCAGGCCGCCTATGGTTGTGACGCCTCCCGTGACGGGTACGGAAAGGGGAAGAGGCGGTACCTGCGTGTGGAAACCGGCTTCGCCGCCGCCCCCCGTGATATGGACATGTCCGTCTATGAGGCCGGGGGTCGCCATTTGTCCTTTGGCGTCCACTTCGATGGGATCGCACGCCCACGACGGGAGTTCCACGTCCGGCCCCAGCGCGGCGATTTTATCATTAATGATGAGGATGTTGCCTTTTCCCCGTCTTTCCGGGGAATAGATGTCGGCATTCCTTATAATGGCTATATTCATGCTGTCCTCGTGCGGTTGAGAGCAATCAGGCGGCAAGGCCTTCGCGTTCTTTCTTTTCCTCTTCTACTTCTTCGGGGCTCAGGCGCGTCATGGTGATGTTGAACAAGCCGTACAGCAGCGAGAAGCAGGGCGTGAGGAAGAGCAGGTAGACATAGGGGATATAGTCCAGATAGGCCACGCCCAGTGTCGCCATCGGGAAAAGGGCGTTGTTGGCCCAAGGAACGAGGGGGCCTCCAAGGGTACTGGCGTCTTCCACAACGCGCGAGCAGTTCTCCGAACGGAAGCCCTGACGCCGGAACACCGGAGCCATGAGCGTACCGGTCATGACGATGCTGAAGTAGATGGCAGCAGTGAGCATCAGGGTGCCATAACCGACGATAAGGGTGGAAAGGACCAGCTTGAAGCCGCTGTTGGCCCATTTCGCCAGCGGTTCCAGAGCCACGTCGATGACTCCCATGCGGCGAAGCATACCGCCGAGCCCACAGGCAAGCACAACGAGGCACATGATGTTGAGCATACTGGTGACGCCGCCGCGATTCAGCAGTTTGGCCAGCATGGGCGCATCCGTGAAATCTCCCTTGAAGCCACCCCACATGGAATTGAAAGCGGCCGTCACTTCTATGCCGTTACAGAGCACGGCCACGATCACGCCGCACAGGGCCCCCGCTATGATGGAAAGGATGGGGCTGCAGCGCTTGAGCAGCATGACCAGTACGAGCAGCATGGGAATGACGGCTCCGACGCCCAGATTGAAGTGCTGGGAGAGGCCGTCGAGGATAGCGTTGATCTGGTCCGGGGCCATAGCCTCGGGAGTCTGCTTGAAGCCGATGAAAAGGTAGATAATGAACGTAACGACATAGGCCGGGGTAATGGTAAACCACATATGGCGGATGTGGCGGAAGAGCGGGGTGCCGGTGACGGCGGCGGCCATGTTGGTGGTATCGGAAAGAGGCGACATCTTGTCGCCGAAGAAGGAGCCGCAGATGATGGTGGCCGCCGTCATGCCGGGATCAAAACCAAGGCCCGCCCCGATGCCCATAAGCGCGACGCCGACCGTTCCGATAGTCCCCCATGACGTCCCGGTAAAGATGGAGGTGAGTGAACAAACGATGAGGCTCGTCACCAGAAAGATGCTGGGAGAGATGATTTTAAGACCCGCATAGATCATAACCGGTACGGTGCCGGCGGATATCCAGGCTCCGATAAGCGCCCCTACGCATACGAGGATGATGCAGGCGCCCATAGCCTTCTGGATAAGCTCGAAGGCGCCCGCTTCCAGGTCTTCATAGGTATAGCCGAGAAATTTGCCCATGATGGCGCAAACGACCCAGCCGCTCATCATAAGGAGCGCCAGTTGAAGTTTGAAAAACATGATGCCGCCTGCGATGAGGCCGATGATCAGCAACAGGCAGGTGATGGCAAAAGGAAAGGATGGTTTCTTATGGCCGCTAGTCATGAATCCTCCTCAGATTACGTGGGTATCACTGATACAGGATGAAGGTGAATAAAGAATACTCCCATTCCTAAAGAGCATATACAGCAAGGAACGCTATATATAATACCAGAGGGAGGTATTAGCAAAAAAGAGGGGGGTTGTCTAGATAAAACATGATTTATTTTAACTGGTTATTGCCAAATGCAATTTCTTTGTGAGATACTATGCCTGGCTCTCTCAGGCTCGAAAAAAAACTTTGTATCTCGTCAGGATATTTTAAATTTAACTCTTTTTCCTTTTTATGTTTCAGACCCCACGATATAACACGGGCTCTCCCTTCAATCTAAGCCTTTTTTTGTTTACGTTAAAAGAAAAACATGTTTTGAAAAATCTCTATTTCCCTCATTATGAGCACTATAATGCATATAAAACAATGTCATCTGTAGCAGTATAATAAATATTTTGGTCCTTACTCTTATCTATTAGTCTACCGTAAAGTCGAGATAGTCATAACAGTACATTTTAAAAATGCTGAAAAAGCTTTTACATAGGAGTTTTAGATATTCTAATGGGTGGGAATTATGTAAAATAGAGCCGAATAGCAGCTATTCTACAGGGAACAGTTATACCACCAAAGAAAAGAAGAGACTTTGGATTGGGATATCCAGTCTCACTCCAAATGAATTTACACACCTTGTCTTTCTGGGGGGGGGAGCCCCGATCCGTGTCTCGGAAGAGAGAGTAAAGATTTTCATATCTGATATACTATAAAAGTTAAGACGAATTTTTTGATAGGTTTTCTTTTGAGGTGATTGGTATAAGAGAGTATAATTATTGATGATAAAATGTAAACAGAGAGGCCCAAGGCATGTCGCCGCCGGGCCTTTTTTATGGCGAGAAATATCATAAAAAGAAAAAAATCACAGAGAAATATCTTAGGATTATGTCTTCTGGTTATTCCCTTATATATCGATATTAAACAATTTTTTCGGCTGGCACGGGTAGGGGGAATTCTTGAAAATGCCTGTGTACACCCATTGAAGGTGGCAAATTGGAACTGGACAAATCTTATATTTTAGTGATATATCTAATACATCATTTATACAAATAAAATGAAATAGTTACATTTTTATATTGTAATTATTGAATATTTTATGAAAACAAAAATATTCATAAAATACGGTAAGTAAAATACACATTGTTATCCTTTTGAGCGTGCATGGAAAAAATAAAAATATGATTAACCATTCATTTTACGATTATACATTGTAATTAATGGAAAAAATAATTTTCGTACTACTACTTAATGTAATTATTTGAAATATAGTAAGTAATTTCAATAACTTTGAAAAACAAGCAATGGAGGTGATATATTAATAGGGAAGGGCTGGAGAAGAAAAATCTTTTCTATTTAACCTGTTGAAATGTGAGGAGCGTATGAAGCTGCAAAAAATGTTTCCTTTGGTGCTGATGGCTCTTTTTCTCTGGATGGGTTGCGCAACCGCGGCCCCCTCTTTGACCTTGAAAGTGGCGGCGGGTGATCCTGAAGACTCCGAAATGGGCGTAGTCGGGAAGTCCTTCAAAAAATATATAGAGGAAAAAACGAAAGGCGATGTCGAGATCGTCTGTTTCTACAGCGGGGCGCTTGGCGACGAAAGTGAGTGTCTGCGCAACGTTCAGAAGGGTACCTTGCCTCTGGCCATAGCCGGGATTGCCAATCTTGTGCCTTTTGAAAAGCGTTTGGGTCTCTTGACCTTGCCCTATCTTTTCTCCAATCTTGATGAAGTGGTGACGGGAACAAACGGGGCTGCGGCGGAACTGCTGAATACCTACGCCACGAAGTCGGGCTTCCGCATCCTGACGTGGACGTATACCGATTTCCGGTATATTTCCAATTCCAAGCGCCCCATCACCAAAATGGCTGATATGGCGGGGCTGAAATTCCGAGTCCCGCAAAGCGCTGTACTGATCGCCGCCTACAAAGCCTTCGGCGGCAGCCCGACCCCCATTTCTTGGTCCGAAACCTTTACGGCCCTTCAGCAGGGCGTGGTCGACGGCCAGTGTTACGGCTACATCGGCTTCAAAGCCAATAAATTCAATGAAGCCAACCAGAAGTATTTGACTGAAGTGCATTATACCTATCAGTTGCAACCCCTGGTCATCAGCGAGCGCGTGTTCCGCAAGCTGAAGCCCGAGCTGCAAAAGCTGGTGATCGAAGCGGGACAGTACGCGCAGGAAGAAGTCCTCAAGTATCAGATAGAGCAAGCCAACGCTGCCAAACAGGAGCTTATAGCGCAGGGGCTGCAGGTGTCCGAACTGGAGGACGAAGATGCTTGGAAGAAGGCGGCCCTTGAAAAGGTATGGCCGGAAATGGCCGACTTTGTGGGAGGGAAGGAAACCATCAATGCCTATTTGAAGGCTTGTGGTAAGCCCGCCTGGAATTAACGGTCTAAAGCCCTGATACGAGCGCCCGAGGACATGTCCCGGGCGCTTTTTTGTATGGAAAGAAAACCTCCCGCTAGGCGGGAGGTTCTTAAAAGCTTAAAGCTTTGCCTATGTTATAAAA